>NZ_JBHULX010000004.1:239057-674910 GCF_042684685.1 Aquimarina hainanensis | reverse complement strand
AACCTCATAACTAAACCATCCATAAGGAGGCTGATCCGAAGCCACAGATAATCGTAAATCAGTACCGGAAGAGACCGTAACTCCACTACTGAACATACTCAGATTTGGGCGAAACTCTAATCCAGTGCCTGAATTGATTGCTCCAGCGATAACTGACGGATCATAAATAACTTTATACTGACTATAACCCGAATCTATAAAGAATAAAAAGATACAACAGACAAATAGATGATGAATTCTTTTTCCCATGAATACTCCTTTTTAGTGTGAACGATTGATTAAACGATACCCTCGATAAGAACCTTCTAATGAAAGATTGATCAATGCAAAAAGCAATCAACTGATTAAAAATTCTTTAACGATTCTTAAAGTCATCAAAATTAATATCCACCTAAAAAAAAGTATCCTTTTTTATTTCTTTTTCCTGTCTTTGCAGTAAATAGTTTGCAAACAACTAAAAATAAGCATGTACATAATCATTCCGTTCTTTCAGAAAAGAATAAAAGGTGTAATTCGTTAGTAGGGTTAGAAATTTACTTTAGGATATAGCAGAATATATCTAAAAACAAAAAAAGCCTGATAAACAATGTTTATCAGGCTTTCGTACTGAAGGCGGGACTTGAACCCGCACGGGCATTACTGCCCATTGGATTTTAAGTCCAACGTGTCTACCAATTCCACCACTTCAGCATATATTGGTATTTTGTATGCTCAGAGCGAAAGACGGGATTTGAACCCGCGACCCTCACCTTGGCAAGGTGATGCTCTACCCCTGAGCTACTTTCGCAATAATTACAAAGAACGTTTTTTGTTTTCTTTATTGCGGTTGCAAATTTAATACAATTAAAGGATTAACAAAGCTTTTTTTTAAGTTTTTTTAAAAAAAACTATACTTTAGATGCTTTATTACTGGTTAACAAGCGCTTAATCTCATTTAATTTCATCAATGCCTCTACCGGAGTAAGGGTATCGATATCAATATCGATGATTTCTTCTTTAATTTCTTCTAATAAGGGATCATCTAAATTAAAAAAGCTCAACTGCATTTCATCGTCTTCTTGTACTTTCTTTATTTTATCTGTCAATTCCTCACTACTATGTGACTTCTCTAATTTCTTAAGCATTTTATTGGCCCGGTGTAAAACCTGCTGTGGCATCCCTGCCATTTTTGCTACATGAATTCCAAAACTATGTTCACTTCCTCCTGGTACAAGCTTACGTACAAACAGGACATTATCTTTTAATTCTTTTACAGATACATTAAAGTTCTTGATTCTATTAAAAGTCTCACACATCTCATTTAATTCATGATAATGTGTTGCAAAAAGTGTTTTGGGCTTGGTAGGGTGTTCATGTAAGAATTCACTAATTGCCCATGCAATAGAAATTCCATCATAGGTACTGGTTCCTCTTCCGATCTCATCTAACAATACCAAACTGCGATCAGATATGTTATTAAGGATATTGGCTGTCTCATTCATCTCGACCATAAAGGTAGACTCTCCCATAGAAATATTATCACTGGCACCCACTCGAGTAAAGATCTTATCTACAATTCCTATTCTGGCAGATGCTGCAGGCACAAAGCTTCCCATTTGTGCCAGTAGTACAATCAATGCTGTCTGACGTAGAATGGCTGACTTACCACTCATATTCGGACCTGTAATCATAATAATTTGTTGTTGTTCTCGATCCAGAAATACATCATTTGAAATATAAGGTTCTCCGATCGGCAGTTGTTTTTCGATAACCGGATGGCGCCCATCTTTAATTTCCAGGTCATAGGACGTTTCCATAACTGGTCTCACATAAGAGTTGTCTATTGCTAATTGTGCAAAAGAACTCAAACAATCTAATTGCCCAATCAGAATAGCATTCTCCTGTACTGGTTTGATATATGAATTCATCCATACGATCAACTCCTGAAACAAACGTTGCTCTAATTCCAGAATCTTCTCTTCGGCTCCTAAAATCTTTGCTTCGTACTCCTTTAATTCTTCAGTAATATATCGCTCGGCATTGACTAATGTTTGCTTGCGAATCCAGGTTTCAGGTACTTTATCCCTATGTGTATTTCTCACTTCTATATAATATCCAAAGACATTATTAGATGCAATTTTTAAGGAGGTAATTCCTGTAGCTTCTGTCTCTCGTTCTAACATTTTGTCCAGGTAATCTTTTCCAGAAAATGCAATATTTCGCAATTCATCTAACTCATCAAGGTATCCTTCGGCAATCGCATTTCCTTTCAGGATATTAACCGGAGCTTCTTCATTTAGAGTTTCTTTTATTTTGCTGCGCAATACTTCACAATCGTGTAACGTCTCTCCTATCTTCTTTAAGGCCGTATTTTCGCTATGCTGTGCCTGCGCTTTTATAGGTACAATTGCTTCTAGAGAATTTTTTAACTGAATTACTTCTCTTGGGTTTACTTTCCCTGTTGCAATTTTAGAAATCAGACGTTCGATATCCCCGATTTGCTTAATCTGATGTCGTATTTTCTGATGGAGTTGCTCTTGTTCTATAAAGTATTCTACGACTTCATGTCGTTTATCAATTGCCTCTTTATTCTTTAATGGTAATGCTAACCAGCGCTTTAGCATTCGTCCTCCCATCGGAGAAATCGTTTTATCGATCACATCTAATAGAGTCACTGCCTGAAAAGAAGTGGATCCATATAATTCCAGATTGCGAATGGTAAACCGATCCATCCAGATATACTCATCTTCTGCGATTCGCTGTATACTGGTTATATGTTCTAGTTTCTTATGTTGGGTTTCTCCCAGATAATGCAATACAACCCCGGCTGCAATAATTCCTTCAGGTAGGTGATCTACTCCAAATCCTTTGAGAGAAGCAGTCTCAAAATGTTCCTGCAAGGTTTCGTTAGCATAATCCGGCTTAAATACCCAATCTTCCATATAGAAGGCATGGTACTCTGTACCAAAGTCCTGTTCATATGTTTGTTTTTTTGCTTTGGACACCAAAATCTCACTGGGTCTGAAATTTTGTAATAATTTATCAATATGTGCTACATCGCCCTGAGCAATTAAAAACTCTCCTGTAGACACATCTAAAAATGCTACTCCCTGATTTTTTTTCCCGTAATGTACTGCAGCTAAAAAGTTATTGGTCTTACTTTGGAGTACCTCATCATTTAATGCTACTCCAGGCGTCACTAATTCTGTAACTCCTCTTTTTACAATTGTCTTAGTCTGTTTGGGGTCTTCGAGCTGATCACAAATCGCAACGCGCTCTCCTGCTTTTACCAACTTTGGCAAATAGGTATTTAAGGAATGATGAGGGAATCCTGCTAAGGCAGTTTCCTGATCGCTTCCGTTTCCTCGTTTAGTTAATACAATATTGAGAATAGCAGCGCTTCTAATCGCATCTTCTCCAAAAGTTTCGTAAAAGTCTCCTACTCTAAACAACAATAAAGCATCTGGATATTTTGCTTTAATTGCGTTATACTGTTTCATCAATGGAGTTACCTTTTTACTGTTTTTTGCTGCCAAAGGGATTTATTTTTTATGATTTATGCTAAAGTATATATTCTGTGTTTTTTATGGAAATTCAACGCTTTATAAATTAGTTCTTTTTATCCACAAAACACATTTTGGACAAGGGGACTTAGGGCTTATTTGTATTTCATTTTAGTAAAAATATCCCATATCACTACTCCTGCACTAACGGAGATATTCAAAGAATGCTTACTCCCATACTGAGGAATTTCAATGACGGTATCACTTTTAGATACTACAGATTGCTGTACTCCTTTAACCTCATTACCGAATACCAGTGCATACTTCTTTCCTTTTAGCGGTGTAAACTCATCCAGCATAACTGCATCTGCTGCTTGTTCCACTGAAATCACAACCACTTCTTCTTCCTGTAACTGACGAACCAGTTCATCTGTACTTTCTACATGTTGCCAATCGACTGTATCAGTAGCTCCCAAAGCTGTTTTCTGAATATCTTTATGTGGAGGAACCGCTGTAATACCGCATAGATATATCTTCTCTATCAAAAAAGCATCTGCGGTTCTGAATACAGATCCTATATTATTAAGACTTCTTATATTATCCAGAATAATAATCAATGGTGTTTTATCCGAAGCTTTGAACTCTCCAATAGACTTCCGCTCCAACTCACTATTCTTTAGTTTTCGGTTTTTTTCCATATCTGCAAAAATATTGTTTTCTATAAAATGGTTCCTACCAAAACCAAAGCTCTTTATAGCTTCTTCAAAAAAAACAGGAAATCTCTCTGCTTCTTAACAATTATTTGCTTTGTGATATCACAATAAAGAATTAACACTTTTACATAGTATAACAACCTTTATAAACTCTCAACAAACTTGTTGGGAGTTTTTTCTTTTATCAAAGAATACACACACTACTTCCTTATAATCTCCCGCAACAGCCAACAATAATCTTTTCTGTTTTTCACAAAATCAATAGCAGACACATCAATTATTTTTACGGTGAGATCAGGTTGTGTTTTTATAAAATCAATATATCCCTGATGTATTTTTTCTAAATACGCAGCAGGAATATTCTGCTCATATGTACGGCCTCGATTTTTAATATTCTGCAACAAGCGATCTGTATTTTGATACAAATAAATATATTGATCTGGTTTCACCACCTCTTTATACATAATGGTAAAAAGTGTACGATATAGTTTAAATTCTTCTTCCGGAAGGGTTACCTGTGCAAAAATCAACGACTTATAGATATCATAATCAGATACCATAAAATCTTTAAACAAATCTAACTGAGAAGAATCTTCTGTAAATTGGCGATAGCGATCTGCCAGGAAAGACATTTCTAATGGGAAAGCATATCGTTCTTTATCTTCATAAAATTTTGGCAAAAATGGATTATCAGAAAAGCGCTCCAACACCTGTTTTCCATTAAATTCTGCTGCAATCATAGTTGCCAGAGTTGTTTTTCCTGCTCCAATATTTCCTTCAATCGCCAGATAGCTAAAATCACTAAATGAGAAATTCTCTTTAGGATTGATCAATTGTTCCTTTGCTTTTTTGATCTCGGCAGTATCTTTCGTTTCTCTCAATAATACTTCTATAGTTTTATCAAAAACAGGATGGAGCTCTTGGGCTGCAATTTCTTCTAAAGGAACCAATACAAATTTTCGCTCCTGCATCGAAGGATGTGGTACTTTTAATTTTTTAGTAGCTACTACTCCACAAGATGACAAAATAACATCCAGATCAATTACCCGTGCCTCATAGCCTTCCCCTTCTTTTCGATGACGTCCCAATTCCTGTTCTATTCCCATCAAGATATCCAATACCTGTTCTGGCGTATACCTTGTTTTAACGGATATACATGCATTATAGAAATCATCACTGGAAAATCCCCACGCAGGGGTCTCATACACTCCGGATATACAAAGCACATCTCCAACTTCTTCATAGATGACATCAATTGCTTTTTGCAAATATGCCAACCTATCTCCGATATTACTCCCTAATGATATATGTACCAGATGAGATGCTCTCTCCATAAAAAAACCTTGTATTATACATTCTGACCTCATTCGTCTCAGAACCATCCGACAAAAGTAGCTAAACTAAAACCACAGTAAAAAAAATGTTGTTCACATTCTTGACAAAATCATATTAGTTCCTATTTTTTACTCGGATATTCTTCCAGGCTACAAATGTAAAACACTGGTACTTTTGCCTATCTTTACATATAAAAACGAAACATTGACAACTACTCACCTTTCTTCCAAAGACCAATATATTGCGTATCGAACCTATCTAATTCTGGGAGCTCTTTTTATTGCATCACTTGTCGTATCTAATCTAATTTTTCAAAAGTTTTTTTACTGGGATTTTCTGGGAGTCTATACCTTTGAAATCTCGGTCGGGATACTCCCCTATCCAATTACTTTTCTTATTACAGATATTATCAGCGAGATTTATGGAAAGCAAAAAGCGAATCAGATTGTAACTGCCGGAATTTTTGCTTCTTTATTTTCGCTCCTTATTATTTTTGTAGCTGATATCGTTCCTGCAACTTCCTGGTCTCCCATTACCGATACGGTATTCTCAACCGTATTCGGAGCGACTACTATTGCAGTATTAGCATCTATGCTTGCTTATCTATTTGCTCAATACATCGATATTCAGGTATTTCATTTCTGGAAACGGATTACCAAAGGAAAGCATTTATGGCTTCGTAATAATTTTTCCACTTTTTTCTCGCAACTTATTGATACTGCTACCGTACTTTTATTACTATGTGCTAGTCATATTATAGAATGGGATCGTTTCGGTGCTTTATTACTCAATGGTTTTTTGTTCAAAATGCTGGTCGCTGTTCTGGACACTCCTTTGATTTACCTAGGAGTTTATTGTTTTCGAAAAAGATTTTCTCTAAAACAAGGAGAAGAATTAGCACTTACAGTATAAACTAACAAATTTTTAATCTATAAAAACAATAAAATATCAATTCAAAATCGTTATTTTATTCTCTTGAAATCAGCAACACTGATTACAAAGAAATACAGAATCAAAATCCCCAAATAACACTAAAAAATAGTATCGCTACAAAATAAGAAGCAAATGAAAAAAATAGTTAAAATCATCGGAGCCTTTCTTTTAGTATGCATTCTCGCACTGATTGCTCTTCCCTTTTTATTCAAGGGAAGCATTCAGGATAAAGTACTACATTTCATCAATGAACAGGTAAATGCGACTGTTCACTTCTCGGATGTAGATATCAGCTTATTTCAAAATTTCCCACAGGCAACCGTAGTAATCAACGACTTATCAGTTACGAATCACACTCCTTTTGAGGGAGACACTCTTGCTTATTCCAAACGAATTGAATTGGCTATGGGAATGAGTCAACTTTTTAAAACATCTTCTCAGGCAGTCAATGTTACTCGAGTGATTATTGATGAAGCCAGTATCACTATTAAAACGGATAGTCTTGGGAATTCTAACTTAGATATTGCAAAAACTACCGAAAAAGAACAAACGACACCTGAAACATCTTCCAGTGATTTCACCTTTGACCTAAAACACTATGAATTAAACAATAGTAATATCCGCTATCAGGATGATGTAAGCAAAATTAAAATGGATCTTACTACCATCAACCATGTTGGAGAAGGTTCTGTTTCAGGACAAAAAATCATTTTAGACACCCAATCATCTGTAGCAGCTTCCTTAGACATGGACGGCTCTAATTACCTCGACAAAAACAAACTACAATTAGACGCTGAATTAGAATTGGATCTGGAAAATCAGAAATACTCCTTTAGAGAAAATAAACTATTACTTAATCAACTCCCTTTAGAATTTGCAGGATTTGTTCAGCTATTAGAGAAAAGTACCTTATTGGATCTCAGTTTTAAAACACCTACCTCTGATTTTAAAAATTTACTGGCAGTTATTCCTGCCTCTTATGCCAAGGATCTCAATGGGGTAAAAACATCGGGGGATTTTTCGGTTGATGGAATGGTCAAAGGACACATTAGCGACACGCAGATCCCGACCATGGACATTAAAATTCTTTCGCATAATGCTTCTTTCAAATATCCCGATCTTCCCAAAAGTGTTACAGGAATCAATATAGACACTAAGGTAAAGAACGATACCGGAAATCCTGATGACACTTATATTACTATCGACAATTTTACTTTCAAAATTGATCAGGATGCTTTCGCTGCCAAGGGAAGCCTGCGAAACATCACCAAAAATATGCTGGTTTCCATGGGGTTACACGGAACTGTCAATCTGGCTAATGTAAACCAGGCATATCCACTGGAATTGGAACAAAAATTAAATGGAATTGCGAATGCCAATGTTCAGGTGAATTTTGACATGAACGCTTTAGAAAAAGAACAATATCAACACATCAAAAGTAGTGGAAGTGCCGGCATCAAAGATTTTGCATATACCTCCGAAGAACTCCCTAATGAAATCCACATTCAGCAAGCCAATGTTCTTTTCCAACCCGAAACGATTACATTGGAAAATTTACAAGCCACTACCGGAGCTTCTGATATGGAAGCAAAAGGTAGCATTCACAACCTTATGGGCTTTCTTTTTGCCAAACAGGATCTTAAAGGAAACTTTGATGTTTCCTCTACTGTTTTTGATGTTCATGATTTTATGGTAGAAGATACTGCTGCAGATTCTCTACAACAAACCACATCAACGACAGAAGAAGCCCTACAGATTCCTTCTTTTTTAGATGCAACTCTAACTTTTGATGCTAAAAAAGTAATCTACGACAATCTTACTCTTAAAGATGCCAAAGGAACCGTAAAAATAAAGGATGAAACCGCCTATTTACAAAAAGTAACTTCCTCTATTTTTGATGGAGGCATTGCTTTTGACGGGAAAGTTTCTACTAAAGAGAAAAAACCAAATTTTGATATGGCTCTCCAATTAAATAAGATAAACATTGCACAATCATTCAGCAGTTTGGATCTATTAAAAGGTTATGCTCCTATCGCAAAAGCATTAACAGGCTTACTCACAACAGAATTACAACTAAACGGAGACCTAAATGACGACCTTACTCCCGTACTAACCTCTATTAAAGGAAGTGCATTAGCAGAAATACTGAATGCTCAAGTCAACTCCAGCAAAGCTCCACTGATAAGTAAACTGGATGGGAAACTGGATTTCCTGAAGCTAGACAAACTCAATATCAAAAACATCAAAACTCATCTGGATTTTAATGATGGAAAGGTAAATGTCAAACCTTTTAATTTTGATATTAAAGGGGTAAAATTTACTGCAGGAGGTAGTCACGGTCTGGACAAAAACATGGATTACAAGGTAACCATGGACGTTCCTGCTAAGTATCTGGGAAAAGATGTAACTAGTTTGCTTTCTCAATTGAGCCCTCAAGAAGCAAAAAACATGACAATTGGAGTCCCCATCGGAATCGCAGGTAATTTCACAAACCCACAAATAAAATTAAACACTTCCGGAGCAGTAAAAGAAGTAACCCAACGTATTATTGACAAACAAAAAGGAAAGGTAAAAGATCAACTTCTCAATACAGGAACAGGAGTTATTACAGATCTTTTAGGAGGCGCCAAGTCTAAAAGTGATTCCACTAAAACAAACACAACTAATACTCCTGAAAAACAATTAAAAAATGCTGCAAAAGATATTCTGGGAGGAATGTTTGGACGCAAAAAGAAAAAAGACACCACTAAAACTAAGAATTAACATTTTCATAAAATGAATTCCATATATCTTACAAAAACTTATTAAAAATCTCCTAAAACCCCTATTGTTTTCCTACAAAACATAGGGGTTTTACCCCCCTGAGAATCAAAGTGATTTAAGTTTTTGTTAAAAAAAAGTAAACCTCCTACACAATAAATCACACAAATATGACTTAACTATTTCGTAAACTGATATCTCAATTTACTGATTACATTAGTTATAATTTTGCAACAATTCGATAACTGATAACCCCTAAAAGTCATGAAACTAAGTATCATATCACAAGTCACGTTATTTTTGTTGCCAATCTTTGTTTTTTCTCAAAACAGCTTTAAGGATCACGAAATGAAATGGATGAAAGGGTGGACAAATTTTGACCCTAACCATGAAGTATATCCCGAAGCAGAGGAGACATTACCAACGATCATCGATAGCGATATATTTCTCAGTAATGACATTACTTATTTAATGTCGGGAAATGTATATGTCACTAAAAATGCTTTACTAACTATAGAAGAAGGAACCATTATACGATGTGACTCAGAAAAATCAACCTCACTGGTCATTACCAAGGGGGCCAAATTAATTGCGCAAGGTTCCAAAACGCAACCAATTGTATTCACTTCTAACAAATCTGCCAAAGGAAGAAAAGCAGGGGATTGGGGAGGTATTGTCATCGTAGGAACCGGAACTATTAACTCTCCGACAGGAACAGGCATTATCGAAGGGAACTTTGCTCCACAATATTCTATCTTTGGAGGAGACAAAGATGATGATATCACTACTATTATGACCTATGTACGTATAGAATATGCAGGTCAGAAAATCAATCGCTCTAAAGAACTCAACGGACTTACCTTATATGCACTGGGGAAACTTTCCGTCATTAATAATATTATGATTAGCCATTCTGCTGATGATTCTTTTGAATGTTTTGGGGGGAATGTAAAAATGAACAATCTTATTTCTTATAAAGCAAAAGATGATGATTATGATTTCACCCTGGGATACAAAGGAGGTATGAAAAACATTGTGGCTATAAGACATCCTTACATTTCTGATTCCAGCGGATCATATGCAATCGAAATAGATGGATATGACAAAAACACTGGTTTTATATCTGAATCATCCTTATCAAAAGTAAAAATAGAGAATGCTGTTTTTATAAATCTTGCAGATAGAACCAACTATCAACATACTACTGCAGCTATTGCTGCTAAAAACATGGCACAATTGGACCTAACCAATTCTCAAATATCTGGATTCGCCAATGTAATAAAGTTTGACAAGTCATTTCAATCGTTTGCAGATATATCAAAGTCATTTACCTTAGACAATAGTGTCTTTAATGTACATGATAAATCTGTTTTGGTTAGCTATGATGAGCCCTATTCAACCACTAAAAAACTACTACAGTATAATATGTTCACAACGTACTTCAAAAGTGCAAAAGACTTATTTACAGACCCAATGAATATTAAACATCCTAAATTTACTTTGAAAGAATCTCTTGGCAATTACACCGTAATGCAGTAAATTTGGGTATGTACGAACATTAACTATCAATACCAATTAAGAATGAAATCGATTACAACACTGCTTTTTGCTATCCTATTTATAAACATCAGCTTTGCCCAATCTAAAGATAACATCTTCTTTGATCAAAAAACATTGATCAATAAGTTTCATACCATTGACGAGTTAGAAGAATTAAAAAAAGGGGAACTTATCAGTTTATATAAATACAGAGTAAGGGAGATACTTACCATTATCCCATATTTGGCATTAGCAAATCAAGCAGATGTTTCTTTGGGAGATAATGGAATTAAGGAAGATAGTCAAAACCTCAAAGTATTAGGGAAACATCACGAAGCCACCACCAAGGCTTTTGAAGTTACTAATAATATGATTTCAGAATTTGTTCCTTATGCTGATACCGAAAAAATAGTTTGGTCAATCCTGTACTTTGAAGAAATTATCAAAAAGATAAGAATAGGTGCCAACGGAAACTTCTAACACCAGACCTCTCTTTTAGTTTGATCCTATCTATTTAGTTTATTCGTATCTGTTGGAGAAACAATTCGCATCATAAGAAAGTTCCTTTACTGAACAGCCTAGCCTCTCCATCAATAAATAAAACCTATATAAAAAGAGTTCTTGGATTAAGAATATAACCGTTTATCATATAAGTATAAAGTAGCTTGTCGAAACAAGCTACTTTTTTTTATACCCAATTTAAAATATCAGCAAAATCACCCTACAACAAACAGCATCTCTCCTGATTTATAGTTTTGCTTTTGCAAGCAGTTCATTTACATTCTTACAGCAAATCACAAAATATCGACAAAAAACAAATTTTACTCATATAATACATTAAAAACCAACACACTCAAAAAACAAACTTCACACACTAAAAATACTCAAAAACCATAATTAACTAATAATCAATATTTTAAATAAAAATCAGAATTTTCATACAAGTAAGACAAAAAAACAATTTAGACAGAAAAAACAACTCTATAAGTAAGAATAAAACTGTTAAATTTTTGTGAAATATAGCCAAAATACCGACCAACACACAAAGTTTACGGTAAACACGTAACCACATTTTATCAAAGTGTGTTAACTTGTACATCCCAAAAATATGGAGAAAGAATTTTCCTCCTAATATTATGAACCCCAAAATAGTACTATTATGAGATTAACTAATTTGATCTTGTTATTTACACTTTTAATAGCAAATCTACTTTCAGCCCAAAACTTCAATCAAAATGAACACCGATGGATTAAGGGTTGGACTAATTTTGAGCCTAATAAAGTAAACTACCCGGAAGCAGAAGAAAAACTACCTAATATTATAGATAGCGATACATTCTTACGAAATGACATCGTATATTTATTATCAGGGGATGTATATGTAACCAGTGGAGCTGCTTTAACAATACAAAAAGGAACTGTAATTCGCTGTGACCACGAGAATCCTGCAAATCTTATTATTACCAGAGGTTCTAAACTTATTGCAGCAGGGACAGAAGCCTATCCAATTGTATTCACTTCTAATAAATCTCCAAAATCAAGGACTAGTGGAGATTGGGGAGGTATCACTATTGTTGGTTCTGGAAAAATCAATACCGTATCAGGTAGCGGGGTTATACAAGGTAATTTTAATCCTCAATTTGCTATTTATGGTGGAGATCAGCACGATGAACAAACAACTATTCTTAGGTACCTAAGAATTGAATACGCAGGAAACAAAACCAAAAAAGGGAAAGGATCCCATGCTTTATCCTTATACGGACTAGGAAGCACATCTATTCTAGATCATATCATGATCAGTCATTCTGCTTTAGGGTCTTTTAGCTGGAAAGGAGGTCGAAATAATACCAAAAACCTTATTTCCTATAAAGCAGAAGCTAATGACTATGATATATCTGAAGGATTTAAAGGTGACCTTAATAACGTTATAGCCATCCGACATCCTTACATTACATGTTCCAACGGATCATATGCTCTGGCTGTAAATGGGTATAACCACGAACTGGGATATATAAAGCCAAACGCAGTTACTGACGTAACTATAACGGATGCCACCTTAGTCAATTTATCAGATAGCAGCAACTACCAACATACAACAGCTGCGATCAAATCGTCTAATCTGGCTACTCTGTATATTCACAACTCGAAAATATCCGGTTTTTCTAACGTCATTAAATTTGATAAATCATACTCCTCTGTTGACGTTATCGAAAAGACTTTTAAAATGGATAATAGTTTTTTTAATATTCACGGAGATGGTGTTGAATCTAGAAGTATTGAAAAAACTAGTATTGTAAACATCTTAAAATACAATCGATTCACAAAGGATTTCCTTAGTGCAGAAGATTTATTTAAAGACCCCACGAATATAATAGCCCCTAAATTCCAGTTAAAACAGTCATTAAATAATTATACGGTTATGCAGGAATAGAAATAAACTGCACTCACTTACTTTTTTTGCTCCAAAAATAAAAACAAGTATGAGAATCCATCAAGAACACTTGAGTAAATAACCTACAGATTAACAGGTAATCAACAGCTTCATCTTTTGCAACCTACAATTTATACAACACCATTCGAAAAAGATGAAGCTTTTTACCAAAAAAGATAAACCTAAATAACAATCAAATAAAAAATAATGATATACATACCCAATAGCACACAAACATATTTTGTTAACCACAAAATGATATAACACTTTTTTCACAAACTCAACTTTAGTTTAATTGTGCTATTATGAGTATTATTACTTAGGGTAGAAAGCGGTCATGTGACCGCTTTCTTTTTTTAGAATTTTCACCCTTTATATCCAGCAGGATGAGTATCTTTTCAGTGCATAAACTCCTCTGAAACAGACATAGGAGATATCATATAAGAAATGATTATTAATTTTGAGATAAGTACTAAAGCATTTAAATCTCAATGATCAAGTATAACCTACAATCAGATTACTATTTTTTAAAATATTTATACAAGTATAATTACATATAATCGAAGTACCTTTGTGCTAGTAAGACGAAAAAAATATTGTAATGAACGACAATAATCTCAATAATAAATTAATGTTATCCAAAGAAGATATGCTTCAATATGGATACAGAATTATAGAACATATCGTTGATCATTTTGAGAATCAAAACGATAAAAAGCCTGTAACATCGGCTTCTAGACAGGAAATGGATGCATTATTAGCAGAAGATATTCCGCATACACCGACTCCAGCCAATGATGTATTGGATTTTGTAATGGATCATGTAATTCCGCATGGAAATATTGTTTCCCATCCGAAATCCTTTTCTTTTGTTCCGGGACCCAGCAATTACGTAAGCGCTATGGCAGATACCCTTGCCACTGGATTTAATATTTTCTCAGGGGGGTGGGCTGCTTCCCCGGCTGCAGCTGAATTAGAAATACAAACCATGAACTGGTTGTTGGAAATTTTTGGGTTCCCTAAAAAAAATGGAGGAGGGATTTTCACTAGTGGAGGATCCATGGCAAATCTTACCGGATTAGTAACCGCCAGAAGAATAAAATGCGGTGATGATTTTTCTAAAGCAGTGATCTACTTATCTGATCAGGCACATTCTTCCAACATCAAAGCTATCAAAGTGATTGGATTCAAAAAGGAACAAATACGGATCATTCCTACTGATATTGAATTCAAATTATCGATTAACAAATTAAAAAATGCCATTGCCAAAGACCGACTGGAAGGGTTACACCCCTTCTGCATGATTGCATCTGCAGGAACTACCAATACAGGAACGGTAGACCCACTGGATGAACTTGCTACTATTTGCAAAAATGAAGATCTATGGTTCCACATAGATGGGGCATTTGGAGGGGCAGCCATCTTAGCAAAAGATGGTAAAAAATTCCTCAAAGGAATTGAAAAAGCAGACTCTTTGACCGTTGACCCACATAAATGGTTTTTCCAACCTTATGAAATGGGTTGCTTATTGGTAAAAAACCATAGCTGGTTAAGTGGTACATTCAGTGAAAAACCGGAATACTTACGAGATATTGAAGGAAATGAATCTGAAATTAACTTCTATGACCACGGAATTCAACTAACCAGACGATTCAGGGCGTTAAAATTCTATATGTCACTCAAAACATTCGGGCTGGACGCTTTTAAAAATGCTGTACAATACAACATCGAATTAGCAGAAAAAACCGAGGCTATTCTTCGCAAAAGTGCAAAGTGGGAAGTTATCTCTCCCGCAACTCTGGGAGTGATTAATTATAGATATCACCCTATTAATCATACACTATCAGAAGAACAGCTAGATAAAATCAATCAAAACATCTCAAAAAAAATCACCGCTTCAGGAGATGCATTATTAGTAACCACGATTCTGCAAGGTCAAGTAGTACTTCGCATGTGTCTGATCAATCCCAGAACCACCTTACAACATATTCAGGATACCCTGGATCAATGTGAGGCTTACGGAGCAGAAGAAATGGAAACTATACAAGAAAAATAACCTCCTCTTTCTTCTAAATAAAAAAGCCTTGTACTTCTGTTACAAGGCTTTGTCATATAAATATACTACCCTTTCTTTTTAAATGCTACCTTTCAAAATATCATTCCCTTCTCTTATTCACACAGAAATAAGTCCTTAATTATTGAAAATCAAAAAAGTAACACCTGCATTCTTATTAGCTATAATAGGTTTGTATTCTAACAACATCAAAAACTAAAAAAGATGAAAACAAGAAAAATGGTAGTATTGGTTATGATAAGCACCTTGATAGGTTTGGGAGGGTGTTTTACCGGGTGTTCGGGAGAAGATGGAGATCTCGGACCACAAGGCCCCCAGGGAGATCAGGGAATACAAGGAGAGCAAGGTATAAAAGGAGATCAGGGAGATCCCGGAACCGCTAATGTCATCTACTCTGACTGGATTAGCAGAAACTTTCTCAATCCTAATGCTTCTTCTCAAAATGCACAAGGACTCGCAACCATAGACACTAGTGAAGTCAATACGAATACAGATGTGATACTTGTTTATGGCAAACGAAATGACAATACAGTCTATCAGCTCCCCTATATTCATGCTCCACAGGAAGAGTACTATGGATTTGCTCTTTTTGAATCCGATAACGGTAGTTACTATAGTTTACAAATACGGGTAAACTCCCTCAATGGAGAAAGCAGAGTGTATACTTTTTTCAGTGATTTTAGATATGTAATCATCCCTGGAGGGCATACTGTACAAGATACAGAAGGAGGCTCCAAAAGAAAAAAGTACACCCAAATGTCATATAAAGAAATCAAAGAGCTTTTTGATTTCAAAGAATAAATTATTCTCTACCCCTTTTTTACACCTAAACAGTTCTCCTGATTCGGAGAACTGTTTTTTTCACCTTAACACCTCTTTAAACTATCACCCAACAACAATCTGTTATTTATATATTATTTTATCGTATATAAATTGTTATTTATATACGATTTACCTTTAAAATGTATAACTCTTTTCCTGTGTTAAATCTCCTTTTATTAAAAAAAAATGAGCATGTCACTGTTAATTTATTAACAGTATTCCCCCCTTATCATGTTAAAGTTTTGAAAGCAGTCATTTTCACCACAAAACATTCATAAAAAAAATAAACTACTAATTATCAGCACATAAAAAACAAATCTCCTTAAAAAAACAACTCTTTTCTCCATATTATTTATCCTATACACTTTGTTAACACACAAAATAACGTTTGTTTTTTTCATTAGTTAGACATGATTATTTGTTGTAAGCGCTTAACATACAGGTAACCAATTATTAACAAAAAAAACACAACTTTATGCCTATCAAAAAAAGCAATTCCAAATCAATAGGATATAGCTCCTATCTAAGGGTAGTTACAGCAGTATTAATCAGTATTGTTATTATCGGATGCCAAACAGAAGAAGATACACTTGAGATACAGAATAAAGAAATTTCACAAGACTCCAGTACTATCGCTGAAAAACTAAAGGACGGAACTTACCTTCCTGTATTTACATCCTCAAACACTGAAAACCAGTCATCAGAAAAGAGCACTACTGCTCCAATCAAGCAACCACTAACAAGAGCCATCGTCGACAAGCTATGGAACACCAAATCAACCAGAAAACGACAACAATTACTACGTTTATTCACCTCGGATGACGGATATGAACCGGATGGAATCTCTTTTAATAAAACTGAAGGAGTTGACTGGTGGGGATATACGGATGATGAGTCTGATTATTTACCTATTCCAAGCGTCTCTCATCGACTTGGGCTAAAAGCCTACACCCAGATAAATCCTCCAACTCTAAAACTTGAATCTCGATCTTCTTTAAATGATATCGGAAACCATCGAGTAGCATATTTGATAAATAAAACAGACCAAATCTTATCTGCTAAACTGGATCAATATCAGGAAACTCAATCCAAAATCACTGTTACTAATGAATACACTCAAGAGTTTACTGTAGGAGCAGAAGCTTCTTTCACTACTGGTATTAAAATGATAGCAGAAGGAAAAATTAAAGTAACCGCCAGTGCAAAAATTGGCTTTAAACAGATCCGTGGAAAAGAAGAAACTTTTATTTCTCGTAATGGGTTAGAAGTTAGAGGGATTTCTGTACAACCAAGGTCCGTAT
This sequence comes from Aquimarina hainanensis, assembly GCF_042684685.1. Lineage (NCBI taxonomy): Bacteria > Pseudomonadati > Bacteroidota > Flavobacteriia > Flavobacteriales > Flavobacteriaceae > Aquimarina > Aquimarina hainanensis. The sequence continues at coordinate 657,520 of NZ_JBHULX010000004.1, read as the reverse complement.
TAAAAGTCACGTATATCGAATTAAAACAAACTGCTAAATGGAGTTTTGAATCCGGAGTATCCATGAATGGAATGGTAGGACTTAATTACGGTCACCCTGTACGAAACAACAATTCGAGTACTGCCCATTATTTTTGGGGATTACCTGCCAGTAGAATCACTGATGGTTTTATAGAAAATAACAAAGGGTATATTGAAACTGAAGGATATATGTTAGCGACTCAGATTGATGTAATCTCCTATGACGAATTTAATGCAGAGGATGCTATCGGTAAAATCATCGATCTATCGAAACAATAAACTACCAAGGCACAAACAAATAACGCATTGTATAAAGAAATAACTCTCTCAAACAAAAAACAGTATAACCGTTACTTTTTTAGGTTATACTGTTTTTATTATTTTCAACTAATGATCCTGTTTTTATTATCACTCTCATTACTAATAGTGATATCTAATTCCTTAAATCATATCTAACATGGCACAAAATCATCTCATGAAAAATATCATTACGACCCCATTCACATACATTATATCCGCCACGATTGTATTCTTTTCTTGTCAGAATGAACAAGAAGACGACCTTACTAAAAACAATGTAGAAACAACAACTCCCCTTCATATCAAAAAAGGGTATTCTTCTTTAGAAACAATGTTACAACAGGAAACTTTTACATCTTTCAACTCCGAGGACCTCCCTTTTTTAAAAAGAAATGCCAAAATAGCAAAAAGCACTGTTTCTACTCCACTTTCACGAGCAATCGTCGATAAATTGTACAATACCCAATCCTCCCCTAAACGCACTGCTTTATTTAACCTGTTCACCTCAGCTGATGGTGTAGTTCCTGATGCTATTTCATTTAACAAGACAGAAGCTATCGATTACTGGGGATATACAGAAAACACTTCGGATTACATCCCTGTCCCGAATGTATCTCAACAGCTAAACCTTCGCCCTACTATAGATATCAACCCTCCTCATATCAAGGAACTCTCCAGAACAATTAAAGAAGACACTCATACGATTCAATATTTTATCAATACCAGTAATCAAGCATTAGCAACACGAGTATATGCTACTCAGCAAAAAAAATCAAAAATCAGCTGGGTCAACGAATATGAACAAGCGTTCGAATTAAAGACCTCTGCCACATTCAGTACAGGGATCAAAATGATTGCAGAAGGAGAAATTACTGCCACTGTAGGACTCAAAATAGGCTTTAAGCAAATCAGAGGAAGTGAAGAAGTTAACATATTCGCTACAGGTCAGGAATTTCAAAACGTTATTGTCCCTCCTCGATCTGTATTAAAAGTCACCTTTCTCAACATCAAAGAAGAAGCGAGATTCTCTTTTAAATCTAACGTCAAAACAACAGGGGCTGTAGGTGTAAATTATGGCCATCCTGTAAAAAATTACAATAGCGAAACTGCTCATTATTTTTGGGCACTTCCTGCTGAGCGAATTACTCAAGGGTATCTGGAAGACCTAAAAGGAACTATTACCTCTAATGGATACCGTCTTCTAATAAATACCGAAATCATTTGTCTTGATAATTTCACTCATTCCCCTGAAGAAATAGTTTCTGAACTAATAGATCTGACAACAACCGGAAATAGCACTAATCAGAATACGCCTTACCATTGTAGTAGCAATTTTTACAACCCCAGCTGTGTTTCTAACATAGGCTATTCCAGAGAGCTCCTCACCGGAGATTGTTATTTGGAAATCATAGAAGGAAAAAAGCAACTCTTCATCAAACAGGAAATAAACGGGCGTATCAAAAGAACCCGAATTAATTTTAATGATTGTGACCAATGTCTAAATGCACATACAGGAGATGTACTACCTAATCATTAACCTTTGATAAAACTCATAAAAACATATAATAAAAGCTACCTAATTTTGGTGGCTTTTATTGTATATCTACTTTCTTTTTTTTTATCTTTATGTAGATTCTCAATATCAAAAAATCAATTTTATCATTTTTTGAACCGCAAAGATTATTGTAAAAAAGCAAAATTAATACGCTAAAAACCAACCTGCTATCAATAATCGACTCATAACCAAGCTTCTATTTTTTTATTAAAAGACTGTTGAAAAATAATATTTTCAATCTACAGGAACTCCTTGTATCTTTCTTTGCGTATTGACTACTAAACCAATTGGAAAAATGCATGCGTTTTTCCTTTCTTAAAACCAACCAGAATGACCAACCAACTATACCGAGAATTCGTAAAAAAATTTACTTGCCCTACTCCAACGCCCCGTACTATTGGAATTGAATGTGAATTCCCAATTGTAACTCATAAAGGGGAAGCCCCCCCTTTTTCACTAATTCAAAGGCTTTTCATCCATCTAGAAAAAGCAGGTTTCCTGCTAGAAAGAGATTCTTTTACTGGTTTTTATTGTACTGCTACAAAAATGGCAGCTTCGCCATCCTCTACCGCCTTTTATCAAGACAGTATTACGACTGATGTAGGTTATAGCATTCTCGAGATTGTACTTGCCCCGCAACATACATTGTATCAATTGGAAACACGCTTAACCAAAATCCTTCATCATATACTTCCTTTTCTGCTCAAACATCAATGTTATATAATCGGCTATGGAATACAACCATGTGCCACTCCTGGTCATGAGTTGGTCATGCCTAAAGAACGATATCTTTTTTTTAAGCATTTTTCATATCACAACTTCATACCGCCTACAAAAGGGTTTGACTCAGACCATTTAGCCATTACAGCTTCTAATCAATGCCATATCAAAGTAAATGAAACAGAAGCCATTGATGCTGTTAATATATTAAATGCATTTTCAGGTCCTCTTATTGCTATGCAAGCAAATTCCCCTATCTGGAATAACCAACATACTGACCAATATAAAGCAAACCGAGAACTATTATGGAAATATGCTTTTCCTAACCTGTCACAACAGCTTGGTATACCCCCAAAATTTACTTCTCTTTCTGACTACCTGGAACACCTATGTCAGATTTCTACCTTACTTATTCCCCGAGATGGCACCTACTATCAGGTTATCAACAAAACAAATTTCAATACTTATTACCAACAAAAAGGAGTCGCTATAGGACGCGCTCTAAATAAAAAAGAAATCCCCATCACCCCACAGCCCGAAGACCTGCATCACATTGTTCCTTTTAGTTGGTTCAATGCGCGACTCGTCCCTAAATACGGAACTGTAGAAAGTCGAATGTGCTGCCAACAACCTCCTGGAGAAACACTTACTTCTGCTGCTCTTACTTTGGGACTCATTGAGAATATAGATGCTGCTAAAATACTTATGCAGCGCTTATCACTACAAGAATGGAAGCAATTCCGAATGGAGGCTATTAAACACGGAATGGCTCTAAAAAAATCTTCTCATGATATGATCGGCATTATTAAAGAAGTGCTCACTATTGCATATATAGGATTATTACAACGAGGTCAACAGGAAGAACAATTCCTACAGCCTCTGTATAATCGTATTAAAACATTAGAGAGTCCGGCAGATATTGCCCTAGCCCTAATGCACCATGGAGGCATGTCGGCATTCTTATCTCATTACGCATTTCCTATCCCCAAACAAGCTGAATGGCATCAATACCTTAAACACAGTAATTCTTTTTTAAATACTTCTCTTAATACCGTTTGATTATGATAAAGACAGAACAACTTAATGAAATACAAAAAACCGAACACCCGAATCAGGATATTTTTTTACAGCGAATTCCAGAGGAAGTTTATACGGAAATGGTCACTAATTTTTCTAAAGACTATCAGTTTTCTAATGGAGAAGAAAACGGAGGCAATATGCGGATTGCCAATTATTTTGTTGGTATTTCCAGAAAGCTGGCTAATGACTTCGTATCTTTTATCAGAGAGATGCAGCATAAACTGACAGAAGGGCGATTCCCACAACATCAGCTCCCTCCTGGTTTTAAACCTGTACCCAGAAACCTTCTGGCACAGGAAAAAAACGGCAATGGATTCTCCTTTGGAAGTTTCGATCTGGCAGTTTCTGATATCGGATTACACAACATCGAATTTCAGGCAGTAGCCACCTACCCTATCAGTGCTGCCAGACTTAATCGCTTTCTCGCACAAAAAATAGAAAATCCGGATATTTCGATTTTTGCAGATAGCGCTTCTACCACCTGGGAAGAGTTCAAAAAAATATACCAACGAATTCTTGGAGGACGACATCAGGAAGAGGTGTATCTTACAGATATTAATCTCCATTCGCAAAAAACTAATTTTGAGTTTTTCGCTACTCAAAAAGAACTGGATATCTCCGTAAAACTTGCCGACAGAAATGATATTTTTGAATCTGAAAATCGTCTATACCATCAAACTCCGGGAAGTAGTTCTCCGAGCTCTATTCATCGACTTTATAATAGAATTTTACTTTCGGATGCTATTTTTGATCAACATTACCCGGTAGATGAAGAAAGCTGGAAGTTTAGGTTTGATTGTCGATATGACCACTTAAAATTTATAAATCACCCCAGTAAACAGTTTGATATATCAAAACGTTTATCCCCCTATATCAAACATCCATTCAACCCTCCTTGTTTTGAACTTACGGAAGTACTCCCGCTTTTTGAGAAAGGGGTACTAGAATACAAAGATTTTGTATGGAAACACAAATGGGGAGCAGCCGGAAAAGGACTTTTCTTATCTCCTTCACCTGCAACTGCTACCGAGTTACAAGGAATCACTCATCAATATATTGCTCAGAAAAAAATAGCTTATACAACATTCAAGACGGATGACGGACAAGAAAAAATAATTGAACTCCGATTTATGACTGCGCATCATCAAGACCAATGTATTATTGTTCCTATGGCACGAATTGGTCATGTTGTTCGTACCACAGACGGTTCTGTATTCTACAAAATTCACTTTGCAGACAATAACCAAAAAGGATACGGTTTTAGTCCTGTATTGATTTTTGAATAACATAGTGTATTACCCTATAACCAAAACCATTATAAAAAAGAATTACCTCAATACTATTTTATGTATCAAGTGATGTTTTGACACTCCGGAGGATTCCCTGAAACCAAAAGTCAACTTTAAACAAGTACTTCATAGGCTTCCTCCGGGATCACATATCTTATAACAAATATGAATTTTCCTAACTTCATACACAGGTACTAATCATCTGAGGACTGGTGTTCTAATCGCTGCATAAATTTCTCTACATTGAATTTAATATCATCTTCTCCTACCTGATCAAAAGGGTTTTCCATATGCTCTTGTATATTCTCTAAACTCACAAGAATCATTGTTAGTAAAATTGGAATTACAAACTCTAACCCCCATGACATATCTTCTGCCTTATATGCAAAATATGGTCCATACACAACTGGAAGTACTTTTATGAATAACGAGCTAAATGCGCGTAATGTCCTAGGAGTTCTATATTGATAGATATGCTTAATTGATTCGAACGAAATCATCATTTTTTGTAAGTATTGGTTCGTTCTGGAACATTCTCCTGATGAAAGTCCTTCTCCTCTTAGTTCATGTTTTATATACAATGAAAAATCAGAAAAACTATCATATACCTTTTTTTCATTCTCCATAAGTTCAGATTTAGAGCTGGTAAACATAATTCTGAAATTATTAAAAAAGTCATAAATAATCTGATTCATCTTAGCTATATTCTCTGGTTTCGGAGTCTCTAACCAATCTCTGGACACAAAATAAATTGCTCGTAAATACCCTTTGATTGCTGCGTATTCTCTTAAGGCTGCTTCTCTGCGCTTATACGCTCCTCCTATAGAAAAAACAATCGGAAAAATGATAGAGGTAGCTACCAGTGTTAATGGAAATTCTGCCTCGAATTTAAAATAAATACACAAGGCTGTAGACAATACTGCCAAGCCTGATATAATAATGGTTTGAAGATTAATAAGTAGTAAAAACTTTTTTATTTCATGTATCATGTAACTACGGTATATATTGACAAAACTGTTGTTGAGACACTTGCTATCAAGAAGATAAATTCATGCTACAATACTTTCAATTATCTCTATAGAGAAGATCACTAAAATAAAAAGCGTACAACACCTATCTAAGTCGACCTGTTCATAAGTAGATGTTTCAAATATTTTCCCCTTTCCGGATACAAGCATCCGAATATCCCAAGCGGCTAATCTATAAAAACTTGTAAAAGTTTTTTTGATTTTAACAAAATGTAAACGATTCTGGAAAAAATGCACTTCTTTCATCACTAGCTATCCCTTGTGACAACTAGGCTAAATACTTACTTATGATTCTTTTAATTACGTCAAGAAAAGCGACTTCCACTCCTCCTAAAACAACCAAAAACAACTAAAAATCAATACATTATATTTTTATTTCTCAAAACATTATGATAGATTTGTTGGGCTGGAAAAAAAAGAGCATGCCATTTTTTCTGGTCATATCGATATGTAAAAGACAGCGTATGGCTGCACCTGTCTTGTATTTGGGGGAATACACTATCAGTTCGGAAAAAAAGTAATAGAATCATTTTTTACTATACTAATAATCTACAAACTCACTAAAAAATGAAAAACTATTTGCTTTTGATAGTCATGCTCATGACTGTCACAATTTCTGCACAAAATCCCAAAGAAGATTACGCGCAAAAACCCATGATCATTGCAGATGAATTTAAACTCGATGAATCGACTTCGCACCCGTATACAACAGCAAAATCCGGAAAACAAATTCTCTATCAAAAAGAATTTTACTCTGCCAAGGCTTCTTATGTAAAACTATACTTTAAGAATTTTGATCTGGCACCCGGGGATTATGTAGAAATATATAGTCCTAACAATGGTGAAACGAAAATCTACGGACAAAAAGGAAAAATCATTGATGAACAGATGACTATGATCAGTGATTTCTGGACACAAGCTATTTTCGAAGATAAAATCATTGTTACACTATACAGCTTTGGGCAATCCGATAAGCACTATGGGTTTGATATTACTAAGGTTGCATATGGATATACTTCCGAAAAATTAGAAAAAATTCTAGGTCAAAAATCAATTTGCAATAGTGATAACAAAGAACCTATTGCATGTTATCAGGGTACCGAAATGTTTGCCAAAGGAGAAGCTGTAAGTAAACTGATCATTGGAGGTCGTAGTCTTTGTACAGGATGGCTATTAGGATGTGAAGGAAATCTAATGACTAATAATCACTGTATTGGTAGTGCCTCTGCTGCTCAAAACGTAGATGTTATCTTTAATTACAGGAAAGATGGCTGTAGTGGTTCTGCGAATGCAACCAGTGAAACTGTTGCTACCTCGGCCAGCTTTATCATGACAGATTCCGGGCTTGATTTTACTTTATTAAAACTTCCCGTAAATCCAACACAAAAATATGGATATCTCAGTCTGAGTTCAGTGGCTCCGGCAAAAGGAGACCGTATCTATATTCCGCAACACCCTGGAGGAAGAAGAAAAGAAATTTCTGTAAAATCAGACCGGGATGGAGATACGAATGGATTCTCCAGAGTCTACGCTGTATCAAATTCCGGAGGGCAAACAGTACGTTACTATGCAGATACTGAAGGAGGAAGTTCAGGATCTCCTGTTATCAAGTATGACTCTCACTTGGTTGTAGCCATCCACAATACAGGAGGGTGCCCTAACGGATCATATGGACGAAGCGATGCAATTATTGCCAAAATTGGAAATAGAATGCCTAACTGTGGAGTAGACAATGGGGGAACTCCTATAGACGATTGCAAAACTACAGTTAACAGTTTCCCTTATGTGCAAAGTTTTGAAAACACTATTGGTAATTGGACACAAAGCACTACAGATGACTTTAACTGGTCAGTGCAAACAGGAGCAACTCCATCCAGAGACACGGGACCTAGTGCTGCTAATGCAGGAAGCCATTACGTATACATGGAGACATCTTCCCCTAACTATCCAAACAAAAAAGCTATTTTAACATCCCCTTGTTTTGACCTTAAAGGAAAAAATACAGCTTCCCTGAGCTTTGCTTATCATATGTATGGAGCTAATACTATGGGAAGTTTACAACTAGAAGCTAGTATTGATGATGGGAAAACCTGGAATTCAATCTGGTCCAAATCCGGGAATCAAGGAAATGCCTGGAACAATGCTTCTGTTAACTTGGCTAGCTACCTTGGAAAGGTTGTAAAACTGCGATTCAACGGAGTTAGTGGTACTACCTGGCAAGGAGATATGGCGATTGATAATTTCAAACTATCTACAGACTCCTCTGGAGGTAATCAGTACAAAGTAACATTGGCAATCACTCTGGATAATTACCCAGAAGAAACAAGCTGGGATATCAAAAACAGTGCAGGTCAGGTTGTCGCATCTGGAGGAACTTACGGATCAGAACCTGATGGTTCTTCTATCAGCATTTCTGAAAACCTGGATGCTGGTTGTTATAGTCTGACATTTAAGGATTCCTATGGAGACGGCATCTGTTGTAGTTATGGAAATGGTTCTTATACACTTACAGACCAAAATGGACAAACCCTGGCTAGTGGAGGGAACTTTGGTGCTTCTGAAACTAAAAACTTCTGTGTAGGTGGCGCAAGAGAAAGTACAGAAACAGAAGAAACTGTTATTTTAGAACGTACAGATGTAGCAAAAGAAACGCTAACGGCTGCTATGTCATTGTACCCGAATCCGGCAATCAACCATATTCAAATTCAGCTTGCTGCTAAACGAACTACTGCTACTTCATATTCTATTCTAGACTTAAGTGGTAAAACTGTTCAACAAGGAAATTTTGAAAAAACAATTCCTGTGGAACACTTAAAACCAGGATTATACATGATCAAAATACATGTTTCTGGTAGCACACATACTGCTAGTTTTATTAAGAAATAGAAAAAGCACTTATAAATAAAAAAAGCTGCTCAAGAAGAGCAGCTTTTTCTATTTCTGTAAGATAAACATTTAATTCAATTACTGAATTGATAAAGCGACAACAGTTCCTTCATTATTCCTGATATTAAACACTGTATCATCTTCGAAGATAAGGTACTGCCCTTTAATCCCTTTTAGCACTCCAGTATAGTGTGGAGTTTTCTCAAGGTTAAGACTTTTTACTTTCGTCGGATATTGCAATACAGGAAAGTGCAATGCTGTCTCTGTATTGGTCTCTATAAAATATTCCTTTGCTTCTTCAGGTATAAATGGCTTTAAGCGCTCTCTGTAATCAATAAGTTTTTCATCCTCAATATCATTTTTCAGCATTTTTCTCCAATTAGTCTTATCGGCCACATGTTCTTTGAGAGCAACTTCTGTAATTCCTGCCAGGTATCGATTAGGAACCTCTACTATTTCTATTGCCTCATGAGCTCCCTGATCTATCCATCGGGTGGGAACCTGAGATTTTCTGGTTACTCCTACCTTTACATTACTAGAATTTGCCAGGTATACAATATGAGGTTGTAGTTGTACTTTTTTTTCATACTCCAGATCACGATCTTCTATCCCCAAATGTGCTTTACTTAATTCGGGACGCATAACCCAATCTCCTACCTGAGGTTGTTTATAAAAATCATCATAGCAAAATCCCTGTCTGAAAATCTTCTTTTCCAAGCCACATGCCAGACATTGGTATCCTTCTAACGAAATAGTCAATGTTTTATCTAACAATTGATTCATATGGATAAAATCTGATTCAAAAACCAGGTAATACTGAATGGGGTCTGCAATCTCTGTCTGCATTTTAGTAAGTACTCCTTTATATTGCATAAAAAGTCATGTTATATCACTAATCCCGTAATGGAATGTTATTATTTTTATTATTTTAGTTCCTTATTGAGATACTTGAACAGTTTGTATCTCCAGGGTAAAAATTCAGCCTAAATATACATCAAAAAATGCCAATACCTCTAGTTAACTCTATTGCCAGCTGGTTTCTTAAAAAGCGTTTTCACCAAATGGAGCTTTTCTTAAAGTATCCCAATGAAGTACAACACGAGTTATTACACAATTTACTGGAAGTTGCAAAAAACACCGAGGTAGGAAAGGCATATGATTTTGCTTCGATTACCAGTTATGAAACTTTTAAAGAACGGGTTCCTATAAAAACTTATGAGGAATATGAACCTCTTATTGAAAGATCCCGATCAGGAGAGCACAATATATTTTGGCCACGACCTATTAAGTGGTTCGCTAAATCCAGTGGAACTACCAGTGCCAAGAGTAAATTTATTCCTGTAAGTCAGGAATCTCTGGAAGATTGTCATTACGCTGCCGGAAAAGATTTACTCTGTATGTATCTGAACAATAATGAAAACTCTATGCTTTTTACAGGAAAGAGTCTTCGATTGGGAGGAAGCAAAAAACTAAACAAACAAAATGGCACTTCTTATGGTGACTTATCTGCCATCATTATTGACAATATGCCCTTGTGGGCTGAATTTAGCTCTACGCCCAGTAATGAAGTTTCTCTGATGAATGACTGGAAAATCAAAATGGAAGCCATTGTACAGGAAACTATCCAGGAGAATGTAACTAGTCTTGCAGGAGTTCCTTCCTGGATGCTCGTCTTACTAAACAAAGTACTGGAGACCCAACAACAGGAAAACCTATTAGAAATCTGGAAGAATCTCGAGGTATATTTCCATGGAGGTGTCAGCTTTGATCCATACAGGGATCAATATCAAAAAATTCTTCCCCGGGATTCTTTTAAATACTATGAAATCTATAATGCCTCTGAAGGCTTTTTTGCAATACAGGACAGAAATTACTCTTCAGAGTTATTACTCATGCTTGATTACGGTATCTTCTACGAGTTTATTCCTATGGATACCTACGGAACTGATCAACAAATAATAATTCCACTTAGCGAGGTTGAAATTGGCAAGAACTATGCTATTGTAATCACAACCAACGCTGGGCTATGGAGATACCAAATTGGAGATACAGTGCGCTTTACTTCAATCACTCCGTATCGCATCAAAATATCTGGTCGTACCAAACACCACATTAATGTGTTTGGAGAGGAATTAATTATCGAAAACACAGAAAAGGCCTTGAGCTTAACTTCTAAAGTTACAGCGAGTGAAGTAGTTGACTACACCGTCGCTCCGATTTTTATGAAAGGTAAGGAAAAAGGAGCTCATGAATGGATTATAGAATTCAAGACACCTCCTAAAGATATTTCTGAATTTGCAGCGATTCTGGATCAGAATTTACAACAGGTAAATAGTGACTACGAAGCCAAAAGATACAATAATACTACCTTAAATATACTTCAAATCCGTACTGCTAGGAAAAACTTATTCCACGATTGGCTTCAAAAAAAGGACAAGTTAGGGGGGCAGCATAAAATACCTCGTCTATCGAATAAACGAACATATATAGAAGAGCTCTTAGAACTCAATACAAGGCAGTAACAACCTCTGAATCAACCATACACAAAAAGCTGAAATTGACGTTTTTAACGTAAAAATATTGCATATTTTACCTTTATTTTACGGTTTAACCGTATTAAATAGATGTTAAATTAATAGTTTTTAAGCACATTTTGTGTTGTTCATCGAACAAACGCATCTATTAGTCTAAAAATTAAAAAAAAGGTTCTTGATTCTATTTTTTCATATTAAATTTGTTTCCAGATAGTTAAAAGATTAACCCAAGCCCCAACATTATGAAAAACTTATTTCTTAACTTAATTTTCACATTCTTCACCATCATCACTTTCGGGCAACAGGCGAATACATCTGCTAAATTTCAAAACACCACGAACACTATTTCTAAACAGAGCAAGTCAACCTCTAACACTAAAGCAAAGGCTTTTGATGTATCTGAAGATGAAAATATATGCTATAGCGAGACTTCTAGAGTTGCTTTTTATGAAGCACTAATTGATAAAAATGGTTTCGATATCGAATTAAGAAACAGTAAAGGTGTAGCTATCAAAAGCACAGAAGAGATCATTTCTAAAGCAAAAAGCTTAATATTATATTCTGAAGAAGATCAGCCAACTCAGACGGACTACTAACTAACTGCACAATTACTAATAGAGAAGTTATTTGGTTATTTCACTATCTATTCTTATCCATAACTTCATTTCTTACACAAACACATCTTATTTAGGAGCTTATTTAGTTTTATTGTAAGCTTTCTTATCACACACTGACAAAACACACAATCATACAGCAAAACCTAGTTTATAAGCAAATAGTACTACTTGAATATAAATATATTCTCGAGATACCCTAAAAAAACCTTTTTTTGCTCAAATAAAAAAAGCTCTTATTACTAATTAGCAATAAGAGCTTTTTTATGTTTTTATTATAAACTAGCTACTAATACTTAAACAGGCTCTAAGACACTGCTTTTAATTTATTAATAGTTGACTTATTGAGTTTTTGAGCCGCGTACTCTTCCGTCACCTCGAATTCTTTTTCTTCGCTTTCTGGTAACTCATACATCGCATCTGTAAGGATTGCTTCACATAAAGATCGAAGTCCTCTGGCTCCCAATTTATACTCTATGGCTTTCTCTACAATATAATCCAACGCTTTATCAGTAATAGAAAACGCAATATCATCCATTTCAAAAAGCTTCTTATATTGCTTGATGATTGCATTTTTAGGCTCGGTCAGAATAGCCCTCAGCGTCTTTGCATCTAACGGGTTCATGTATGATAGTACAGGAAGACGTCCGATGATTTCAGGAATCAGTCCAAAATCTTTTAAATCTTTTGGAATGATATACTGCAATAAATTATCTTTTTCTATGGTATCTTCACTTTTAGAAGCGCTGAATCCCATAGCCTGCATATTTAATCGTTTCTGAATAATTTTTTCAATCCCATCAAAAGCACCTCCAGCAATAAACAGAATATTCTCTGTATTTACCTCAATGAATTTTTGATCCGGATGTTTTCTTCCTCCTTTTGGCGGAACATTGACGATTGTCCCTTCTAACAGTTTCAATAACGCTTGCTGCACACCTTCTCCTGATACATCTCTGGTGATACTTGGATTATCACTTTTTCTGGCAATCTTATCAATCTCATCAATAAAAACGATTCCTTTTTGTGCTTTCTCCAGATTATAATCTGCTGCCTGTAATAGTCTGGTAAGAATACTCTCTACATCTTCTCCTACATATCCCGCTTCTGTCAAAACAGTAGCATCAACGATCGCCAAAGGAACATTAAGCATTTTAGCAATTGTTTTTGCTATCAGAGTCTTTCCTGTTCCTGTCTGCCCAACCATAATGATATTACTTTTCTGAATTTCAATATCATCTTCAGTTTGTGGCTGCAATAATCGTTTGTAATGATTATATACTGCTACAGACATTATTTTCTTTGTAAAGCCCTGACCTATTACGTACTCGTCCAAAAACTTTTTAATTGCCATGGGTTTCCGTAGCATCAACTCATTACTCAACTCTCCATTATCTTCTTCTTTTGTCTCCTCCAGTACAATCCCATGAGCCTGAACAATACATCTATCACAGATGTGCGCATCCAATCCTGCTATTAACAAATTGGTTTCAGGTTTCTTTCTTCCACAAAAAGAGCACTCTAAGTCTTCTTTCGCCATAATTTGTATTTTCTATTTCTAAAAAACTGCTTCAGATGTATGCTGTACTTTTATAACAATCATACATCTGAAGTGTTAAAATCATTCTCTTGTTAAAATTTCATCGATCATTCCATATTCCAGTGCTTTATCTGCCTTCATCCAATAATCTCTATCACTATCTTCATACACCTTATCGAATGGCTGCCCGGAATGTTTAGCAATAATATTATATAACTCATCTTTTAGGATCAAGATTTCTCTTGCTGTAATTTCAATATCACTAGCCTGACCTTGTGCTCCTCCTAATGGCTGATGTATCATCACTCTACTATGTGGCAATCCAGATCTTTTTCCTTTCTCTCCTGCACATAATAATACCGCTCCCATAGAAGCTGCCATACCTGTACAGATAGTCGCTACATCTGGCTTAATAAACTGCATTGTATCATAGATTCCTAATCCTGCATATACACTTCCCCCCGGAGAGTTAATGTATATCTGGATATCCTTGGCAGAATCCACACTCTCCAAGAATAATAATTGTGCCTGAATTATATTCGCCACCTGATCATTAATACCTGTTCCTAAAAAGATAATGCGATCCATCATCAAACGAGAAAACACATCAAAAATCGCCACATTCATCTGACGTTCTTCAATAATATTTGGTGTCATCCCCATAGGATACATACTACTTATAATCTGATTATAATAGTTGCTATTAATTCCCTGATGTTTAGTAGCAAATTTTTCGAATTCTTTACCGTAATCCATATATTTTTTTTTGAATTTTTTATTTAAATAAAAAAGGCGTCAACTTTTGATAGTTCAACGCCTTAAATATAAGTATAAATTCCTTTATTTATAAGCAGTTTTTTTACTTATACACCTCTTTTACATAGTCATCAAAACTAATTTCTTTCGTCTTTAGTTTTACATTCTCCTTATAAAAGGTTAATAATTTTTGACTCATTAACTGATCAGAGATTCTTTTTACCTCATCCTGATTTGATAAAATTCTGGCTGCAATATCGTCTAACTCTTTATCTTCAGGATTTGTCTGACCAAATTGTGCCATCTGTCCTTTGATAAGATCTTTTGCAAAACCTTTTAACTCTTCAAAGGTTACCTGTAGGTTATTATCATTGATTACTTTTCCTTCTATTAACTGATAACGCAATCCTTTTTCACTCTTTTCATATTCATCTTTTGCCTCATCTTCCGTCAAAGGTTTCTCTCCTGTTACTCGAATCCACTTTTGCAAAAATGTTACCGGCAAGTCGAATTTAGTATTCTCTAAAACACTCTCAGTAATGTCGTTTAACAAACGGCTATCTGATTGTTGCTCAAACTGACGCTCTGCGTCTTCTTTGATTTTATCTTTTAACTCAGTAACTGTCTTTACATTCCCTTCTCCGTAAACTTTATCAAACAACTCCTGATCCAAATCTGCTAATTCTTGTTCATTGATTTCAGAAATCGTAAAAGTTACTTCAGTTTCTAACCCATGTCCTTCGTCATGAGAAACTCCTAAAGCACTTATCAAATCATGCTCATCTGTAAATAATCCTTTTGTTTTCAATGACAATACATCTCCAACTTTAGACCCCACAAATTTATCTAGGTTTCTCTTTCCTTTTATCTTATCTAAAGAAACAGTTGTTTCTTTATTAATTTCTTTTTCTTCATTCACAAAAGTTCCTCTTACTAAAGAATTCTTGTCTGCTTCTTCTTTAGAGGTTAACTTCCCATATTGTTTTTGAATCGTTGTTACCTGATTATCGATCATTTCATCAGAAGCAACAATCTTATAGTGTGTAATGGCTTTTTTACCATTGAATTTCACATCAAATTTAGGAGCTAATCCTAATTCAAATTCAAAAGAGTAGTCTTCGGCATCCCAATCAAAATTCTCTTGCTCCTTGGGCAATGGGTTTCCTAGCACGTCTAGTTTTTCTTCTGTGAGATATTTATTCAATGATTCTTGCAACAGCTTATTTACCTCATCTACCAAAACAGCTTTTCCATACTGTTTTTTCACCAATCCCATTGGTACATGACCTTTTCTAAAACCTGGTATATTAGCGTTTTTGCGATAATCTTTTAAGATTTTCTCAACCTTATCACTATAATCGCTTTTTGCGATATCTACAGTTACTACAGCATTTAATTCGTCTAATTGCTCTTTTGAAATATTCATTATCTCTACTTTTAAGTACTAAAAATCGGGTTGCAAAAGTAATACTTTTTTAACTCACTACAAAGTTTTAACTTTCTGAAAAACAGATATCTTTAATCTTTTTTCAAAACAGAATGTAATATTGACTGAAATACAGCTAATAAAACACTAAAAATCAAGGCCCATAACCACCCATCTACGGTGAAACCCGAAACAAACTCATCTGCTAATAAAATAATTGCAGCATTAATCACCAGCAAAAAAAGCCCCAGTGTAAGAATTGTTGCCGGAAGGGTCAACACGACCAATATGGGTTTTAAAAAAGTATTCAATAATGCCAAAACAGCTGCTACCAAAAGAGAGCTTATATAATTATCTACTGCCACTCCAGGAAGCACCTTCGCTAAAATAAGTACTGCAACGGCACTTAACATAATCTTTAAAATCAAATTCACGTTTCTATTTTTTTAGTAAAATTATTCACAAAACCTTTACTCCTATTGCACCAGATAAGGGTCATTTTCAGGAACCACAGCGTTACCATTGCAACTTTACACCAAAAATGAAACGGTACAATGTAAATTAAAAGTAACAAAAAAGACCTACTATGTAATCATAGTAGGTCTTTTATATTTTTATTTATTATCCTCAGCCTTAGTTTACATCATTACTCAATGTTACCGTACCATAATCTCCCGGTCTTACTTTGGGCAAGTTAGTATTATAGGTACTCTTTAGTGCATTCATGATTCCATTTGCTATAATAGCGTGCCCTCTAGGAGTTGGATGTACTCCGTCCAGAGAAAAACCTCCACCTCTAACAAACTCAGAAGTTACCACACCTCCGTCATAAGGAATTCCTACTGTAGCCACTTTTTCTAAGTCTGCTGCTGCATCATAAAATGCCAAACCTTTAGCATCAGCTATTCCTTTTATTGTAAGATTATAGGCAGATTGTGCCGTACTAATCGCTGTTTGCTCTTCTGGTGTCAGCACCCACTTATCTTCTAACGCAACCCCAACTCCAATAACAGATGTTGGTGTATTAGGATCTGCCAAGGTTCCGATAATCGAGCTAGCAGGAAGCACCAACAAATCTTCTGCTGTTGCTTGCCTCAATTTAGGAAGTGCTGCAAATGCAGGGTTAATCGCCCCTAAATCTGTCAGATCTTCATCCTCAATTACTACTGCATTCTGACCTTCTACAAAGGTAATTGTTCTTCTTGCCACTTCTTCTTCTGTTAATAAACCAGTTCCTGCCAAGGCAGCAAGCGCTTGCTGAAGACCTCCATTATACTGCGCATAGGCTAAATTTGCTCCCGCAGCTGTAGTCGCATCCATCGGAACAGGGTTATAAGGAACAGTAGTAAAATAAGGAATTGATGTCACACTAGGCAGACTCAACAATACTCCTTTTGCTCCTCCTGCCAGCATAGCATCTACTAATTGACTATACACCCCGGCAAAAACATTAGAATTGGTAATATCCTGACTTCCATAAGTAGCTGGATCCAGATTTCCTGTTGTATTATGATCCTCTCCTTCTCCTCCAGAAGTAGCATAACTCAATACATCATTATTACCTATCCAAAGACTAAAGAATGTAGCGTTTTGTGCTACTGCATCTGCTATTACTGTAGTAGTAGCAGAAGAAGCGAACCTTGCGAAATACGGATTTGCTGTCCCTGCAGGCACCCCTGCTACATTTCCATAACCTGGGGCTACTAAATGGTAGCTCTTTGCTCCCGGAACCCCCATATTATTAAAAGTATTCCCTAAGTTGTTTGATATCTCAGTTGTTGGTGCTGCCCCTGTATAAATCGCCGGCTTAGGACTACCATCAGCTCCAAAAGCTAACACGAAACGATTGTCCAAAATCTGAGTCCCAGACAACAATGCTCCACCTGCATTATCATTCATCAAAGGCTGAGTAAACTCACCTCCTCCTGCAGATTTAAATTGCTGAGCCAAGATATTAGGATACGAATTTTCCTGCCCTGTAATATACAAAGCTCCATCTGCAAACCCTGCTGTTAAAGAGTTCCCCAGTGCCACATAATTAGAAAAATTCGCTTCTCCACTTTCATAATTCCCTGATTCATCAATAGGATTTTCAAATTCTGGCTCACAAGCAATCATTCCTAATGCCAGTAATGTGATATATTTTATGTTATTTTTCATCTGATTATATTTTTATTACAGAAAAAGAGACCTACTCTTTCTGCTATTACAATTTATATGTTACTCCCAAACCTGGTGAAAAAACACTTGATTTATACGTTCCTCCAAAAGAAGAAAATTGTCCATTAGATTCTGTCGCATAATCATAAGAAGCTTCTACTTCTGAAAATCTCAGGTAAAGAAAAGAAGCATCAATTGCTAATTTTGGAGTAACCGCAAAACTCAACCCACCTGTGAACCCTTGTGAATCATTACGTGGAGTCTCTGGCGCAAAGAACCCAGGACGAACTGGTGTTTCATCATAATAGTACCCTGCTCTCAATGTAATTTTTGGAGTTGCTTCATATTGAGTCCCAAATCTGTAAACAGATGAATTTTTATAATTTCTCAGGTTTCTGGAGTCAGGTCCCGTAGGCGTATTACCGAAATCAATATCTAATGATTTATAAACACTCCAATACTGTCGGTTATAATCAAAGGCAAATAACCATTTTTTATTTAACTGATAAGAAACCCCAACAGTTAATTCTGCCGGTAAAGGCAGGTTGGCATCGAAAGTAGTCGTCCCATTAGAAAACGGAACTCCTGGAGAGTTCGGAACATTACTAAATGTCGCCTCTCCTCCTTCTGCTTTAATAATAATTTCACTTCTATAATTGAATCCTACCCGAAGGCGTTCTGATGGATTAAACATTGCTCCAATACTCCATCCCCAGTTACTAACACCAGAATCATCCAGTGTAACATTCGAACGATTCCCATCGATATCTGCCAGTGTTCTGGATAAATTCCTGTTAAAATTAACAGAACCAGTTACAAATATTGGTCCTCCTCCAATACTAAATACATCCGAAAGCTTAAAAGAAACGATCGGTTGAATATATATGGCTGCAAGTTCTATATTATTCACTAAATGAGAACCTGCCCAATCGGTAGGCCAAACTACTTCACTACCATATGGAGTATACACTCCTAATCCCAATGTCATCCAATCATTGACTTTATAAGAACCATATAATTCTAATGGGGTACCTACCGGATTATCTGTCTCTGATGAAATACCAGTAAGCTCATTCTGGAATGCTACCTGACCGAAAACGGCATTAGCTCCAGCACTAACATTTATTTTACTCTCCAAGTACACAAGACCTGCCGGGTTAAAAAACACCAGCTCAGCACTATTAACTACTGCGACACCCGTATGCCCCATAGCTAACGCTCTCTGTCCTTGAATACTCACTCTATATCCACCCGCATACGTGACCACTGTCACTAACATGAATAGAATTAATGATAAAAGTTTTTTCATAATAAAAAAAAGAATTAATTTATTTTATAAGGATTTGGTAATATTCACATTTCAAATTTAAAGGAAATTACGAATAATCCAACGATTTAACTAAAATATTATGCGTACATAGTATTTTTATGTCAATTTTTAACAAATTTCAACACATTGACCATAAACTCTTTAGGGTTTTCAGCATGAAGCCAATGTCCTGCGTTAGAGATTTCCCCGAAAACAGCCGCAGGAAACTGTTTTAGAATATTTTCTTTATCTCTTTCCTGAATATAATTAGAACGATCCCCTTTAAGAAACAATACTTCTTGCTTATATTGTTCGTTTTCATCAAGAGGCTTTCCTATTTCTGATACATTTTTGACCAAAGCATCCAGATTTATACGCAAACCTAATCGTCCTTTTTCTTTCCAATACAAATTTTTCATAAGAAACATTCGAACTCCAGGATCACTAACATAGCTACTTAGTTCTTTATCTACTGCTCCTCTTGTTTGTAAAGTCTCGAAATCTAATGACTGCAACCCATCTAATATATCCTGATGGTGAAGTGGATAATACTTGGGACCGATATCTGCAATAATCAATTTATTAATCAACTCGGGATAAATAACCCCTAACTGCATCGCTACTTTCCCTCCCATAGAATGCCCTAATAAGACCACATCACTTAAATCATTCGCATCACAATACATCTTGACATCTTCTGCCATCACCTTATAACTAAAAACATCACTATGAAAGCTTCTTCCATGGTTTCGTTGATCTATTAGATGCACCTGATAGCCTTCTGCAGAAAAATGTTTTCCCAGCGTTTTCCAGTTATCACTCATTCCTAAAAAACCATGGAGAATTAAAAACGGTCTCCCTTCTCCGATTACATTAGCGTATAGCTCCATCTCTTTTACTATTTTAACTTTCGAAGATACATATTCACCACATTCTCCAGTCCTAAATACAATGATTCACTAATCAAAGCATGCCCTATAGAAACTTCTAAAAGTCCTGGGATATTTTCTTTAAAAAACTTAATATTATCCAATGATAAATCATGCCCTGCATTAACTCCTAATCCGATATCACAAGCTAATTGTGCACAATCTGCATATGGCTGGATTGCTTTCTCATTCCCCAAAGTATAGGCTGCCGCATAACTTTCCGTATACAACTCGATTCTATCCGTGCCTGTTTCTTTCGCCCCTTCAATCATAGCTGCTACGGGATCAACAAAAATAGATGTTCGTATTCCATTAGTCTTAAACTCTGCGATTACTTCTTTCAAAAAATCTTTATGCTTCACTGTATCCCAACCTGCATCACTGGTTATTGCATCTTCTGCATCCGGCACCAAGGTTACTTGAGTTGGTTTAACTGCCAAAACCAATTCTACAAATTTTGGAATAGGATTTCCTTCTATATTATACTCTGTAGAAACTACAGGTTTTAAGTCATAGGCATCCTGGTATCGTATATGACGCTCATCGGGTCTAGGGTGAATGGTTATTCCCTCCCCTCCAAAAGTTTCTACATCGGTAGCAACTTTTAATAGGTTTGGCGTATTTCCTCCCCTAGAATTACGTAGCGTTGCTATTTTATTAATGTTAACACTTAACTTTGTCATAGATTATATTATCAAATTACAATTAGCAAAAATACGAACTTGAAAACGCCTTGCTTACATATTTTTGATTAATTTGCATAAAATACCGCCGCATATGAAGACGAGTCCACATATAATAAATGAAATAGAACCTCTGGGGGTTGACGCCAAAATAGAAGACATACAACTACTATTCAATGAATTAACCTATACACATTTCCCTGTTACAAAAGACAGTATATATATAGGCTGCATCCCCGAAGCTGATATTAGAAGTTTTGAAACTGAAAAAAAATTAGATGCTTACCGATACGCATTAGAAGGCTTTTTTGTCAGAGAACAAAACAATTGGCTGGATACTCTTGAGTCTTTTGCCCAGAACAATACTAACATCATGCCTGTTCTTGATGATGACAATACATATCTGGGATACCTGGAACTCAGTGACATTATGAATTTATTCAATCAAACACCTTTCCTCAATGAGCCGGGCAATATCCTTATAATAGAAAAGGGAGTACAAGATTATTCATTTAGTGAAATTTCTCAAATCATTGAGTCCAACAATGCCAAAATACTAGGTCTTTTTATTTCTATGATTGAGAATGATGTCGCTCAAATTACCATAAAAATCAGTGACAGTGACTTGAACAACATAGTTCAGACTTTCAGAAGGTATAGCTACAACATCACCTCTCACCATCAGGAAGATGCTTTTTTAACCAACCTTAAAGAGCGTTCGAAATATTTGGAAAAATACCTAAACATATAATCAATACATTTTAAAAACTGATTCGAATGAAGATAGGAATTTATGGGCAATTTTATCATGAAAATTCTGGCATATACATCCAACAGCTTCTGGAAACTCTTGACAGGAACAAGGTAGAGGTAGTTATCGAAAAGAAATTTCTGGAGCTCATCAACCTCCATGATGATATCGATAAATCTTATTCTCATTTCAGCACCTTTGAAGAGCTGGATGAATCATATGATCTCTTTTTTAGTATCGGAGGAGATGGCACTATATTAAAAACGGTAACTTATGTAAGAGACCTTGGCATCCCAATAGCTGGGATAAACACAGGACGTCTTGGATTTCTTGCTACCATCCAAAAAGAAGAAATAAAAGACAGTATTGAACTAATTCTTAATAAAAAGTTTTACATCTCCCCCAGGAGTCTCTTAACAATAGAAACCTCCCCGAAGAATGATGAATTTGGAGTACTTAATTTCGCAATGAATGAGGTAACGGTAAGCAGGCGAAATACCACCTCTATGATTACCGTACACACCAGCCTAAATGATGAATACCTAAATTCTTATTGGGCAGACGGATTAATTGTATCAACACCAACTGGGTCGACCGGTTATTCATTAAGCTGTGGCGGACCTGTTATCACTCCTGATACTGAAAGCATTGTACTAACCCCTATCTCACCCCATAATCTCAATGTACGACCGTTGGTTATCCCAGATAACCAAGAAGTAAAATTAAAAGCATCTGGAAGAGAAGACACTTATTTAGTCTCTTTGGACTCCAGAATTCACACATTAAAAAATGACACCACTGTAATTATAAAAAAAGCCCCATTCAAGATTAACATGGTTGTTCTAGAAGGAAATAACTTTTTGAAAACACTCAGAAAAAAAATGCTCTGGGGAGAAGATAAAAGGAACTAAACAATAATTCTGAGTAAAAACTGTTTTTAAAAGCATACTATTTTACTCAAATTCTTGTGTAGTAAAGTTAATTGTTATATTTGCAAACTTTTGAAAACCTATGAGGTACGTAGCATCATTTGTAGTAGTTTTATTTTTCGCGCAATTCGCCACATCACAAACGTATGAAATCGGACTGATGGCTGGTGGGTCTAATTATATTGGAGATATAGGTTCTACTACTTATATTTCTCCCAATAAGCTCGCCATTGGTGCTATCGGAAAATGGAACCGAAGCAAGCGACATGCATTTAGAGCATCGTTTCTATATGCTAAACTAAGTGCTGATGATGCCAAAGGAGATCAAAGGAGAAAACAAAGAGGATTAACTTTTACAAATTCTGTAAAAGAAATTTCTGCTGGAATGGAGTTTAATTTTTGGGAGTGGTATTTATATAATGATAAACCTCAGTTCACACCTTATCTTTATACAGGTATTACCACTTTTAATTATGGTGCTTCTGCAGTAGATGCAAACAATCGAATCACTGCCTACGCAGACAAATGGAGTTTTGCAATTCCAATGGTCGTAGGTATAAAAAAGACTTTAGGACGTAATTTAGTAATTGGAGCAGAAATCGGTGCCAGATATACTTTTACCGATAATATAGATGGCAGCAATCCCGACAGTGCGTATGGAAATAGCTTTGGCAATACCGATAATAACGATTGGTATGTATTTACAGGCATCACATTGTCATACACTTGGGGTAGAATTCCTTGCTTGTGTGTATTCTAACATATGACAGAAAAAGATCAACTAAACTCTAACATACCGAAACACGTAGCCATCATTATGGATGGTAACGGAAGATGGGCTAAGAAACAAGGATTATTCAGAACGGCAGGACACAAAAGCGGATCTAAAGCTGTAAAAGAAGCTGTAGAAGCCAGTGCAGAAATTGGTGTTAAATATCTAACGCTATACGCTTTCTCTACTGAGAACTGGAATCGTCCAAAATTAGAGGTAGAAACTTTAATGAAACTCTTAGTCAGCTCTTTAAAAAAAGAAATTAAAACCCTTCAAAAAAACAATATCAAGCTCAATGCCATTGGCAATCTAGATGCCCTCCCGCCCAAAGTAAAAAAAGAATTACTGGAAGTTATTGATTCTACAAAATCTAACGACCGTATGACTTTGACCCTGGCCCTCAGCTATGGAAGTAGAGAAGAGATCATAAAAACTATCCAAGAAATAAGCATTAAAATTAAAAATAATGTATTTTCGCCACATCTCATAAATGAAACAGTCATTAATGAGCATTTGTATACCAAAAATCTACCTGATGTGGATTTACTAATACGAACAAGTGGAGAACAGCGTATTAGCAATTTCTTATTATGGCAGATTGCATATGCTGAATTATATTTTACTGAGATATTATGGCCTGATTTTAAAAAACATGATTTATTTGAAGCCATATTAAATTATCAACAAAGAGAAAGAAGATTTGGAAAAACTAGTGAACAGCTTAGTTAAAAGAATGACAAGAAAATTATCAATTGCTTATTTTGCAATCTTTGCATTTTTACTAAACACAGTATCAGTTACAGCACAAGATTTACCTGGTACCAATGGAAAACAGTACATCCTCGGAGAAATCAAAGTAACAGGAATTAGTAGTTACAATGAAAGTACCGTTGTTACTTTTACAGGATTAAAAAAAGGGGAACGTATTTATCTACCCGGAGATAGAATCCGAAAAGTCATTAAAAAATTATGGAACCTTGAACTATTTAGTGATATTAATTTTTATATCACTAAAATAGAAAATGGAGTTGCCGATATTGAAATACATATTCAGGAGGTTCCCGAATTAAGTGAAGTTCGCGTTGAAGGAGTTAAAAAACGAAAAGGAGAAGAACTCATTAAAGATAATGGACTGACCAAAGGAGTAAAAGTTACCGAAAACCTCATTACCAATACACGTAACTACATTTCTAACAAATACAAAAAAGAAGGATTTCTAAATACCAAAGTTGCCATTAATGTTTCTTCCGTAAAAGATACTACAAACACGAATAAAGTTAATATGCTAATCCGTGTAGATAGAGGGGAGAAAGTAAAAATTGACAATATTGTTATTAATGGTAACTCCCAGTTGGCTGATAAAAAAGTATTGGCTGCCATGAAAAATACGAAGAAGAAAAAACCACTTCGCTTCTGGAAACGATCGAAATATATAAAAGATAAATATCAGGAAGATAAAGAAAGCATCATTACCAAATACAAAGAAAAAGGATACCGTGATGCCAGAATTGTTTCTGACACCCTAATTGTTAATGAAGATGAAACAGTCTCACTGGCACTGGCTATTGAAGAAGGAAACAAGCACTACTTCGGTGACATTACCTTTTTAGGAAACAGCGTATACACAGATAAGCAATTAGCCCGGCAATTAGTGATCCAGAAAGGAGATGTGTACAATGGAGTTCTTTTAGAAAAACAAATACAAGATCAGACAAAACCAGATGCTAATGACCTTACGAATTTATACCAAAACAATGGATATCTATTCTCTAATATTGATGCTGTAGAGACAAAAATAGAAAACGATACTATTGATTTTGAAATTCGAATCAGAGAAGGAAAGCTTGTACATTTTAATCATATAACTGTTTCTGGGAACGACAAGACGAATGATCATGTAATCTACAGAAATCTTCGTACAAAACCAGGACAACGATACAGTAAGGAATTAGTAGTTAGAACCATTCGGGAAATTGGTCAGTTAGGGTTTTTCGATGCAGAGCAATTAAATCCGCAATTCTTAAACGCTGACCCGAATGCCGGAACAATTGACATTAATTATCCTGTAGTAGAGCGAGGAGCCAGTCAAATTGAGCTCCAAGGTGGATTTGGAGGAGGAGGGTTCGTTGGGACACTCGGTCTGGCCTTTAACAATTTCTCGATGAGAAATATTTTTAACAAAAAAGCATATCGCCCATTACCAATGGGTGATGGACAAACCTTCAGAATCAGAGCACAAGCTAGTAGAATATTTCAGATTTACAGTATCTCATTTGTAGAACCCTGGTTAGGAGGGAAAAGACCTTATCAGCTATCTACCTCTTTTTCTCACTCTATCAACTACCTGTTTAACAGCAGAACAAGAGATGTAGCAAAAGATCAACGATTCCTTAGAACAGGAGCAACTATTGGTATTGCGAAGCGACTTAACTGGCCTGATAATTATTTCACCCTTTCTCAAGCATTAAGTGTTCAACATTTTAATCTAAAAAATTATAACACCCGTTTATTTACTTTTGGAAACGGATACTCTAACGACTTAGCATACACCATCGGAATTAATCGAAACAACACTTCTGTTAACCCGATATTCCCTACTGCAGGTTCTGATTTTAATGTTAGTTTTAAATTCTCACCTCCTTACTCTTTATTCGATGGAGTTGATTATAAAGCTTTAGCTGATGAGAGAAGTGCCCTAGAAGAAGAACTAAGTGAATTAGATAGAAATACAACCGCAGGATCGCTAAGAGCTCAGGAAATCACTGATGAAATTGGAGCGATCGACCAGGAAAGATTTAACTGGCTGGAATACTACAAGATTAAATTCAACGGAAACTGGTACACATCCTTATTTAACATCGGAAAAAAACCATTGGTTTTAAGAACCGGAGCTGAATACGGATTCCTAGGTGCATATAATAGTGATCGAGGAGTTATTCCTTTTGAAAGATTTGCACTTGGAGGAGATGGTCTCGGAGGAGGTAGTCTTGATTCCAGAGAAATTATAGGTCTTAGAGGATACCCAAATCAATCCCTGGTTCCACAAAGTAGATCAAATAATCCAGAATTAATTGACGATGGGGCAACAATTTACAATAAATATTCGTTAGAGCTTCGTTACCCTATTACACTAAAACCATCTGCATCAATTTATATGCTAGGGTTTTTAGAAGGAGGAGCTTCTTACGATAGTTTTAGAGACTTTAATCCTTTCCAATTAAATAGATCTGCTGGTCTAGGTTTACGTATATTTATGCCTGCCTTTGGATTACTTGGAATCGATTTCGGTTATGGGTTAGACCCTATCCCTGGTACAAATACAGGACCAAACGGATGGGAAACTCACTTTATCATAGGGCAACAGTTTTAATTTTGGCATGATTATTTCAATTAACAAAACAGCATTATGAAAAAAAGAGTTCTTTTAGCAGTAACAGTATTAAGTTGGTTATTTTATATTGCTCCTGCGCATGCTCAAAAAGGAATTAGAATAGGATACATCGACATGGATTATATCCTGGAAAACGTTCCCGAATACAACGAAGCCTCTGCTGAACTAGAGACGAAAGTTCAAAAATGGAAAGTCGAGATAGAAGCGGAATTAAAAGTTGTGGAGCAGATGAAAAAGGACTTAAATAACGAACGCGTTTTACTAACCAAAGAACTTATAGAAGAACGCGAAGAAGATATTGTTTTTAAAGAAAAGGAAATACTGGAATACCAACAAAAGCGATTTGGACCAAACGGAGATTTATTCTTGCAGAAAAAACGATTGGTACAGCCCGTACAAGATCAAGTATTTGTTGCTGTGCAAGAAATTGCTAAAAACAAAAGATATGATTTCATATTTGACAAATCGGCAGAACCTGTTATGTTGTATTCTGCAGACAGATATGACATAAGCGATCAGGTATTATTGCGTATCAACAGAACTTCCAAGAGAAAACAATTAAATAGCAAAAAAGAGAAAAAGGCACTGGAAAGAAACGAAAAAAGAAGTGTCGAGCAAGAAAAAGAAGTAAGTCAAAGACAAAAAAACGCATCAAAAAAGGAGGCCGAAAGACAACAATTATTAGAAGAAAGAAAAAGACTTAGAGATTCTATAAGAGCAGTGAAGAAAAAAGAATTCGAAGAAAGAAGAGCAAAACTTATAGAAGCCAGAAACAGAAAGAGAGATTCTATCAACGCTTCAAAAAGTAAAAAAGAAGAAAGTGATGGAGGTATATAGCAACCCTCTCTCTGATAGTAACACTGCAATTAAAAACTATTATTATATAAAATTTATACACATTTAATATTACTCGAAAATGAAACAATTAAGAACCCTATTAGTAGCTTGTGCATTAGTATTAGGAACATCAGGATTTATGAACGCACAATCCAAAGTAGCTCATATAGCATCTCAGGAGCTTGTTGAATCAATGCCTTCTTTTAAAAATGCTAAAAGCGAGATTCAAAAATTGAACAAGACATATGATGCGGAAATCAGAAATATGGTGTTAGAGCTTCAAAATACGATCAAAAAATATTCTCAAGAAGCAGAAACTAAAACAGACGAAGAGAACTTAAAAAGACAGCAAGAAATCCAAGCAACTGAAAAGAGTATAAACGACTACAGACAGAATGCATTACAGGATCTTCAGAAAAAAGAAGCTGAATTAATGAAGCCTATTTTAGAAAAAGCACGTGCCTCTATCCAAAAAGTAGCAAGAGCTCAAGGATTCCAATATGTATTAGATTCTACAACTGGAACTGGAGTAATTATGGCTGATGGGAAAAACCTGATGGCAGACGTAAAAAAGGATTTAGGTATTTAATCCGATAAACACACAATATCAAAAAAAACAGCAGAGCTTTGCTCTGCTGTTTTTTTTGATATGCACTCGTATTCTTTTTAAAAAGAAATAAATAAACGTTGTAAATTTGACAATAAATCACCTACAATGAACAATGGAGTTATCGGTATTTTTGATTCAGGTTTAGGAGGCACTTCCATATGGAAAGAAGTCGCTTCGGTACTACCTAATGAAAATACGATTTATCTGGCTGATAGTAAACATGCTCCTTATGGCAAACGAAGCAAAGAAGAAATCATTTCTCTCAGCATCAAAAACACTGAAAAACTACTCAACCTTAATGCAAAGGTGATTATTGTAGCCTGTAATACCGCCACTACTAATGCTATTGACGTTTTGAGAAATTCTTATGATATTCCATTTGTTGGTATCGAACCAGCTATCAAAACTGCCGCTTTAAAAACAAGAACAAAAAAAGTAGGTGTTCTTGCTACTCAGGGAACCTTATCCAGTAGGCTGTTTAATGAAACTTCGGATCTATACGCTAAAGAAATAGATGTCATTGAAGTAGTAGGAACCGGTTTAGTAGAATTAATAGAATCCGGGGATATCGACAGTCCTGAAATGCGTAGTCTCCTAAATTCCTATATTACTCCTCTAGTACAAAAAAATATCGACCATTTGGTTCTCGGATGTACTCACTATCCTTATTTACTCCCAATTCTAAACGAATTATTACCCCAAACAACTGTGGTTATTGATTCAGGAGAAGCAGTTGCCAAACAGACCAAAAACATCCTTGATAAACACCAGTTAATAACATCACAAACAACAAAAGGCACTCATTCTTTTTATACAAATAAGGAAATTACTCCCTTAAAAAACATACTAGCAGGAGTTTCTTTTCGTCATACCGTAGACTACTTAGATTTTTAGCCTCGTTCTGTAAGTTTATTTAAAGAAATCTAACAACATTTTCTTTTTGGAAGAAGAAACCATCAACTCCTTACCTGTAGATAAGATCACACTTCCTCCCTTTCCTTTTTTGTATTTTACAACCATATTCACATTGACCAGGTAACTCTTATGAATTCTGGCAAAACCAAATTGTGCCAGAGAATCTTCAAAAAACTTTAATGTCTTACTGACTAGTTTCTGTCCTTGCTTTAAGAAGATCTTTGTGTAATTATCATCTGCCTGGCAATACACTATATCCGATACATCTAATACCTCAAAACCATCTTGCTGCGGAATAGTAATTTTCCCTTCTACTCCCGACATTTTAGAAACCAGTACCGTATCCTGTAATACCTGCTCTTTTTCTTTTATAAACTGTACATGTTCGACTGCTTTAATCAAGTCATCAATTGCAATTGGTTTTAGTAAGTAATAAGTAGCCTGTGCATTCAATGCTTCAATAGCATAATGATCATAAGCTGTAACAAAAACAGTTTCAAATTTTCTATCAGGAACTTGCTCTAATAGATCAAATGCATTTCCGTATGGCATTTCTACATCCAAAAACAATATATCAGGTTCTTCATCCGCCAAGAGTTCTAATGTTTCTTTAACACTGGAAGCTTCTCCTAAAATTTCTACTCCTTTACAATATTTATTCAGGTAATTACGAAGAATTTTTCTACTATTTACCTCATCATCTGTAATGATTGCTTTTAAACTCATATGTCTCTTTTTAATTTCAACACAACCAAAGTACCTCCCTTATCAACAGTCAGATCAGACACTGCTACTCCTACTCGATTTTTATACATCTTATTCAGAATCTGAATACGTTGTTTGATATTACTCATTCCTTTGGATTGCTGCTTTTTTTGATGCTGTGTCTTTATTTCTTTAGATTTTGCTCTTCCTATTCCATCATCAGCAATTGAAATTTCAATTGTCGATATATCCAGCTTTTTAAATGTGATCTGCAAAACCCCTTTCTCATGCTTATATCTCAATCCATGCCATACCGCATTCTCTACATAAGGTTGTAATAACATTGGAGGAATTTGATAATCCCCGATTTTTATTGACGGATCCACTTCAATCGTATAATCAAACTTATCCTGAAACCTAAAATGTTCTAATTGGGTATAAAGTTCTAATAACTCTATTTCTTTTTCCAAAGGAATAAAGTCCATCTCACTGTTTTCTAAAACGGATCGCATCAATAATGAGAAATCTGTCAGATAACGATTCGCCGCCCGCTCATCATTGGTTGCTATAAATGTGTTTACTGAGTTTAATGCATTAAAAATAAAATGAGGATTCATTTGAGACCGAAGTGATTTCAATGCCAGCATATTATTCGCATAACGTTGTTGCTTCATATTCCTATACATCAAATACCCCATAAACAATAACAATACCGTCAGCCCTATTAAAGAATAGATAATTATCTGCTGTCTGAGACTACGCTGTTTTGATAATTCCTGAGCCGCTAAGGCTAGTTTATATTTACTTTCGCTTAATTCTCTGTCTTTTTCCAGGGTAGAAATACGATTGGCTTTTTTAGTTAATTCTCTACTAAACCGAGCAGCTTGAGAAATCTCCTGTTCTTTTAGGATATACAGCTTATCAATAATAACTTCATATTCTTTAAAAGCTTCGGATGCTTTTTTTAGATCTCCTTTTTCTCTATATACCTCCCCTAATTTTCTGGTAGCATCTTTCTGCACTACTAAGTCATTTTTAGAAGCAGCTTCTTTTATACTTTCTTTCAGATAAGGAATTGCTACATCATAATCTTTTTGGGAAGCAAGAGCATTGGCTATTTTATAATTCTGTACTTGTGGAGATAGGGATTGATCTTCCAGCATATTTGTCGGTTCAGCTTCTTCCAGTTCTTCTATATCTTCCAAGGTTTCTTTTCGCAATTCAATCTCTTTTTCGAAGCTATTTCTCTTGTTATAAAAATCTGCTGCTATAGCACGCTGTTTCGCCACCGTCTTCTTATCTTTTTGATCTGCTAACTCCACTGATTGATCCATATACCCAGCAGCAGCTGATAACTCTCCTTGCTTTTGCAATATCTCTGCCAACTTAGCATTCAATAAGATAACTTTTTCATCTAGTTTCTTTTTACTACGACTTAAGGACAATGCCTGATTGTAACTCTTTTCTGCTTCCTTATACCTGTTTAAGGCAGCATATGCATCTCCTCTTCCCTCATATAAGATTACTTTCTCTTCTTTTTTTATTCTGGTTGACAACAGACTATTAAACGTAAGTAGCGCTTTTTCATACTGCTTATTTGCCAATTGTGCCTCTCCCAATTTAATCTTAACAGCATCTCTATAAGTATTATCCAAACTTGTCTGGTAATTGGCTTCTGCTAAGTCTGCTTGCTTCCAATACAAATACACATCTCCTAAAATTTTATACAACCGAGCTTTCTTTTCATGCCCTAAAGGGTCATCAGCTTCGATACTTGCCAATGCTTTCTCTGCATGACCTATGCTTTTTCCTGCATCTTTTTTCATCTGTTGTAACGATGCCTTAATTTCTTTTTCAAAACTCAGGCTTCGTTTTTTCCTCTCAAACTCTCTTTTTCTCCCCTCTCTACTTTCCTCTACCAAAACTTCTATCTTTTGACCATCTGTTATTTCATGTCGTACCGTATGAAAACTATCATGACTGATAATAAGTTCGTCCCCTATAGCCGCTTGTATTCTAAAATCTCCTAAAGCATTTGTTTCTGTACCACTACCTATAATTGTTTTCACCTCAACCCCTTGAATAGGCTTTAGTGTATTCTTCTCCTTAACAGTTCCCCTTATAGTTATCTTTTTTTCTTGAGAAAAAGTGAGTAATGGAACCACTAATAAAAAAAGTATTGTAAACGTTCTCATCATCTTCTTTGATTTGATATCAAGGTAAACTTAACCTATTTACACAAGAAAATAAAATCCCCTATTTCTTTGACAAGCGATATCTATTGATTTCAAAGAAGCAAACAATGCACTCCCTAAACAAAAGAATATTTTCCCTAACTAAAAAGTCACCTATACTCATTTGCTGTTTTTATCAAAAAAAGTTACTCATAGATTTATACTAATAATTAAAAACAGCGATTCTTATGAAAACAGTATACACCATATTATTTATTAGCTTTCTTTTTTCCTGCAATGCCAAGTCCAACACATATGACCAACTATTCTCTGACAACACTCATGTTGTACACACATCTAAAACAGACCCTAATACCAAGAATATTCAAGTGGCTTTACTACTAGATACTAGTAATAGTATGGACGGTCTCATAGAACAGGCAAAATCGCAGCTTTGGGAAATTGTCAACGAATTATCTTATGCTAAATGTGGTCATCATACTATTGCTTTGGAAATTGCCTTATATGAATACGGAAACGACAACTTAGCATCCAAAGAAGGGTATATCCGACAAGTACTTCCATTCTCAACCGATCTAGACGAAATCTCTAAAGAGCTTTTTTCATTAACTACCAATGGAGGAAATGAGTTTTGTGGAAAAGTTATTACCTCTTCTATTAATCAATTGGATTGGAAAAAAAATGATGATCATTTAAAGTTAATTTTTATTGCCGGAAATGAACCTTTTACTCAAGGTCCTGTACATTATAAAGATGCCGCTACAGATGCTTTGGAAAAAGGAATTACAATTAATACTATTTTTTGTGGTAATTATAATCAGGGGATTAATTCTATGTGGAAAGATGGAGCTAATATTACACACGGAGAATATACAGCTATAAATCACAATAGAGAAACGGTTCATATCATTACTCCATATGACGATATTATCCTACGCCTTAACCAACAATTGAATGAAACATACATATACTATGGCACAGAAGGCGCACAGAAAAAACACTTACAACGACAACAAGATAAAAATGCACAATCTTATAGTGCTGCGAATGCAGTAAGCAGAACAATCAGTAAAAGCTCCGGATTCTACAAAAACAAAAGTTGGGACTTAGTAGATGCCGCAGAAGATGAAGCTTTTGAATTAAAAACTATTGAATCAGAAGCATTACCAGAAAACCTAAGAAAAAAATCTTCAGCAGAATTAAAACAATATATCACTAAAAAAGCTTCTGAAAGAAAAGAGATTCAACAAAAAATTAAGGATCTAAATAAAAAAAGAGTGCTTTATATCAAAAACCATAAAAACACAAAAGAGACAAGCTTGGAAACAGCTTTGATTAAGGCTATAAAAAAGCAGGGGGCTAAAAAATCATTTACCTGGTAAATCCAATAAAAAAGGAGGCTATTTCTAAGCCTCCTTTTTTATATTTAGTTTACTGCCGGACAATTACAGTTCCAGCGTTCTTTTCTCTTACCAAAATCATATCCTAATGTCAGTTGATGAAATCCTCCATCGGTGAGCACTACAGAGTTCATTTGATAACTATATGTATACCCAAACATAAATTTCTTATAATTAGCCCCAACAAATGGAGTTATATATTGTAATTGCTGATTCTCTACCAAAACTCCATCCTGAGAAAACTCAGCTCCATCCAAGCTTCTACGATATGATATCCCTGCCCATAATTTTCCAAAATCAAAACTGCGATACCCTTTTAGGTTCATATCAATAGAACGTTCATCTGTTTCATCCGTCGCCATATACATAAATGAAGGTTCTACCGCCCAAAGCGTCCCTATATTTATAAGCCTACCTAAAGAAAATAAATATCTTCTTTGATTATTTGATTCCTTAATCGGCGTATTATTATCAAAAATATTTCTGGTAGTTGGCAATACATTCTTCACTGTAAAATGCGCATACCACTCTAAATAGTTGTATGACATTCCTATATCTACATTAAAATATGCATCTTTCTGAATACGATCGAGAATTACCGGATCTGGATTTGTTACATCATCTAGTCCTCTCAAATCGACATTCGATTGGATAAACCCTGCATTCATACCAAAAGATAACATATTCAAGTCTGTCCTATCTCTAGAAAAAAGAAGATGATATGCCATAGTAGCATAAAAACCAGTTTGGGAAAACCTCCCGTTTTCATCTTTAAAAATCGTACCTCCCAAACCTACTTTATCACTGGTTCTGAAATTAAAGTTGGCTGTTTGCAAATTAGGGGCATTATCAACATCAAACCATTGCTTTCTGGCTGTTAGTCGTATCTTATTCGCATTTGCTGCTCCTGCCATTGCCGGATGTACTAAATACAGATTATCTGATAAATAATCCGCATATACTGGCAATCCCTCTTGTGAAATCACAACTTGAGAAACTAGCAATACAAAAAATAAATAGGTTTTTTTAAAATTCATTTTGGGACGTGTCTTCTTTAACTTTATGTAAGAATATTTCTTTTGGCATCTATAAACAAAAGGCGCATAACCCCTTTTGATTAACAGACAATTACAAATTATTTATTTTTAAAAAGTATCATGTGATCGCGATAAAGATATAAATTTTTAATAACAACTAATTCTAACGCTATTAGCTGTTCTATTTTAAGTCCTTACTTTTTCTTAAAAAACAGCCCCTGTACAGATACTATTAAAAACCAATTATATTCTTTTTCAATACAATAGTAGTCAAAATAGCGCAAAGTAGTATGTTATATAAATCTTAAAATTCATAATTCCCTATAAATATAAAAACCGCAGCTCTTTTTAGTAAATTTGCAAAAAATTAGATTATGGAAAAGAATTTTGAAGTAACAATAGAACCTACATCAAATTCCAATATTGTTAAGTTTGAAGCTAATTATTTTTTAACCCAGCATACAAGTCATGAATTTGAAAACATTGACCATGCAAAAAACTCTCCGTTAGCACAACAGTTATTTTATCTCCCCTTTGTAAAAAAAGTATTCATCGCTCAAAACTTTGTGGCAATTGAAAAATACAACATCGTAGAATGGATCGATATACAGGATGAAGTCGCTAAACAAATTGAGAAATATTTAAACAGTGGTCAGGAAGTTATCATAGAAGAACAAGAAAAGAAAGCGAAAAAAGTCCCTGTTTCCATCTATGCAGAAAGTACTCCGAATCCTTCAGTGATGAAATTCGTAGCGAATAAAAAGTTAGTCGTCGCCGGCCATGAATTCAAGAGCATTGACGACACAAGTGAATCACCTCTTGCACAAGCTTTATTTCATTTCCCGTTTGTCAAAGAGGTATATATAGATGAGAACTATATTTCTATAAATAAATATGAAGTAGCAGATTGGAATGAAGTGACAATGGAGTTACGGGAATTTATTAGAAATTATCTGGAAGAAGGAAAAGAAGTACTCACTGCTAATGCTACAATTTCCAAAAAAGAAATTGAGAAAAAAGAAGATACCAACTTCGAAAACCTGGATGAAACCTCAAAAGATATTATCAGTATTATAGACGAGTATATAAAACCTGCTGTCGCAAACGATGGGGGTAATATTTTATTTGATTCTTACAATCCGGAAAGTAAAGTTGTAAAAGTTATTCTTCAGGGGGCGTGTAGCGGATGTCCTTCCTCTACTTTTACTCTAAAAAACGGTATTGAGAATATGCTAAAAGAAATGTTACGAGATAAAGTATCTCATGTCGAAGCTGTAAACGGGTAATTAAACGGCATATTCGTCATTACATCGATTAAATACTAAAAAGAACACTTGCCTTTTTTTTAATAAAGCACAGTATGTTGTATCTTAGAAACTGTATACTAGTTTATTAACCATAAAAAAAAGACAATAATGGCAATTGTTAAAGTAATTGAAGTATTGGCTAACTCAGAAAAAAGCTGGGAAGATGCTACCAAACAAGCAGTAAAACAAGCTGCAAAATCAGTTAAAAACATCCGTTCTGCATATGTAGCGGAACAGAGTGTTGTTGTTAATGATAATGAAGTAACTGAATTCAGAGTAAATCTTAAGATTTCTTTTGAAGTAAAATAAAAAAAGATACTGTTTCTTTTTTAAAAAGCATCTCATAGTCTGAGATGCTTTTTATATTTTAGAGGATTTCAATATCAATGACATCCAAGGCATATGAATATCAATCTTCTCCTAGAAAAACTCTTTTTAATTCTTCTGATTATGCTGTTAAGCAATTGCTCTGATAAGAAAAAGAGTACGATAACAGAACCGCTATACACTAATGACCTCATACACGAAACTAGTCCTTATCTTCTACAGCATGCGCACAACCCCGTAAACTGGAAACCGTGGAACAATACAGCACTAACCAAAGCCAGGGAAGAAAACAAATTAATTATTATTAGTGTAGGATATGCAGCCTGCCACTGGTGCCACGTTATGGAAGAAGAAAGTTTTGAAAACAAAGAGGTCGCTGAACTCATGAATAAAAACTTTATTGCTATCAAAATCGACCGGGAAGAACGCCCGGATATAGATCAAATCTATATGAAAGCAGTACAATTAATGACAGGAAGCGGGGGATGGCCTCTAAATGTAATTGCACTTCCCGATGGAAGACCAATATGGGGAGGAACATATTTCCCCAAAGAAAGCTGGCTCACTTCTCTGGAAAAGATTGTCGACGTTTATCAAAAAGAGCCTGCTAAATTATATGAATATGCTGATAAATTAGAACAGGGCATAAAAACAATGGATCTGATCCCAGATAACACAACAGATACTACCTTTGATAAAGCCTTTATACAAAAAGCGGTAGATTCCTGGAGCACTTTATTTGATCATACACTGGGAGGGATTAAAAAAAGCCCAAAGTTCATGATGCCTAACAACTATCATTTTTTATTGAGATATGCACACCAAAAAAAAGACAGCAGTCTACTTAAGTATACCTTAAATACCCTTTCCAAAATGTCATATGGAGGAGTCTATGATCATATAGGGGGAGGTTTCTCCAGGTATTCTACGGATGAGAAGTGGCATGTACCTCATTTTGAAAAAATGCTCTATGACAACGCACAACTCGTGAGTCTATATGCAGATGCGTATCTGGCAACTAAAGATTCCTGGTACAAAACAGTGGTATATGAAACCTTAGAATTTGTATCAAACGAACTTACAAATGAGGAAGGAGCCTTTTTCTCTTCATTAGATGCAGATAGTATGACTCCCCAGCAAGAACTAGAAGAAGGGGCTTTCTATGTATGGAAGAAAGATGAACTAAAATCACTTCTAAAAGAAGAGTATGATATTTTTGCCAAGTACTATAACATTAACTCCTATGGAATCTGGGAAGAGAATAAATATGTCCTGATCAAAAATGAAAATGATTCCTTGTTTGCTCAACAACAAAACATGAGTATACAAGAGCTCGACCAAGCTGTTTTGCAATGGAAAAGTATTCTTCTCTCCTATCGAAACAAACGCAAAAGACCTCGTCTGGATGACAAGACACTTACCTCATGGAATGCTTTAATGATTAAAGGATATGTGGATGCTTACCGTGTTTTTGGTGAAAAAAAGTTTTTGGATGCTGCTGTCAAAAATGCGAACTTCATTAAAAAACACTTACTAAAAAAAGATTTTTCTCTATTCCATAATTACAAAAATGGGGTTAGTTCTATTAACGGGTACTTAGAAGATTACGCCTCAGTTATCGAAGCATATATTCAATTATATCAAATAACCGCAGAAAACGAATGGCTCTTTACATCTCAAAAACTGGCTGAATATACTCTGGCCCATTTTTATGATGCGGAAACAACATTATTTTATTTTACGTCTGACAAAGACCCAAAACTAATCTCCAGAACTATTGACTACACAGACAATGTAATCCCAAGTTCTAATTCCATTATGGCTAAGAATTTGTTTTTACTATCTCATTATTTAGATCAAAAAAAATACAATGTAATCAGTACCAAAATGATTCAGACAATCTTACCAAAAATAGAAGAATACCCTTCTGGATATTCCAATTGGTTAGATGTAATGCTGAATTACACATACGACTTTTACGAAGTTGTCATATCAGGTCCACAAGCATCGAATAAGCTCCCTGTATTGAATCGTCATTATATTCCTAATAAGTTATTAGCTGTTTCTGATTCTCCATCTGATATGCCTCTTTTAAAAGACCGGTATATAGGGGAAGATACTTTTATTTTCGTATGTGTACAAAACACCTGTAAATTACCCGTAGAGAGTGTAGACGAAGCTGTTTCCCTGATCGAAAACAACAATTAGCAAAAAATCACTATATTTCTGCTTATCAAACAATTAAAAACATGAAAAAAACATTCATTCTATTTTTATTGTTAATCGGCTATAACAATATACAGGGGCAGGATTTTGAGACAAGAAGAAGACCAATGGTTGAAATCGTTTCTCGAAATTATACTGAAAATATCCCCAATGGAATCGATCTATCAACTACCAAAGGCTCCCCTTACGAACATGATAGTTTTAGTCTAGGAACTATTATACATAAAGCTACTTCTCAAAAGATAAAAGCTTTTCTTAGGTATAATGCTTATAGTGATGAGATAGAATTAAAAGAAGACCTTAAAAGCACTAAGATTAATAGTGTGACCAAAAACGAGAACATCTACATATCTCTTAACGACAAAGAATATCATTTTAAGGACTTCACTACTGAAAAGGGGAAAGCTGAGAGTGGATATTTAACTAAAAAGAACGATTTATATTCAAGATTGCAAAAAGATTACATTCCTGTTAAAAAAGCAACTACTCCTTTTTATTCTGACACACCAGCGCAATTCAAAGATGTTAAAAGTTATTTTCTCGAAGTAAATGGAAAAACAAAAGAAATTACCCTAAACAAAAATAAAATAGCTGCAATATTTCCTTCTACTCATAAAAAAACATTGACTGATTTTATAAAAAAAGAAAAATTAAAATTTAAAAAAGAAGATGACATTGTTAAATTAATTACCTTCTATAACACGCTTAAAAGCGATAATTAATAAAGTATATTTTTATACTTTTTTTCGAAAAACACGTCTTTCTTGGGTGAAAAACACATAAAGAAAGTACGTGTTTTTTGTATTTTACAGATTATTTAATTATATTCAAAGACCTTAAATTGAATATGTTATGATAAAATTTCTACCCTATCTACTTTTTTTCACCTCCACAGTTGTCCTCGCACAGCTCCCCAAATCCTTAGTTG
Organism: Aquimarina hainanensis; assembly: GCF_042684685.1. NCBI lineage: Bacteria > Pseudomonadati > Bacteroidota > Flavobacteriia > Flavobacteriales > Flavobacteriaceae > Aquimarina > Aquimarina hainanensis. The sequence continues at coordinate 618,361 of NZ_JBHULX010000004.1, read as the reverse complement.
AACCCTCCGAAAGAGTAACCATGTTTGATGATTATAACGGATCAATCTTTACCAGCTCTAGTTTTAAAGATGCAAGTGTTATACATGAAAAATCCGGTACTTTTGACACCAAATTGCGATATAATATCTATCTGGATATTTTAGAATATAAATCTCAGGACGAACTATATCACGTAACAAAATCTCCTACAGTTCATGCCCGAATAGACGGGGATTATTTTTACTATTGTGATTTTGTAAATCAAAGAGGGTTAGAAAGAAAAGGATATTATGTTTTAGTTCAAATGAATGAAAATTATAGTATTTATAAGAAATTTACGCTTAAAATAACAGAACCTGAAAGCGCTTCCAGAATTATGACCTCTACTCCAGAACCTGGAAGGCTCAAAACTATCAGGACTTATTATCTGGAAGAAAACGGAGTCATCATGGAGCTATCGCTTGATAAATCCGAAATTTTAGCAACTTTAGAAGACCATGGAGATGCCTTGAAAAAATACATGAAGTCAGAAAAGATTAAGCTAAAAAAAGAAGAAGACTTAATTCAGCTTGTAGCTAAGTATAATGCATTAAAAAACAGTGAAGACTCTTCTAACCGAAGTCTGATCGTCAATAAAAGCAATTAATTAACCTGTTACAAAATCTTTTAAATAGTACGGTTCGAAGTAAGCAATATCTTCAAAGTCTTTTGCTTTATATTTATCATAGGCTAATTGACACATTTCTCTTGCAGAAGGAAGTTTATCACAGATAAAAGTTGCATTGGATGCTGTACAGATATCTTTGAATTTAGCTACACCATTACCAATAAACACTACCTGATTCTCCTCCTCTAAAAAGGATACAAATGAATCTGTAGTTAATATTTCAGCCTTTGTAGTTCTTACTTCTTCATAAGAAACACCAGAAAACACTGCTGAATATACTTCCATACGTCTGGCATCTAGCATAGGAACGATATAACCTTCATTAGCTTGTACCTGTTTAGCAAGTGATGTTAGGGTAGGAATAGAAATCATAGGAATATTTAAAGCATATGCTAATCCTTTTGCAGCAGATACTCCTATTCGAAGACCGGTATAAGACCCTGGACCTTTACTGACTGCAATTGCATCAAGAGCATTTATAGAAATAGATGCTGTTGCGATTACATCTTCTATAAATAGATGCAATCGCTCTGCATGAGAGTATTGGTTGCTGTAATCCTCCTTAACAGCTACAATCTGATGATCTTTTGCAATTGCAACGGAGCAGTTGGTCGTCGATGTTTCAATACATAGGATATAGGCCATATTCCCTAAAAATTTAGGCAAATATACAGCCTTATAATCAAATCTTCATTTTTTAATCTTCAGATTCTTTTCCCTTTTTCTTCGCCTGCACCTTATCTCCTGTCTTTAATGTCTTAGTCACTACATTATATGGTCCTGTAATCACCTCCTCACCTTCTGATAACCCTTTTAGAATCTCTATATTGCTATTATCTTGAATGCCCGTTTCTATTACGCGTAATGTCGCTTTTTCTCCTTTTTTAACAAAGACACACTCAAATTTCTGATCCTCGTCAACTTTGCTTTCCTTGGTAACCTTTTTTCTTGTAGAAGAAGTATCGTTTTTTATAACAATGGCACTAATAGGTACTCCAACAATCGATTCTCTTTTATTAGTAATAACATCTACTGTAGCAGTCATCCCTGGTCTGAACGGAGAATAATGTGCTGGTTTTCCTTCCAATAAATCTTTATATGATTTTTCCAGAATTCGAACTTTTACCTTAAAGTTAGTAACCTGGTCTGAACTCAAGGCGTTTTCGGCTGAATTTGCAATCTCTGTAACCAATCCTTTAAACTGTTTTTTCAGATATGCATCTACTTCTACCTCTGTAGAATCTCCAACAGAAATTTTTACAATATCATTCTCATTCACATCCACCTCTACTTCCATGTTATTGAGATCTGCAATCCTCATAATCTCAGTACCAGCCATTTGCTGAGTTCCTACCACACGTTCCCCTAGTTCTACATTAAGCTTAGAGACTGTACCAGACATAGGAGCATAAATAGTTGTTCTATTCAAATTATCTTTTGCTTCATTTACTGTAGCCTGAGCACTTCTTACATTATAAAATGCAGATTGCTTAGTCGCCTCAGCAACTTCATAAGCAGAAACCACTCTATCCCATTCTGATTTAGAAATCACTCCTTTTTCAAAAAGCGCTTTATTTCGATCATAATTATATTTTGCCTCCTTCAGGCTTGCCTCCGTTTGTCTTAAGTTAGCTTTTACATTTTGTAGAGAAGCTTGAGATCGGTTTAGGCCTGATTGGATAATATCCGGGTTAATCCGAACCAGCAAGTCTCCCTTTTTAACTTGTTGTCCTTCTTTGATAGGCAATTCGATAATCTCTCCGGATACTTCTGATGACAATTTCACTTCTACTTCAGGTTGAATTTTCCCTGTAGCCGCCACCGTCTCAACAATATCAATTTTCTCTATCTTGGTTATTTCTACTTCCTTATAGTTCCCATTTTTACCGAACCATCCTGCTTTTTTTCCATAGACAAGTCCGCCTATCAGGATAATAATCAACACCGAAATAAATATAATAGTCTTTCTACTCATAGCTCTTTTGTTTTGTAAATTACGTCTCTTATATCGCTATTAAAGAATTATTGATCAAAGTTTTATATCAGCTACCTTCACACCAAAATACAGCTCTAATACCTTTAATTTAAAAATATAATCAAACTTAGCTCTTACGGCTTTACTCTGGGCATCTTCCAATCTAAATTTTGACTGGCTAAAGTCAAATGCATTGGTAAGTCCTACATCATACCTGTCTTTTGCATATTCATAGGCTCTTTCTTGTGCTTTTACAGCAACTTCTGATGCTTCATAAGCCTCTGCTGTTCCTCTGGCATCCAAATACGCCTGATATACATTACTATCCAAATCCAGTTTAGCCTGTTCTAATCTAAAAGCGGCCTCTTTTACAGCTACCTTTCTCCTTTTCACATTATTTCTCACAGAAAACCCATTAAATATAGGAACGTTAAGACTTAATCCATACGAAATTCCGTCATTATTAGATAATTGATCGAAAAACGGTAATGGATTTTGTTCTTGTGTCAACAGGTTTGGTTTTTGCGTCGTTACTACTTCTCCTGTACTTGGAACAACTCCTACCGGCATTGTTCTCAATGGATTATCTGGATCTAATACCTGTACCGGAACCTTAGCTCCTGATTCCCTTGTACCATATGAAAAAGAACCATTCAAGGTCGGATAATAATCACTTCTTGCCAACTGCAAATCTTTTTCTGCCAGCAACTGGTTTTGTTCGGCAATCTGAACCTCGTACCGTGCTTCTCTTGCTTTTCCTATTACCTGTTCTACAGGTTTTTCTAAAATTTCTGAAGTAGGGACTAAATAATCTTTTTCTGCTATATCAAAACTTTCATAATCCTTGATCAACAATATCTGTGCTAAAGCTACTCTTGCTATTTTTACAGCATTTTCTGCCTGTACTATTCTTGTAATTTCATCGGCAGAAGTAGCTTCTATTTCCAGTAAATCTCCTTGTGGTAATACCCCTGCCTCTACCTGATCTTTTGTTCTTTTTAGATTCTCTAGGGTGATCTCATGTTGTTTTTCTATTACTTTTAGAGATTCTCTATTTAACAATATCTGCAAGTAACTATTCGCAACAGACAACACAATATCATCTTTTGATTTCCCCAGGTTATACTGACTCAGCAACTGATTCATTTTTGCTCTTTGGAACTGCCGAATATTTTTTAATCCATTAAAAATATTTACTCCTACAGAAACACTGTAATTTGAGTTTCTTGACGTCTGTGTCTTTAAGGTTCCTGTCAAAAAATCCGTAGTAAGTCCTGTATTCCAAAAATTAGAGGCACTTGCATTTACAGTAGGCAGAAAATTTGCAAAAGCATCATTCTTATCGATATCTGCAGTTTCTACACTAAGAGCAGATTGCTTAATGGTAATATTATTTTCCAAAGCATATTCTACACATTCTTGTAATGTCCATTTTTTTTGCTGAGCCTCGGTAGTCCAAACTCCCAGGAGGACGTATAATAAAATTGAAATTTTAATCTTCATAATGCCTATTTGTATGTAATTGACTGATGTTGTTACATTATTTTGAGTAAAAATTAGTTATCAAACTCTGATTTCTTGATTTGATTCCAAACTTTTATTTTATCATTTTTTGAAATTCCTTCTTTAACCTCTACATTAATTCCATCACTGATTCCCAAAACGACATCTCTATGTTCAAACTTTTGCTCTCCGGTTTCTACTTCTACATACGGTTTTTGTGTTTTTACATCATATTGAATTAATGCTTCTTTTAGAGCCATAACGCTATCTACTTTTGCCAAGATGATAGACGCATTAGCACTTAATCCTGCTCTAATAAATGTAGTATCCTTTTTATCTAGCGTTCCTTTTATTTCGAATTGGATCGCTCCATTTTCTTCTTTTCCTTTTGGTGCTATGTAATCTAGTACTGCTTGGAATTTTTTGTTTTCAATTGCTCCTACAGTGATCTCCAATGGTAAATTTTCTTTTATTCTTCCTACTTCACTTTCATCAACTTTCCCTTCGAATATCATTTTACCAATATCCGCGATAGTTGCAATAGTAGTTCCTTCATTAAAGTTATTTGCTTCAATAACCTGATTTCCTTCTTTGACAGGTACTTCTAATACCATTCCATCTACTGTGGAACGTATTAATGTATTCGCAGCCGTTCCCAAGCCTCTGGCACTTCCTGTTTTTACAATCTGGTAATTCTGTAAAGAAGACTGATACGCTTGTTTTGCCTGTTTAAAAGCGACATCAATTCCATCAAATTCATTTGCTGAAATCACACCTTTATCAAAAAGTTCTTTCTGGCGATTGTATATTTTTTCCTGATTTGTCAAATCGATCTTGGAGGTTTCTACTCCATTTCTAGCACTTTGTAATGTAGATACATTAGGAATTACTCGAATTTTAGCAATAAGATCTCCTGACTTAATTTGATCCCCTGCCTCAATATACACTTCTTGGATCACTCCAGAAATATTTGGTTTAATCAACACTTCTTCTTTAGGAACAATATTCCCTGTAGCTACCGTCTTTTTTATAATTGTTTCTGTCGTTGCCTGCTCTGTTTCATACACAACAGGATCTTCCTGGTTCTTTTGATACAACCAATACAACGATCCTGAAAATACAATGGCTATAATAAGTAAAATAATAACTGTTATGGTTTTCTTCATTGTCCTATGAATTTTATCACTTGATGATTATGTTATTTTATTCTGTTCTTAATGCGTCAATAGGTTTTGTTTTTATAGCTACCTGAGCAGGAATTAATCCTGCCAGCAAGCCACTTGTAATCAATATTAGCAATGCTACAAATACCACTGTGAGATCAACACTTGGATTTGCAAACATGGTATCGTCATTGGTTGGCATTCCATCCAACACTTTATTAATAATTAGAATTACTCCAGTCGATACAGCAATGCCCAGCATTCCAGATATAATGGTAAGAAACATCGATTCCAGCAGTATCTGTCCACGAATCGCCCATGGAGACGCTCCAATGGCTCTCCGTATTCCGATTTCTTTGGTTCGTTCTTTTACTACAATCAGCATAATGTTACTGATTCCAATAATCCCGGAAAGCAATACTAATATCCCTACAAAATATGCCACTCCCCGTAAAGCCACAAAGAGACCATTGATCTTGCTAAATTCTTCGTAAAGATCAAAATTCCCAACTGCTCTATCGTCATCCGGATGAATCGTATGATTCACTTTGACCACATCAATAATATCTTTTTTCAAATTCGTAATTGAATTCTGATCCGTTGCTGTGATAGCCATCCAGCCCACTCTATCTCCATAATTAAATGCCTGAGAAAAGGAAGTAAAGGGCACATAGATCTCTTTTTGTCCTTCTTCTCCATCTCCATCTCCTGATTTCTTCTTATAAGTGCCAATAACCATAAAATTCACTCCCTGGATCTTTATATAGTCTCCAACTGAAACTTCCCCTGGTTTAAACAGTTCTTTTTCTACTCCGTGACCAATAACAGCTACTTTTCGATTATTTTCAATATCGCCATAGTTAATAAATCTCCCTGAGGTAATTGTAATTGGATCTTGTTTTATAATCTCAGGATAGTCTCCATATACATTAAAAGCACCAGTATTAAGTCCTCTTACCACATTATTTGTTCCTCCGAAACCTCCTAATTGATTTCTTGGAGAAACATACAATAATCCAGGAACCTGATCTTTTATAGATACGACATCACCTATTTTAAAATTATACCGCCTTCCTTTAGGCAATCCTTTATAAGGCTTAGACACTACTTGTGTCCACATAAACATAGTATTGGTTGCTATATCTCCGAAGCCTTGCTTAACTCCATTTTCTAACCCTTTTCCTGCAGCAAGCAGAATAACCAGAATAAAAATTCCCCAGAACACTCCGAAAGCAGTAAGAATGGTTCTAAACCAATTTGCTGTTAATGCTTCTAATATTTCATTCCATCGATCTCTGTTAAACATATTATTCGTCTCTAAGTGCTACAATAGGTCTAATACGGGCGGCTCTCCAAGCCGGGAAAAATCCAGCAATTGCTCCTGCCAGAATAAGGATAAAAACAGTTGATATTGCAATATTAAAATTCACTGACGGGTTTGATATAAAGTCTGTCTCTACCATAGGCCCTACAAACTCCAGCAATAGCAATCCTCCTATGAGTCCTGAAAAACCAGCAAAAGTGGTTACAAAAATTGCCTCTTGCAAAATCATCCCTATAATCGAAAGTGGTAATGCTCCTAAAGCTTTTCGTATTCCGATTTCTTTAGTTCGTTCTTTTACGATGATAAGCATAATATTACTAACTCCTACTACCCCTGCAATAATCGTACATACTCCAACCCACCAGAAAAAAGCTTTAATCATAAATATCAGATCATAAAATCGCTTTGCCCTTTCGAGTGAATTATTGATTCCTATTGCTCGTTCATCTTCAGGTGCTATGATATGTTTTTTCTTCAGGTAAGAAGTCATAGATGCTACAAAAGCTTTTGACTTCTCCACTGCTGTCTTAAAATCCTTTTCAGGCTTTAATGTATATGATAGATTATTTATAAACTGTCCCCTATTAAAAACTTGTTGAGTAGTAGTAGATGGCAAGAAAAAGCGATTTTCCTCTCGTTCTCCACCTTTATCAGAATAGACTCCAACTACTTTAAAAAGAATACTATTGAGCTTTACAAACTTTCCGAGAGGGTCTTCTCCGTTTTTGAACAAATCTTTTTGAATTTTATGTCCTATTACGGTAACTTTTTCTTTTTGATCAATATCATTTTGATTCAGAAATCGACCTGAGACCATTTTTTGGTTTTCAATAATTTGAAAACCTGGCGCAACTCCTTCTATTCTATAACTACCGGATTCTTTTTTATATGAAGCAAGTGCTCCCCAAATTCGTACCCTGGGAGATTGTTGATCTATTAATTCTTTATTTTTTTCATATATAACCGAGTAATCTTCATTAGTCATACTAAAAAAACGTCCCGGATTAAGTCCTTTATACTCCACAGAAGTAGCATTTGTCCATACCCAAATACTATTAGAGGCATCATCTTCAAACTCTCTGGAAATTCCGTTTTGCATCCCTTGTCCTACGCCTAGTAAAATTACCAGAATAAAAATTCCGGATGCTACTGAAAGCCCTGTTAGGAAGGTTCGCAATTTATTTTTGCGAATGGTATCAAATATTTCCTGCCAACGCTCTAAACTAAACATGGGCAGAAGCTCTTACTTGTTCTACAAATGTATCATCTATGATCAATCCATCTTTCAGATTTACTACCCGTTTGGTCATATCTGCTATATCGGGTTCATGAGTAACAATCAAGATTGTTTTTCCTTCATCATTAATTCCCTGAATTAACTCCATTACCTCATAAGACGTTTTAGTATCCAATGCTCCGGTAGGTTCGTCTGCCAATAATACTTTTGGTTCTGATGCTAATGCTCTAGCAACAGCAACTCGTTGTTTTTGTCCTCCCGACAATTCATTGGGGAGGTGCCCTGCCCAATCAGCCAAGCCCACCTTATCGAGATAATGCATCGCTTTTTCTGTCCGTTCTTTCCTCTTTGCCCCCTGATAGTATAATGGCAACGCCACATTGTCTAATGCACTTTTATATGTAATCAGATTAAATGATTGAAAAATAAACCCTAAAAATTGATTCCTGTATTTTGCCGCAATCTTCTCATTAAGATTTTTTATAGGAACATTATCAAGAAAATAGCTCCCGCTATCTGCTTCATCCAGCATCCCAATGATATTAAGTAATGTAGATTTCCCAGAACCGGAAGATCCCATAATAGCAACTAACTCTCCCTCTTGAACATTAAAATTTATTCCTTTTAAAACATGAAGAGAATTGCTCCCCATCTTATAAGATTTGTGCAAATCTTTAATTTCTATCATAACGATATATTAGAGTTATACTACCATTACACCTCAATACCCAATCGCATTGAAATAAATGTACAAGATCTATTTAAAGTCTTGTATTGAGTATAAGACTAAAAGAGAGCGCATTCGTTACAAGTCATATGTTAAAAAATAATTAATATTAATTATTTTTTATACAATTACTCTCATTTCATCAGGGATTTAAGATCAAAAAAATGCAAGTTCATGTTAGGAAAGAAAAACATGAATTAACTTTCTTCTTTTTTCCTTTTCTTATTTTTATAAAGTACATATCCGATTCCTCCTATAAGAATATAAGGAATCACCATCAGATACAGTATACCGTTATTCAGTCCTTTTGCTGTACTCTGTCCTTCCTCACTTTCCAGCACCGCTCTACACATAGCACATTGTGCATCGACAGGAAGGCTAAAGAAAAAAAGTAGTATCACAAGGCTCCAAAGACTCTTTTTTCTTAACATAACCAATTAATTATAATAAGGAGAAATCATCAAATACACAACCACCCCCGTAATTGCTACATATAACCAAATGGGAAATGTAATTTTGGCTATTTTTTTATGTTTATCAAAACGATTAGCCAATGCTTTAACGTAGGTAATCAAAACAAAAGGGATAACTGCGATTGATAATAAAATATGTGTAATCAAAATAAAATAATACACATAGCGTATTACTCCTTCTCCTCCATATACAGTAGAATCACTTGTCATATGATATGCTATATACATGAGTAAAAAAAGCACTGAACACCCTATTGCCAATTTCATCAACTGTTCATGTAGTTTAATTTTATTATTCTTCACTGCCCATAATGCGGTACATAAAATCACAGCTGTCACCCCATTTATTCCTGCATAAATAGGGGGCAGAAACATCATAGGTTCGACATCAAACCCCATTTTTCTGAGGTTCACCCCAAACAAAGCTGCTACCGCCAGCGGAATACCTACTGAAAGAATAACAATCCACTTGTTATATTTTTTCTCCAACACATCACTTTTTTCCATCTTACTTCTTTTTCAATAATTTTTTAATATCCGCTAACAATATAGAAATTTGTTCTTCTTCTCCTTTTTCATCCATCTTCTCCTCTACATCAATGGTTCCTCTATAATAAATAATTGGATTTCCGGCTTTGTCATACCTTGAACGCAAATATCCATCCTGATCGACTAAAGCAAAAAAACCGCTGTGTTCAAATCCTCCTGGGACATTTTCATTTTCTTCTGCATAAATATTAAACCCTTTATTCGCTAACTCAAACAATTGTTCCATATCCCCCGTCATGAAATGCCAATCAGGATTAGTCACTCCATAAGCTGTCGCATATTGTTTAAGTTTTTTTGGAGTATCTCTAGTTGGGTCTATAGTAAATGAGGCAATTCCAAATCCTTCTTCTTCTTTTAATTTATTCTGGAGATAGACTAGGTTTCTACTCATTTTCGGGCAAATAGTAGGACAACTTGTAAAGAAAAAATCAACAACATACACTTTGCCTTTAAAATCGTGATTCGTAATCATCAAACTATCCTGATTCAGAAATGCAAACTCCGGAACTTTTTTAGCCTCTCCGTTAATCTTTAAATAGGCTAGCTTTTCATTTGACACCGGATTATCCGCACTCATTCTATTATTTTTAGTAACAGCATTCCCTTTAATCCTATTAACAATTTTTGGAATAAAAATAATTCCAAAAATCAATACTATAAATGATATCCCAACGTAAGAGTATTTTTTCATTCCAATTTATTTTTCTTTCCTGTCTGCTTTGTATTTTTTTAATGCCAAACGATATTCTGCTAAAATCACTTTCACATCATCCACCATTACATTCGCCAGATCAGCTACTGAATTAGCAAGATATCCGTACACCATTGATTCTCCTTTTTCCGGATCTTCATCTCTTCCTCTAAGAGATCGATTTTTATCTACAATATACACGTAGTTTGTTGCCAGGTTTTCATCCAACGCATGATTCGTGTTTAGGCTATTAAACACCTTTTTGATATTCTCTTCGGTACCAAACATAAAATTCCAACCGGAAACATCTGCTATATTCCCCAACTCTTCTAATAACTTCTTAGCCTCTTCTTCACTCCCAAAAGGTAAAAGCATCACAAATTGAAAATCTTTAAACCCGTGATTTTTTTTATATATCTTTTGATTTAAATTAAAAGCATTCCCTTGCTTATTGTGTAAATTCTTTCCTAAAAAGCCCAGAATTGTAATTTTATCGTTTAGACTTACTTGCTTATTCGTGAGTCCTTCGAACGCTTCCACATCACTTACATTTTCATTCAGTATCGGTAATTTTGCAAAGTTATGTACTCCAGAAGCAAAAAACAGATATGCGACTAATGGTAAGACAAACAGAACCCCGAGAACAACAAATTTTTTCATTATTTTATACGAATTGATTTCCGGTAAATAAACAGCGGGTTTCGCTCTTTTTATATCACCTGTAAATATGATGCAAAAATAAAAAAGACGGTTTAAAAAACCGTCTCTTTATATATTTTTAATACTCTTATCAGCTAAGTTTTAGAAGTCCCAGCTTTTGTACCCTCCTTTAAAAACTTCGTATACATAATCTCCCTCTGTAAGAAGAATAAATACGAGGTAACATATCAGGAAAACAGCTGTCCAAACTACTGATCTTCTCAATCCTTTTGTTTCTCCTTCCATGTGCATAAATGCCCATGTAATCAGATATGCTTTCCATATTGTAAGGATAATAAAGAACCAGTTTAATAATTTCATACTGATCAGATATGTATCAAGCATGAATGCCGGTTTCCATATACCAAAGAATACTTCTACTATGGTAATCGCAGAAAGTATATAAAATACATTCCAGATTCTTTTTGTATTTGATTCGTGATGTCCTGTACCGTGTGCCATTGTTTCTTATTTTTTTTATTAAACCAAGTAAAAGAATGTAAATACAAACACCCATACTAAATCGACGAAGTGCCAATACAATCCAACTTTTTCAACCATTTCATAACTCTTTCTTCTTTCATAAGTTCCAAGAATCACGTTTATGAAGATAATAATGTTAATGATAACTCCAGAAAATACGTGGAATCCGTGGAATCCTGTAATAAAGAAAAAGAAATCAGCAAACAATGGAACACCATATTCATTATGACGAAGATTTGCTCCTTCTACTACTCCTGTAGCAGTATTCATTCTTTCTAAAGAGAATTCTCTTTTATAAATTGCTTTATGCCCTCTTTCTGTAGGGTTCGCCAATTGTTTTTCCAATCGATTCGCCAACGCTATATCCTTAGGGTTTCCAGAAGCCTTAAGCGCCTGAATATCCGGTACTAATTCCTGCGTTCGGATATAAAGATCTTTATTCCCTTTAAAACCTTCAGCTATCTCTGCAACAGTAAACGAAGGAAGTGCTCCTTCTTTATCGTACCAAATTCCGTTTTTTCTCTGATGTTGTGCTCTTTCGTTATGCGTATTTACTACAGCAATATCTTTTAAGGCAACTCTATGAAACTTTTTTGTACCGTCTTCTAATGTAACAGGCGCTACAAACTGAAGGATGTTTCCTCCTGCTGTCTCTACAGCACCATATTCACCTTTTATAAAGTTTTTCCATTCCCAGGCTTGCGACCCTACGAAGATAAATCCTCCTATGATGGTCAAAAACATGTAGATAATAACCTTATTTTTCTTAAGCTGATGTCCGGCATCCACTGCCAATACCATCGTTACCGATGAAAAAATCAGAATAAAAGTCATTAATGCTACATAATACATCGGAGCATCTACCCCATGTAAAAACGGAAAGTGATTGAACACTTCATCTGCTATAGGCCAAGAGTCTATAAATTTATATCTTGAGAAACCATAAGCTGCAAGAAAACCTGAAAAAGTAAGGGCATCTGACAGGATAAAAAACCACATCATCATCTTACCATAACTCGCGTTGAGTGGCTTATTATTACCTCCCCAGACTTTACCTTCTGTACCTGTTTTAATAACAGTTGTCTCCATAAAAAGTATTTGGTATTGTTAAAATTTCTACAAAAATAATCAATTTTATCATCTCACGAAATATAAAAACAAAAAGAGGTAGACCCATAAAAAATCTACGAAATGCCAATACATAGCACCCAGTTCTAAACCAAGGGTTTGCCCTGTTTTATATCTTTGTTTAAAATGATTATAAATTAGCACTAAAAGCACTATAACACCGCCTATTACGTGTGCTAAATGCGTTACTACAATTGCATAAATGAAAGAAGTCATTACAGTTGATTCACTTCCGGTAAAGAAATACCCTTGCGAAATAATCTGATCAAACCCTCTGAATTGTAAAAAAATAAAAAGTATGGAAAGAGCTAGTGTTACGATCAACAAGCTTGTTGCCAACTTCCTATTATTATTCAAAATTGCTTTTTTTACTAAAAACAATGTGATACTACTTGCTACAATAACCAGCACACTAACCACAAAAGCAACAGGAAACTCCAAGTCTGACAACCAGTCTTTTCTGTTTTTACTCACCACATAAGCACTGGTTAACCCTGCAAAAGTCATCACCATACTTGCCATTGCAAACCACATCATCGTCTTTTTGGCTCTAGCTGTTTTTTCAGCTACCGTACCTTGTGTTAAATCCATATTCGAATATATTTATCTGCTACGTAGATTATCTGTAGTAATGTTATATAAGAAACACTAACCAGCATCAGCTGCCTAGCACTTTTTGTATCTTTATTTTTATATAATCGTATTGCGTATTTCAACAAGAATAACCCTGATAAAAACACCAGAATTCCTGAAACAGGTGTTATATATAGACTTCCTGTTACTCCAAATACCGGAATCAAAGATGTAGCTATGGTCCACACAGTATACATCACTACCTGAGTAGCCGTTGCCTTATTTCTCTTTCCGGTAGGAAGCATAAAAAAACCTCCCTTTTTATAATCGTCAAATAAAAACCAACCTATAGCCCAAAAATGTGGAAACTGCCAAAAAAACTGAATCATAAACAGCGTCCCCGGCTCAATCCCAAAATCATTTGTAGCTGCCACCCACCCTAACATAAAGGGAATTGCACCAGGTATTGCCCCTACAAATACAGCCAAAGGTGTTTTGGTTTTTAGCGGTGTATACAAACTCACATAAACAAATATGGAGATCGCTCCAAACATCGCTGTCTTAGGATTTATTATATACAAAACTGTAAGCCCTAAAATCGTAAAGATACTCGCAATAATAAATGCTGTATTGACAGACATTCTACCAGAAGGGATCGGACGATTCTTGGTTCGATCCATCAACTGATCTAAATCGCGTTCAATTATCTGATTAAAAGCATTCGATGCTCCTACCATTAAATATCCTCCTATAGCTAACAGCACTAATGTAGACCAAGAGATTGTTTCTACTCCCAAAAGATACCCAGCGACAGAAGAAAAAACAACACTTAATGCTAATCGCATTTTAGTAATTTCTTTAAAATCCTGAATAATGGATGTTTTAGAAATATTTACGGAATCAATACTCAAATCTTGCACGTTTTCTGACTATCTTTTTAAAAAGTTGTGCAAAGATATACCTAAAATGCTTTTTAGACAACTTATAACTACTTATAATCCAACTTTTAACACCAAAGCACTTAAAACCAAACAAGAAACCTTCAATTTTTGACACAATAACATTTCTAATTTCACCTCTAAAGACAGTGATCAGTAATGATTCACCACTGATTTCGACCAATTTCAAAACAACATTCATGAAAACAATATTCCTTTTACCTCTTTTTATTTTTTCTTCTATACTCACGGCTCAAAAAAAAGAAATCACTATTGATATCACTCCGATAACTGATAACATATATCTACTTACCGGACAAGGGGGAAACATAGGTGTTTTCAAAAATGAAAAAGGTCTTTTTATTATAGACGATCAATTCGCCAGACTATCAGATAAAATCCTATCCCGGCTCAGTACCATAAGTGATCAAACAGTAACAATGGTTATCAATACACACTACCACAGAGACCATACCGGAGGAAATGCAAATATGACCAAACAGGGCGCCACTATTTTTGCACATGCAAATGTTCGAAAAAGAATGAAAAACAATCAAAAGAAAACAAACAGCCCCACCACTTCATCTCTTCCTGTAATCACATTTGATGAAGGTTTACAATTGTATTTTGACAATGAAGACATTCAAGCATTTCATGTACACAATGCTCATACTGACGGAGACGCCTTAGTGTATTTTAATCAAGGAAACGTACTACATATGGGAGATACATTTTTTAACGGCAGATACCCCTATATAGATCTTACGGCAGGGGGAAATATTAAAGGATACATTGAAGCTGTTCAAAAAGGCATCTTCATTAGTAATGAAGACACTCATATCATCCCCGGGCATGGAAAAATTGCATCTCAAAATGATCTCAAATCCTACCTAAATATGTTAGAAACAATCACCTCTTCCATTGAAAACGAAATAAAAAATGGAGTTCCGAAAAAAGACATCATTAGTAATTCCATACTAACTGAGAAGTATGACATCTTGGGATATGGAAATGGCTTCATCTCTTCAGAAAAATTCAGAGAAACCATTTATAGTAGTTTAACTCAAAAGCAATTATAACAAAAGAGCCTCACAAACGAGGCTCTTTCTTCTTTTTTTCAACAGTGTCTCAATCCTGAACTCTAAAGGTAATCGGAAGATTGTACACCACCTTAACAGGAATATCTCGCTGCATTCCTGGTTTCATCTTAGGCAATAGCCCAGCCACTCTTTTTGCTTCTTCAGCCAAGGCTTTATGAGGCGCTCTCGCTTTTATATTGCGAATTTCTCCATCGGCTCCTACCTCAAATTGCACATAAATTTTCTGAATTCCAGACAACCCATACTTCTCTCCCAAATCTCCATTAAACTTTCTAGACACCAGTTTACTGATTTTTTCAGAAAAACAAGCAGCTCTTTCTTCATTGGTAACGAGTATTTCACACCCGGGATACACTGGGGCAAATTCAACAGCTGAAAACGGAACTTTCTCAATTACGGGCTCTTCTGGTATTTCGACAATATCCCCAGGTTTCACTTCTTCTTCTACAGGAGCTTTATTTACATACTCCTCAATTTCTTTAGCGGTATCATCATCTATTACTTTAGCCTTAGACACATCTACCACTTTCTGCGGTTTTGACCTGACTTCTACTTTCTTTACAGGAACTTTCTCTACAATGATATCTCCCATAGTAAACACCGTTTCTTCGTAAAGATCCCCATAGTCAACTCGCTCTTTTATCACAGGTTTAGCTGTATAAACCTCAAACATTACATACACAAATAAAAGACTTGCTATAAGCCCAATTTGAAAATTCAGAAATGTACTTTTTCGTACATTAGCATCGTGCTTGTTACTCATAATATTTAATTTTAACGTTACAACTAAAATTAAATCAACAAGCATACCAAAAGGGTTCTGCATCTATCCTGATTCAGAACCCTATATATTTAAAAAATTACCGTAACAAAAAAGCCTTCCCAAATAAGGAAGGCTTTTCTATATATTAAATATTAATCTTCTTAGTCTTGCACCTGGAATACAATTGGCAGAGAGTACAATACCCCAACTGCTTTTCCTCTTTGTTTTCCTGGAGTCATTTTAGGAAGTAGCTTCACGACACGTTGTGCCTCTTTTTCTAGTTTTGGGTGTGGTCCCCTTGCCTGAACTCCTACAATATTTCCTTTTTTGTCAATTTTAAATCGAACAAAAATTCTATTGATTCCACTAAGTCCAAGTTCACTTCCTAATTCTGTATTAAACTTACGGTTAATAAATTTCTTAACCTTATCACTCATACATTGTTTCTTTGCTGCATTTCCACCTGCTTTTTCACATCCTGGAAAAACTGGTACATTTTCAATTACAGCAAAAGGTACATCAGCAATCTCTTCTTCTTCTTCAACATCTTCTACCTCTTCTACTTCGACAATCTCTTCTTCCTGATTAGTCTCTGTAGATTCGATAATTGTCTCTTCTACTTCTTCTTCATCTTCAACTACGTCGATAATCTCCGGAGCTGGTGGTGGAGGTGGTGGAGGTGGAGGCGTATTAAGGTTTTGAGTAATTGGAACATCCTCTTCCTCTAATTCATCAAGGTTAACCTGACCAATATCGATATTATCATCTTTATAAGATTTCCATTCTATACCTCTCCAAGTAAGTAAAAGAACTAAAATAAGACCTAATTGTAAGAAGAAGACACTTTTCTTACTTAAGTCTGCTTTAGGGTTTTTCTTTGGTTCCATATTACATTATTATTATAAGGACTGCTAAAATAGCTAATTTCTTTTGTAATTTCCAATTAAACATGAAAATGTAAAACAAAAATTAATTTTTTTAACGTTTTCCTGATTACACAACAACAACCAAACAACTGAATTAAAGATCTTTAAACAGCTATTCAGTTCTCAATTTAGTTAGTTTTTTTTTGATTAAATTCAAGAATAAGGCAGCAAGAATAATGCCAGTGGTGTTTGCTGCGATATCATACCAGTCTGGAGAGCGATAATCAGTTAATACTCCCTGAAGAATTTCCATAAGAGCTCCATACGCTATTCCAATCACTGAAGCGATGGTTACACTATATATAAAAGTTTTAGACAACTTTTCTGAAAAAAAGAAAAGAGAAAACCAAATGCAACCGAATAAAAAATAGGCTAAAAAATGCCCTAGTTTATCACTTCCTTCAACTCTTATTGGCTCAGGAAGGATAAATTTGGTCAAAGAAAGCCAAGTAATTGCGCTAGTATATAAAAACACCAGCGCAATTATATATTTATGCGCCAATAAGTGCTTTATAATCATCTGCAGATAATAACCCGTCTAATTCTGAAGCATCGCTTACTTTTATTTTTACCATCCAACCTTCTCCATAAGGATCGTTATTTACAGTTTCCGGTTCATCTTCTAACGCTTCATTAAACTCCACTATCTCCCCTGTTATCGGGATAAATAAATCCGAAACGGTTTTCACAGCTTCTACCGTTCCAAACACTTCATCTTTATCAAGTGTTTCATCGACAGTCTCTACTTCTACATATACTATATCCCCTAATTCTCCTTGTGCAAAATCAGTTATCCCAACAGTAGCGATATCGCCTTCTACTTTAACCCACTCGTGGTCTTTAGTGTATTTTAATTCTACAGGAACATTCATCCGAAAAAATATTTTAATTTGTTATTATTTTGATGACGAAAATAAATTTATTTTACTAATTAATTAAAAATGCAACTAAAAAAAAACGATAATTTGTTACAAAAGCATTATTATCCTCATTTTGCGACTACATTTTGATCATTAATTCCCGAAGTTATATCGCAAAGTGAAACCTCCACGAATTGTTGTTTGTGGGAAAGCGGTTGACACTGAATATGTAGAAAACGTATGATCGTAGAAGAACAAAGCTGTCAAATTCTTACTTAGTGCATAATCTGCTGTAAACTTGATCCCGTATATATCTTGTCCTTCAGTTACCTGCGTATCTTGTAAATCCAAATACCTGATCACTGTTTCATTTTGACGTAAAGACAAATCCGCTCTAAAATTCAAATCACTTTTTATCACTTGTTTCTTACCACTAATTCTGGTTACAAACGAAATATCTTTTAGACGATATCCTAACCCTATGATATATTCATTCCCCTGGATATCTGTCAATAGATTATTATCAAAGTTAAGCGACAATGCTCTATCTTTTTTCCATTCCAATAAAAGTTTCACATAGCTTTTGGTTTCAAAATCAAACTTCACCAATGGGCTAAATTGCTCTGTCAAATTCACATTCGCATATAATATTGGGTTTTTAAAGTTTCCTGCCTGATCCAATTCTTCATTAAAATCCAAATTCGTCTGGAATTGATTAATGGTGTAATTAGCTCTATATCCATGGGCTACAGAAAATCTTTTGAAACGCTTTCTAAACCATTTTAACTTCATTAAACCTGTATATTTCAAATCCCAGTTCGGCATAGGCACATCTCTAAATGCTCCTTTCTGAATTGATTCTGCACTCGTACCGGTATAAGCTGCTAAAAAGGCAGGCAACAATACCGCTTGATTATTTTTACCGTACCCTACAGGAAATCCATCATCGTCTACATTAGAAGGATCCAAACCTCTATCCCGAGCCAGTCTTCTTGCTACGACCAATCGATTCTCTCTAAACTTATCAAAAGTCTCAGAAGACAAGGCATCACTTTTCTTAAAAGCAGTTTTAATCAATAAAGCAGAAGTAGAATAATTCCCAAAAGTATTTGGTGTTAACGAATTATAATCTAAATCATCTTCATCTACTCTATAGTTTTCTGTATAGGTTTCCAGATAATTTCTATTGGCAGAAATATCAATTTTCAACCCTTTGATAAGCCCCAAAGATGCCTGTACATTAAGTTGTTTACCCTGTTTCTCTGTATATTGCTGATTAAAGTTGTCAAATATCGTTAACCATCCTTTTCTTGCCGCTAACTGTCTAACATCTTCCTGGAATCCGAATGTAAAACCAGCGGTTGGTTTAAGTGTCCCGACAAATCCCGGATCCCTCAGATACCCTGGCAACATAGTTCCTCCATCCTCCTGATAACTCACATTTACTTTCTTGAGCATCGTAAGCAACCCTACCAAAGTATTATAAGCTTTATCTCCGGCTTTTAGTTTTCTCCCTCCTGGTTTCTTTTTCGTTCTCGAGTTTTTAGTCCCGGGAGGTGTTCCGGCAACTGCTTTTGATTTCTTTTTAGACTTCCGCTTCTTACTGGTTCTTCTCTTGGTCAATCCCACATATTTATACAACGTATTCATATCCAAGGATCCATTAATACTATGTACTCCTGAGTTTTGAACAGTATTCCCCAAGTCTGGAATATTTTCTAATGTACTAAACACTTCACTTCCTTTTGTCCATTGAAAATCCGAAGTATAGGAATACGTTGTTCTAATAAACTTAAGTACAGGAATCTTAGAGAAAGGAAGCTCATAGTTGACCTGTAACTTTTGATTTAAGGTGTTCGCATCCCCTATATCAAAAAATTCATCCCATACTCCTATGGTATTATCCACCACATTGTTTTCATCAATATAGTTTCTAACAATTCTATTACTAGCCGACGTATAGTTAAAATTCAACGATTTTGTCAAATTATAATTTATTCCATATCCCCAGTTAAACAAGAAATTTCGCTGATATAAAGGCTCTACATCAATACTCCCCTCAGTTAGTGTAACATCTCTAAATATCTGCTCATTGTATTGTCTGTTAATATCCGTATTTACAGAAACACTAGTAGGAAGCAAGTTTACATTAAAATCTTTTACCAGATCAAAATACTTACTTTTCTTTAACAGCTTCATTTTCTTAAATGGTTCCACTTCTACTGGTTGAAAACTAAAGTCATAAGTAGCTCCAACTCTCACGTTTTGATCCAGTGAACTCTTAATCTCATAATCTCTATGTTTTTTAACATTATACGAAGTAGAAAAAGAGAAGTTTTCTACATCATAAGGCTGTGGTCTAGAATCTCCGGTTCTTTCTTTTCGCAATCCGATCACATTAAAACTCTCTCGTTTTGTATAATCAGTAGATCGTTGTTCTATAGCTTTTCTTTCTGTTTCGTTTACCGCATTATCCAATGTGGTCTGCAATTCAATATCTTCGAAGAAAGGATCGTATTGAGGCGTTATCAATTCTTCTCCTCTACTATAGTTAAATGGTATTTGAATTCCCCATTTTTTAGGCAGTAACTGACCCAAATTCACATTAGTAGTCATATCGTATTGCTTTAGGTCTTCCCTACTTCGTTCATTAGGTCCTTGCTCTATTCCTCCAAATCCAATAGTACTAATTCTACCAGAAGCACTCACTGTAGCAAAATCTGCCAAATTTGCATCGACATTCCCGACCACTGCCATCCCTCCTCCATTTTTCAGGTCACTTAATCGCATTTCATTAAACCAAACGGTTCCTGATTGTGCAGAATTACTTTTATTCTTTATCCCTAACATTAATACTCTGATATTACCAAGACTAGGGTTTCCTTTAATCCCAACTCTATAACCTCCTTCTGTAAACTCATTCAGTTGTGTCACATCAAACTGACCTCCTGAACCAAAAACACGAGCTTTTATTTCTTGAAGAATCGATAATGGAAGTTCCAAGCGGTTGGCATCCGGCCAAACCCCTGTCTGACTTCTATCCCCTGTCGCTGTAACTTCTAATGGTATTTCTACCTGATAAAAGTTATCAGTAAAATCATTCCCCATTCTTACGAATGCAGCAAACTCTCCATCATTCAATGTTTGATTCGGAAGACTTTCTGCATGTAAAAACAACTCCAGATTCTCATACTGACGCATATCTACATTAAAGTTTTTATATACTGCTCTCGCATCTTCCGGACGCAAGTTATTAACTGTTAAAGCCAATGCTTGCTCATCTTCTCTAATAGTGGAGTTATTGTTGATCAACTCTTCTCTAACCACTCCCGGAGGGCTTACATATGTAGGGGTCAACTCCTCACTCACGGAAGTTACAACTACTTCTGACTGCCCAAACATATTAATCCCTTCTGTAGGGTTATTGGTAAAGTTTCCTTCTAAGACATAACGTCTATAATCTCCTCTAACCAAATCTAATGTTCCGAAACGCAATAACGTTGGCTGAGTAAAATTGGTCAGAAACATTCTCATAAATCGAATTGAACGAAAATCACTTATATTATGAGCATCAGTTGGCTCATAAATAGGAATCTTAAATCGTACCCATCGGGTTCTTAACACTCCTCCGTTCAACGCTTCTGTTTCTATTTCCTGTACATCTGATATATACCCGGTACCACTATCGTTTCCTACATCCATCCCTTTGAAAACAGGAACTTCATAGACGTAATAACTATCAATGGTATTCATCGTATTATCTCTGTTGATATCCTCTACCGTTGGATATGTGGTATTCCCTCTATCATCATTTGATACATCTGTTGGGGAATTCCCCTGAGTACCATTATATTTCTTATATCGTTCTAAAATCCCTCCGGTTCCCTGAAGATAATACTCATAATTATCCGCAGACGGATCCTCTGTTCCAAATCCTGGAAATGCAATAGCTTCCTGCGCATCGTTTAATCCATCAAATCCAGCATCCTGAACCACTCGTTCCTGTCCTTCTGAATCAAATGCGTAAATCAGTGATTGTTTTACAGGAACCTGTCCGATAGTTCCTGTCGATGGCGTAAAATTAGGATCTGCAATCTTAGGCAATCCATTTTCGTATTGCTTTTTCCCATCCTTAAGGACATCTTCACTGATATTCCCTAAGTTAAACACTATCGTTCCTCCCGGATTATCTACATCATCATATGCAAATGGATCCATCAACCAAAACTCAATAAACTCTACATTAGATTGTTCAAAATTCGTGGAGGTTAATGGTCTCATAATCCCACCGAAATTATCTTGTGGGCTGGTAAATCCACTCCCTGATGCAGATACTTCTGGATTAAAATTATACGCTCCTCTTGTCAACGGATCATAATTAAGGTCTAATGTAAACAGAGCCAATGATTGTCCTGATACAATATCTGTTTCTGGAAAAATCTCATCATTATACACTCTTCTGGTCGCGTTTTGCGATAAATCGTCTACAGAAATTCCACTTGGTCTTCCACTACTATAAAAAATAGGATCAATAGAATACCATGATAATTTTGCTCTTCGATATCCTGCTTCAATTCCCTGAGTATCTCCAAATCCTACGGGAGTACTCGATAGTTCCCATGACAACGGAGAACTTACATCAATAGCTGTTTGCGCTCCTTCAAAATCATCAATATAAGTAGTAACTTTTCCATCAAAATCTGCTCCTTTAGGAGCACCTGCAAATAACTTAGCTACTTCAGTTCTCACTGACACATTAGAAGGAACATCCGTATCAATATTAGGCAACTTATTAACCATTCTTGTCAAAAACGGAACTTCTGTAGCATAGCTAAGGTTAAATCCTAGTATTGTATTATTAATCGGCTCATAATTATAGCTTGATTTTTGGGTTACCGGTCGTTCTCTTAGATTAAGATAAGTTCCCCCGATAATAAAATCATCACTGAATTTATGTTCTATATTTAATCCTGTATATCTTTTGGTTTGCTGCCCGAACACAGCATTATTTTCTGTAGAAACTTCTATAGGGGTATTAGAAGCCTTTAATCCTTCATCCAGAATCGTTACTCTTCCCAACTGATAATTTACTGTGTAATCTACCCCTTCTTGTAATACTCTTCCTCCTGCTGTAACAGTCACAGAACCTTGAGGAACGTTAAATGCCCCTAAAGGGATCCCATCTTGCCCTGAAGATTTATACCGCCCTTTTAACTGAAAATAATTCTTATCAGCAGCTTCTTGTTCTGCTCGCACTTTGGTTTCTGTATACAATTGCCGGAATACATATTTCGCCTGATTAGGATTATAACTTGTTGGATTGTTATAATCTCCTGCTGTACCACCACTCAATTTATCAAAGAGATATCTACCAAATGGCTCCACAGTCGTAAACTGAATTCGCCCATTTTCCGAATCAACTGTAATTCCCGGAACATAATCAAAGAAACCGTCTCCTCCTACAACCGGGTCATTATTCACATTCAGTCGATCCATATTAAACACCTTCAACAAGGTTGTTTGTTCTACATCCGCTGGTAATGGAGATCCTTCTACCTCAGAAATATAGTTCACCGGTGAAGGATTGGTATACAAAATATTTAGTCTAAAGTCATTTTGTTCTAATCGGTAAGCTCCGGTATTATAGATGTTTTTCATCATCAAATCCCAGTTAGGTCGCCCCACATTAGTAATGGAGCTTTTTAGCATTTTCACTACCAAATTCTGACTAGAACCTGCTTCTACATCAGTTCCTGAGTTTTCTCCAATCGTCGCTTCTACTCCATCATTAGCAAACTCTCCAACCTGATAAACCTCACCCCCTACAGTAAACTGAAAAGCTACCGCCAGCACTTCGTCATTATTTAATCGCTGATTTAGGGATATATATCCCAATTGTTGGTGTAATGTAAATTCATTTTGAGTTAATTGACGTGCATTCTCCAGAACAGAATAGTCTGTCCCTTCTGCAAAGGAAGCGATCGGACCTATAAATCCCTGTTTTACTGTTGATATCTGACGAACTGCTTCTGTAACAGGTCCTGCCGCACTAATTGCTCTAGGATCTAAATCATTATTTCCATTATCAGGAAAAGCTCCTGCTCCAGTATTAAACAATGATGCCGGGATATTAAAATTTCCAGCAACCGGAGATTCTCCCAAGTCTTCTAATGCAACAATATTTCTGGCTCCAGTAATCGTCTGTGCACTTGTCGCTCTGTTAGTTACCCAAACTTCTATTCTAGTGACCTGAACATTTGTATTGATAAAAGGATAATTCTCTAATGCCTGATCATAATTATCTCTAAAATAGTGACTCAAAAAATAGTGTCTGTTTTCATCATAATCTAATGCAAAGAACTCAAAATCTTCGATAGTTCCTCCTCCTTCAACTTGTACAGATCTTGTCTCTGATCGTTGCTCTGAAAAAACACCGGTCACAGAAGTTCTTCCGAACTGCAGTCCCATTTTAACACCGAATAAACTCTGGGCTCCCTGAATAAGAGAACTATTCAGAGGCATACTCACATTACCTACTTCAATACTACGTATGATGTCATCTTCTGTAGGTGTATATTCCAGTTTGATTTGGTTCTGGAAATCAAACGTTGATTCCGTATCGTAATTGGCAGTAATTTGTAACCGTTTCCCAACTTTACCGATCAGACTAAGGCTGATTCGCTGATCAAAATCAAAAGTAAAATTACTCCTGTTACGTGGAGAAAAAGCCGGATTATCTTGTTTTGTATATAACATCCCCAGGTCCATTTCTACAGAACCTTGTGGAATTACCTCTATTTCATTCCCTCCAAAAATAGATTCAAAAAGACCTGATTTGACATAAAAGAC
This sequence comes from Aquimarina hainanensis, assembly GCF_042684685.1. Classification (NCBI taxonomy): domain Bacteria; kingdom Pseudomonadati; phylum Bacteroidota; class Flavobacteriia; order Flavobacteriales; family Flavobacteriaceae; genus Aquimarina; species Aquimarina hainanensis. The sequence continues at coordinate 593,753 of NZ_JBHULX010000004.1, read as the reverse complement.
CGGCAGTAAATTTTTACGTTTTTCTTCACTTCCATCCTTTTTCCCGCTAAATGCATCTATTTTTTCTCTAAAATATGCTTTTCGTTGTTCCTTAGCGACTAATTCTTCAAACTCTTTTGGCGTCAGAAAAAGAGGGTAATTCACATTAAATTCTCCCAATTTCTGACTATAAATATATCGATTGGTTACAGGGTCGTATTCGTATTTAGAAATAATACTAGTAGGATCCGGCAAGGCAATTGTTCCCAGCGAATAGGTCGTACTAGTAGAATCTCTTACTTTTTCAGTTTCCTGCCCATATAGTACGCCACTATAAAGTGCAATCAAACAAATAATTTTTTTTAAAAAATCAACCTGTAAACACTTTGATAATTTCAACTTTTATAAATTTTTTAAGGCTTGCTTTATTATATTTTCAACTGTTTCTGTGGGGCACTCTTTCAAGATTTTATCGACCACTTTTTTGGCTAGTTTTCGATTAAAACCTAAGGTTTCTAAAGCAGATAACGCTTCTTCTCCATTAGTATTGCTCTGAGGAATAGAAACTTCTCCAATATCGTAAACTTTTAATATCTTATCTTTTAAATCCAAAATTACCCGTTGAGCGGTTTTTGCTCCAATTCCTTTGATCGACTGAATCGCTGCTACATCTCCAGAAGCAATCGCCTCTTTAATTTGATTGGGATCCATAGAGGATAACATCGTTCTTGCAATACTGGCACCAATTCCTGAAACTGAGATCAATAGCCTAAAAATCTCTCGTTCGGACTTCTGAGCAAAGCCAAATAAAGTATGTGAATCTTCTTTTACCTGTAAGTGGGTATACAGCTGAATAACTTCTCCTTCCGGGAGTAATGAGAAAGTATGTAATGAAATATGTAAAAAGTATCCTACTCCATTACAGTCAATAATAACATCGGTAGGATTTTTCTCTACCAATCGCCCTTTGATATGTGTGATCATTATATGCTCAGATATTAAACCATCAAAAGTACTAAATTTATATTAGTAAATGATTTTAAAAAAAACAGCCTGAAAAACAACATGTTTTCCAAGCTGTATAATGCATTCCAAAACCAGAAAAGCTTTCTTAAGCAGTTACAAAAGATGCGCCTTCTCGTTCTTTCTTTTCTTTCTGTTGAGCATCAATAACTGCGACTGCAGCCATATTTATCATTTCTTCTACACTAGCTCCTAATTGTAAAATATGGACCGGTTTGCGCATTCCCATCATAATAGGACCTATCGATTCTGATTCATTTAATTCTTTTAACAACTTATAGGTACTATTCGCTGAATCTAAACTAGGGAACACTAATGTGTTTACTTTTTTCCCGTTAAGCTTAGAGAATGGAAATTTATCTTTTCTCATTTCTCTATTAAGAGCAAAGTCCATTTGCAACTCTCCATCTACTACAATATTTGGGTGATGCTGGTGAAGGTAATTTACCGCTTCTCTAACCTTAGAAGCATTCGGGTGTTTAGACGACCCAAAATTCGCATATGAGATCATACCTATTACCGGATCCACACCGAACATCTCTACTGTTCTTGCTGTCATCTGAGCAATGGTTGCCAAATCCTCTGCAGATGGCTCTATATTAATCGAAGTATCACTTATAAACAAAGGTCCTTTTGCTGTCATCATTACATTCATGGTAGCAATCCTAGTAGCTCCTTTTGCCAACCCTATCAGGTCTAGCATCGGTTTTACAACAGTAGGATAACTTCTGGAATATCCGGACAACAAAGCATCTGCGTCACCTTCATTAACCATCATTGCAGCAAAGTAGTTTCGCTCCCTCATCAATTTCTGGGCATCAAACAGTGTAATTCCTTTTCGACTATTTACTTCCCAATATTTCTTTGCGTAATGATTTTTCCTTTCAATTTCATCATCTGATTTAGGATCGATAATGGTTACTCCTTCTTTATCAAAGTCTATCTCAGCCATTAACTCGGCGATCACATCTTTTCTTCCCAAAAGTATTGGATACCCTATTCCGTCTTCTTTTACTGTTTGGGCTGCTTTCAGAACATCCAAGTGATCTGCTTCTGCAAATACAACTCTTTTAGGATTTGTTTTTGCCCTATCAGCCAATAAGCGTACTAACTTATTATCATTCCCCATTCTCTCTAACAGCTCATTTTCATACTTCTTCCAATCGGTAATCGGAGCTGTCGCAACTCCTGATTCCATTGCGGCTTTTGCCACTGCAGGAGGTACTTTACTCATTAACCTAGGATCAAATGGTTTGGGAATAATATAATCCTTCCCAAAGTTAAGACGCGTTTCTCCATATGCAATATTCACTTGCTCTGGCACAGGTTCTTTTGCTAGTTCTGCCAATGCTTTTACTGCCGCCATCTTCATTTCTTCATTAATCCCAGTTGCCCGTACGTCTAATGCACCTCTAAATATAAAAGGGAATCCTAAAACGTTATTTACCTGATTAGGGTTATCACTTCGGCCTGTAGCCATGATAATATCATCTCTTGTCTCTATTGCCAAGTTATAGTTTATTTCAGGATCAGGATTTGCCATCGCAAAAACAATTGGATTATCAGCCATTGACAAAAGCATGTCTGGAGAAACCAGATTAGCCATTGACAAACCGATAAAAACATCAGCTCCTTTTAGTGCATCTTCTAAAGTATCTAATTCTCTATCTGTAGCAAACTCGGCTTTTTCGGGGGTAAGATTTGTTCTGCTTTTTCGAATTACCCCTTTACTATCGGTCATAACGATATTTTCCGATTTTGCTCCAAATGCTTTATACAGTCTCGTACAGGAAACAGCTGCTGCTCCTGCTCCGCTTACCACTATCTTCACTTGGCTAATCTCTTTTCCTGCCAATTCACAGGCATTCAATAATGCTGCCGCAGAGATTATCGCTGTTCCGTGTTGATCATCGTGCATTACCGGAATATCCAGTTCTTCTTTGAGCCTTCTTTCTATCTCAAAAGCTTCAGGAGCTTTAATGTCCTCAAGATTTATCCCTCCAAATGTAGGAGCTATGTTTTTTACGGTCTCTACAAAAGCATCTACATCTTTAGTATCCACTTCTATATCAAAAACATCGATATCTGCAAAAATTTTAAATAACAGCCCTTTTCCTTCCATTACTGGTTTTGATGCTTCAGGACCTATATCTCCTAACCCTAATACTGCCGTTCCATTAGAGATAACAGCAACTAAATTTCCTTTTGCTGTATATTTATAAACATTCGAGGTGTTTTTTTCTATTTCTAAGCAAGGCTCTGCAACTCCAGGGGAATATGCTAATGACAAATCTCTTTGTGTTGCATATTTTTTTGTGGGAACTACCTTGATTTTTCCTGGTGTAGGTTTAGCGTGATACACTAAGGCCTCTCTTCTTTTACTTTCTATACTCATCTGTAATCATGATATAAATGTACATTACAAAGGTACAAGTCTGGTTGAGATAGAAAAATTTAAAGGTATAAAAGAAGAGCTTCCCCATTTTTGTTGCTATAAGCTCTCCAAACGACTCTTTCTCTATAGCTAAGAGCAATTTCAAGCTCATTCACTAAATAGTCTCCAATTATTTTTTAACACATTAAGAGCTTAAAAAGTCAATATTTCGTTTTAAACCAGAAAATTTTGTTCTTTTTACTGCCGATTTCTGAAAGACTTTGGAAAACACCTCCTGGGTAATCTCTTCCCAATCTTTTTTGGTCATCTCCAGCAATTCTGGTTTAGGATTAAATAATGGTTCATTATGCGGTTTTGAAAAGCGATTCCACGGACACACATCCTGGCACACATCACATCCAAACATCCATTGATCAAACTGTCCTTTGAAACCAGATGGTATTTCGTCTTTTAATTCTATCGTAAAATACGATATACATTTGCTCCCATCAACCACATACGGTTCTACAATTGCCTGAGTAGGACAAGCATCGATACAAGCCGTACAAGTTCCGCAATGATCAGAAACAATTGTATCATACTCCAGATCCAAGTCTATGATCAACTCAGCTATAAAATAAAAAGAACCTACTTTCCTGGTGATCAAGTTGCTGTTTTTCCCGATCCACCCTAATCCACTTTTTGCTGCCCATGCCTTATCCAACACAGGAGCAGAATCCACAAATGCTCTTCCGGAAACCTCCCCTATGGTTTCTGTTATATATTCATACAACTGCTTTAGTTTATCTTTAATTACAAAATGGTAATCTCTACCGTATGCATATTTTGATAATTTAGGAGCCGTATCATCTTTTTGGGTTTCGGAAGGATAATAGTTCAGCAATAAAGAGATAACACTTTTTGCATCATCTACCAGTTTTGTAGGGTCGAGTCGTTTATCAAAATGGTTTTCCATATATGACATTTCTCCATTCATATTTTTAGTCAACCATTTCTCCAGGCGCGGTGCTTCTTCCTCTAAAAAACCGGCTTTGCTAATACCACATGATAAAAAACCAAGTCGTTTTGCTTCTTCTTTAATCAGGGCACTATATTTTGCTTTATTATTCACCGTTATTATTATCTTCCCCAGGTTTCAATTCGTTCTTTTATCAAAAGTCAATCGTGCATTTTTAGGCTTCAACGTTATCAATGGAGTTACTTCAATACTAGTTTCATTAGTTGTTATTTTATAACTTCTAACAATCGAGTATAAGGCAATTACCATTTCATACATCGCAAAATTATTTCCGATACACATTCTCGGACCGGAACCAAAAGGAAAATAACAATTAGAAAAGTCTTTTTTAGCTACTGGATCAAAGCGATCTGGATTAAAGATTTCTGCTTGTTCCCAAAATTGCGAATTCCTATGAATTTCATAAAATGAAATCAAAACCTGAGTTCCTGCCGGGAGCTCCATTCCTTCGAATGTATCATCTGCTATTGACACTCTATCTGAAAAATACGCCGGGGGGTACAGTCGCATCGTTTCTTCAATACACTGCCTGGTATAAGATAGTTCATTCAGGCTTTCAAAAATTGCACCTTTTGGATCTACCTTACTCACCTCTTCAAATACTTTTTGTTGTATTTTCTGGTCTTTAGCTAACAGAAAAAGTGAAAATGCCAAGGCATTGGCCGTAGTTTCATGCCCTGCGACAAACAAAATCAAAATTTCATCAATCAGCTGATCCATACTCATAGCGTTCCCATTGTCATACCTCGACTCCAGCAACATCCCTAATAAATCATCTTTTTTTTCTCCGGAAGCTCTTCTATCTTGAATAATCTTTTCTAGCAATTTCCTAGCATCCTTTGTCAAACGCAATGTTCTTTGTGTTACTCCTGTCAAATAAAACCACCATTTTTTGTATGGTTGCCGTACCTCTTTTATCAGTGTATGTTGAGCTTTTTCCGTTATATATTGCAATCGTGAAATGGTATCCGGGTCCTCGTATCCAAACAAAGATTTTGCTACTACTTCAAATGCCAGATCACTCATCAATGGCAATACATCTATTTCTTTATTTTTCGGAAAAGACATAACGCTACTTTCTATAACGTCCCGCATCGTATCCACCAAAATCTTTAGTTTTTTCCTATGAAAAGCTGGCTGAATGAGTCGTCGTTGTTGTAGCCATTTCTCCCCATTTGATGTCAAAAGCCCTTCTCCTATATACTTAGCTAAATCTTTAGTTTGCAGTGATGATTTGTGATATTTCCTATGTTGCTTTTGAAGCATGTGACGTGCCATATTCGGATCTCTGGTAAAAAGTACTTTTTTTCCACCTCCTAAATGGACTCTAAATACATCTCCATGTTTAGCAAAATTACGTCTATGAAAAGGCAATGGATTTAGCAGGATATTTCTAGCATTCTTTATCAGCTCGAGAAAAGATACTTCTCCAAGGACATTATACTTCATCTGTTTCCTAATTTTCTGTAATAATCTGAACTAGCTCACATGCATACTGACGTCTAAAACAATCCTCCCTGAATACCTCCTTTAGTTTTCCCAAGATGCTTATACGCTAATTCTGTAACTTCTCTCCCTCTAGGGGTCCTCATTATAAACCCTTGTTGAATCAGAAAAGGTTCATATACCTCTTCAATAGTTTCTGCACTTTCACTAACTGCTGTTGCCAAAGTGGTAATCCCGACAGGACCTCCTTTGAATTTATCTATTAGCGTAGTCAAAATTTTATTATCCATTTCATCTAAGCCATGTGCATCAACATTTAGCGCCTTTAGAGCATATTTTGCAATTTCTATATCAATTCGTCCATTTCCTTTTATCTGGGCAAAATCACGTACTCTACGCAATAATGCATTCGCAATTCTAGGAGTTCCTCTACTCCTCCCTGCAATTTCAATAGCCGCTTCTAAATTAATCGGCACTTTTAAGATAAAAGCACTTCTTTCTATTATAGAGGCTAATAATTCTGTTGTGTAGTATTGTAATCTGGATTGTATTCCAAAACGGGCTCTCATTGGAGAGGTTAACAATCCCGATCTCGTTGTTGCTCCAACTAAGGTGAATGGATTTAGATTAATCTGAACTGTCCTAGCATTTGGACCACTTTCAATCATAATGTCTATTTTATAATCTTCCATGGCAGAATACAAATACTCTTCTACTATAGGGCTTAAACGATGGATCTCATCTATAAACAGCACATCCCTATCATCTAAATTTGTAAGTAACCCTGCTAAATCTCCTGGCTTATCTAGTACAGGTCCGGATGTTACTTTTATACCTACACCTAACTCATTTGCTACAATATGTGCCAAAGTTGTTTTCCCCAAACCAGGAGGACCGTGAAACAATGTATGATCCAAAGCTTCATCTCTAAGATTAGCTGCTTTAACGAAAATTTTCAAGTTCTCCAACACCTGATCTTGCCCTGCAAAATCCTCAAAGGATAAGGGGCGTAAGGCTTTTTCTACATCCATCTCCTCTGGAGTAAAATGTTCATTGGACGGATTCAAATTATCATTCATAAGCTACCAAACTTCTTATTTTATATAGACTAGTATAAGCAATTAATTTTGCTATCACAAAGATAGTTCAAAAGAAAAAGCCTTTTCACATAATGAAAAGGCTTTCTTTATATTGTTTTATCACCAAATTAATGATGTAATACTTCTTCTCCGTCCTGCATTGGATGTGTTTGTGGCGCAAAATCCTGTCCAGGAATCACATACTCTCCATTCTCATCTGTCTTACTATAGTCATATGCCCATCTGTATACTGTTGGTAATTCTCCTGGCCAGTTACCATGAATATGTTCTACAGGTGTAGTCCATTCTAATGTATTAGAATTCCAAGGGTTCTTTTCTGCCTTTTTACCATAATACATAGAAGAGATAAAGTTATACAAGAAAATGAATTGCGCTGCTGCTGTGATAATAGCAAATACAGTAATCAACACATTTGTATCTTGTAAATCATCAAAATATGGGAAATTAGAATTTGTATAATATCTTCTAGGTAATCCCGCCATTCCAACAAAGTGCATAGGGAAGAATACTCCATATGCTCCGATTGCTGTAATCCAGAAATGCGCATATCCTAAATTCTTATTCATCATTCTACCGTACATCTTAGGGAACCAGTGATATACTCCGGCAAATAAACCGTACAGTGCTGAAATACCCATTACCAGGTGGAAGTGAGCTACTACGAAATACGTATCATGAACGTTAATATCCAAGGTACTATCTCCTAAGATAATTCCTGTAAGTCCTCCTGTAATAAAGGTAGATACCAGACCTATAGAGAACAACATAGCCGGATTAAATTGCAAGTTTCCTTTCCATAAAGTGGTAATATAGTTAAACGATTTTACCGCTGAAGGAATTGCAATTAATAAGGTTGTAAATGTAAACACAGATCCTAAGAAAGGATTCATCCCTGATACGAACATATGGTGTCCCCATACGATTGTAGAAAGGAATGCAATTGCAAGAATTGATGCAACCATCGCTCGATACCCGAAAATTGGCTTTCTTGCATTTGTTGCTATAATTTCTGATGTTATTCCCAGTGCAGGTAATAATACAATATATACCTCTGGGTGTCCTAAGAACCAGAATAAGTGCTCAAACAATACCGGTGAACCACCCTGGTTATGCAATACCTCTCCCTGAATATAAATATCACTTAAAAAGAAAGATGTTCCAAAGCTTCTATCCATAATCAACAACAATGCTGCTGATAATAAAACCGGGAATGAAATAATACCAATAATTGCTGTAACAAAAAATGCCCAGATTGTCAATGGAAGTCTAGTCATAGACATCCCTTTAGTTCTTAAGTTTATTACTGTTACCACATAGTTCAGAGAACCGATCAATGAAGACGCGATAAAAATAGCCATAGAAGCCAGCCATAACGTCATTCCTGTTCCAGAACCACCGATCGCTTGAGGCAATGCACTTAAAGGAGGATAAATTGTCCATCCTGCATTTGCTGGTCCAGCCTCTGCAAAAAGAGATAACACCATGATCACAGCACTTAAAAAGAACAACCAGTATGAAACCATGTTCAGAAAACCAGAAGCCATATCTCTAGCTCCAATTTGCAACGGAATCAATAAGTTACTAAAAGTACCACTCAACCCTGCAGTAAGAACAAAGAATACCATGATCGTACCGTGTATCGTAACCAATGACAGGTACATACTAGGATCCATCACTCCATCCACACCAAATTTTCCTAAGAAAATTTCATACACAGTAAATTTATGATCAGGCCATGCTAATTGCAATCTAAATAAAATAGACATTGCAATACCGATAATACCCATGATCAAACCAGTAACCAAATACTGTTTTGCAATCATTTTATGATCAATACTAAATATATATTTAGTAATAAAAGTTTCCTTATGATGACCGTGATCGTCATGAGCATGTCCGTGTGCGTGATCTTCTCCGTGTGCTATTGCTGACATATCTCTCTATATTTTTTTTATAATAATATACTAAATTTCAATACTAATTAGATGCCTGTGCAGACATTTGCTCCTTAAACGTCTTTTGTGTTTTAATCCACTCCTTATAATCTTCTTCTGACTCTACAACAATCTTCATTTGCATATTATAATGAGAAGTACCACAAATCTTATTACACAATAGGTAATAATCAAATTTATACTCTTCTAAAGCTTCATCTCCTGCGGCAACTAATTTCTTACTCTTTTCTTTTCTGATTTTATTTATCGTAGCTACTTTCTCTACCATAAACTCACTATTTCTCATCTCTTCCGAAGTTACTGTAGGAATGTACGAAAACTCGGTGATCATTCCTGGAACTACATTCATTTGAGCTCTAAAGAATGGCATATATGCAGAGTGAAGAATATCCTGAGATCTCATCTTAAAGATCACTCTTCTATTCACTGGTAAGTGAAGTTCACTTGCAACCTTATCATCCATTCCATAGCTATCAGAAACATCTAACCCTAAAGTGTTCACTCCTTCTATAAAACGAACATTTGCCTTACCTAACACATTATCTTCTCCTGCATAACGAGCTCTCCATCCAAACTGATACCCATATAATTCTACAATTAAAGGATCTCCTTCTTCTTCATCAAAATTCATAATATCAGTCCAGGTAAATAACCCATAAATAATCAAACCAGCTAACACTATTACAGGAATAATAGTCCATATAAATTCCAGTTTGTCATTATCTGCGAAGTACAATGCTTTATTACCTTCTTTACCTCTGTATTTATATGCAAAGTAATGCAATAATCCTTGAGTAAGAATCAAAACAATCATAATTAACACTACTGATATCATCATCAGAGTATCATAATCTTTTCCATGCTCTGAAGCAGACTCAGGTAAGAAATAAGTATAATAATTAGTAAAACAATATATGGTTAATAAGTATATAAATCCTACAAACGCAAGCATCAACTTACCTTGTGTATCATTATCTTTATCATTGGCAATTTCTGTAGCACCCTCCTTACCTCTGGCCAAATTCATCAGCTTTGACATTTGCCATAAAGAGATCCCGAAAAGAGCTATAACTACTAAGGTTAAGAATACAGTCATTTTTATCTATCTTCTTTTTAAACGATTTTATTTTAATAATGGAAGTGCTTACTTTCCTCAATAAAAGGATTTCCTTTTGCTAATAATGGTGCTTTTGTCAATGCACTAAATACCACGTACAGGAATACTCCCAAAAACAATAGTACTGCGCTAATCTCGCTTAAACCAATAAACCAAGACGCACCTACTGTTGCCGGCATAACCATATTATAAACATCTAAATAATGCCCTGATAAAATAATTACTCCCGCCATCACTACAAACCAGTTAACTCGTTTGAAGTCACTATTCATCAATACCAACAATGGGAAAATAAAGTTCATTGCTACCATACCGAAGAAAGGTAATTTATAATCATCTATACGAGTTATGTAATAGGTTACCTCTTCTGGAATATTAGAGAACCATATTAACAAGAACTGAGAGAACCATAAATATGTCCAAAATATACTAATACCAAACATGAATTTTGCCAAATCATGAATATGGCTATTATTAACAAATTCTAAGTATCCTCTTGATTTAAGAAAGATAGTAATCATTGCGATTGTAGTAATTCCTGAAACAAATAATCCAGCAAAAACATACCATCCAAATAATGTACTGAACCAGTGAGGATCAAAACTCATAATCCAATCCCATGACATCATTGATTCTGTATAAATAAAGAATACTAAAAAGGCAGCAGAAATTTTAAAGCTTTTCTTATACCATTTATTTCCTGTAGTATCTTCATCTTGTTTTCTTGAAAATTTAACTGCAAAATGACGATATAACATCCACCCAGCTAAAAACAATGCTGCTCTGATAATGAACCCCCAAGAGTTCAACCATCCAGATTTCCCCTGAATCAGCTTATCATGTGCTACCACTTCAGGGTCTGCCCAAACAAATAAGTGATTAACATGGAATCCTGATAGCGCTAAAATTACAAACATTATAATCCCTCCAGGCACTAAATATGCTGTAATAGCTTCCATTACTCTGAATAAAACCGGAGACCAGCCTGCTTGTGCAGCTATTTGAATTGCATAAAATGCTAACACTCCTAGTGAAATCATAAAGAAAAAGAACGCGGCTATATACAAAGAAGCCCAAGGCTTATTTTGTAACTGATGTAAAACATGCTCATAATGAGCATCTCCACCGTGTGCATCACCATGTCCAGCCTCTTCACCGTGACTTTTTGTTTCATGTCCTTCTCCATGACCTGCTGACTCAGCATGTGAATTCTTTACTTCATGAGCATTTCCATGACCACCACCATGAGCGTCATGTGCTGCCAGCTGTTCTTTAACTTCTTCTATTGAACTTGGTGTAGTAGCAAATCCAGCTATTAGCCCTATAAGTCCCACAACAACAAGAATGAGAGAAAATAGTTTTAACTTATTTGGTAGCGTATACATATCTTTAATATATCGTTATTCTTTAATTTTAATGGTGCACTTCTTGTGCTGGTTTCTTGTGATCTTCAGCTGACGCATCATGAAGAGCAACTTTCTCTTCATGTACTTCTGGTTTCTTACCTTCTTCTTTATCCAATCTTGGAGTTTTTCCTTCCAAATCAGCTTTCAACTTCTGAACATACTGAACTATTTGCCAACGTTCGTGCTCGCTTGTTTGAGAAGCATAAGATCCCATAGAGTTAATTCCGTAATACATTACGTGATATATACTACCTTCCGTAATAGCTCTTCCAATATCATCATAACTCGGAACTCCTAAAATTTTATCTCTTTTAACTAACGTCCCTTTTCCTTTTCCTTTATCACCATGACATATTGCACAGTAAATCGTATATAGTTCTTTTCCTTTTTCCAGATTTTCTTCTGTATAACGAAGTGGATTTTTCAAGCTATCTTTTGCCTGCTTATATCCAGCTGGAGAGTTTTCATAATCATAAGGCATCCATCCTCTTGGAACTGTTCCTTCTACAGGCAACATTGCTTCCTGACCATCTTCGAAAATTTCATAATCCCCGTAAGTTTCATAGCCCACAGACTCATACATATTAGGCATGAAGACATAGTTAGGACTCTTTTCGTTTTTACAAGAAACAATACTACTTACCAGTATTGCCAGGGCTAATATTTTTATAGTATTCTTCATTATTACTAATGGTTATCTCCTTGCTTATCTTTAACTTTTATTTCTGTAGCTCCAGTTTCTGCCAACATTCCGATCAATTCATCTACATTTTCACTGGTAGCACTCACTTCCATTAAAAAATGGTCATCAGTAGTTCTTACATCTGGATTTTCTGCTTCTTTGAATGGCCATATTCTACTTCTCATATAGAATGTGATTACCATTAAGTGAGCGGAGAAAAATACTGTAAGCTCGAACATTACTGGCACAAAAGATGGCATGTTTTCTATAAAACTAAAACTTGGTTTTCCTCCGATATTCTGTGGCCAATCCTCAATCATGATAAAATTCATCATAGTGATTGCCACTGTTAATCCCAGACATCCATACATAAAAGCAGTAATTGCAAGTCTTGTATGTGGTAGTCCCATCGCTTTATCCAAACCGTGAACAGGGAAAGGAGTAAACACTTCTTCTATATGATGATGTTCTTTACGAACTTTCTTCACTGCGTCCATTAACACATCATCATCCGTATAAAATGCTTGTATAACTTTTGATGCCATCCTTAGTTATTTTTTAAATTTTCAGCTGTATTATCATCAGAAAGATCTTCTCTGATTATCTTCACTTCTACTTTTGGTAAATCTTCTCTAAAATCACGTCCTTCATCCATATATTTTCTATACTTACTTCCTGAAGACTTCAAAATCGATTTTACTTCCGCCTGTGCTACTACCGGGAAGGTACGAGCATATAGCAAGAATAACACAAAGAAGAATCCGATTGTACCAATAAATACTCCTATATCTACAAACGTTGGAGAGAACATCGTCCATGAAGACGGTAAGTAATCTCTGTGAAGTGATGTTACAATAATTACAAATCGCTCAAACCACATTCCTATGTTTACCACAATAGAGATAAAGAATGAAAACATGATACTTCTTCTCAATTTAGGGAACCACATAAACTGTGGAGAAAATACATTACAAGTCATCATTGCCCAATATGCCCACCAGTAAGGTCCCGTAGCACGGTTAAGGAATGCGTACTGTTCGTATTCAACTCCTGAATACCAAGCTACAAACAACTCAGTTATATAAGCTACCCCAACAATAGAACCTGTAATCATAATTACAATATTCATTAATTCTATATGTTGTAAAGTAATGTAGTCTTCTAGTTTAGACACCTTCCTCATCATAATCAACAGCGTATTTACCATGGCGAATCCTGAGAAAATCGCTCCTGCAACGAAATACGGAGGGAAGATAGTTGTATGCCACCCAGGAATAACAGAGGTAGCAAAGTCAAACGATACAATAGTATGTACTGAAAGTACTAAAGGTGTTGCTAAACCGGCTAATACAAGAGACACCTCTTCAAAACGTTGCCAGTCTTTTGCCTTACCACTCCATCCGAATGATAAGATACCATATATCTTTTTATTAAAAGGAGTTACTGCTCTGTCTCTAATCATTGCAAAATCAGGCAATAATCCTGTCCACCAAAAGACAAGAGATACAGATAAGTATGTCGAAATTGCAAATACATCCCAAAGTAGTGGTGAGTTAAAGTTTACCCACAAAGATCCGAATTGGTTTGGTATCGGTAATACCCAATATCCCAACCAAGGACGCCCCATGTGAATAATCGGGAATAACCCTGCCTGAAATACTGCAAAAATTGTCATCGCTTCTGCAGAGCGGTTAATTCCCATTCTCCATTTCTGACGGAAAAGTAGGAGTACTGCAGAGATCAGTGTTCCTGCGTGACCAATACCTACCCACCAAACAAAGTTAGTAATATCCCAAGACCAACCAACGGTCTTGTTCAACCCCCAGGTTCCGATACCTGTAGATACGGTATAGATAATACAACCTATACCCCAAAGGAAAGCTGCTAATGAGATAGAAAATACTATCCACCAAGATTTATTCGCTTTTCCTTCAACTGCTGCTACCACATCCTCTGTTACCTCATGATATGTTTTATCCCCGGTAACTAAAGGTTTTCTTATAGGTGCTTCGTAATGAGACATAATCCTTTATATAATTGAATTTATTCTTTATTTATTTAAGCTTCTGTAGTGTTTCTTACTTTCGTTTGATACACAACATTTGGTTTAACACCAACGTGTTCTAACAAGTGGTATGCTCTATCGTCTTTTACCAAATCTGCAATAACACTTCCTTCTTCATTCACATCTCCAAAACGCATCGCTCCAGAAGAACAAGCTGCCGAACATGCACAAGAATCATTAAACTCTCCTGCTGCCACTGGTCTTCCTTCTCTTTTTGCTTTTAAGATAATTGCCTGAGTAGACTGAATACAGAAAGAACATTTCTCCATCACCCCTCTTGTACGCACTACAACATCCGGATTAAGAACCATACGTCCTAAATCATCATTCATATTGTAATCAAACTCATCATTATTGCTATACAAGAACCAGTTAAATCTACGCACTTTATATGGACAGTTGTTCGCACAATATCTTGTACCTACACAACGGTTATATGCCATATGATTTTGTCCCTGTCTACCGTGTGATGTAGCTGCTACCGGACATACTGTCTCACAAGGTGCATGATCACAATGTTGACACATTACAGGTTGGAATGCCACCTGCGGGTTATCTGCAGGATTTTCCATCTCTCCAAATTCAGAAAGAGAACTTCCTAATCCTGAGATATTATTTTTCTTCTCACTATCTCCGATAAAACTATCCTGAGAAGAATAGTAACGGTCAATTCGAAGCCAGTGCATATCTCTTGATCTTCTTACCTCTGACTTTCCTACTACAGGAACGTTGTTCTCTGCATGACACGCAATCACACAAGCTCCACATCCCGTACATGCATTTAAGTCAATAGAAAGATTAAAATGATGTCCTACAGATCTATCAAACTCATCCCAAAGATCAACTTCAGGAGAAGTTACTTCAAACTCAATATGATCTTTACTTACAACAGGAACTGAATTCCAAACATTTTTATCTTTTGTATTAAATACTTCTAAAGTCGTTTCTTTAATGATATCTCCACGCCCCATTAATGTATTATGAAGCTGTACACAAGCAAACTCATGATCTCCGTCCACTTTTTCTATAGACACTTGCTGTACTGCATCCAGATTGTGATATAATGCATAAGCATTAACTCCAACCTTCATAGTATCTTTCATGGCAGCAGTTTTTCCATACCCCAAGGCAAGACCTACAGATCCTTTGGCCTGTCCTGGTTGGATCAATACTGGCGCTACTACAGATACTCCATTTACTGTAACTTTGGCATAACTACCATTTAATGCACCGTTTGCTACATTATAGTTTTCTAATCCTAATGCTTCTGCATCAACTCTTGAAACTGTAAGGTAGTTATCCCATGATACTCTGGAGATAGGATCTGGTAACTCTTGTAACCAAGGGTTACTCGCTTGTTGTCCGTCTCCTAATCCAGTCTTAGTATATAACGTAAGTTCGAATCCATTCGACTCAGAAGCTAATAGTCTTTTTGCTGCTCCACCAAAATCCGGAGTTACTACAGCAGGCGCTTCTACTTCATCACCTTCCTGTGCCTCTATTGCTTCTTCTAATTCCTTTTTAGCTAAAACAGGTTTTACTAAAATACCATCATGCAATGCTTGATTCCATGAAGTACCTCCTAAAATTCCTGTCCATGCATTTTTTATATATTTATTATAATCTTCCGCATTACCTGTCCATTTCAGAAGTGTTTCCTGAAACTGTCTTGTATCAAACAACGGACGAATAGTTGGTTGCGTAAGCGCATAACTTCCTTCTTTTAACTCTACATCTCCCCAAGATTCTAAGTAATGAGGAGTCGTTGCTACATACTGACATTTCTCTGCAGTTGCATCATTGTGCATTGAAAATGCCACTGATAAATCAACTTTTTCCAGACCTGCCTTGAATTCTGCAGCGTTTGGCAAAGAATACACAGGATCTACCCCTGCTATTAAGATAGCTCCAATTTTCCCGGCATTCATATCTTTTACGAGTTGAGCTACCGCTTTGCTATCTCCCTGACGTATTTTTCTTGCTCTGTGTTCTGCTACAGCTTTACTATGAATAGCTTTATTAATTGCAATAACTAATAATTGAGCATCTACATCTTGTATCCCTGAAACTACTACTGCGTTTCTTCCTGCTTTCTTAATATGTTTAGCTGCTTTTACTACCTGTTCATTAAGCTCAGGACTCAATGTAGTTTTAGAACTTGTTCCGGTTACATATGCATATAAAGAAGCTAATACTTGTTTTTGCTGAGTTGGTGTAACAGGAATACGATTATCCGCATTAGCTCCAGTCAGAGACATATTAGACTCGAACTGAATATGCTTAGACATTTTACCATTTTTTGGAATACGTCCGGCAGCATATCCTTCATCATATCCACCCCCTTGCCAATCGCCAAGGAAATCTGCTCCAACACTTACAATAGTATCAACTTTACCAAAATCATAATCTACAAGTGCACGTTTCCCATACACTGCTTTATACGCTTCTAGTGCCGCATTTTCTGAAATCGCATCATATACTACATGTGATACATTTCCATACTTTGCCTTAAACTCTCCGATCAACTTAGTAGTTGACGGACTCGCAAAAGTTTGCGTCAATAAAACAATTTGTTTTCCTCCTAAGCTATTCAGCTTAGCAGAAACTTCTTTATCTAAAGCATCCCAGCTAATATCTTTTCCTGCTGCTTTAGGACCTTTCAATCTTGTACTATCGTATAAAGAAAGAACTGATGCCTGCACTCTTGCATTTGCTCCTAAACCTGATTTAGACATCGTATTCTTCTCTACCCTGATAGGGCGTCCTTCTCTCGTTTTGATTAAAACACTTGCAAAATCAAAACCATTCGCTACTGTAGTTGCATAAAAGTTTGCTACTCCCGGAACAATACTGTCCGGCTGCACTACATAAGGAATAGATTTCTTAACTGGTCCTTCACAAGCTGCTAAGGTAGCTGCTGCGGTACTAAAACCTAAATACTTAAGAAAATCACGACGAGAAGTCGAAGAATTCTCCAGAGATTGCTCATCTCCTAAAAACTCATCCGTAGGAATTTCCTGAACGAATTCGTTTTGTTTTAGCGTCTCAACAATAGAGCTATTTTGGTCTAGCTCCTCAACACTTTTCCAGTATTTCTTGTTTGATGACATATATAACTGATATTAACTTCTTTACTAATTTACAACCTAACAGATTTCACTCTGCTTTTAATAATGACATTTTCCACATTCCAGACCACCCATCTGAGCAGCTGTTAACTTCTCAACTCCATACTTTTTAGACAACTCTTCGTGAATCTTCGCATAGTACTCATTTCCTTCTAACTTCACGTTTGTTTCTCTATGACAGTTTATACACCATCCCATTGTCAAAGGAGCATGCTGATACATTACTTCCATTTCTTCTACAGGACCGTGACATTTTTGACACTCAATCCCTGCAACAGTTACGTGCTGTGAATGGTTAAAGTATGCAAAATCTGGTAGGTTATGAATACGAACCCATTTTACAGGAGAAGTTTCCCCAGTGTATTTTTGGTTCTCAGCATCCCATCCAACCGCTTTATATAATTTCTGAATTTCTCCATCGTAGAACTCTTTTGAGTGTTCTGCTGTCGCTGTACTTTCTGCCACTTCACTAATTGACTTATGACAGTTCATACATACATTCAACGATGGTATCCCTGAAGTTTTACTTACTCTAGCAGAAGAGTGACAATACTTACACTCAATTTTATTATCTCCAGCATGAATCTTATGCGAATAGTGTATTGGCTGAACCGGCATATAACCTTGGTCTACCCCTACCTGCATTAGGAATCCATACACAAAATAAGCAGATGATAACAATAATAATATTGTAGTAACAATTACTAAAAACTGATTCTTTACAAATGCTTTCCAAATCGGTGTCTTTCCTTCTTTTGGCAATTCAATTCCATTCGCTACAGCAAATTTCTTCAAGGTACTGTTTACCATGTAAAGGAACACTACCAGCATTAAGAAAACTAACACTAAAGCTCCCAACAACACATCTGTAGAAACGCCACCGTTATTTCCGGATCCTCCTCCATCAACCGGAGCTACTCCTGCAGTTTTTGGCGGATCTGCTTTTGGCACCATCACATATGCCAGAATATCATCAATATCCTTATTAGACAATTGAGGGAATGAGTTCATTGGAGTTTTATTATACTCTTCGAACACAGCGATAGCAGCTGCATCTCCTGATGCAATTAAAGCGGAACTATTCTTAATCCAAGAATACAACCACTCTGTACTATGCTTATCTGTCACTCCAAACAACGCTGGCCCTGTCATTTTTTTATAACGCTTATGACATGCCGCACATAAAGATTTAAACAATTCCTCACCCTTCGCAACATCACCGCCGGATGCTTCTTGCGTTGTGACAGCGGCATCACCAGCTGCACCATCCTGTGCAAAAACAGGATTTAAGAAAGTTAATAAATAAACTGTTCCTAGGACAAGGATTCTAGAGGCTGAATTACGGTATTTCACCTGTCTCATATTATAAGTAGAATTATCATCTAAATTGTTGGCACGGTTTTTTCTTTAATGCAACAAATCGCATTAAAAACAGAACCGATTAATTCGACGACAAAAGTACTACAATAAGTCGATTTTAGAAATGTTAGCGAACCGTTAAATATTAATTTATATCTATTCTAAATAATATTTTTCAAGGATTTTGAGTCATTAAACTTTACCTTTGTATCAAATCTATTTGTAATGAGAATTTTAAATAAAAAAAGTAGTATTCTTTTCTTCGGTCTTTGTCTAGCGTATTCCACATTCGCACATGCCCAAAATGATTACGAAAACAAACTAGAAGCCACCAATGAAGAGGGAATTAGCACTGAAAACCAAACAAATCCACAAGTAAAAATCAATCAAGACCCTAGAATAAAAAGACTACTAAACATCAAATCCAGCATGGCAAAAGAAGGAGAGTTTAGTGATCGATATAAAATACAGTTATACTACGGGAATTTAAACAAAGCAAATTCGATTTTAAAAGCTGCTGACGAAGCTTTCTCTAAATGGGAACCTTCCATACAATGGGAAACTCCAAACTACAAGGTATGGATCGGAAACTACAGAAGTCGTCTTGAAGCAGACAGAGCTCTAAAAGAGATTCATGAGAAGTTTCCAAATGCCTTTATTTTTAAACCTGAAAAGAAATAATAAATCCAACATATAACACAAAAAAGCCGATAATTTACTTATCGGCTTTTTTTTATACTTGTTATTATATTTTTAAAGTTTCTTCTTCACTGCTACTTCTGTATAGGCCTCAATAACATCATTAATCTTGATATCATTATAGTTCTTGATCTGAAGACCACAATCGTATCCTTTTCCTACTTCTTTTACATCATCTTTAAATCGCTTCAGAGAAGACAGCTCTCCGGTATACACAACAACCCCTTCTCTAATAAGGCGAATTCCTGAGTTTCGGTATATTTTTCCATTTTGAACCATACACCCTGCAATAGTACCTACTTTAGAAATTTTAAAGGTTTCTCTGATTTCCGCAGTACCTGTAACCTCCTCTTTCATAACAGGAGATAACATTCCTTCCATTGCATCCTTAAGATCATTGATCGCATCATAAATGATAGAATATGTACGGATATCAATTTCTTCCTTATCCGCTACTGCTCTTGCATTTCCTGCAGGTCTAACATTAAACCCTACAATAATCGCATCAGAAGCCGAGGCTAGCAGCACATCACTTTCTGTAATAGCACCTACAGCTTTATGAATAATATTGATATGAATCTCTTCTGTAGACAATTTCTGGAACGAATCCGTCAATGCTTCAACAGAACCATCCACATCTCCTTTTAAGATTATATTCAACTCCTTGAAGTCTCCTAACGCAATCCTTCTTCCGATTTCATCAAGTGTTATATGTCTTTGAGTTCTTACAGATTGTTCTCTATGTAATTGAGCCCTCTTAGCAGCAATATCTTTTGCCTCTCTCTCATCTTCCAATACATTGAATTTATCACCTGCCTGTGGTGCACCATCCAGCCCCAGGATAGAGATTGGAGTAGAAGGTCCTGCCTCCTTGACATTATTCCCTCTTTCATCCTGCATAGCCTTAATCTTACCACTATTTTTTCCTGCCAATACATAATCTCCGATTCTAAGTGTACCTGTCTGAACCAGAATAGTAGAAACATATCCTCTTCCTTTATCAAGGAAGGCTTCTACCACTGTTCCACTAGCAGAACGTTTTGGATTTGCTTTAAGTTCTAATATTTCAGCTTCAAGCAATACTTTTTCCAGCAGCTCTTTCACTCCTAATCCGGTTTTAGCTGAGATATCATGGGATTGAATTTTACCTCCCCAGTCTTCTACTAAAAGATTCATAGCAGCTAGTTTTTCCTTAATCTTATCAGGATTTGCTGTTGGCTTATCCACCTTATTAATCGCAAAGATTATTGGAACTCCAGCAGCCTGAGCATGACTTATCGCTTCTTTCGTTTGTGGCATCACATCATCATCTGCTGCAATCACGATAATCGCCAAATCTGTTACCTGAGCTCCACGTGCACGCATCGCTGTAAACGCTTCGTGACCTGGTGTATCTAAAAAGGCAATTTTCTGTCCATTTTCTAACTGTACTCCATACGCTCCGATATGCTGGGTTATTCCACCACTCTCTCCAGCAATTACATTTTCCTCACGAATGTAATCCAAGAGCGAAGTCTTACCATGATCAACATGTCCCATTACCGTTACAATCGGTGCTCTCACCACCAAATCTTCAGGATTATCAACGATATCTTCGATAGACTCTTCAAGATCCGATGTTACAAAATCAACTTCATATCCAAATTCATCAGCTACAATTGACAAGGTTTCTGCATCTAGTCGCTGATTCATTGTCACCATAATTCCTAATGACATACAGGTAGATATCACCTTGGTTGTAGGCACATCCATCATCGTAGCCACCTCAGAAACTGTTACAAACTCAGTAACTTTAAGTGTCTTATTCTCTTGTTCTTGTTGTGCTACATCATCCTCCATCTTCTGACGGTGCTGATCTCGCTTATCTCTTCGGTATTTAGCCGCTTTAGACTTATTAGATTTCCCCTGAAGTTTTTCCAGAGTCTCTCTTACTTGTTTTTGTACTTCTTCTTCACTTGGCTCTTCCTTAACCACAGGAGGTCTTCTGTGATTCCCTCCTCGGGACCCACCTTTACCACGGTTATTATTTCCTCCTCGGTTATTATTTCCTCCTCGGTTTCCTCCTTGGTTATTAGATCTGTTTGCTCCTCCTCCGGATCCAGCTCCTTCTTTACTGATTCTTCTTCGACGTTTTTTATTCGCGTCATTAGACTTATTATCAGATTTCTCTTCCTTCTTCTTTGCCGGTTTCTGAAATTTGGTTAAGTCAATTTTCTGACCTGTAAAATTAGGACCATCTAGTTTCTGATACTTCGTCTTTACTTTTTCAGGTTCAGCAGGAACCACCGGTTCCTGAGGCGTTTGCTTAGTTTTTGCAGCGGCTTGTGGTTCCGTTGCTTTTTCCGCCTTCTTCTTTTCTAATTCGATTGGAGCTAATTTTGCCAATTTAATTCCTCTTTTTTCAGGACGATTCGACACTCTTTCCGGAGTAGTCGTTTTTTTATCTTCCTTAGAAACCTTAGCGCTGTCTTTACGTTCAGACTTATCTTGATGCTGTACTGTTTCAGAAGAAGGTTTTTCTTCTTTCACTTCAGGCTCCTCTGTTTTACTTTCTACTTTTTCAGAAGATTTCTCATTCGTTGCTTCGGGCTGCTTAGCAACTTCTTCTTTCTTCGCCAAATCAATCTTTCCTACTTGTTTTGGACCACTTAAATGCGCTTTAGCTTTAACAACATCACGAGCTTCTGCACGTTTCCGCTTTTCTTCCTGCTCATTTTCAATCTGCACACGCAGCGCTTCCTTCTCTTTTCTTTTTTCTTCTCCAACTTCTTTAGAAGCTACTTTTTTACTTTTATCAGTTTGAAATTCATCAAAAAGCAACTTGTAAATCTCCGAAGAAATTTTGGTAGTAGGACGCGCATCTATCTCATGACCTTTGGAACTCAAAAAGTCCACAGCCCGATCAAGCGAGATGTTGAATTCGCGTAATACTTTATTTAATCTCATTGTTTTTGCTTCAGCCATAAATGCCAATTATTTTGCCAAATATAAATTAATTGTGTTTATTAATCTTCAAATTCAGACTTTAAAATTCGAATAACCTCTGTTATTGTCTCTTCTTCAAGATCTGTACGCTTAATCAAATCAGATACATCCTGCTCTAAGATACTCTTTGCCGTGTCTAATCCAATTTTCGCAAATTCTTCTATAATCCAAGAATCTATTTCATCACTAAACTCTGTCAATTCCACATCTTCCTCTACTCCTTCTCTAAAGACATCTATCTCAAAACCTGTCAACTGACCTGCCAGACGTATGTTATGCCCTCCTCGTCCAATTGCTTTTGAAACTTCCTCTGGACGCAACATAACCTGAGCCCTTGTATTATCCTCACTAATCTTTATAGAGGTAACTTTTGCCGGGCTTAATGCTCTTGTAATATACAACTGAACATTATTAGTGTAATTAATTACATCAATATTTTCATTTCCTAATTCACGAACAATTCCATGGATTCGAGAACCTTTCATTCCCACACAAGCTCCTACAGGGTCAATTCTATCATCATAAGAATCCACTGCTACTTTTGCCTTTTCTCCTGGAATCCTCACTACTTTCTTTACAGAAATCAATCCATCAAAAACTTCAGGAATCTCTGATTCAAACAACTTCTCTAAAAATAGCGGAGAAGTTCTAGACATAATTATAGAAGGCTTATTACCTTTTAATTCTACTGCTTCGATGACCCCTCTTACATTATCTCCTTTTCTAAAAAAATCAGACGGAATCTGTCTATCTTTAGGTAGAATCACCTCATTTCCTTCATCATCCAATAAAATAATTGCCCGATGGCGTATGTGATGAACTTCTGCGGTATAGATCTCTCCTTCTAGTTCTTTAAACTGCTTATATACATTTGTATTGTCATGCTCATGTATTTTAGAGATCAAGTTCTGACGTAATGCCAAAATAGAACGTCTTCCCAGATCAATTAACTTCACCTCTTCAGACACATCTTCTCCTACTTCAAAATCAGGCTCAATTTTTCTTGCCTGAGAAAGTGATATTTCCTGATTACTATCTTCTACTTCCCCATCATCTACCACTATCCTATTTCTCCATATCTCTAAATCCCCTTTATCAGGATTTATGATAATATCAAAATTATCATCACTACCAAATTTCTTCTTCAAGGCATTTCTAAATACATCTTCCAAAATCGCCATCAACGTCACGCGATCTATTAACTTATCATCTTTGAATTCTGAAAATGATTCTATTAATGCAATATTTTCCATTTCAGTTTATAATTAAAATGTTATCATAACTTTTGCTTCTTGTATATCTTCAAAACAAAGAGATGCTTCTTTGGTAACGGTTACTTTTCCTTTTCCAACAGGTTTAGGCTCTCTTGCTTTCCAGCGCAGTAACACTGATTCATCTGTCACTGAGATCAACTCTCCTTCAACAGTCTCTTCATTGGTTTTCACGGAAAGCTTTCTTCCAATATTCTTTTTATATTGTCGAATATGCGACAACCCTTCAGAAACCCCTGCTGACATAACCTGCAAAGAAAAATCTTCTTCTTCTCTATCTAAATTATGTTCTATTGATCTGCTTATCGAAATGCAATCTTCTACTTTCACCCCCTCATCACCATCTATAATAACCTCGATATGATTTGCAGGACTTATAGTCCAGTTAATCAAAAACAACTTAGGATTCTCTTTAAGTCCTTCGAGTAAAAATCCTTCAACTTTTTCTTTTAATGACATAGATAGATAAAAAGAGGGGACTTTTCGCCCCCTCACCTCTTAATTTCTCGTTAAACGCTGCAAATATACGAATATTTTTTTAGATAAAAAAAGACATTGACAATCAATTTATTCGTATATTTAAAAGACCCAAGCTACCCGCTAAACTTTCAACGCTTTTATTTATTAACAATTTAAAACCTACGATTATGATAGAAAGAATACTTGTACCCACAGATTTTTCCCCTCAAGCAGAAAGTGCACTAAAAGTAGCTGCTCAGGTAGCCAAAAAGAACAATGCAGAGATTTATTTATTACACATCATCGATCTACCAGACTACTCTAATGACCTAGTCATATCAGGTAACTCTGCTCCGGCACCACCTGCCATCTTGTTTATGCAGCAAACGCATCTCAAGTATGAAGAGTACAAAGACAAGGACTACCTAGAAGGTATTACCGTTAAAGAAACCGTAAGTTTTGAAGGCATGCAAAAGGGCGTTTCCGATACTTGTACCAACAATGATATTGATCTTATCATCATGGGATCCAACGGAGCATCTGGCGTAAAAGAACTGTTTATTGGTTCTAATTCTGAAAAAATAGTGCGTTTTTCAAAAATTCCAGTTTTGGTTATCAAAAATGAATGCGACCTCTTTAATATTAAAAATTTCGTATACGCTTCCAGCTTTGAAGAAGAAGACAAATTAACTTTACTGGCCGCATATAACTTCTCCAAAGAAATAGATGCTACCTTTAATCTGGTATGGATTAACACTTCCAGCAAATTTAGAACTACTCACTATATCGAACATAAGATGAATAGTTTACTCAGCACATTACCCATTGAAGATTACACCTTAAACATCTACAATGATGAAACTATAGAAAAAGGTATTATGAATTTTGCCAACACCATTAAAGCCGGGATTATCGGAATGGGAACTCATGGCAGAACAGGAATATCACATTTTGTAAACGGAAGCATTAGCGAAGACATGGTCAATCATGCCAAAAGACCAGTTATTACATTCAGGATTCCAGCGAACTAAAAAAAACACCTAAGCAACGTACTTTGCTTAGCTGTATAAGCTAAATAAACAAAACAGGAAAGTAAAATTACTTTCCTGTTTTGTTTTACACCACTATAATCAGTTTCCAGACTGATCTATCAGAATTAATTGTTTTTCCTCCCACCACATTAAACAATCTCTACTTCTGATTATTTTACTATTAGTTGATTTACTTCTTTTTGCTGCTTATCATCATAGATCGTAACAAAATACATTCCTGAGAGATACTTTTTTACATCGAGATAAATAGTTGTATTAGGCGTTTTTATACCATTGCTGCCTTTTTCTATAAGCTTACCAAAAACATCATGTATTTCATAAGAAGAAATAAATTGACCATCAGACTTGATCACAACTATATCATCTGCAGGATTCGGATATATCGCAATCTGAGCTCCTCCATCTTTAACAAAAACCTCATTCTTCATATCCAACGTTAAGTTTTTTAAATTTTGCAAACTAAATGGAGTCTGCTCCGAATATCTGAAACTACCTCCTGAAGCCAAGGTTCTTCCTCCTGATGTCAATTTATAATATCCGTTGCCATACCTACAACAAATCCCATCTCCATATGTATCCTTAATAACAAAAGTGTACTCTCCTGATGGAAGGCATTTTTTTACTGTAATAAGTTCTTTATTATAAGGTCCTCCCGAAGCTACCACTTTTCGATCCTTATCTTGTATTTCCCAAGATGTTTCTGTCGGATAGTTATCTGTTTTTAAAGCAAGTGACACCTCCACACATTGACCCAAATTATCATATTCTTTTTGCAAAGCATCAATGGGCTCAAAAACATTTGTTGTAATCCACACATTCAAATCAAGAGAAAGCTTTCCGTGTTCATTATTGGTATCTGACGGATCAGCCACCCGTATATACGCAGAACCCGAACTCACTCCATCCCGCAAACACCTGGAATCAGCCCCGGGTCTTTTAGCCCCTTGCAAGGCTGCCATTAATTTGTCTGCTAAACTCCCTTCGGTTTGTAAAAAAGCAGTTTCCATATCCCTGATAACCTCTTTAGAAAGCAAGATATTCCCAGCTATCGCATAATTAGGTCCCGTAAGATGTAACTTTTCATCAAATACCTTAACCCCAGTATATCCAGCTGTTCTCGGTGCCCCTCCATTTAAATCAACAACAACATATTGCGCATTATCCGGAACCTCTCCATGTTGCACCATCCATTGAATAATTTGCTCAGGAGAATCTCCTGCTTTCATACGCTTAGTAGCTGCTCGTTGATTAGACGGTGTCCATAATGCCTGCGTATTGATCGCCCCTACTCCTAACACAATATCACTTACAGTTATCGCACCATCTTCAGCACTAATACAGGTAGCCCCTGCACTTCCGATTTCACCTGTTTCCGGATCTACTGCTACAATAGAAAAAGTATGTTGCGCAATTAGCGTCATTGGCAATAGCAAAGCAAAGCACAACAGAAAAAAATAATTATTTATATATCTCATAATGAATTGGTTTTAAGACGTTACTATGTATTCTGGACCTAACATCCTGAAACAAAATAACTAAAAACCCTTTCCTCATTACGATAGCATTTTGTTAAAAAACGTAAAGCTCTTGTTAAATTACAGCATCTTTATATCACTGACTATCAAAAAGAAACAATCCAAAAACCAGCCTTCTTTGCTTTTCAAACCTTAAAGTATTGCAACCACATCCTACTCACTACAGAGAAACACCCCACACCCTACTGATGTCTTTTTTCTTTATTGCGCTATCTTCCTCTCTAACCGAAGGAAACTTTCTTTACCTCCTCAGAACTACAAGTACATCTTAAAACTTACACAAATAAAAAAAGGGAAGCATAATTGCTTCCCTTTTTTGTTGGTCTACTAGGGCTCGAACCTAGACTCTTCTGGACCAAAACCAGACGTGTTGCCAGTTACACCATAGACCAATGCGTGATTGCGGGTGCAAATTTAAAACTTTCTTTCATCTCTCCAAACTTTTTCATAAAAAAAATAGATTTTTTTTTCTTTCTCTCTCCATTTGACTGTTTTTGAAACATAAACCTTTTTAATCCGTTTATTAAATAATTCAAAACCGCATTTTATTATTAAATTCGCCACACGTTATATAACTGATAGATCATTATGAACACATTCAACTTTACAAAGTGGAATAAAATTTTAGGATGGGTCGTTTTTGCTATTGCATTACTCACCTACTCATTAACCGTAGAACCCACATCCAGTTTTTGGGATGCAGGAGAATATATTGCTACTTCTTCCAAATTACAAGTCGGTCATCCACCCGGAGCTCCGCTTTTTCAAATGATTGGTGCCTTTGCTTCCATTTTTGCTTCTGACCCTACTCAGATCGCTTTGGTTGTTAATATGACCTCTGCTGTAGCAAGTGCTTTCGCTATTTTATTCATGTTCTGGTCTATCACTATTTTACTCAGAAAACTTATTCTTTCTTCAGAAGAGGAATTTTCTCAAAGCAAAGGAATAGCAGTTTTAGGAGCTGCGTTAGTAGGATCACTTTCCTTTACTTTTACCGATAGTTTCTGGTTTAATGCCGTTGAAGCCGAAGTATATGCAATGGCTACCTGTATTCTATCCATTCTTTTTTATCTTGGATTATTATGGGAACGCGACATGCACAAGCCAAGAGGTAACCGGTGGCTTATATTAATTTCGCTAATCGTCGGGCTTTCATTTGGGGTTCACTTTATGGGATTACTATCCATTCCTGCTATTGGGCTTTTATACTATTTTAAAAATTACAAAGTAACCTTGAAAAGTTTTATAACTGCCAATATTATTGTTGTTGCGGTTTTACTTTTTATTTTCAAATTACTACTCCCCAGCACCTTAAAATTCTTCGGAGCTTTAGAAGTCTTTTTTGTGAATAGCATTAACCTTCCTTTTAACTCAGGAACAATTATTGCGGCACTACTGATTTCCACAGCCTTTTATTTTGGGTTAAAATTCACCAGAAAAAAAGAATACGCTCAATTAAATACTTTGTTACTGTGTATCTTGTTTATTTTAGTCGGATTCTCTTCCTGGATCATGCTTCCTATACGTGCTAATGCAGGAACCGTTATCAATGAAAACAATCCTAATAATGCCCGAGAGTTATTAGCCTATTACAACTTGGAGCAATATCCTGAAACTCATTTATTCTACGGTCCTCAATTTTCAGAAATCTATGCCGGGTTGGACGAAGATGAACCTTATAAAGAAGGAAAACCTAAATACGAAAAGGACACAAAAAAAGGAAAGTATATAATCGTTAATAAGAATTATAAAAAATCAAGACAAAACCTAGATAACAGGCACAAAGCATTTTTACCCAGAATGTGGAGTACGGAGCACATTTCGAACTACATGGAGTATACAGGACCTTTGAAGTTCACTATAAAACCTGAATATCAAGGCAAAAAAGAGTTGATCGACGTTATAACTGAGTTCAGAAGAGATTATGCCAGAGGAAATATTGATTATGACGATTACCATAAGTTTTTACAATCCTTTGGAGAATATATCAATGTTCAAAAACCCACCTTACTTAGTAATATTCACTATTTAATAGACTATCAAATGGGTTATATGTACTGGAGATATTTTATGTGGAATTTCGTTGGTAGGCAAAATGATGTTCAGGGTAAAATGACGAATTTGGATGGGAACTGGTTAAGCGGAATTAAATTCATCGATGAAACACGTCTAGGATCACAGGAAAACCTCCCTTCTGACGCACTAAAAAACAAAGCGAGAAATACTTATTATTTTTTGCCACTTATTTTAGGGCTACTCGGACTTATATTTCAGGCACAAAAAGACAAAAAGAATTTCTGGATACTCCTTGTATTCTTTCTTTTCACCGGGTTGGCTTTAAAAATTTATCTCAATGAACGCCCATTTGAACCAAGAGAAAGAGATTATGCTTTGGTAGGATCTTTTTATGTCTTTGCTATGTGGATTGGATTTGGAGTTTATGCCTTATTTGATTTACTAAAAGAAGCTATATCTCCAAAGTTATCTGCTCCTATAACAACTGTAATTTGTCTATTAGCAGTTCCAACTTTATTAGCTTCCGAAAACTGGGATGACCACGACAGATCCAACAGATATACCGCTCAGTCAATGGCAAAAATGTATCTCCAGTCCTGTCAAAAAGACGCTATTATTTTCACCATTGGGGACAATGATACTTTTGCTCTTTGGTATGCACAAGAGATTGAGGGATACAGAACAGATGTACGCACTGTCAACACCAGCCTTTTTGCAACTGACTGGTATATTGACCAAATGAAAAGAGCTGCCTACGACAGTAAGCCTATCCCTTCTCAATTGGATCATAAATTCTATGCACATGGTAATAACGATGCCATATTCCATCAAGAAATTACTAAGGACACTATGTTGATCAAAAACTGGATGCGATGGATACAAAGTGACGACCCGAGAACTCAGGGTGATCTGGCTAGTGGGGTAACCGTAAATACATTCCCGACCAAACACATACGAATTCCTGTTGACAAAGAAGCCGTTTTAAGGAACGGTATTGTAGCTCCAGAAGATGCAGACCAAATAGTTCCTTATATCGATATTCATCTCAAAGGAGAGGTACTATACAAAAATCGCCTTATGATGCTTGACATTATTGCCAACAACAACTGGGAACGTCCTATTTATTTTACTGGAGGTAGTTTTGGAGATGATGATTATCTGTGGATGAAAGACTATCTACAATTGGATGGTCTAACTTATAAACTAGTTCCTATTAAAACAAAAGTAGACCCTAGATTACCCTTCGAAATGGGAAGAATTCATACGAAGACCATGTATAACAATGTAAAAAGCTGGGAATGGGGAAATAGTGAAAGTCCAGATATATACCACGATCCGGAAACAAGAAAAAATTCGATTACTTACCGTAGTAACCTCGCTCGATTGGTAGAAGCGCTAATTCAGGAAGGTGACATGAAAAAAGCGAAAGAAATTCTTGATTTAGGAATGGAAAAACTTCCGATTGAATACTATGAATATTATACGTTATTAGAACCTTATGTCTCCGGATATTACAAAGTAGGAGAAAAAGAAAAAGCTAGGGCTCTTTGGGTGAAAATTGCTAAAAAATATCAGGAGCAACTTACCTATTTCTCTAACTTAACCTTATTAGAACAGCACAATTACGGAGAAGAAATCTTAATTAACGTTGAACGATACAGAGCTGTTGTGGATCTTTTAATTGAAAACCAGGATAAAGACTGGATCGAAGAAAAGGCAGAAGAATTCAATAGCTACCTCCGAATGTTCTCTAAACTATACAAAGGAGACAGAAGCTATGACGAAGAAGAGGCTATAAGAAAGCAAGAAGAAGATCTAAAAAAGGAATTCAAAAAAGAATCAGACATTCAGGATAGCATAGATTCTATCCCTAATGCTCAATAAGTATTTAATCATAACAAATAACACCAAGCGCTTTCAAAGATATAGAAAGCGCTTTTTTAGTATCTTACAATAACTACAAATAGCATTTATCAATGATCCCTTATAAAACTCCTAAAATCATCAAAAAAATCTTTCCGGGATGTATATGGGATTATTCTAACACACACAAGAAGCACATTCATCTCACCTTTGACGATGGACCAATTCCTGATGTTACAGAATTTGTTCTAGATGAGCTAAAGAAATACAATGCTCGTGCGACTTTCTTTTGCATCGGAGACAACATCAATAAACACCCTTCAGTATTCAAAAGAATTCTATCTGAAGGACACAGCATTGGCAATCACACTATGAACCATCTACAAGCATGGAAGACCCCGACAGACACCTATGTAAATAATATCATCTTATGTGAAAAGCAAATAAACTCACACTGCAAAAGAATGCAACAACCAAAACTTTTTCGTCCTCCTCATGGGCAGATCACACTAAAAACCTATAGAGCTATCAAAAAGATGGGATATAAGATTATTCTTTGGGATGTATTATCGAAAGACTGGGAAGCTTCAATAGATAGAGAAGTGTGCTCTTTAAAAACTATCAAACACACAGAGGAAGGAAGTATTGTTGTTTTTCACGACAGCTTAAAAGCTGCTAATAACATGAAATATGCATTACCTAAGGTGTTGGCACATTTTCATAAAAATGGATATACGTTTAATAGCATCACCTAATTACGTAAACTCTTTCATGATACCAATCAGGGTATTCGCATCCTGCTCCCCACTTTGCCTCCAGACCATTTCACCTCCTTTATAAATCATTAATGTAGGAAGTCCTTTAACCCGTAAAGCAGTTGCTAGTTCTTCATTTTTATCCACATCAATTTTTATAACCTTTCCTCTATCTCCTATCGCAGCAGCAACATCTCTAAGCACTGGATGCATCGCCTTGGAAGGCTCATTCCAATCTGTATAAAAATCGAGCAAAATAGGAATGTTTAAACTAATTAAATCTCCAAACTTTGACATGACATTTATTTTTAATTTTCCGAAAGTGCCTTTACAAAATTCACTTTCTAATTCATTGTAAATATACTACTTTCTAATAATTAAGAAGTTTCGCCCTTTTTTCTTAGCTCTATTATTGATATTTCAGGCCAGATTCCAACTCTTCCCGGAAAAGCATGAAAACCAAACCCTCTATTGACATTCAGATAACGACCATACTCTTGATACATTCCCGCCCATTGTTTATACACATATTGAACCGGACTCCATTTCATAAATCCAGGGATCTCAATTCCAAACTGAAATCCATGTGTATGTCCACTTAAGGTTAAATGATAATGTTCCTGATGTTTTTTCACCTCGTGTTCCCAATGCGACGGATCATGACTCAATAATATCTTAAAATCATCAGCATTTACCTTCTCTGATGCTTTTTTCAGGTCTCCAGCCTGCTTAAAGTTATGCCCCCAGTTTTCTACTCCAATCACAGCAATTTTATCTTCCCCTTTCTCCAGAAAAACACTCTCATTAAGAAGAAGCTTAAAATCAATCTGATCATGTATATTCTTTATTGCTTCAAAATTGGCTGCTTTAGCCTCTTTTGTTTCCCAGCTTACATATTCTCCATAATCATGATTCCCCAAAATAGAATATTTCCCATAGGCAGGGATTTTAATATTTTTAAAAACTGAAATCCAGGGATCCATTTCTTTCGCCATGGTATTAACGATATCACCCGTAAAAAACAACACATCCATTTCCTGTTCATTGATAAGCTCTACCGCATACGCTATTTTCTTTTCATCATCAAAACTACCAGAATGAATATCCGATATCTGTGCTACCCTGAATCCATGAAACGCATCCGGAAGATCATCAAAGTAGAGCGTATATTTTAGTACTTTAAAATTGTATTTCCCCTTAAAAATCCCATGTAAAAAACCTATTAAAGGAATTGCTGCAATCCCAAGAGCAATCTGGCTCACAAACTTTCTTCTTCCCGGAAGGTAGTCTACAGATTTTTTCTCAGCAAAAAAATTCATCAGATACGTCCCAGCGGCAACTACCCCTCTAATAATATCCTCTCCCAACAGAAATACAATAATAACCAGTTTAGGAACCAACACTACAAGTAACATCCCTCCTGCTCTCAAAGTTGACTTAGTAGGTCCTATGCTTCTGTCATAAGAATAAAAGACAAACAACACATAACACAATAACACCACTGAAACAAGCAAATAACCCCAATGAAAAGACTTGCTTTTAATCACCGTTTTAACAGCTTGAAAAGCATAAAATTCAATTAATGACAATAAACTTATTAATAATACCCAACGCATATTTTTCCCCTGATATATTCCAATTAACAAAACTATTGTTCATTTTAATTATTATTCTATTTTTAAGTAAAAATTAACGATAACTTCATTTTTGACAAATAAAAGTCCTAATTATCCTTAAACAACCACCGAAATGTTAACATTTTATTTCTTATCTAACTTTATTTATTTGTAAATTTGCTGATATAGTGCACTTACACAATACTAAAAGAATGTTTTTTCAGTAAAACAACTACGATATAAACAGTAATTGATAACACTGTTATCAATTTTATTTTGGGGCGAAATGCCGTCTTTTATGACGGCATTTCTTTTTTCTATTCCTGTAGCTTTTTTATGCTAATCAGCTATCCCATACCTTCTAACTCGATCCATACAATATCAAACTCCTTTTTTTGTTTCACATCATACAAATAAATAGAAAATAACTTTGTAGTTTTGACTCCTTATCTATACTAATACTATCATCTTAGTACAGAGAAATCACATTGTTCAACCACAACAATAACAGAAACTTATGTCACAAAACCGTCTTTTTCTTCTCGACGCATACGCTTTGATCTTTAGAGGATATTATGCCTTAATCAAAAACCCCAGAATTAATTCCAAGGGACAGGACACCTCTGCCATTTTAGGTTTTACAAATTCTCTCTTTGATGTGATTAAAAGAGAAAAACCAGATCATCTTGCCGTAGCATTTGACAAAGGAGGAAGTAAAGACCGACTGGAAATCTTCGAAGAATACAAAGCCAATAGAGACGAAACCCCTGAAGCTATAAAAATTGCCGTTCCTATTATTCAGGAGATATTAAAAGCATTGAACATTCCTATTATAGAACTAGAAGGCGTTGAGGCAGATGACCTGATTGGTACACTGGCAAAACAAGCTGAAAAGGAAGGGTATCAAACTTATATGGTAACCCCTGATAAAGATTATGCACAATTGGTTTCTGAAAACATTTTTATGTATCGCCCTGCCAGAATGGGAAATGGAATTGAAATATGGGGAATTCCCGAAGTTCAGAAAAAGTTCGACGTAGAAAGACCTGAACAAGTTATCGATTATCTGGGCATGATGGGAGATGCGGTTGACAATATTCCTGGTCTCCCCGGAGTAGGAGACAAAACAGCTCGTAAGTTTATTGCACAATTCGGTTCCATGGAAGCGCTTTTTGAAAATACTGACCAGCTCAAAGGAAAGATGAAAGAAAAAGTCGAAGCCAATCAAGAGTTGGGATTGTTATCCAAAAAACTGGCAACCATTATTACCGATTGCGATGTAACCTTTAACGCAGAAGCCTGTAAGCTATCTGAACCAGACTCTGACAAGGTACAAGAGATATTCGAAGAGCTGGAATTCAGACGACTCAAAGATCAGTTTCTAAAAATCTTTTTTGGAAACGATAACACAAAAACAAACACTAATACAACCAATAAAGCTGCAGGAGCCGGACAATTTTCTCTATTTGGAAGCAATGAAGAACAAGAGGATAAAACAGCCTCTTTCTCTTCCAGAAAGACCATAGAAAACACGGAGCATTTTTACCAAAGTATTGCTCCTGGAATGGCTACCAAATTATTCATACAAAATCTACTGAAACAAGAACAAGTATGTTTTGATACGGAAACAACAGGATTAGATTCTCTTACCGCCGAATTGGTAGGAATCGCTTTTTCTTGGGAAAAAGGCAAAGGATTTTACATTCCCTTTCCCGAAGATCAAAATGAAGCACAGATCCTCATTGAAACTCTTCGTCCTTTCTTCGAATCAGAAGCCATTATTAAAATAGGACAGAACCTCAAATATGATATCAAGGTATTATCCAAATACAATATAACAGTAAAAGGTATTTTATTCGACACCATGCTCGCTCATTATCTTATTAATCCTGATATGAGACATAACATGGATGTGTTATCAGAAACATACCTAAACTACACACCGGTCTCTATAACTGAACTTATCGGAAAAAAAGGGAAAAACCAATTATCTTTCAGAGACGTTCCCGTAGAAAAACAAACCGAATATGCCGTGGAAGATGCAGATATAACATTCCAGCTAAAAGAGCATTTTACACCGGAACTCAATGAAGCGAATATTCTATCACTATTTGAAGATATTGAAATCCCCCTACTAAGGGTCTTAGGAGCTATGGAAATCGAAGGAATTAATCTGGATAAGGATTTTCTCTCTTCTCTCTCTACGGAACTGGAAAACGATATCGATACTCTAAAGCAAAAAATATACGAAAAAGCAGGAGAAGAATTCAACATTGCTTCTCCAAAACAACTAGGTGTCATTTTATTCGAAAAGCTAAAACTTGTCGATAAACCAAAAAAAACAAAAACAGGTCAATACAGCACCTCTGAAGATGTCTTATCCTATCTATCCAAGGACCATGAAATCATCAG
The DNA here is from genome assembly GCF_042684685.1 of Aquimarina hainanensis. Lineage (NCBI taxonomy): Bacteria > Pseudomonadati > Bacteroidota > Flavobacteriia > Flavobacteriales > Flavobacteriaceae > Aquimarina > Aquimarina hainanensis. The sequence continues at coordinate 558,417 of NZ_JBHULX010000004.1, read as the reverse complement.
AAACATACTAGAATACAGAGGGCTATCTAAACTAAAAAGTACCTATATAGATGCACTCCCTAATCAGGTTAATACAACTACAGGAAGAGTTCATACTGACTATATGCAAACTGTAGCTGCAACAGGAAGACTAAGCTCCAACAACCCTAACCTACAAAACATTCCTATCAGAACTGAAAGAGGAAGGCAAGTGCGAAAAGCATTTATTCCAAGAGATAAAGATCATATTTTACTAGCTGCCGATTACTCTCAGATAGAATTGAGGATTATTGCCGCACTAAGCAAAGAAGAAACAATGATTAGCGCTTTTAAAAACGGGGAAGACATTCACGCTTCTACTGCTGCAAAAGTATTTAATGTTCCTATCGAAGAAGTAAGCCGGGAACAACGAAGTAATGCAAAGACTGTAAATTTTGGGATTATTTATGGTGTATCTGCATTCGGATTAAGCAACCAAACAGATTTATCCCGAAGCGAAGCGAAAGAACTAATCGACACCTATTATAAGACATATCCCAAATTGAGAAATTACATTAGTGAACAAGTAGATTTCGCTAGAGAGAACGGATATGTACAGACCGTTCTGGGAAGGCGCCGTTATCTAAAAGACATTAACTCTGCCAATGCTGTTGTCAGAGGTGCTGCAGAGCGAAATGCTGTTAACGCTCCTATACAAGGAAGTGCAGCAGATATTATAAAAATTGCCATGATCAACATACACAAAAAACTAACCGATGGTAATTTTAAAACCAAAATGCTTTTACAGGTTCATGATGAATTGGTTTTTGATGTTTACAAACCTGAATTAGAAAGCATCAAATCGATCATTCAGTCCGAAATGGAAAATGCCTACACCCTCGAAGTCCCTCTTGATGTAGAACTGGGAACTGGTGAAAACTGGCTAGAAGCACATTAAAATACTAAACAAACAAAAAGCTCTGAAAAAATCAGAGCTTTTTGTTTTATACTACCTGGCAGCAATACAAATTAGCTATTTATTTTATCTCTTTATAAAAATCATAATAATTAAGAAATGTTGGAATCACTGCCCCATTATATGTATTTGGACCATTAAACAAGGCACAAACAGCAATTCCATTTTCAGGATCAATTAACAATTGTCCTTTATACTGGTTTACATTCCCGCCATGATACATAATTGTTCTTCCATTATACTCCAGAACCCTCCAGCCTTTGGCATAAAAAGAATCCGTCACTCCTTCCCATAAATTCACATATGTATCCGCATCACTGGTACAGATAACAGGTCTAAAAATTTCTTTCAGGCTCTTTTTTGATACAACATCTGGTCGATGACCGAGCAAGGCTATTAAATATTCTCCCATATCCGAAATAGAAGCATTAATCCCTCCTGCAGCAGCTACATTATAATAGTTCTTATGAAGCTTAGCCAGATTGTATTTTTTAGAATAATGATTCCATTTGTGCGGCAACGCTACATTAGAGTTAGCTTTAATTTCCTCATAACTGGAAGACGCATTATGCATCCCCAATGGTACAAACAAACGTTCTTTAAGAAGCTTATCAAATCTTTTTCCCGTTGCTTTTTCCATCACTTTTTCTACAATCGAAAAAGCTGCATTCTGATATGCATAGTCTGTCCCTTCTCTGGTTATTACTCCGGTACTTCGAAAGGCAGCTACAATTCGATTCAGCGGAAGTCCTTTATGAATCAATCTAGTATTGGTATACTTATAAAATCCACCAGTGTGAGATAGAAGATGTTCTACCCGTAATCTATTTGCTTGTTGTTTATCTCTCAGGTCAAATTGACTTACAGATTCTTTTACTTTTTGCCTCCATTCCAATTCCCCCTGATCTACCATATTTCCAGCCAAGACAGCAGTTACCCCTTTAGACAAACTCGCTATTCTAAAAACTGTATTCTCATCCACAGCATCCTGAGTATGCATATTTTTTACCCCAAATCCTTTCTTAAACAGCACTGTCGAATCTTTAACAATAACCAATGCCGCTCCCGGACATTCGGAAGGGTTAAAATTAGCCTTAAAGAACTTTTCATAATGCTTTAAAAAAGTTTTGAGAGAATCATCTTCTTTTGATACAATTGTCTCATTCAGTTTATTTCCTTCCGAAATAGTATTTGACTGCTCTTTTTTACAACTCTGAAACAAAAACAAAAAAACTAAGACAAGACTAATTTTATTCATATACTACAACTCATTAACATTGCCATTCGCTTTGAAATCATTCTAAAAACAATAAAAAACGAATAGCTATTTTTTTATAAATCCCAAAAATAGGATTTATAACCATCTCAAAGGCAAAACACAGAAAATAATGTAAAAAAATAAGAATGATTTTTTATTAAAAAGATACAGTGACATCAAAATGCTGATCCTCATCGAATCAGTCAATTAAAATAATATCCCTCACCTATTTGCTATATAAATTTATAATTGTAAATTTGCACCCCTGTTTTATACACAGGGAAAGGAATGTTTAATTATTAAATTTAATTAGTGTGGACACATTAAGTTACAAAACAGTATCTGCCAATAAGGCAACCGTTACCAAAGAATGGTTACATATAGATGCTGAAGGACAGACTTTAGGACGTCTATCTTCTGTAGTAGCAAAATTACTAAGAGGTAAACACAAACCTAATTTTACCCCACACGTTGATTGCGGTGATAATATCATTATTACAAATGCCGAAAAAATCAACTTGTCAGGAAAAAAGTGGACTGATAAATCATACATCCGTCACACTGGATACCCTGGAGGGCAAAGAAGTCTTACTGCTCAGGAATTATTTGAAAAAAACCCAGAGCGTTTAATCGAAAAAGCGGTAAAAGGAATGCTACCTAAAAACAAGTTAGGAGCAGCATTATTCCGCAATTTAAAGGTATATGCAGGAGCAACTCACAACCAAGACGCTCAGCAGCCTAAAACTGTTAACTTAAACGAATTTAAGTAATGGAAGTTATTCACAAAATTGGTCGTAGAAAGACCGCTGTAGCTCGTATTTACCTTAAGGAAGGTTCTGGTAATATTACGGTTAACAAAAAAGAGCTTAACGATTATTTCACCACTGCTACGTTACAGTACAAAGTAAATCAGCCTCTTGCTCTTACTAGCAATGAAGAGAACTTTGACATTAACGTTAATGTATACGGAGGAGGAATAACTGGTCAGGCTGAAGCTATTCGTCTAGCTATTTCAAGAGCGATGTGCGAATTAGACGAAGAAAACAAATCAATCCTTAAACCAGAAGGATTACTAACCAGAGATCCAAGAATGGTAGAGCGTAAGAAATTCGGACAGAAGAAAGCTCGTAAGAAATTCCAGTTCTCTAAACGTTAATTCATTAAAAAACAGTATTTGTTGTTACCTGATATTTACAGATTCTTTATTCAGAAAGAACACTATTTATTCAGGATTAGTTTAGCATCTAAATGAATGAGGCCATATCAAAGCGATAGCCACTTATTCATTGCTAATTCAACAGAACGTAAACTATTACAAAGATGGCAAACAATATCGAAGTAAAAGAATTACTTGATGCAGGTGTACACTTTGGACACCTTACAAGAAGATGGGACCCAAACATGGCTCCATACATCTACATGGAGCGTAATGGCATCCACATCATAAACTTATATAAAACTGCTGCAAAAATAGACGAAGCCAGTGAAGCGCTTAAGAAAATTGCAGCTTCTGGTAGAAAAATCCTTTTTGTTGCTACCAAAAAACAAGCAAAAGAAATCGTTGCTGAAAAAGCAAGCAAAGCCAACCAGCCATATATCACAGAAAGATGGCCTGGAGGAATGCTTACTAACTTTGTTACTATCCGTAAAGCCGTAAAGAAAATGGCTTCAATCGATAGAATGAAGAAAGACGGTACATTCAACACCTTATCTAAAAAAGAGCGTCTTCAGGTAGATCGTTTAAGAGCTAAATTAGAAAAGAACCTTGGTTCTATCTCTGATATGACTCGTCTTCCTGGTGCTTTATTTGTTGTAGATATTACTCGCGAGCATATCGCAGTAAAAGAAGCTCAAAAATTAAACATTCCAATTTTCGCAATGGTTGATACAAACTCTGATCCACGTCAGGTAGAGTATGTAATCCCTGCTAATGATGATGCTTCTAAGTCTATCGATAAAGTAATGACATATGTTACAGACGCTATTTCAGAAGGTTTAAGTGAAAGAAAAGCAGCAAAAGAAGCTCCAAAAGCACAACCTGCTAAGAAGGCAGAAGCAAAACCTGCTCCTGCAGCCGTAGCAACAGAAGGTGATACGCAAGAGGAAGAATAAAAACATTCATTAGGTGACTGTTTTAACCAGTAAAACCAACAAAGGTTAAGCTTTATTTAAAGTCTTCTAAATACTAAGAAAACATTAGTTAGACCTAAAAGCAATACCTTTATTAAGAAAATCGATGAGTCGTTTAGTTCTTTACTTCACAGTAGCACTAAACGACTTGTCTTTTAACACAACCACATAAAAATTAACAGATATGGCAAAGATTACAGCCGCAGAAGTAAATAAATTACGTAAAGCTACAGGTGCCGGAATGATGGACTGCAAAAAAGCACTTGTTGAAGCTGACGGAGATTTTGACAAAGCAATTGAACTTCTTAGAAAAAAAGGACAAAAAGTAGCTGCCAATAGAGCAGACAGAGACTCTACAGAAGGTGCTGTTATCGCAAAAGTAAACGAAAGTAGAACCAAAGGAGTTATTGTTTCTCTAAACTGTGAAACTGACTTCGTAGGAAAGAATGATTCTTTCGTTTCATTAGCTCATGAACTTGCTGAATTAGCTTTAACTTCTTCTTCTAAAGAAGATTTATTAGGCAAAGATTTTAACGGAATCTCTGTTCAGGATAAATTAACAGAACAAACCGGAGTTATTGGAGAAAAAATAGAAATCGGTGATTTCAGAATTCTTGAAGCTCCTTTAGTTGGTTCTTACATCCACGCTGGAAACAAAATCGGAGTACTTACAGGTCTTTCTGCTAGTGCTGACGGTGCTGATGTTGTCGCTAAAGATGTAGCAATGCAAGCAGCCGCTATGAATCCAGTAGCCTTAAACGAAGACGGAGTAGACCCATCTGTAATCGAAAAAGAAATAGAAATCGCTAAAGATCAATTACGTCAAGAAGGAAAGCCAGAAGAAATGCTTGACAACATTGCCAAAGGAAAAATCAAGCGTTTCTTTAAAGACAACACTCTTGTAAATCAAGCTTTCATTAAAGATAACAAAAAGAGCGTTGCTGATTATGTAAAAACACTAGGAGATGTATCTGTTGTTGCTTTTGAAAGAGTAGCTTTAGGATAAGCATCAAATACATTTACAAAATACAAAAGCCGCTTCTAATCGAAGCGGCTTTTTCTTTTCTCGTTTACATGACAAGAGCATCTTTAATTTTATTCCCTTCCAGATTTTTTGTCATTCCAAAAAGATCTTCACAAAGAACAAACTCCCCAATTAGTTCTTCATAATTCCCTTTAAAACATCATTAAATCAACAAAAGAAACCTTCTTAAAAACGCTCCGTTTTCAACCTAGCATTTTTTGTTTTCCTGGTACAAACTTATAACAAAGAAACATACCAATCAATAGCTTGAGCAGGGGAAAATTCCCCTTTTTTTATACTTCTATCAAAAAAAATATCACAATCTACATATAGAACATTCTTTCCTATCCAAACTATTTTGTAAATTAAGAATATCATTATATTTGCAGCACAGTTCAAGCACACTATGAAATACAAAAGAATATTACTCAAACTATCCGGAGAAGCTTTAATGGGAGATCGTCAATATGGAATTGACCCAAAAAGACTAGCCGAATACGCGGATGAGATTAAGCAAATAACCAAAGAAGGCGTCGAAGTAGCCATTGTAATCGGAGGAGGTAACATCTTTAGAGGGGTTGCCGGAGCTAGTAGAGGGATGGATCGGGTACAAGGGGATCACATGGGAATGCTTGCAACGGTAATAAATGGACTCGCTCTTCAGAGCGCCCTTGAGGATGCAGAAATCCCTACCAGACTACAATCCGCTGTAAAGATAAATGAAGTAGCAGAACCTTTTATCAGAAGAAAAGCTATCAGGCACCTGGAAAAAGGGAGAGTAGTTATTTTTGGAGGAGGAACAGGAAACCCCTACTTCACTACAGATTCTGCAGCTGTTCTTAGAGCTATAGAAATTAATGCTGATGTTATTCTTAAAGGAACAAGAGTTGATGGTATCTATACCGCTGACCCAGAAAAAGATGCTGACGCTACTAAATTTGATTTTATTACTTTTGATGATGTCCTGAGAAAAGGATTAAAGGTAATGGACACCACCGCCTTTACACTAAGTCAGGAAAATGAATTACCTATCATAGTATTCGACATGAACAAAGAAGGTAATTTATTCAAGGTGGTTTCAGGAGAAACCATAGGAACTCAAGTAAACCTATAAGTACTAATTAACTCATTTTTTGATCCATCAAAAGAAAAGACTAAAAAAATGAACGAAGAAATTAATTTTATCATCGATTCCACCAAAGAATCCATGAACAACACGATACAACACTTAGAAAAGAAACTTCTAAACATTAGAGCTGGTAAAGCAACACCTTCTATGCTAGGAGGTGTTATGGTAGAATATTACGGCGCTCCTACTCCGCTAAATCAGGTAGGAAACGTAACCACACCTGACGCAAGAACAATCAGCGTTCAACCGTTTGAAAAATCCTTAATTCCTGAAATCGAAAAAGGAATCCTAGTTGCTAATCTTGGTTTCAACCCTATGAACAATGGAGAAAGCGTTATTATCACCGTTCCTCCATTAACAGAAGAACGCAGAAGAGATTTGGTAAAACAAGCCAAAATGGAAGCTGAAGATTCTAAAGTGGGAATCAGAAATGACCGAAAAAATGCCAATAATGAAGTAAAAAAACTGGAAAAGGACGGATTATCTGAAGACCTTGCCAAAAATACTGAAATTGATATTCAGGAATTGACCAATGCTTTTATCAAAAAAATAGATGAAATGCTTACTATCAAAGAAAAAGAAATCATGACAATATAAGTCTATTACACCTTTAAAAAAGCGCCTATATACGACAAGGCGCTTTTTTTTGTATATTACCCCTTTTTGAACTCATTCAGATAATGCGAAACATACTCCTTTGTTTATCTTTTCTTACCCCATTTCTTTTATGTTCTCAAATAAATATCTCTGGAAAAATAATAGATCAATCCACCAATAACCCACTTCCCTTTGCCACTATAAAGACCAATCATTCTGATTATGCACTAAGTGATTCTACAGGAGAATTCTCGATTCACTGTCAGGAACTACCATTAAAAATCACCGTTAGCTACATAGGGTATATCACCAAAAACCTGACAATTGCATCTGCAGATATTGACAAAATTGAGTTTTACCTAACTCCAAAAACCGAGAAACTCGACCCAATAGAAATTGATAGCGATGGAAATATTGCTTCCAAAATTATTCGCAAAGCCATCCGAAAACGCCCCCTAAACAACCCTAAAAGCAAATTGAACAGTTACAGCTACAAAACCTATAACAAATTCAAAATCACAGGAAAAAATAAAGGAAAATTAGAAAGCAAAGATACCGCCGATGTAGATATTGAACATATATTCAATGAAACCCATTCTTTTCTTTCAGAAAAAATAAGCGAATACCAATACTTAAAAAACAAAGGAGAAAAAGAAACGATCCTCGCTACCAGAATGACAGGTTTCGAAGAACCCGTCTACAATGTCCTAGGTATCAAAATCCAATCCAACACATTGTACGAGGAAGACTATACCATATTAGACAATAAATACGCAGGTCCCTTATCCAAAAGAGCTATTAAGAATTACTATTTCAAAATCCTAGACACCACTAAAGGAAAAAGACCTGCCTACGTTATTCTTTTCCAACCGAGACGATCCAAACGTGTGGCCAGCCTGGAAGGAGTTTTATATCTGGACATGGAGACCCTGGCTATCCAAAAAGCAATAGCAGAAGTAAGAGGCGAACTCAATATAATGGCTACTCATAACTATCATTACTACGAAGAACAAAATCTCTGGTTTCCTTCAAACCAGGAAGTCTCCATTCAATCCGGAAAAGGGAGACAGAAAGTAGCCCTTTTTGGAGGAAGAATTTCTATTGGAAGATTAGGGAACACTAAAAAAACAAGCAAAGAAAACAACGGGTTTTTAATTTCAAAAACTGATTATTTTGACATTACCCTAAACCCCCCGATACAACTTTCTGCCAAACGAGCAGCAATCGAAATCCACCCAGAAGCTTCTAATAGACCTGACACATACTGGGAACAATACAGAACTAGTGAAATTACCGAAAAAGACGAAAACTCTTTTCCTGTTATCGCAGATATTGTAAAAAAACAAAATATCGAACATAAGATCAGGGTTATCCAAAATTTCAATTTAGGGTATTACCCACTTAGCATTATAAATTTTGACCTTACTTATCCGATTAAGTATAACAATTACGAAGGGTTACGTCTCGGAATCGGAATGCTTAGCAACGAAAAGCTCTCTAAAAGGTTTAGGATAGAAGGATATCTAACCTATGGATTCAGAGATAATGCTTTTAAGTATGGTGTCGGAACAGGTATTTTACTAAACAAAGACGCCAGAACCTGGTTAAACTTCAATTACACAGACGACTTAAGTGAAGTAGGAAGCTTTTTATACCTAACAGACAGAAGAGTTTATTCCCTCTTTGAACCCCGACTTGTTAACATTGATTTTTATTACAAACACCAAACCTGGAGCAGTAGTCTACAGTATCAAATTCTTCCCAAACTTCTCTCTGAAGCACAAATATCTCTAGGAGATATTTATCAAACAGGAGGTTACAGATATGTAAAAAATAATATTGCCCATTCCTCATACAAACTTGCAGAATCAACCATAGCGATACGATGGTCTCCCTTTAGCGAATTCCTCAAAACACCAGATGGCTACAGAGAAGTACAGGAAGGGTTCCCAAAAATCACAGCACAATACACTCAGGCATATAAGGGAGTCCTGAACAGTGACTTTCAATATGCCAAATTTGGCATCAAAGCGGAATACACCATCAACAGGCTAAACGAATCCAGCACTAGTTTCTTATTGGAAGGGAATTTAGCCAGTGGAGATGTTCCACTCACACATCTCTATCACGCATACCCAAATGCACCTACTAAGGAAACCATCATGCAACGATTCTCTGTCGCAGGCAGAAGTAGCTTCGAAACCATGTATTTCAGTGAATTTTTTAGCAACAAACTTGCTTCATTACAAATTCGTCATACACTCAAACCTTTTAAAATTACCAGCTGGCTTAAGCCAGAACTATCATTTATCAATCGCTATGCTATCGGAGATGTTGACAACATAGAAGACCATCAAGGCATTGAATTCAAATCATTAAAACACGGATATCAAGAATCAGGAATCGAAATCAATAAATTGTTCGCTGGTTTTGGATTGAGTTTTTCATACAGGTACGGAGCATATCACCTCCCTAATTTCGGAGACAACATCGCTTTTAAATTTACCTTCTATCTTAAATTATAATTTAGTATTAAAAATAATTATTTCCCTAAAAGCACTTAACAGTAAAAGCTCAAATCCTTACATTTGCACAACTAAAATAAAGCATGGCAAAGTTATTAAGTTTTGGGTTTTGGAATGCACTGGCAGGCATCATTCTCCGCAACAGACCGGCAATCATTATTCTAATTGTAGGAATTACAGTCTTTCTTGGTTTTCAATGGCAACATATGAGGTTTTCTTTTACAGAAGCTAATTTATTACCTGATGACCACGAAATCAACTTACAATATCAAAAATTCCTTGATAAATTCGGCGAAGAAGGAAATCTTATTGTAATGGCTGTTAATGACAGTTCTCTTTTTTCTCCAGAAAAATTAAAAGCATGGAACAACTTTAACAATTCTTTCAAAACACACGATGAGATAGACCTGGTTATTTCTATCGGAGACCTGCAGAAGTTAGAAAAAAAGGACAACCCTCCCCGATTCGAACTCACTCCATTTATCAAGGACTCAACCTTTACCAAGGATCAGGTTTCAGAATATAAATTCGAACTTTTTAACGAGCTTCCATTCTATCAGGGATTGGTATATAGCAAGCACTCAGAAACAGTACAAAGTGCTCTATATTTAAAAAAAGAAATTGTAAACACCAGCATCCGAAAAGTTTTTATCGAAAAAGTACTAGTTCCTAAAGTAGAAGCATTCGAAAAAAAACACAATATTGACATTAAAGTATCTGGAATGTCATATATCCGTACCATGAACTCTCAAAACATCATGGACGAGATACAAATATTTATACTTGGTGCTCTTTTAGTCACCTCTGTTATTTTCTTTTTCTTTTTCAGATCCTTCCGAGCTACTTTTATATCCATGGCTACAGTTATCATTGGAGTCATGTGGGCTTTTGGTATTCTGGGATTATTAAAATATGAAATAACTGTACTAACCGCCATTATTCCCCCTCTTGTTATTGTAATAGGGATTCCAAACTGTATTTTCCTTATTAATAAATACCAACAGGAAATCAAAAAACACGGAAACAAAGCCAAGTCCCTTCAACGTGTTATCACCAAGGTAGGAAATGCCACTCTGATGACTAACATCACTACCGCTGCCGGTTTTGCCACTTTTGCCTTAACAGAGAGTAAACTTCTGAAAGAATTTGGTATTGTCGCTTCTTTGAATATTGTTGCCTTATTTATTTTATGCTTACTGGTAATTACTGTGATCTACAGCTATATGCCTCCACCAAAAGAAAGGCATCTCAAGCATTTAGGAAAACAATGGATCGAAAGACTCGTGGATTGGATGGAACATATGGTTAAAACTCGAAGAATAACCATATATGCCTGGTCAGTAATGATTCTTATAGGAAGTATCATTGGTATTTACACCATAAAAGTTTCCGGAAGCTTACTGGAAGACATGCCAAAAGAAGCCCCTTTCTTTAAAGATATTACATTTTTCGAAAAAGAATTTGATGGTATCATGCCACTGGAGATTCTCATTGATACGAAAAGAAAGCAAGGAGTTTTAAAACTCCCAACATTAAAACGAATGGAGAAACTCAGTGAACTTATCGAAGAAACCCCTGAGTTATCAAAACCAATTTCGATTGTTAACTTGGTTAAGTATGCCAAGCAGGCATTTTATAATGGAAATCCAAAATATTATCAAATCCCAACAAGTCAGGAGCGGAATTTCATTCTACCTTATGCAAAGAGTTTTGAATCCAAAGCTGGAGTCATGAAAAGCTACATAGATTCTACCGGACAATATGCCAGAATTACTACTTTTATGAAAGATGTTGGCACAGAGGAAATGGAACGAATCGAAGCTAACCTTACTCCTAAAATAAAAAAGATATTCCCAGAAGACAGGTATGATGTTACCTTCACAGGAAAAGCATTAATATTTCAAAAAGGAACCACCTATCTTGTATGGAATCTGGTTTTTTCTTTAGGATTAGCCATTCTGCTTATCGCTTTATTTATGGCCTGGATGTTCCGCTCGTTTAAAATGATTATTATCTCCTTAATCCCCAACCTACTTCCATTATTAATGACAGCAGGATTAATGGGATTCTTAGGAGTTCCCATAAAACCTTCGACCATTCTTGTCTTTAGTATTGCTTTTGGTATTTCAGTAGATGATACGATTCATTTCCTAGCAAAATACCGACAAGAACTAAAGTCAAATCACTGGAGAATACGCAAATCAGTGTTTGGAGCCTTACGAGAAACAGGAGTCAGTATGTTTTACACATCTACTGTGTTATTCTTTGGATTCTCCGTATTTATGATTTCCAGTTTTGGAGGAACCAAAGCTCTGGGAGGACTTATCTCCATCACCCTAATATTTGCTATGCTTGCAAACCTTCTTTTACTCCCTTCTTTATTATTATCTCTAGAAAGAAGCATTGCCAATAAGAAAACATTAAAAGAGCCGAAGCTTCGCATTATTGCCAATGACGAAGAACTACCAGAACAAAAAGAAAAATAAGAAAATACATCTCTATAAAAAAGAAAGCCCCACCAAGAACTTGGTGGGACTTTTTGTAAGATAGATTACCCCAAAACCTACCTAACTAAACTTAACTTAACTTAATGCACTTATCGTCACAATTGCATATGCAATATAAATGCAGCACGCCATAAATAAAATAGTTTGAAGGGGGGAAAAATCCCCTTTTTTACATTTGGCTTTAAAAAAATGTCAAAAAAACTTTAAAAAAATTATATTATATTGACTTTCAGGACATTATAAGCGTATGACTTTTACAAAAAAGTCGTTTTTTTTATCATTTTCGTATGAAATTCTCTTTTACATTCTCTTTTTTTATCGAATCACCTTTCCAAAAAACGTCAAATCACGAGATAGAATCCATAATTAGAGAATCATAAAACCTCACTTTATTCCTTTTTAACTACACAATCTATTTATGACAATCAGATTAAAAAAATTATATTTGCTACCTTAATTTCTACCCTTCGGAATAATTATACCTTTCTGAATGCAATAGGGTAAAAAATTAAACGATATAAAAAAGAAAACTAAATACAAATGAAACACACTAAAGTAATAGAAGTACTACAAAGTGATCAACTATTACAGCCAGTTACCATAAAAGGATGGGTACGTTCATTTCGTAATGATCGATTCATAGCTGTAAATGACGGGTCCACTATAAATAATATCCAATGTGTTATTGAAGACAACACAATTAATCAAGAAATAGTGGATAGAATTAATATTGGTGCTGCAATTGCTGTTTCTGGGACATTAGTAGAAAGTGAAGGAAAAGGACAACGTGTAGAAATCCAGGTATCGGCAATAGAGATAGAAGGAGATGCCAATCCTGAAGAGGTAAAAAAAACCATCTTATCACCTAAGCGCCATAGTTTAGAAAAGCTGAGAGAACAAGCTCATTTAAGAGTACGTACAAATACATTTGGTGCCATCATGCGTCTACGATCTAAATTATCGTACGCTGTACATGACTATTTTCAGAAAAATGATTTTCACTATGTACACACACCAATAATAACAGGAAGTGATGCAGAAGGTGCTGGAGAAGCTTTTAAAGTGACCAATATGGATCTAAATAATATTCCCAAGGACGAAAATGGGAATATTGATCATAGCAAGGACTTTTTTGGGAGAGAAACCAACCTAACTGTTTCTGGACAGTTAGAAGGAGAAACGTATGCAATAGGTCTTGGACAGATATACACTTTTGGACCAACTTTCAGAGCAGAAAATTCAAACACCTCTCGTCACCTGGCAGAGTTTTGGATGATCGAACCAGAAATCGCTTTCTGTGATCTTGACGGAAACATGGATCTAGCAGAAGATTTTATAAAATACGTCATTCAATACGTATTGGACAACTGCCAGGACGATTTAGCTTTTTTAGAAAACCGTTTGGTTCAGGAGGACAAACAAAAGCCACAGGCAGAGCGCTCAGAAATGTTATTGAGAGACAAGCTTCGATTTGTATTAGATAACAATTTTAAACGTGTTAGTTACACTGAGGCAATAGAAATCTTGAAAAATTCGAAACCCAATAAAAAGAAAAAGTTCAAGTACCCAATTGAAGAATGGGGTGCTGACTTACAAAGTGAGCATGAGCGCTACCTGGTAGAAAAGCACTTTAAATGCCCGGTGATACTTTTTGACTATCCAGCGAATATCAAGGCATTCTATATGCGACTTAACGAGGACGGAAAAACAGTTCGAGCTATGGATATTCTATTCCCTGGGATTGGAGAAATTGTAGGAGGTTCTCAAAGAGAAGAAAGATTAGAAGTTCTACAGGAAAAAATGGCTGCATTAGACATCCCGGAAGAAGACTTATGGTGGTATTTAGACACCAGAAGGTTTGGAACCTGTACACATAGTGGTTTCGGTCTTGGTTTCGAACGACTCGTATTATTTGTTACAGGAATGAGCAATATTCGAGACGTAATTCCATACCCCAGAACACCACTAAGCGCGGAATTTTAATACACAGCATTAATTATTATGCTTTTTTAATAAAATCTCAGAGACCAGTCTCCTAAGAATATCTTCTTGAGTTTCCGGACTCTGAGATTTATTTTTCGCCCTCTTGATCTTATCGATATGCGGTATCTTATTAGCCTCCCCCAAAACACGCAAAACATCTTCGAAAAAATCAATTAAAACTGGCATAATAAAACGACTCCCCGGATACTTCTTCTTTATGTATAAAATCTTCTTGCTATAGGCTAAAAAAAGTTGAGGATACTTTGCAAAGCTGTACATAGCGGCAGAAAAATGCTCAAAAACCTCTTGCTTATCATTTCCGTACTGAAATTTCAATTCAGTACCTCCTACTCTTTTCATCACATATAGCAATACACTTTCTCTTATAAAATGGCTATAATCATTCTTTGAATAATAATAAATCTGCATACTGATGTTGGTGTTCACCACTACCACCTCATTCTCTATAGTTTCTTTCAGAAATTGCTGAAACATCTCTACCATTGAAGAAGGCATTAATAATCTCATTTTTGTTTGTCTGGACCGAACACTTACTGACCTGATATTATATGTTTCTGACATATTCATCATTACTAACTATTATAAATATCAGTGTAGCTGTTAGTATACATTTATAATATACAGACAGATCAATACCCAAAGAAAATAACCTACCTAACTCACTAATACATTATATCTCTTTCTATATTCATCTAACAAACATATACTTGTTCATTAAACATTATTTATAAAAGTAATTATAAAAGCAGCATTCTAAATCTCAGTTGAATTGATAATCACTATTTTATCATAACTAAATTTTATAAAATAGTTACTTCATCTTCTTCTTCATATTCAATAATTCCTGTTCGATCATCATTAATTTTTCTTCTACCCCATCAGAAAACTCAGGAATACGTCTAAAAAAAGCATAGCGAATTCTCCACAATTCCTCTATAGATCCAATAGAAAATTCCAGGTCATCTATATTCTTATGATCAGCCCTCAAGACCACATTATTTTTAGTAATGTATAATCTTCTAAAAACAATCTCTCCTTCTACTACCACAAAGACCAGGGTTCCATTATTTAATTTCTTAATTACCGAAGAAGGCACCTTCTCTCCGATCACAATATCTTTGGGAAAAAATCCTTCGTCATGAGAGGTCATCTCCAGATTAGACACTGTATATCCTCTAAATTCTTTCTCGGGGTTTAGTGGCAACTGAAGAACTGGCAATTCATTTATAAATTTTTCCTTATCAAATAAAGAAATATAATCATTCGCAGTAGCATCTGTAATACATGGGACCATCGCAAATTGTTCTCTTTTTATATCTTTTGCCTGTGTTGTAAGATCTCCTTTAAACTTTAACAATTCATTAACCGTCAACTCACTGGTCAATAAATCATCTATTTGGATGCTAAAATAATTAGCTATTTTAATAATGGTTTCTATTTTAGGCTCACTTCTTCCTTCTTCATAAGCCCCTAAAGTACCTCTTTTTAAGTCAAAAATCTCTGCAAAAGCCTGCTGACTTAATCCTTTAACACTTCTTATTTTCTTTATATTTTTTCCAAAAAATGACATTTTTGCTAATTTTATTTGCAAATACAAAAAAATATTGTACTTTTACACTAACAATATTAGCTAATATAATTCAATAATGCTAATTTTAGTAGAAATACTTTCTTATTGTATTTCTTTTCGGGGGAAAAGCTACTACGTTACTAAAATTTTTAGCATGAAAACAAAATCACTAATTAAAAACAATAAAACCAATGATTGTCATATTATGTCTTTTAGCACACAAGGCTATGGATCTCGCAGAACATTTATGTAACTTTTTGTAATATTGATACACATACTAAACATTCTACAAATAATCAATCAAACATAAATTTATGCAGAATCACTTTCAACAGGTAAAGGATTATATACTAGAACTCAACTACAACATCACGCATGAGAACCAAGGGGACGGGATCATTATGATTAGTAAAGAAAGTGAAGGTATTAGTAACCTTATCCTAGGGATTGCCACTCCCATATTAATTATAGAGCAACATGTTTTTGATATTAAAAACAAAAATGAACAGGTATACAAAAGCCTCTTACAAAAGAATCGAGACATTGTCCATGGGGCATTCGTATTAGACCAAACTGGAGAGCGCGTTATTTTCAGAGACACTCTACAAGTAGAAAACTTAGACCTTAATGAACTGGAAGGTTCCTTAAATTCACTTAGTCTTCTTTTAGGAGAATACTCTGAGCAAATTATCAATTTTTCAAAATATTAAGCTATGAACTTTTTCAAACGATTATTCAAAATTGGGGAGGCAGAAGCGCATTCCGCAATTGATAAAATGGAAGACCCTATAAAAATGACCGAACAAGGGATCAGAGATATGAAATCTGATCTGGAAAAAAGCCTGGAAGCGTTGGCGCAGGTAAAAGCCCTGGCTATTCGTTCTAAAAATGAAACCGAAGAATTCCTGGTAAAGGCACAAGATTATCAGCAAAAAGCCATGTTAATTCTAAAAAAAGCACAAAGCGGAGATATCGCAGCTACAGAAGCAGACCGGCTGGCTAAAGAAGCTTTGATCAAAAAAGAAGAATCAAGTAAGCATGCATCTCGAACTAAAGAAGAGTCCGAAAAATTTGATAAGTCTGTAGCACAACTCGAAAAAAATGTACAGGAAATCAAACAAACTATCAGCAAATACGAAAACGAGCTAAAAACATTAAAAGCCAGAGTAAAGGTTTCTAAAGCAACCAAAAACCTAAACAAGCAAATGGCTGAAATTGACAGCTCAAGTACTGTTAGTATGTTAGAACGTATGAAAGAAAAAGTAATACAGGAAGAAGCACTTGCAGAGGCATATGGAGATATTGCTAATACATCAAAGTCTATTGATGAAGAAATTGATAAAGCGATTGACCTTACCGAAGCCAATGCAGAAGATGACTTAGCCAAACTTAAAGAACAATTAGGATTCAATAAAGACAACCAGTAAACACGAACACCTTTGGACAATTTTCTCAACATCATATTTTCACCTGTAAACCTGGTATTAACGCTGTTAATGCTCCTTCTCGTTATATACTGGATATTTACCATGATTTCTGGAATTGATTTTGACCTGGATGTCGACGTAGATATAGACGCAGATATCGATACGGATTTCGAAATCGATACAGACACAAGTATAGAAGGGGGAAACCTGGATTTTGAAGATATTGCCAATACAGAAATCAATAAAGAAGATGTTATTGGCAAAAAGAGAAAACCTCTAAAATGGTGGCAAATATTATTAATTTATTTTAATTTTGTCGGACTTCCCTTCATGTTTACATTTTCTGCCTGGATATTTATCTGGTGGTTATGTACGACAATAACAACAACAATAACGCATACCTATGATCACAGTATGGGATACGTGATTTTCTTAGCAGGAATTGTTCCCTCATTACTGCTAACAAAATTCTTTACCACTCCATTTAAGAGTTTCTTTAAAAACCTGAATCAGGATGGAGATGAAGCCTATGATCTAATAGGAAGAACTGGAATATCACAATCTACTATTGCTGAAAGTAAATTAGGTACCGCAGAAATTGTAATTGACAAAAATCCAATAACAATATATATAAAATCACTTCATGGGGAGCAAATAAACTATAAGGAAAAAATACTGATTATCAAACAATCAGAAGATCACAATCACTATTTCGTACAATCATATAATGACTAAATAAATAAACCAAAAAATGTTAGAACAAATATTACCATTCATTGTAATTGGATTAGGGCTCATTCTATTTCTGATTATTGTATACTTTGCCATCATCGCAATGTTTTACAAAAAAGTGCCACAAGGGCAGGCACTTGTTCGTACCGGGTTTAAGGGAACCAAAGTAGCCACAGACAGAGGACTATACGTAGTCCCTGTATTTCACAAAGTAGAGATTATGGATATCTCTGTTAAGAAAATCCAGATAGAACGATTAGGAAATGACGGATTGGTATGTAAAGACAATATGAGAGCTGACATCAAAGTAGCTTTTTTCGTCAGAGTCAACAACGATGTGGAGTTCATTAAAAAAGTAGCACAAACCATAGGTTGTGAAAGAGCTTCTCACATCTCTACCCTAGAAGACTTATTCGAAGCAAAATTCTCTGAAGCATTAAAAACAGTTGGAAAAAAATTCCAGTTTACAGAATTATATGAAGCAAGACGTGAATTCAGAGATGAAATTGTAGATATCATCGGAACTGACCTCAACGGATATACACTAGAAGATTGTGCTATTGATTACTTAGAACAAACCCCAGTTAGTTTCCTTAAATCTGATAATATTCTCGATGCAGAAGGGATCAAGAAAATTACAGAGCTAACCGCTACTCAAAACATCAAAGCCAATCTCATCAAAAGAGATGAAGAAAAAGTAATCCGCAAACAAGATGTAGAAGCCAGAGAAGCTATCCTGGAATTAGACAAGCAGTTAGCAGAAAAAGAAGAACAGCAAAAAAGAGAAATTGCCAACATCAAGGCAAGAGAAGAAGCTGAAATGTTAAAAGTCGCTGAAGAAGAGCGTCTAAAATCTGAGACTGCCCGAATCTCAACCGAAGAAAAAGTTCAGGTTGCAGAAGAAAATAAACAACGTCAGGTAATTGTCGCTGAGAAAAACAAGCAACGTACCAATGCCGTTGAATCAGAACGAGTAGAAAAAGACAGAATGTTAGAAGCTACCGAAAGAGAGCGTATTGTGACACTGGCACAGATCGAAAAAGAAAAAGTTGTCGAAGTAGAAAAGAAAAACATTCAGGATGTAATCAGAGACCGAGTAATGCTTGAAAAAGGAGTAGTTGAAGAACAAGAGAATATGAAAGATATTCAGGCATTCAAGGGAGCTGATCGAGAAAAGCAAGTAAAAATTACGATTGCTCAGGCAGAAGCAGAAGAAGCACTGATTAAAACAATCAAAGAGGCTGAGGCTCAAAAAGAAGCAGCAAAACAAAAAGCTGAAGAAATTAATATTGAAGCACAGGCACAGAAAGAAGCTAGTGAGAAAGAAGCAGAAGCTAGAAAAACATTAGCAGAAGCACAAGCAAAAGAAGAAGCAACCATCGGAATGTCTGAAGCACAAGTGATGCATGCCAAGGCTGATGCTAACGAAAGACAAGGAATTGTAGAAGCTAGCATTATCGAAAAAACTGCCAAAGCAGAAGCGGCTGGAATAGAAGCCAAAGCAGAAGCACTTAAATCTCAAGGAATCGCAGAAGCAGAAATAATCAGAGAAAAAGCACTAGCACAAGCGACCGGAAACAAAGAAATTGCACTAGCACAAGCAGAAGGAGATAAAGAAATCGCATTAGCAGAAGCTGCCGGAATCGAACAAAAAGCCGAAGCGATGAAGAAACTAGACGGAGTTGGAAAAGAGCACGAAGAGTTCAAACTAAAATTAGAAAAAGAATTAAAAGTAGACCTTGCTCAAATCAATATCCAGAAAGAAATCGCCGATGCACAAGCACACGTAATCGCAGAAGCACTTAAAGCAGCGAATATTGATATTGTTGGAGGAGAGACAATGTTCTTTGATCAGATTATAGGACAAGTGACCAAAGCCAAAGGATTCGACAGACTGGTTCAACACTCAGACAACATTCAGGATGTAAAAGATGCGATCCTGGGAAGCGATGACATCAAAGGAAACTTATTAGACAAAGTCAAAGAGTTTGCTACGAAATACAATATCTCTACAGAAGATATTAAGAACCTGACAATTGCTAACCTACTGACAACGTTAAAGCAGAAATCAAATGACCCGTCAGAAAATGACTTGTTCAGCAACCTGCTTAATCTTGCCAAAGGAATGGGGTTATCAGATAAAAAGCTTAGATAACAGAACTTCTCTGGATGTATCCCTACAAAAACAAGGATACATCCAGAGAATCCTATGTGAACTTTACCAATGTTTTTTAACTTCTGATATCCAGATTTCAACAACTTTTCCCGATGATGGGGTACGGGGAAAGTCAAAACAGCAATATTAAAAAAGAAGTCCTTGGTATGATAAAAGCGGGTACACTACACAAGTACTCAAAAAACAACAGGTAGACAAGCATATATCCATGTTTCCATCTTGTTTTTATATACACATCATTCGTATATAATGAGGAGTTTACTAAATATATGATCAAACATATAAGCTAACCAGAAGTGACACCCCACTTATAACGATTACCATCCGATAAGACAAACATCACTTCTATACTAATTTTGATAACATCTAGCGGCAATTGCTATTATGGAAGAAAATAAAGACAATACGCATCTATCATTAGACGGGGGAACCTATGAGATTATTCAAAAGCGATTGCAATCTCAAAAAACGGAACTACAAAAACGTCTGCAAGAACTCAACACAGCGAGAAAAGATGTTTTCGGAAGCGTAGAAACCAAACTCATTGCCAATAACAGAATCAATACAGAAAACAACTGTATCGCCAGAGATATTGTTACGATTGGAAATCACTGTTTATTCGGCTATAACGTACACTTTGGACTACGAACTGAAATCACACTACAAGATGTTTTTAGTATCTACACTTACGAGGAAGATCACTTTGTAGCCCAACCCCTGACCAGCATTGAAGATGAACTCTTCATTAATGATTTTACCAATCTTTACAAATATTATAGAAATACCATTTTTTCCAAATTTGCCATCATAGGCAATTACCTACACATGGTCTTTCAATTAAGTGAGAGTACAACAGACATTAAAACATTTAAATGGCTGATCAATGAAGGAACCTTAACCTATATTGATAATCGAAGCGATCATGAGTATACCTTCCCTACACAACATGACTTTCAATGGACAGAAGTAAACAGAGATATGCACCGATACGGAACGCATTCCCATATTTCTATCATGGACAAAGTTTTTGTAGAAACGATCGGAGGAGATCTCACCATAAAAATAGAAGATAATACAGATGATGGCAAAGGAATCCTGGATGAACCTGTAGTACATGTAGATCAGACATTAGACGACGGGCAATTCAGATACGCTGACCTCGGAAACCTCATCGCTCTGGAAATAAAACCTTTTCAGGAAGCTCCTCGATATTTCGTATACAATCACAAAATACAAGAGGTTAAGAAAATCGAAAGCATTGGGGAATCCTGTATTCTCCTTCCTGATGATCAGGGAATCATTTTCCCTAATGGATATTATCTCCAATCAGGAGCTTTTAAATTATTCGGACTTTCTATCTCTGAATTAAAATTTCAAAAAAAACTAAGTTCCCCTAACGGAGAAGATTTTCTGTATATTTTCTATGAAGAAGAAAACGGGCATTATGTACTAATGTCATACAATGTCATAGAACAGGAAGTCAAAACTCCTATTGTATGTACTGGATTTACACTGTTAGAACATGGAGAACTCTGCTATTTCAAAACAGAAGATGAGCAAACCAAGCATCATGTAATTCAAATATGGCAGACTCCATTTATCCAAGGAGATGCCATTCCATCAGAACATACTGACACTCTTTTATACAAAATCGGTAATAAAGATATTGTCAAAGCAATGGCAGAGTGTAATGCCCTAATCACCTTGCTTAACAAAGAAGACAATTACGATGGTCTATACAATGATGTATCTCAAGCATCTCTGGACATTATCGATAGCTATTATTGGATTCGCGAAGAAGAAACCTGTAGACTGGATATTCCTTTAGAAGAAATCAAAAATGCCTCTAATGCAGCCATTGATGAATTCGATAAGGTAGTGCAACTACGCAAAACTGCCAAACAAAGCACCAAGGAAACACAGGAAAAAGCCGATCAGGTATTCAATAAGATAAAGAGCAGTTCTTTTAGATCTATTGATGATTTTGTACAGATACTAGCACAACTCAGAACCCTGAGAGGAGAAGTAATCAGTCTTAATGACATTCGATATGTAGATAAAACTTTTATTACAGATCTGGAAAACGCAATAGAAGAGCAAACTGAAAAAATATCTCATCGCTGTGTACAATTCTTATTAGATGATAAGGCACTACTTCCCTATCATCAACGGGTAGAAGAAAAACAAGCCGAATTAGATACTATCAAAAAGGTTATTGAGGCAAAAAAACTCGAAGAAGCCGTCAATCAAATAGCCACAGATTTAGAGATGCTTATTGATATCGTCTCCAATTTACAAATTGAAGATACCGCTCACTCTACTAAAATCATCGATAATATCTCATTAATTTTTGCGACAATTAACCAATTAAAAGCAGGAATTAAAAATGCAATAAAATCTCTTGGAAGTAGAGAAGCCAGTGCAGAATTCGCTGCTCAATTAAAGCTGGTAGACCAGAGTATTATCAATTATCTTGATATTGCACAAACACCTGAAAAAACGGATGAGTTAATGAATAAAGTTTCTGTACAACTAGAAGATCTTGAAGGGCGATTTGCAGATTTTGATCAGTTTATCACTCAGATTATTGAAAAACGAGAAGAAGTCTATAATGCTTTTGAAGCTAGAAAAAACAGCCTGATTGAAGCCAGAAACAAAAAAGCCGTTGCTTTAGAAAATGCTGCCAATCGAATCCTGAAAGGAGTAAGCAAAAAGGCATTAAGTTTTAGTAGCGTTACAGATATCAATGGGTACTTTGCCTCTGATTTAATGATCGCCAAACTAAGAGATATTATCGATCAGCTAAAAGAGCTTGATGATGTCGGAAAAGCAGAAACTATTGAAACAGCTCTAAAAGTTTCTAAAGAAGATGCTACCCGTAAGTTAAAAGACAAACAAGACCTCTATGAAGATGGAGAGAATGTAATCAAACTAGGGAAACATAAATTTGGTGTAAACAAACAGCCGCTGGACCTTACCATTGTATATAAAGATCAGCAATTACAATACCATCTGACAGGAACCGACTTCTATCAGGAGATACAGAATGAAATCTTATTGAATTCTAAAAAATATTGGGATCAGGAACTCATTTCTGAAAACAATAGTATCTACCGTGCCTGTTATTTAGCATATAAAATCTATAGGCAACAACAAACCGGTACAGCGGACCAGTTACTCAGCATGTCAGAAGAAAGCTTATTAGGACTGATAAGGGAAGAAAGCAGTAAAAATTATGCCGAAGGCTATGTAAAGGGAGTACACGATTTAGATGCTGCCAAAATATTAAAAGTACTGATTACCAAAGATCATGATCTCGGTTTATTACGATATCCTGCTACAATCAGGGCTTTTGCACAGTATTATTGGAACAACCTAGCAGAAGAGGCACAAACATACTGGAACCACCGCATCAAATCCTCGGGAGAAGTACTGCGTATATTTCCGGATAGTGAAGCATATAAAACAGTAATTCATTCGCTAACTAAGGACATAAAAGAAAGTCTGTTATTGACTTCACTTATAGATGAAATGACCATATTCGAACCGGAGATGGTTGCTTCTTACATTTTTGACGAACTAAAAAACAATGATTTCTTTTGTTATAGTCAAACAGCTCATGAGCTTTACGAAGCTTTCTGTACCACCCTGAAAAAAAAGGACATGTATTCTAAGCTATATCAAAAGTTACATGAGCCTATTCCCGAAGACATTGCACAAACCCATGCCACAGACCGGATTCAGCTTGCTCTACAGTGGGTCTCGTCTTTTATCAAAACGACAACCCCAGAAAAAGAACAATATGCACACGAGGTCGTATGCCTGTTTTTATACTTACATGAATCAAATACCAATATCATTCATGTAAGCCCTATACAAAAAATCGAAGGCTTAACAGGCAGTCATCCGACAGTTATCGAAGGGCAATTTATATTCGATTATCACCATTTCAGCAATAAACTTCAGCAATTTGCAACTATCGAAGTACCTTCATATGAAGCATATCGAAAAGCAAAACATGAGGTAACGGAGCAGTTAAAAGAAGATATAAAGCTAACGGAGTTTATGCCGAAAGTTCTTTCTTCTTTTGTCCGGAACAAATTAATAGATCAGGTTTATTTTCCTCTTTTTGGAGATAACCTCTCCAAGCAATTAGGAAGTATCGGAGATAGTAAACGTACTGATAGAATGGGAATGTTGCTTCTCATCTCTCCTCCTGGATATGGAAAAACAACCTTAATGGAGTATATGGCGAATCGTTTAGGGCTCGTCTTTATGAAAATAAACGGTCCTGCAATTGGTCATGAGGTAACTTCTGTAGATCCGATGGCCGCTACTAATGCTGCCGCAAGAGAAGAATTAAAAAAACTGAATCTCGCCTTCGAGATGGGGAACAATGTGATGTTATATCTAGACGATATTCAACACTGTAATCCTGAGTTTTTACAAAAATTCATATCCCTGGCTGACGGAACCCGGAAAATAGAAGGGGTATATAATGGTGTTCCAAAAACCTATGACCTCAGAAGTAAAAAATTCTGTGTGATCATGGCTGGAAACCCATATACCGAAAGTGGAGAGAAATTCCAGATTCCCGATATGTTAGCAAACAGAGCCGATATCTATAATCTGGGAGATATTATAGGAGATACTGCCGCCTTGTTTAAGCTTAGCTTAATAGAAAATGCGATGACTTCCAACCCGATATTACATCAGCTAAGTAATAAAAACTTTGAGGATTTGTATCGTTTCGTAGAAATCATAGAAACCGGAAATAGAGAAGGAATCGAATTACAGGGGAATTACACCAAACAGGAAACCGAAGAATATTTGGCTGTACTAGAAAAAGTTGTAACCATCCGAAACACAGTAATGCAGGTGAATGCTACGTATATTAAATCTGCTGCTATGGAGGACTCCTACCGTACAGAGCCTTCTTTCAAATTACAAGGTTCTTATAGAGATATGAACAAACTCGTCGCGAAAGTAGTACCTATTATGAACCAAAAAGAATTGGAAACACTACTTCTTTCTCATTATGAGAGCGAATCTCAAACCCTGACAAGTGCAGCAGAAGCTAACCTTCTAAAATACAAAGAGCTTACAGAAACTATTTCTACAGAAGAAATAACACGATGGAACACCATCAAGGAGACCTTTGTAAAAAACAATAAACTCAAAGGTTTTGGTAATAAGAATGAGATGGCACAAGTCTTAGCTCAGATGATGCAATTCAGTGAGCATCTCTCCGGGATACAGGACGTACTAAAAAAAGGGTTAGAAAAATAATTTCCTTTCTCTTATACAAAAAGCCCTTGTTATGCTCATAACAAGGGCTTTTATATCATCATATGTATTAATCTGGCATATCACCTGCCTCCAATGCTGCTGCCAATTCTATAATTTCTTTACAAATCATTCCATTTCTGATCACTTCAGACAGAACAACCAAAGTTGTCGGATCTCCATAAACGGCCAACCGGTCAATTACATTCGCCAAATGACTACTATCCTTTAAGGCACATTTCATTATCAGACAATCCTTTCCTGTAACACGACTACATTGAATTACTTCGGGAAACTCTTTTATATATGAAACAAAAGTAGCATGGTTCGTTTTTTGTACCTGAATAGAAATATAAGCCGAAAGGGGTAAGCCTGCTTTTTTTAAGTTAATCGTTGTGGCATACCCTTCGATAACTCCTGAATCTTCTAAACGCTGAATCCGCTCTGCTACCGCAGAGGCAGATAACCCAATCTCTCTTCCTATCACGGCATAGGGAGTCCTGGAGTTTTGCTGCAACACTTCCAGTATTTTCCAATCCAAATCATCTTTAATCATAATCCATTGTTTTTTTCCAAAAATACGCTTGCTTTTTTTGTATAACAAACCAAAAACCATGTTTTCCGTGGTGTTTTACCAGCTACTACAATTAATTTTACGCAATCAATAATCATCAAAAAAAGAAACAAATATGTTCGGTATTATTAATTATGAGGTATTTATCCTATCAGGAATATTATTAAATATTACTCCTGGAACAGATACTATGTATATTTTGAGCAGAAGTATTTCTCAAGGTAAAAAAGCAGGTTTTTTATCCGTAATGGGCATAGCTACCGGAGCGTTGTTTCACTGTATATTTACCGCCTTTGGCATTTCATTATTAATTGCTCAATCTCCGGTCGCTTTTGATATCATAAAATATGCAGGAGCCCTATACATGCTGTATTTAGGAGGACAAATTCTCTATACTGAATTCTTTACAACAAAAACCACAACAGTACAATCTGCATCTCCTATTCCTGAAGGGCGAGACATTTACTTTTCAGGGGTGCTCACCAATCTGCTGAACCCTAAAGTTGCATTGTTTTTTCTTGCCTTTTTACCTCAATTTGTAGCGACTAGTCATTCCAAAGAAGCTCTTCCTTTTGTATTGCTTGGCGCCACATTTATTACAACTGGAGTGCTGTGGTGCTTTTCTCTTGTCTTTTTTGCTTCCAAAGCATCTGATCGCATCAGAAAAAATCCGTCTATAAAAAAGAAATTAGACCTCGTAACAGCCGTTGTTTTTATCATTTTAGCAAGTAAACTTGCGTTTTTTTAATCCCCCTCTAATAGGTTACTTCCCTTTCTAAAACTCAAAAAATACAATGCGTATACTTTATCCTATGATCAAGATATAAACGTCCCGTATTATTTCTGAAGAAATTTACCTTTTAGGTATCCAACAACGTACTTTCTTCTTATATACTTCATATTCATCTCCAAACCTATTCTTCATATCTTTCTCTTCTATCTGACGAACTACCCATGGCCATAGAACCGCACCAAGTATTCCTTCAAAGATACTATATCTACTTTGCTTTATAGGTTTTCTCCTAAAACGGTAAATAAGTTTTTCTTCAAAAAACAGACTGCTCTGTGTTTCTTTCACTCATATACTCATAATACGAATACTCAATAAATAAAACGTTAGTCATAAACCCTCTTATAAAACTTCAGATATTCTTTCCAGCTGGTGTTCTTTTGTAAAGGATAGAATCCCTTCAATAAATGTATCCGGATCATCTTCCTGAACATAAGTCATTGCCTTATCAACTGCTATAAAAGTAGCATTTGGGAAAATAGATGCTATCCTTTTACCCAATTCAACAGGAAATAATACTGTATCATCCATTCCCCAAAGCAGCAACACAGGTTTTTTAAAATCTTTTAATTTTTCCGCCGCGTTTAGTGTATATTTTGGATCCCAGCCCAAGGCCAATTGTTTAAAATTTTCTCGTATGTGCTTATTTTCAGAAAAGTTCTTTACATAATATTCATAAAGTTCTTCCTTTGTCAACTGATGCGATAACAGCCCAAATGCCATATCCCATTTTAGCGATGGTTTGTAGGAAAACAACTTAGCCATAATCCACATATATCCCGGAACTTTCACCATTGTTTTTAGTGATGCAAACTTTTTAGGAGGAAAAACTTCAAACCCTTCGCAATTACTCAAGACAAGCGCAATTACTTTTTGAGGACATTGTGCTGCAAAAACCTGAGCATATGCTCCTCCTGTATCATTAGCTATCAAGATAGTTTTATTTATAGAAAGTGCTTCCAATACTGCTGAGATAATATCAGCAACTCCCTCCGGATCAAGGTTCATGTTATTTGTTACCGGGATTTTATGTCCCCCTAATGACCATTCCGGAATGATACACCGAAAATGACTCGCGAGTGCAGGAATTACCTTCCTCCAGGTATTTCCACTCGAAAATGCTCCATGAATAAACAACATTGGAATCCCCTGACCAACCTCTTTATATTCCAGTATATTTTCCCCAATTTTAATTTCTTTCTTAATCGTATTCCCCATATGTTACTGTTTTTACAACAATTATAAGCACAAAAACACCTTATGGTTTTTTATGAAATAACAATAAATTAATTAAAAATGAAGTCATATCATCTCTTTTTAGTATGATTTGCAATTGTATACTTTCTTTCTGATAATTTATACATCGGGATGATAGAAATAAAAAAAGCAACCTCAACCAAAAACATCCATCCTCCTAAAAAGCGGCACTTTGATCAGAGAAAAACGCAAAAAACAAACACTCAGAACAAACGATTGTGCAAAATTGCTAATAATTTGCAAAAAGTAGCTTATTATTTGTTATTTTTATTCCCTTGCTCTAAAAAGAACACTTGTGTCGACCGGATGTTTTTTATTGGAACAAGGTCATTTCTGCAGGTATAAATCACCTTAGAATATGATGATCGGAAACAGGCTTCAACATATAAAAGCCCTTCCAAAACAATATAAAACCAATACCTCTTATCCCGTATTCGTATGAAAGAGATCAAACACACTACCGAAGCTTATATCTATAAGAATATTGATATGCTTCCGCAGGAAGACCAAGTATTAATGAACAACGCTATAGAAGCCAAAAACAAAGCATATGCTCCTTACTCCAAGTTTTCAGTAGGTGCTGCTTTGTTATTGGAAAATGGTCAAATTATTCTGGGAAATAACCAAGAAAATGCTGCCTATCCATCTGGCATGTGCGCAGAACGTGTTGCCATCTGGAAAGCAGGATCTGATTTTCCCGGAGTAACCATAAAAAAACTAGCCATCGTTGCCAGTTCTTCGACATATGTAGTGAATAAACCTATTAGCCCATGTGGAGCCTGCCGACAGACATTATCTGAATATGAAATCAATCAAAACTCAGCTATCGAAATTTTGTTTATGGGAGCCGTAGGAGAAGTGTATAAAGTGGATTCTATCATATCCTTATTACCTTTTTCATTTGACAGCTCTTTTGTATAACAGAAAATCTCCTATGTCTTTATAAACAAATAAGAGGTTCTCGTAAAAGAAATCGACAACCTCAACCAGCTCTCCGGATGTTATAGCAGAATTTAGAATATTAATTTCAAGGTTCCCTGAATATTACAGCTAGGTTTATTGAGGAAACCTCCTTATTGCGCATCCCTCATTATCTCCTGACACATCCTCTGGATATCAGAGGGACCGGGCATATATAATCCTGTATTTACCTATCTTCAAAAACTGCTTTATTTAAACTTCATTCTATAAATAACACAACCTATTCCTATTTTGTTTTTTTATTGTTATTCTTCTAAAAACTGAAATTCATCTTTCTCAAAAAAAGATAAGCAACTACAAATAAATTAAATAAAAAATAAGACACAACCCCATAAAATTAATACTGGGATAATCCACTTGAATTATTTTCCTATAACCTTTGCATATATTTTTTTATATATTTACTACACCCTTTTTAGTCAATTTTATGTCAAATTCCGATGTTTTATTACTTGAACGTTTAAGCCAAAACGATGCTTCGGCAATGACAGAACTGTATAATCGGTATTGGAAACTACTATACAGTTCCTCTTATAATGTTCTTCGGAATAAAGCGCTTTGTGAGGACATCACTCAAGAAGTTTTCGTAGACGTATGGAACAACCGAAAAAAAATAGAAATAACCACTTCATTAAAATCGTATTTATACGCCTGTACTCGTTATAAAGTTTTTGCTCAGCTTAAGAAAAACAACAAATATATCCACCTTCCATACATCAACAAACTAGATAACAGATCTCTAAATGTTTCTACTGATTCTGCATTACTGCACAAAGAATTATCTGAACAAATCAATACCATCATTGAGTCCCTTCCCGAAAAATGTCGAAATGTTTTTCGGTTAAGTCGTGTAGAACAGATGAGTTATAAAGAGATTTCTCATAAACTTAACATTTCTACAAAAACCGTAGAGAATCATATATCCAAAGCGCTACAAATTATTAGAGCCTCTAAAAAAAACACCTGGTACTCTACAATCACTCTATGGCTCTTACATCAAACATTTTGATTTACACTTTTCTCAAAAAAAAAGAAGTTTCAAGTAGGGGTACTTTCTTTTTTTAAACACTACTCTATTATACCGCTCATAATAAACTATGAAATCTATTTAAAAAATGGATGATAAACATTTTTTATTCTTGCTAGAGAAATATCTCGCAAAAAAGGCAACTCCTGAGGAGGAGCAAATCCTGATGGACTATTACGAAAGTTTTCAGGAAAAAGCTTTATGGAATGAACAGATCGAATCAGAAGACGAAATAAAAAAAAGAATATATTCTAAAATAAAAAATCAAATACAGCAGGACGAAAATAGCATTCGCATAAATAACCTTCTGAAATATGCTGCTGTTTTCATAGGCTTGATAGGAAGTCTATATTTTTTTAAAAACACCATTATCAATTTAGCAACTTCTTCGAATACTGATAGCCTAATTAGCAAAAGGGACCATATCACCCTTACACTTGACAATGGGAAAATAGAAACACTTTCAGAAGATGGAATTCATAAGATAGTGGATACGGATGGCAATGTCATTGGAGAAAAGAAAGGGAATGAAATAAAATATTTTAAAAATAAAAAAGCCACCAATACTGCATATAACAAGTTATCTATTCCTTTCGGTAAACGTCTCAACTTAGTCTTATCTGATGGAACAAAGGTAAAACTAAACTCAGGAAGTACTATTAGTTATCCGACACAGTTTTCCGACAAAGAAACAAGACATGTTTCGATCCAGGGAGAAGCGTATTTTGATGTTGTCAAAGATCCCTCCCGCCCTTTTATTGTTGACGCTAACCAAATTCACATAAAAGTACTTGGAACTCAATTTAATGTATCACATTATGGGACATCCCCTGACATCCAAACAGTTTTAGTAGAAGGAGCTATTGAATTATACAATACCCCAAAAACGGCTATTTCTTCTACCCGTGTTAAACTTACCCCTGGACAAAAGGGAAGCTGGAATAAAACCGCAAAAAAAATAATTGTTGACAGCGTTGATGTTCAACCTTATATAGCATGGATACAAGGAAAATTAGTCTTTAAAAAAATGTCTTTTATACACATTGCAGAGACGCTAGAAAGGCATTTTGATATACAAATAAAGAATGACTATCCATTACTGAATCACCAAATTTATTCTGCCTCTTTTAATGGAGAAACCATAGAGGAAATTCTAAAAACCTTTAGCGAAGACACCCCTTTTTCATTTACAAGAAAAGGAAATATTATATCAATCACTAAATAACTATTATCAAAAACACTATGCCTATGACATAAAAATCAATCCCACAACAGATCATTAATTAAAAAGTGAATCCAGAGAATGTTGGAGCATTTCTGGATTCGGTTAATGATTTAATCGAAATGGTGAAAATCAAAAAAATCAAAACAAAAGTATGAAAAAATTAGACTTAGATAGGTTCTTCTATCGAATACTATTATCCAATTTTGACCTGAAAATGAAGCTAACAACACTCTTATTAATAATTTCTCTTTTTCAGATTAAAGCAAACACATATTCTCAAGACAAGCGCATTTCATTAAAAATGAGCAATGTCAAACTAGAAACTATTCTTACCAAAATAGAGTCAATCTCAGCATATAGTTTCTTGTATAACCATAAGAAAATTGACGTAAACAAAGTTCTTTCTGTTCATGCCAAGAATCAAAAGATATCGAATGTCCTAAAAAAATTATTTTCAGGTACGGATATTTATATGGTGTATCGAAAACATCAAATTATTCTAAAGAAAAAACCTTCCATTCCATCAAAACAAGTAAAAAAGGAGCCGAAGGCAGAAGAACCTCAAGAACACATCTTAGAAGGTAGTGTATATGACCAAAATGGAGTTCCATTACCTGGTGCCAATATTATTGAAAAAGGAACTACTAATGGAACACAAACAGATTTTGATGGAAATTTTACGATTATACTGAAGCATCCCAATCCAATTCTTCACATTTCGTATCTCGGGTTTATTTCCAAAGAAGTTAATATAACGGATCAAACCCAGCTAAAAATTACACTACAGGAAGATTCTGATAAGCTTGATGAAGTAGTAGTTGTTGGGTACGGAACCCAAAGTAAACGAAGAGTAACCGGGTCTATTTCCAGCATAGATGTAATAGAGACCGAAAAAGCAGGTTTTTTAGCTACTGATGATGTTTTACAAGGTCGTGTTCCCGGAGTTCAGATAGCATCTACGTCCGGAACCCCTGGGGGGCAACAAAGGATTAATATCCGAGGAATCGGATCCTTGCAAGGAAACAACCTGCCTCTGATCGTTATCGATGGAATCCCAATCAATAATACAGACCCTTCGTCACTTAATGATCAGGTTTTTGGTACTGTTAATAGTCAGAGTCCATTAGCGCTATTGAATCCTAATGATATCGAAAGTATTGATATCTTAAAAGATGCTGCATCAACTTCTATATATGGTTCCAGAGGAACCAATGGGGTCATTATCATTAGTACCAAAAAAGGAAAACAGGGAAAGGCCAAAGTAAACTTTTCTACCTATGCCGGAATTCAGCATGCTCCTCAAAAAATTCACACTGCGAATACGGCACTTTGGTTAGAAGTTAATAATGAGGCCAGAAATAATTTTAATACCGATCAAGGACTGACTTCTGGTGATTCCGGTTTTTTATCTCCGCTTTCAAATCCTTTATCCCCAGGTCAAACAGAATATGACTGGACAGCAGGAATTACAAATTCAAGTGCGCTCATCCAAGATCACAACCTCTCCATCCACGGAGGAAATGATAAAACCAGATTTTATACTTCGCTTGGGTATTTTAATCAGGAAGGCTGGTTCAAAAAAAGTGAATTCGGAAGGTATTCTACAAAACTTACAATCGAACACAAGTTTAATGCTAAAGCCAAATTCGGAGCCAATATAATAGGTAATCACAGTATTAATAACAGGGTAGCCAGTCATGAAGGAGGTCTACGATTATTGGTTCGGTCTTTAGAACAGCGACCTGCTGATCAACCTTATCACCCCGACGGAAGCTATAATATTGGGGGATCTGCTACATTAACCCGACATAACGGAGTACAGGTTATCAATGAACAAGATTCTAAATACAAAACCTATAGAGGTATTGTAACCGTTTTTGGAGAATTCAAACCTTTCGAAGGGTTTAGTTACACCCCTTCATTTAATCTCGATTATGGTACATATCATGATAATACTTACCGATCTCCCTTACATCCCCGAGGTAGAAATGTAAATGGTCAGGTATTTGATTCGAGAAATATATTAACCAATATTCTGGTAGAAAATCTTTTTAACTACCATAAAAACTGGGAAGACCTTGAATTAAAAGCTACTGTAGCTCATTCGTTCCAAAAACAAGTAATCGAATCTTCATTAATCGATGCGAGAAACTTCCCCTCTCCTTCATTTACTGCAATTTCATCAGCAGCCACTCAGTTTGCATTTGGGGCTAAGTCCGAAAATGCACTGGATTCATATTTGGGACGAGTTTCTTTTACTTTTAAAGATCGATATTTATTAGACACATCTTTTAGACGGGATGGTTCTTCGAGATTTGCTGATGGAAAAAGATATGGAAATTTCCCTTCTGTCTCCACAGGATGGATTCTTTCCAACGAACCTTTTCTAGAAGAAAACTCATGGGTCAGCTTCTTAAAACTAAGAGCTTCTTATGGAGTCACCGGAAGTACTAGTAGTATCGGTAATTATAATTCTTTGGCACTTGTTTCCGGAGGAGCAGACTACCTGGGCAATAGCGGTCTTACAGCAAACCAATTAGCCAATCCTAATCTAACCTGGGAGCAAGCCCGTTCGACAAATATCGGGTTAAATCTTCATCTTTTTGATAGTAGAATCAAAGTAACAATGGATTATTATACCAGGGATACTGATGACTTATTATACGATCGTCCTGTACATGGAACCTCCGGATTTACAACCTTTTCTGAAAATATTGGAAGTATGACCAATGAAGGGTTTGAACTAGGAATAAATACGTCTATTATAAATACTGATTCTTTTTCATGGAATCTGGATTTCAATATCTCTACAGCCAAGAATGAACTTACGTCACTCCTAAGCGAAAAACCCATTCCATTAGGATATAATGTTTTAAAAACAGGAGAAGCTATCGGGTCAATTTATCTCCTAAAACAAATAGGAATTTATCAGTCTGATAGTGACGTTCCTTCTTCATTAGCCGCAAATGGTGTACGAGCAGGAGATGTTATCTATGAAGATATTAACAATGACGGTCTGATTAATGCCAGTGATCGACAAATTGTAGGAAATGCTTTTCCCGATGCTTTTGGAGGTATCAATAATAGTTTTAAATATAAAAATATTGATCTATCTATATTTTCCAGTTTTTCAATAGGAAATGACATCTATGCTGCCTGGCGGTCAGGAGGCTTTCTGGCAGGTGGAGCTGCTGGATCTATCAGAGTTGGTGGAGGAGTCGATGGATTAGGATTCTCACAGTTTGGTATGTTGAGAAGTACGGCTCAAAACAGATGGACCGGTCCCGGAACGAGTAACACAACTCCCAGAGCAATTGCCAGTGGAACAGGTGCTGCTTTTCATAATAATCAAGCATCATCAAGATGGGTTGAAGATGGTTCTTTTTTCAGAATAAAAAACATCACATTAGGATATTCATTACCCGATACCCTTATAAAAAAATTATCTGTGGATAATTTTAGAATCTACACTACCGGAACAAACTTATTTACTTTTACGAAATACTCCGGATATGATCCCGAAGCTTCAGATAGTTCTGACCCTAGAACATTTGGCGCAGATTTCTTGACAGCTCCCCCGTTAAGAACAGTAATATTAGGGTTAACTATAAACTTTTAAATTTTGGGAATCATGAAATTATATAAAAAATACAGTCTGTTTTATATCTTATTCATCATGCTATTAACAGCATCGTGTTCTAATGAATTAAACTTATTTCCTGAAGAGAGTATCGACCCATCTCAATTAACTGCTTCAGATTTACCACAACTGATAAATGGAGTATATAATAAATCTACTATTGGCATTGGTAACAGGTTTATTGATTTTGATTTGTTAGCACATCACTTTGAAGCAACTCCTCTATTTGCAGGAGATGATGTAAATTATATACGAAACAGACTAAACCCAACACAAACAGAAAGCTGGTGGATAGAACTTTATGAAGCCATCTTCAGTGCTAATTTAGCACTGGAAGTCATCGATAACTTAGAAGGTGATTTCAAAACAGAAGAAGCAACTGCTTTGTATTTCAGGGCACTGTCGTATTACTATCTGGTCACACGATTTGGTGGAGTGCCATTAATATCTAAAAACACCACTGAAATTGTTCAGAGAGGTACAA
This sequence comes from Aquimarina hainanensis, assembly GCF_042684685.1. Lineage (NCBI taxonomy): Bacteria > Pseudomonadati > Bacteroidota > Flavobacteriia > Flavobacteriales > Flavobacteriaceae > Aquimarina > Aquimarina hainanensis. Next base: position 523,140 of record NZ_JBHULX010000004.1, on the reverse strand, counting down.
TTGATAGCACCTGGGATTTTATCATTTCTGATCTGACCAATGCGCTCCCTTTAGCCGATGATTTTAGCAATCAAAATTTTGTTTCTAAAGAAGCCATTCAAGCTTTGCTCGCAAGAGTATATATAGCAACAGGGAATCACTCAGAAGCATTGATCATGGCAGAAAATGTTATATCCTCTTCTTCTGGTCAATTTTCATTGGCTACAGATTTTGCCTCCATTTTTAGTATAAATGGAAACAAAGAAGTTATCTTTTCTTTAGGTAATACGCCTGTTGAACTCGTAAGACAATACGTAGTATTTAATCCTAATGATCATCCCATATCAGGATCTCAACAGTTTGCTCCTACCGATATTATATTCAACCAGTTGTTTTCGGATCAAGACTTAAGAAAAAATGCATCTATTACGACATTCAACAGCCAGAATATTGTAAATAAGTATTCCGAAAGCAGAAATATGCCGGTGGTCGTGAGCAGAATGGCAGAAATGTACTTAATTAGTGCAGAAGCACAAGGGTTCCCATCTGGAATGGCTCGATTGAACCAACTAAGAAATATCAGAGGATTAGCATCTCATACGACCATTACCGATCAGGAAGGATTTATCGATGCAATCCTTGACGAAAGACAAAAGGAGTTTTATGCAGAAGGTTTTTATTGGTATGATTTAGTCCGGACCAATAAAGCATTAGAGCGACTGGAGAATGTAACCGAACAAAATCAGTTATTGCTCCCTATTCCCCAACGAGAAATAGATCTAACCGGAATTAAGCAAAATCCAGGTTATTAATTTGAAGTAGCTTTTGAAAGTTTAGAGAACAAACCAGGATATTCGTTCTCTAAACTTTCTCTTAATAATCATAACACATAGTATTTATGAATCAATGAAAAAATTAGCATATTACATCTTATTCACACTATACGCCTGCTCGAATGTATCTAATGACTCTAAAATTCCCGATTTAGCCATAGGCAGAAAAGGATTAAACCAGCAAGTCAGTTACAAAAAATTAGCAGAAGGATTATTTTTCTATCAAATTCAGCGGGGGAGTCCCTCTCCGAAAGATTATTTTGTTCTTTCTTCGGGAGCTATTTCAGAAAAAACAGAAAAAGACTTACTTAAAAAGTTAAAAGAGAAAGGAACCATTTCATGGATAGAAGAACCAGCTGAAAAAGGACCACATGGTGAATTTCTCGGAAACATTGTCCGGGTTGGAAAATTCGAAAATATCAAGGATGTTCAAAAAAAAGAACAGGAGCTCAAATCAGAAGGCATACAAATGACCGTAAGGCATACAGCTGAAGACAATAAACCAACCTCTGGTCCTTTTCTATTAAGTATTTTAAAAATAGATTTAACTAGTTTTAAAGGGAATATATCTTCTGCTTTAGGGAAAAATGTAATCAAGGAGAAAGCATATGTAACTGATATTTCTAAAAAAAATAATGCCTTAGCTGCTATTAATGGTGGTTTTTTTGCCTGGAACAATACTGTTGGAGTCGATGGAGAACCAGCCGGTATTTCTGTTATAAACGGTGAATTAGTAAGTGAGGCTACTAATGGAAGAAGTGCCCTGGTTATAGACAATAATACGCCCAAAAAAGTTTCAATAGCGAAAAATGTAACTACGCGATTACGACTATTTATTAATGACACTTCTTTTTTAATTCACGGGATAAATAGAGAGGCAGGTAAAGTATTAAACTGCGGAAATCAAATAGACTCGGTAAGATCGAGAATTCCGATTCACGATTTTGTATGTAACAACCCCAATGAAATAATTCTTTTTAATAAGCAATTTGGAAAAAAGAGTATTCAAGGAGAAGGTATCGAGTTTATTATTAATGAAGAAGGAAAAGTAATTTCCAAAAATACATATAGAGGAGGTGAAATTCCGGAAAAAGGATACCTTATACAAGCCACAGGTAGTTATATTGAAGAATTAGATTCCCTCATCGCTAAAAATCAAACTATTCGGGTAGAAACAAAAGTATTTACCGATCAAAAAGAAATTAAATTAAAAAATGGTATCTACTTAATAAATGGAGGTCCTATCTTATTGGATAATGGTAAAATTGACCCTCATGCCAGGTTTAAAGAAGGTTTCGAAACCCAATTTCAAAACTTCAAGGTCTCTGATGATTTTGTCGACAAAAAAGACAAATCATCTATTTCTGATGACGCCCAAAACAATAGAAAAGGGTTTTATCATGGGTGGGTTGTCAGAAGACATCCAAGAACTGCCATTGGAATTAAGAATAACGACGTTTATATAGTTGTAGTCTATGGGAGGCAACCCACAATTACAGCAGGTGCCTCCATTACAGAAATGTCGACATTGTTTAAACAATTAGGTTGTACAACGGCCTTTAACCTGGATGGAGGAGGCTCCAGTATGATGGTTATTAAAAATAGAAAAACGGGAAAATCATCAGACATCTCAGGAGAAAGGGAAGTGGGAGATGCTATTCTAATAACCGAATAAACAATGGATCTATACATCGTATCTGCTAACGTCTAGCTATCAAGGAAAAATGGGGGCAATCTTAGTTTTAGAGAGGAATCCTGATATTATTTTAATTTAAATTAATTGTGGATTGTTAGTTTTAAGTAAAATTCAGGACCTCTCTTTAACATTTAGTATAATGCCAATCAAATTATTGATTCCCACCACACTTTACAGTTGAAAGATACAATAATTAAAACAACTATCCACTCTTATTACAGTGGTAGTAGCTACATTCCCAAAAGAGGAATAAGATTGTTGCTGTTTTATATTCATCCCCCTTACCTATAAAGACATGCTCTTTATGAATAACAGCTATTGAAATGGTATTTTTTTCTTCACTAAAGAAAAAAGCTACTTCATTATGAAATCCCAATACATTATTCTGGCATAACGGATATATTTTTATATCCTCTCTATTTTTTGTATCTTATATTTTCAGTTAGCTGATATACCTCAGCACTTTGCTCGAATTAAAAATCATTATCTCACCCTATAGCTTGTATCTCTATAATAGCGATTATATGGGATACACCATTAGATTAATCACTACTGAGGTATTTCAGGTGGATTTTATATGACCTCTAAAAGGGGATAGTATAAATAAATGAAACGAACAGTAAGAAATTTTATACTACCATTTGTATTTTGAATTTACAGAAAAAGAAAAGTACGATTTTATTCCAGTAGATGTAAAAATGTAAATGGTATCAGTAACTATCAGTAAACTATTAAAAATTAGACGTGTGAAAATTCTTATTACCGGAACTACAGGATACATCGCAAAGCGGTTAGTACTTCGTTTATTAGATCAAGGACATCAACTGGTATGTTGCGTTCGGGACTTACAACGAATTCCTGACGAAATTGAGTCTAGAGATCACATTGAATTTATAAAAATAGACTTTCTAAGACCTGCGGCGGTTACCTTTCCTTCAGATATAGACATTGCTTATTATTTGATTCATTCTATGGCAAGTAGTGCCACAGATTTCCAACAGCTCGAATTACAATGTGCTACCTATTTCAAAAAACTATTAGAAGCAACAGATTGCCTACAACTTATTTATCTCAGTGGTATTGTCAATGAATCTTCGCTTTCCAAACATTTGCAATCTCGTTTTGCTGTGGAGAAGGCATTGCAATCCGATCAGTATGCGCTCACTACATTTAGGGCTGGCATTATTGTAGGCAGTGGCAGTGCTTCTTTTGAAATCATCAGGGATATTGTAGAAAAGCTCCCGCTAATGGTAGCTCCCAAATGGCTACATACCAAAACGCAACCTATTGCTATACGAGATGTATTGAGTTTTTTAGAAAAAGCTATTGCCCGAGAAGAAACGTATAATACATCCTTTGATATTTGTGGTCCGGAAATCCTAACCTACAAAGAGATGTTATTACAATTTGCCGCTGTTCGGGGATTACGCCGCTTTATTTTCATCCTTCCTGTCCTTACACCAAGGCTGTCTTCGTATTGGTTATATTTCGTCACCACGACTTCTTTTAATCTGGCACAAGCCTTAGTAGACAGTATGAAAGTTCCTGTTATTGCCCGACCCAGTACTATTAATCAACTATTAGATATACACCCTATCTCCTATAAGGAAGCAGTAGCACTGGCATTTCAGAAAATAGCACAAAATGCCGTAATTTCCAGCTGGAAAGATGCTATCAGCAGTGGCGTGTTTAAGGATCAGCTAGCCACTCATATTCAGGTTCCTCATTTTGGATGTTTTAAAGATTTACAGGTGGCTCCTGTAATAGATGAAACCTATACCCTACATAAAATATGGACTATCGGAGGAAAGAATGGCTGGTATCGTTATAATTCATTATGGAAACTACGAGGAATCATCGATAAGCTATTCGGAGGGGTTGGTCTCCGAAGAGGACGCACACATAGCACTTATCTGGAACCGGGAGATCCCCTGGATTTCTGGCGCGTGATTCTTGCTGACAAATCTCAAAAGCGACTACTCCTATTTGCCGAAATGAAACTGCCCGGAGAAGCCTGGCTCGAATTTAAGATTGCTAAAAACAAATTGTATCAACGTGCCGTATTTCGTCCTAAAGGAATATGGGGACGTCTCTACTGGTTTGCAGTTGCTCCTTTTCATCTATTCGTTTTTAAAGGGTTGATCAATGCCTTGACCAAAAAATAATACCATTTGTATTTTGGATTTACAAGCGAATAAAAATACGTTTTTTGTTTCTGTAAAAGCGCAAAAAACGTATTCTAGTATATTTTAATATATCGGCGTCACTATTGCCTGATGCCTCTCCGGGTTCCAGCTATTCTCATGGATCAGCTCATTAAGATATAATTCTCCCACACTGATTCTAAAATCGATATAGGCAGACTGTGCCGATTCGGCATTAAATCCTAAGTAGTGGTGTAATCTATATGCATTATAGAAATGGATCGTCGTTTCTATAGCACTCAAATCGTATTTATAGAGGGTGATGGTTCCTTTCTTCACTAAAGAAGATGAATACCCAATCCACTAATACATCCTTCCAAGTCAGGGAATGCTCCCCGACCAATAAGTACCAAGAGAGGATATAACAAAGCCTATTAAGAATGTAAGCAAGCTATCACTTAAAACATTTTTTTTAAAATCGTGCTATTATATATTATGCTTACCATTGAGGGAGGGTGTAAACTGAACTCTGTCTAAGAGTAATTATAGATTAATTTAACTTAAAGATATCAGCCATATATGCGATACTTGATCTCCAGATCATAAGTATCCAGATTAATTTCTTCTACCCCATTAGCAATAAAGGCTCTATTGGTTGCTTTTTCTAAAAAAAACAAGTCTAGATATCTCTTTGACACATCTGTCTTATCGATATAGAGGTAGGTTTGTCTCTGCTTATAAAAATGAATGAGTACTGATTTTTCCGGGATATTATCTGCCCGGATAAGCTGGTGATATTCCTTGTCTCTATACTTAAAACTCACAACACCTCTGTTCTTATATTCTATATATATTAGGCTTTTCCGTTTCAGGAATGATTTCGTTTTCGAAAAATGTAAAATCAAAGCTCTCTTTTTGATTCACTTGTGATCTAAATGTCACCTCTAGCAGGTCAATAACGACCTTATCTGCTTTTTTTATAAAAGCTACAATATCAGACCTGTTAGAAACACTCTTATAAGAGCCTTTTATTGTTGTAATTATTTTATATAAATAATAGAGGAATAATACAATCCCCAGAACACTGATAAAAAGATCATAGAAGAATAATTGATTTTCCATTTTCTATTGAAATTATAGTAACATTTGTTGCTGCTATTTTTTGTAGGTGTAACAGAGGATCATCTTTATCTATAGCTAGGTATGATATAGGATAAAGCTAACTATAAAAAAGCACTCGTTTTTTTATTGGGTGATTATCCCTTGATTATAGATGGTTGTTTCTAGGAGTGTACCTTTCTGGTCATAGCTACACCATGCTCCTTGTTTTTTACCGTTTTTATAATCTCCTTCTTGTTTTAATGTGCCTGTTTTATAAAAATAATCTTTGTACTTACCATTGCCTAGTGTGCCAAAATTGGTTTGATATAATAATGTACCTACAGTGTTATAAACCCGATACTTGCCCATAATCAATCCTTTATTCCAGTTTGCGGTTTTTACCAATTTATTGTTGTAGGTGGTTTTCCAAAAACCATCTTTATACCCTTTGTTGAAAGTGCCTTTTTCACACAAACCAGAAAAATAATAACTATTAACTATATCTGTATTTGTATTTAAATTTGTTTTGCATACTTCATATGTAGAATTTAATAGATGATTATCAGACTTTCTTTTGTAGATAGTAATTCCTCGTTCGTTTTGCTTTAATAGCTTATGAGAAGATGTTGGAATTATAGGTTTTTTAATTTCTTTTATTTGAGCTTCTAAGAAACTAAAAGAAGTTACCAAAAACAGGAGCAAAAAAAATATATACCTTATTTTCATCTTTATTATGATTTATAAAATTTAACGATATCATCTTGTAAGGCTTCCCATTGAAATTTCCAAAAGGTCTTTCTAGTAGTATAGTAATCCATAAAATTCTCAGTTTTGCCTTGTTTAAATTTATGAAGATTTCTATAATGAACATTTAATTTACTTCTAGCATCTTTGTAATCATCTTTATATTCTTGCCATTCTTCTCTAATTTGCTTTTTAGGTGCTTTTTTCTTAAAAAGATAATTTATTCGAGCATCTACCTGAATTATATATTCATTATAAGAAGTTAGTCTTTTTTCATTTAAATCATCCTTTTCCTTAAACGAATGCTCTAGTCCAGCTACATGTGCTATTTCATGGGCAAATGTTGTTTTATCCCATAAATTAGATTTAAACACTACTAATCCCTTTGCGTCGATATCTCCGAGGTTGCCATAGCCTCCTGCTCCTTCTTCGCCTCCATCAGTAGTATGGTTTAATGGGGAGATATACATTGTGATCCCTCTTTTTTTATAGGCTTCGGGATGCTGTGATTTAAAAGCGTTATTAAAATCACTAAGCAAATTTCCTATAAACAGACACCCGGCTTCTGTTATTAACTGGTGTTTGATCCATTGCTTCTCGTCAATAATAACATCATAAACCTTACCAATAGTACATTGTAATGATGCCTGGTTTAAGGAATTGGTATTTAGGTAGTGTTCTAGTTGTTTGATATCTGCTTCCAGACCTTGGTCTTTAGTTCCCCAACCTGCAACCTTTTGCAGGGTGCCATCTTTTTGGGTTATGGTGCCTTTAATATCGATCTGCTTATTTATTATCTCTTTATCACTTTCGGTAGCTATATTTCTTAGGATTCGAACAGGGGTAATGTCGAAATGTAATTGGGAGTGATTCGCATTTCTAAACACAGCAATCTTACCTACAATACGATCTTGTTGGTCTGATAATTCGATATATACATCTTTGGTTAATGGATTATCACAGTATACCTTTATTTCTTGATTGTGAGCATTGGATACTGCTATTTCTTCTGGTTCAAAACGTATTCCTTTTGTCGCAGGTAATCGTATCATATCAGTATCTGTAGCAGTACCTTCTAATATCTCAATCTCTAGTTTTAATGTTACTCCTTCTTGTTTTGGGAACATATTTAACCCCGGAACGAAATATGTTTGACCATAAATGGTGATCGGGTTATATTCTTTTTTTAGCGCATTATAGTTTTCGCAGATATGTGTATATTCTTCTCGCATCCAGTCAAAACCAAATGTTCCTTGATATGAATCGGGTTTTCTCAGAGATGCGATAAAAGAAAGTGGTACTGATTCTTCTGTAGGTGGTTCTTTCTCACGCGTTTCCCTCGGTGTCACTACCGCCTGATGTCTCTCCGGGTTCCATCTATTCTCATGGATCAGCTCATTAAGATGTAATTCTCCCGCACTGATTCTAAAATCGATATAGGCAGTTTGTGCCGAATTGGCATCAAATGCTAGGTGGTAGTGTAATCCATATGCATTATAGAAATTAATAGTCGTTTCTACGGCACTCAAATCGTATTTATAGATGGTGATGGTTCCTTTCTTCATTAAAGAAGGTTGCAATACCCAATCCACTAATACATCGTCCCGGCTCATAGGAACCCGAATATCGATAATCCCCGCAGTAATATAGGGATTCGGTCGCCCTGTATGATCTGCTGTCTGTGAGAACTCATAATCACAGAGCAATAGCGGATATACCTTATTGTCTAGTTCTAATTCGGCTTTAAAGCCCATACTGTTGATGATTTGTGTTTGTATTCATTTTGTTGGTTATATTGATAGCACAATATAACCAATCATATAATACTGTATACAACAGTATCCATCTTTTTGCAGTAGCTTCAGTAAATAGTGTATTGATGCCCAGTATATAAAGCGTATTTTAGTTATTGGAAATGATCCTGGTTAATAGCTACTTGTTAAGAAGAAGAAGTACGTAAGGGGATAAAAGCAGTGTTTGATACCAAAAAAAGACACACACACTTAGACAGGGGTGACCCCCATCGCAGTCCTCTTATAGCCTGTCTTATAGGGGGGGGCGATGGGTGCTGATACTCCTTAGAACTCCTTATAGCACGCGTTCGAAGCGTTCCCGAACTGCTTCGAAGAATGCTTTTAATCAATCGAAACATTCATTTAATCCTTGTCTATCCACAGTTTTGGGCAGCACCCCCTTAATAAACGCCCTTTTTTCTATTATTTTGGGCAAACAGCTATTAGCAGCAAGGCTCAGAACCCGTCCCGGAAGCCTTTGAAATATTAATTTAATGCTTCGAAATACTTTTTGCTGGGCTAGACCCCATAGCCGGAGGGGGTCGCCTCCTTGTTTACTGTATACAGCTGTGGAGATTACTTTTTGTCGAGCTCAATAATACTTAAAAACAGCGTGTTAATCTGGCATTAATATCATTTGTATTTCGAATGTACGAACAAAGAAAATCAAGCATAACAGGGCTATGGTTGATTGTTATTCTGAAACTGAGATAGAAAAGAACATTCTATTCCAGTAGATGGAGCACGTAAATGACATCAGATACTTCTTATATTTTCAGGGGGAAATTTCCCCTCCTCTCTATCGGGAAGATTCCCCTATTTGCAGTAGTTTCAGTAAGTTTTACTATTAATAAAACCCTCATTATCAACACAATACTATAAAAACAGCTTCCCTCCTTTTCTCTCCTGTTTGTCAGCGCTATTGAATAAAATAGCTTTATACTCAATAATTACTGATGGAAGCAGGTTTTTCAAAAAAAGGAATACCATTTGTATGTTGCGTTTACCGGCAAAAATCATGCACAGCAATGCTACGGTTGATTTTTTTCTGAAACTGAGATCAAAAAACATTTTACTCCGGCAGATGGAATGTGTAAATGGGATAAGGAATTCCTTCTTTTTTGTAGCTGTACCTATCGTATCTAAAACCTATTATTATGAAAACTTCACACCGTACGCGACAGGCTTTTTTTGCTGTGGTCGCAACCATCACACTCAGCAGTTGTGAACAAGAAGCCTCTACTGCAGAAACCGCTAATGTATCTCCTCCTGAGCACATGATCTCATTGGATAAAGCAACTACAGAGTACAACAATTTTTACACCACCCGGATAGCTCCCCGTAAAACCGCCACTGAAGAAAACAGAAGTGTATGGTTTGATATCGGGCAATTACGTCAGCATCTGAATCGAATGGATCAAATAGCGGCACAATACCAGATCCCGATAACCAAACTTTCGTTCTTACTAGGTGCCAATGCGCAGGGACAACGTACTGTACTAATTGCTCCTATGACCTTTGATTCGCAATCCGGAAGTCACAGAGCCTTTACCATAGAACAGCAACAACTTCGTTTTTTGCATACGGATCCTTATGATAACTATAGCCTTATTGCCAGTCCAGATACTGAAACCGAAACATCTTTAGTCCTGGGAACATCAGGATTAGTATCCACAGCAGAAACTGTTGCGCAATACAATCGGTACTATGATACCAAGGTAGCTCCTATTACTGATCAGGTACCGCATGATACTCGTATTTGTTTTTACAAAAAAGGAATTTTTAGTGCCTATCTCGATTACCTGCAGCAACAAGCCGCTGACAACCAGATTACTTTAGATGGTGTTCAGGTTGTATTCGGAGTCTATGACAATACACCTGAAATGGGAGCCATGGCCAATCATCAAACCTTGTTCTTTGCCCCTACAGAAACCGGTGGAAAAAACAAGCAGACAATCTCCTATTCTATTATAGAGAGTACTAAGGTGATCCTGGATTTTTCTCAAAACACCTTATCCGTACCATCCCATAAAACCGGAGACAACCAAAGCAGTAGTATAATGAATGAATTAGGTTCTTCCCCTCCTTTAGGGAAAGACATCTAACAATAATAAGAACACCAATTCATTTTCAAGATTAAATCTTATAAAACTCCCTCTCTATTATCGGGAGGGAGTTATAAAAAAATAAAAAAACCGGGTAACAATAAGACTTAGCTGTACATATACCTACAAAAAGAAAGATCACAATAAAAATGACCACGACCTTACTAATAGTAATAAAAGCAATCACCCTGTTAATCAATTGGGTTTTGCAATTCATCTAATTCCGGGAATGACTGTATCATCAAAAATAGCCTACAGAAAACCTTGTACTTTTTTACTAGTTAATACCCCTTTTCCTAAAAGGGTTTTTTCCCCCTAAAAACAAGCTGCACGCCTATGTTACCATCCTTTGACTACTTATTGTTTTTACTTATGTTCCAAACGATTAAACACATAAAAATCGTTTTATTATTTCTTTTCATTTTTATTAATTCGGTAATAGTTCTATTTTTAGTTCATTGAATATAGCATCCATACACGGAATACAGCTATTGATAACAGGCACTATTATCACCTGTATTTCTTGTTTTTTAATAAAAACAGCGGTATGGTCTCTCAGAAAGCCCAATGAGAAATTCAATAAAAAGGTTGAGGAAATCAACCACGGGAAAATGATACCATTTTCGTTTTGAGATTACCTATTAAAATTTCAAAGCAGAATGGTCTTATACCTTTTGTATTTTGAATGTACTGACAAAGAAAATTATTATTTTTTTGTTTCAGTGAAGAAAAAAAAATCAAGCATAGCAGCACTACGGTTTATTTTTATTCTGAAACTGAGATGAAAAAAGAACATTTTATTCCAGTAGATTTAAAGTGTAAATGGTATTAACACCACATGATGAGCTTAACCCCTCACCGTGTGTACAAAAACAATAAACTTTCTAATCAAATTTTACACATTATGAAAAAACTACTTTTACCAATGCGCCTGTACAGTTTGGCAGCTTTGATGCTTATCAGTTTGGGGGCGTGTAATCAGGACACTTCAGGGAATGATGCAGTGATCAAAAAGTACAAAGAAAAAATTGAAGCTCAGCAACAGGAGATCGCCCGTCTCAAAGAGGCATTAGGAGAAAACAGAAAAGAGCCTCCCAGTAATATTATCAGCCTGGAACAAGCAGAAAAAATGTATCACCTATATAGTCCAAGGAGTAAAAAAATCAGTAAAGAGGTAGCCAACCGATTGGACAAACCGGATTTTAAAGCTACCCGATCTCTATATTATAAACTAGATGATTTATACCACTACCTAGGATACATCCGAAGGCAATCCAAAAAAGCCAATATCACACCATCCGGGGTTCGCTTTTATTTTGGGATTTATTCGGATGACTATAAAAGACATAAGAAAGATGATTATGCCGGACGTCAATCCCTGTTTTTTACCCCGACGGTAGAAAAGAAAATAACTGTAAACGGAGAAGAAGAAATCGCACATCTGGGATACACATTAGATGACAATTTTAAAATGGTATTGCTCAAAGATGCCATTGGGACAGATAATCGAACCGGAGCTATCCATACCAGTCATTCCAATAAACAAGCAGCAAGCTTTTTTAAGCTTCGTACATTATCCAGAAATAGTAATAGTTTAATTGGGAATGAATTAAATGGTTCTCCACCAAGAGGAAATAGCAACTAAATTTAAAGAAATAAATGGATCTTAGTAAAGAATTTTTAATTAGCTTATTAAATATAGGAACTTTTATACAATTTGTATCCGCTATTTTTAGTTCTTTCTATTTTTATAAATACAAAAACAGCATTTTAAAATTCTTTTCTTTTTTATTATGGTATACTTTTTTAAACGAATTATTAGGGATCTTTATTGCTGATTTCATATCTAGATTTAACGCACTGATATACAACATATATCATATCATTAATTTTCTTTTCTTATTTATCATCTATAAAAAAACAATTAAAAACATAAAACTTAAACAGTATATCAAATATTTTTTATTGATTTATTTAATAGCTTTTTTCATTAATGGTTTTTATGAAAATTACCTTATAGAATTCCAAACAATTCCGCACATTATCGGTGCGAGCTTAATGCTGATTACAATAGGTTTCTACTTTGTAGAATTACTAAATTCAGAAAAAGTACTCAACATAAATAGATATTTACTCTTCTGGATTAGCGTAGGACTATTAATCTTTTTTGTTGGAAATATTCCGTTTAGAGTGGTTAGAAACTATTACGCGGATCTTCCTGGAATTTCTATCTTATTTTTAATAAATATTGTTCTTACCATTATTATGAATATCTGTTTTATTATTGGATTTATATGCAGCAGCAAGAAACAGCTATATTAATTGCCAGTATTATCTTAATTGTACTGGTCGTTTTGATTATCTTTTTGTTTTTGATTTTTCAAAAGCGAAAGAACAGTCTCTTAGAACAACAGGCTGCTGCCAAAAAAGCCTTTGAAAAAGCATTGGCAGAAACGCAGATTGAAATTCGGGAGGAAACCCTGCGCAATATCAGCTGGGAACTCCATGATAATATTGGTCAGTTATTGACATTGGCTAAAATTCAGGTAAATATCGCTCAGGATGATCCTGAGCGATTGCCTGAAGTTACGGATACCATCAGCAAAAGCCTGAAAGAATTAAGAGCGTTGTCCAAACTCATTAATCCGGATGCGATCAAAAATCTCAGCTTAACAGAGGCTTTATCACTGGAGATCGAACGATTTAACCGACTTCAGTTTATTGCTGCAACTATGAACGTAGAAGGTGAGCTTCGATTGATTGACGGCAAAGCAGAAATTATTATCTTTAGGATATTACAGGAGTTCTTTTCCAATACCATTAAGCATTCCAAAGCCGATGAACTAAATGTCCTGGTACACTATAAGACAGATCGGCTGGAAATCAAAGCCCGGGATAATGGAATTGGATTCAATCAGCATACCGCTTCCCCCAGGCAAGGAATCGGATTGCTGAATATGCAAAGTAGAGGTAAATTAATCAATGCTGTAGTGAAATTGCACTCCAGAGAAGGAGAAGGAACAGCCATATTACTAACGTATTATTACAAAAAACCAATTGCAGGAATGGAAGCATGACATACCGGCATTAATCTTTTTAAAATTATAAAGGAAAGCCTGTTCGGTGCAAGTGCACGAAGCATTACACAGAAAAAGGATTAACTCCGGACACCCAGGTTTAGACCTCCAATGGTTCACTTATAATTTTAGTAAAACGGTATGTATTCCCATTCTGATTTGAATATCCCTCATAGGCACTAATGAGGAACCTTTTGACATAGATAAAAAATGTGCCGATCGTACGTAAACCACTTCGGGGCAATTCCCGAAACATGTAATCTCGATGATCGGATAACAAACTATAAAAATATACAGATGAAATATTCAGTTGTCATTGTAGAAGATCACATATTACTATCACAAGCATTAGCAGGTCTTGTGGCAGATTTTGACAAGTTCAAAACCTTATATGTATGCAAGAATGGGAAAGAGCTACTCACTCGTTTTAAAGATCCCAAAAACATTCCTGATATTGTACTGATGGATATCAACATGCCTATTATGAATGGGATTGAAACCACTGCCATTATCCGGGAAGAATATCCACAGGTTAATGTACTGGCTCTTTCTGTAGAAGAAGATGAAAAAACGATTCTCAAAATGCTTCGCGCCGGAGCCAAAGGATACCTCCTCAAGGACACCGAAAAAAGCATTCTGGAACATGCGCTGGAAGAAGTTATAGAGACCGGTTACTACCACACTAAGGACGTAACTAATTTGCTGATCAACTCATTAAATCCTAAAAAAGAAGCTTCTGTTATTCTCAAAGACCGGGAAATTGAATTTATCAAGCATGCCTGTACAGAAAGAACGTATAAAGAAATTGCCAATATGATGTGTCTTAGTCCTAAAACGATCGAGGGATATCGCGATGCTATTTTCGAAAAACTACACTTAAAAAACAGAACAGGATTGGTTATATACGCTATCAAAAACAAGATATTTACCCCTTAAAAATTACTGGATTCCCTTTTCTTTTAATTTTTTTTACCCTGATTGTATATTTTTGGCGCGCTTATTGCGTTATCCAATCGAAACCCCTGTATAAAGAGCTTGTTTTTAGGTGCTGAGGAAGTAACTATAAAAGAAACCTGTAAGACATTCACTTGAAACAACCCTTGTATTCTGAGGCTAATAAGCCCTGAAGTATTTACATCCCCATTATGGAGTAAAAACAAGACTGACAGGAACGATCAAGAACTAACGCCAGCCATTTTATCCTGACAGTAAAAACACCTGGCATATCATATAACCATTGATTACCGGTATAAAATACGCATCATTTTATGTATTTTTGTAGGTAGCCACAGATTTGTATTTTTTATGCTAAAACAACAATTAAATTTTAAACTTTCTCAGAAGTTATCTCCACAGCAGATTCAATTAATGAAATTGATTCAATTGCCTACGCAGGCATTTGAACAACGGCTAAAACAGGAAATGGAAGAAAATCCTGCTTTGGATAGTGGCAAGGATAAAGGAGATGAGTTTGAAGATACCTTTAGCAATGAAAATAGTGCAGAAGAAGATTTTGGAACCGAAAAAATTGAAACCGAAATCAATATCGATGAGTATCTTAGTGATGATGAGATCCCAAGTTATCGATTGAGCTCTAATAATTACAGTGCGGATGATGAAGAAAAAACAGTTCCCTATGCATCAGGAACGACCTTCCATCAGCATCTGATCAATCAATTAAATACCTATCGCCTGTCAGAACAAAAAAGAAATATCGCGGTATTTTTGGTTGGGAGTATTGATGAGAGTGGCTATATCCGACGTTCTGTCCCTGATATTCTCGACGATCTGGCATTTACCCAAAATGTATATACTACAGAAGAAGAAATAGAAGAAGTCTTAAAAATTGTACACCAATTAGATCCGGTGGGTGTTGGTGCCAGGGATCTACAGGAGTGCCTCTTAATCCAATTACGAAGAAAAGAGACCACCATTCCGATCAAGCTGGCAACACTTATTCTGGATTCTTCATTTGATCATTTTAGCAAAAAGCACTATGATAAACTACTCAATAAATTTGATGTCACCGAAGAACAGCTAAAAGAAGCTATTGAAGAAATTGAACATCTCAATCCCAAACCCGGAGGAGCTTATGCCGGAAACAATAAAGTTATCGAGCAGGTTATTCCTGATTTTACGATACGAATTATTGACGACGAATTAGAGCTGACACTAAACGGTCGCAATGCTCCGGAGTTACATGTATCCAGAGAATATAACAATATGCTACAGGCATATAAAGCCAGTAATGAAAAATCAAAGACACAAAAAGATGCCGTACTCTTTATCAAACAGAAACTTGATGCCGCCAAGTGGTTTATCGATGCTGTAAAACAACGACAACAGACACTGTTCGTAACCATGAGTGCCATTATGCATTACCAAAAAGATTATTTTCTTTCGGGAGATGAACGGAATCTAAAACCTATGATCCTTAAGGACATTGCAGATGAGATTCATATGGATGTCAGTACTGTATCCCGGGTAGCGAATAGTAAGTATGTAGATACTCCGTATGGAACTAAGTTGATAAAGGAATTCTTTTCTGAATCGATGACCAACGATCAGGGAGAAGAAGTCTCTACCAGAGAAATCAAAAAAATACTGGAAATTACTATTGCCGAAGAGGATAAGAAGAAACCGCTGACCGATGAGAAACTTGCTAAAATTCTGAAAGAAAAAGGATACCCTATCGCCAGAAGAACAGTAGCCAAATACAGAGAGCAACTTGATATTCCTGTCGCGCGTTTAAGAAAGAAAATCTAATGAATGCATTGCTAAAAAGTTTTTCCTATATCCTACACCCCATTATAATGCCTATACTGGGCGCTATTATTTATTTTAGCAACACCCCTCGTTTCTTTGCCTTTGAACTTGTACAGGCTAAACTGATCGGGCTGTTTATTATGACTGTGTGTATTCCTGTTATCCTTTTTTTTTCGCTGAAAAATCTCGGCTTACTGGACTCCTTTCACCTCGCAACAGTCAATCAACGAAAGATTCCACTAATATTGCAGTCTTTTATCTTGTTGCTGGTCATTAAAATTATTATCGATGCACCTACATTCCCGGAACTGTACTTCTTTTTTCTGGGAGCTCTGATATCAGCGATTAGTGCTACTTTTATTGTTTTGTTTAATATAAAAGCAAGTTTGCATATGATTGGTATCAGTAGCATCACCATGTTTACTATTGCATTGAGTGTTCATTTCGGAATTAACATCACCACTTTAATTGGTCTGCTATTTATTGGAAATGGGGCACTGGCCACCTCTCGTCTTATTTATAAGGCACACACCCATACAGAACTCATTCTGGGCATATCTATAGGAATGCTGCCTCAGCTGATCCTGGTCAATTTCTGGTTATAAAATATAAAACATAAGTCCGATCTTACAAGTATTCATCTCCAGAGATTGTCCATCATCCATTACAGCATTTTTAAAAAGCGGGTTTAAGCTGTAATACACATAAAAATTAAAGGTATTCCACCCAAAAGCAAAGGAAGTTCCTATACGCCAGGGATTGACTTCTTCCACCTTATTTTGTTTTACAATACTCCCATTATTTTCATATCTGGATGTAAAATGATACAAATACCCCATTCGAATTCCCGTGTAGATACGATAAAACTTATGAGAAGCTGCTGTAGAGGTTCTCCATCGAAATTCTAATGGTGCCTCTACCAAATGTGTTACAAATCGATTAGAACCATACCGTACCCCTGATAAGGAGCTAAATATTGTTTTTTCAGCAGTCGTTTCTTCTCCGATATACAAGTTTTGATTATACGTATTAAAAGAATATCCAAGCCCTAAAGCTATCGCTACGTTTCGCTTCTTATTTACAGGCATATCTCTCATATAGCCTAAATGAAGCCCTCCTGAAAACCCAGATTGCTCTATTCCATCAGGAGTATTAAAAAGTAAGTTCATTGTTGCTCCAACATAAAACTGATCTTCTCTATATAAAGAATCCAGTACTATACTTTCCTCCTGTATGGTATCTAATTGACCAAAAGCTGCTTCCCAGCAACAAAGAATCCCAAAAAACAACAAAGAGTATCTCACTTTTTTATAATTTATTTTTCTAGTAGTAATCACCTATACACTACAAAGTAATTTCTATCCATGAAACCGTACTGATAAAAGCTCTAATTCGGATTATGTATTAGAAAAACTATTTTACAATATATCACTTTGTTATATTTCTCAGATTAAACATAGTACGACTATACTTAATTTGATAAAACATCATACCTGATCGAATTTTCGTACTTCATTATAAAACCCTAATGCGTACTACAGATCAAAACAACCTGCGAAATCTTTTTATCAAGGTTGACTAATAATCCCAAAGCACTAAAATACTTTATATTCTTCAAACAACACCTATACTGCTTAAAATTGACAGGAGCAACTATGCTGACATATACACATACAAAGCAAGCCTAGATATATAAACACGAGAGTAACACATAACGAATTAAGTCGTTACAACAGTAAGTCACCTCGGAGCATTTATTTAAAACAGATTTTAAATTTCAAAGCAAGCTTTGAGAGAATTACACCCATTGGTCTTATCTTTAAATACAAGCCCTACAAACAATCAAAAAGCTTCCCCTAAAGGGGAAACCTTTTGTTGCAAATTACAGGACATTTATTCATCAGTGAAAGACATCTGACAGCGCTCCGGTCCGTGTTGTATAATTAACCTTTAACGCCTGTACAGCCCTCAGCTCTTTTTTAATATCACCAACCAATCCCATATTTGTTTGACCATCTATTTTTAAGGCAGTCACCTGAAAAGGAACTAATTCTTCTCTCATTTTATTCCGCTCTGCCAGCACGTAGGATTGGATATCTTCCAAACTAGCAAACTTATCATTCAATTGAACTCTTCCCTCTGTTCCTGCATTGGATTGATATCTGCTACTTGGTTTCCCGGCATAAATATAGATGACCAGATCTTTTTTCTCTAATTTCTCTACCTGATCAGCTATTGGTAATTTATTCGCTACCATAAGCGTATTTTGCCGCATTGTTGTTGCTACCATAAAAAAGAACAACAACATAAAAACGATATCTGGTAATGAAGCAGTAGATATTGATGGAATTCCTCCTTTTTTCTTTTTATTAAACTTGGACATATTCTTATTGTTTTACGGGTTCTGCTTCTGATAATTTCTCTGGATACATCGCTCGGATAGCGGTTAATTGTGCTTTTAACTGCCCTTTATTATTCGAATCACTAGCTTCTTTATACAACGTGAGCATTTCTTCATATGAGATTCCGTATTTACGCCTAGCTTCCCTATTTCGTAAACTCGTATATGCTGCCAGCAGTTCATTCTGAACCGCGATATACATCTCATAACTTGTTTCACGATCATTAACCAAAGAGATCACTGCCTTTTCGGGGCTGTCTGATAAATTATGATCTCTATTTCCCATACAATACGTACATGAGGATACCCCTGCTCCCCCATTGTCTAAAAAAGCAACAGCTGCTTCTTTCAATCCTTTAACATCCATCATTTGCTCCTCTACCAATAACTGGTTGTCTTTGTTAATCTCCACCCTGAAAAGATTACGTTCTTTAATATGAATATCTTGCGGAGGCTTTTCCAGCAAAGGTGGTAGTTTCCTGCTAATTCCTACATCAGTTTCTATAGTAGTGGTCACTAAGAAAAAGATCAATAATAAAAATGCAATATCAGCCATCGAGCCTGCATTTACTTCTGGTGCTAATCGTCTAGCCATAATTATATAGATTTAATTAATACTCATAATGTGGCTTTCATCGAATCAGAAGTGATACAATCATTATATGTCTAAAACAGTATAGCTATTTTATGTCCGACAGCATAAGGGAGAGAAAATCATCGAACGTTAGCTACTAAATTTATATACATTATTACCATAATGCATATACTATTCGTTCATTGGAGGAAAACTCGCGAATAAAACGTATACTCAATATCACTTAGCGTTTGGATTGTTAGATATTGATATAATAACGATGAAAAAAAATCCATATTCTTATTGCCCATACCTGATTAACAGGTTTACCCCCATGGGCAATAATGAATAAAGATTAAAGTGAAAGATTATAGGAAATCTTTACATATATACAGTAACAATTGTCATGCCATACCGTATTTTTAATTCTTAAAAAAACAATGGAATAAAAAAAAACCTGACCAAAAAGGTCAGGTTTTTTGAAAATACTTATGATTAGAATAGAATATTCTTACTTTTTTAAATTATCTGTAGCACTACCTGTTCTGGTGGTGTAGTTAATTTTAAGTGCTTGAACATCTCTCAATTCTTTTTTAATATCTCCTACTAACCCCATATTAGTATCTCCATCAACTTTTAGGGCTGTAGTAAGGAAAGGAAGCAATTCCTCTCTTTTAGAAGCTCTTTCTGCAAGTATAAACGCTTTAATTTCGTCTACTTCAGCAAACTTATCATTTAACTGTACTCTTGCCTGATTACCTGCACTAGCACGATATCTAGCACTTGGCTTTCCTGCATAGATGTACATAACCAAATCTTTTTTATCTAACTTCTCTATTTGATCTGCTGACGGTAATTTATTGTCAATCATCAATGTGTTTTGACGCATTACAGTAGCCACCATAAAGAAGAATAATAACATAAATACGATATCTGGCAAAGATGCTGTAGAAATAGCTGGCAATTCACCACTTTTTTTCTTTTTAAACTTAGACATAATCTATTTTTTATGTTATTAATTTATTTCTTTGGTTCTGCTTCTGAAAGTTTTTCAGGAAATAACAATTGTACTTTTTTGATATCATCCTTTAATTTTTCTTTACTTCCAGGATAGTTCACATCTTTAAGATCTTTTTCCATTTGGACAAAAGTCTTACCGAATAATCGCTGAGCTTCTCTGTTACGTAATTCTGTATATGCTGCTACCAATTCATTCTGAACAGCGATATAGGTTTTATAACTTGTCTCACGATTATTACGTAGTGATATTACGGCTTTTTCAGGATTATCAGAAGAAGATGGATCTTTTTCTCCTCTACAGTATGAACAAGCATCATTTCCTGCTCCTCCTCCGTTATCTAAAAATTTGATGGCTGCCGCACGTAAATCCTTCAATTCCATTGGCTCCTCTTCTACCAACAGGTCATTGTTTTTATTCACCTCTACTACAAAAATATTTTTTTGCTTTAATACAGGTGGTTCAACATCTTCTTCCTGTGGCGGTGGAAGCTTCCTGCTGATACCACTATCGGTTTCGATCGTTGTGGTAACCAGGAAAAATATAAGAAGTAGGAATGCAATATCTGCCATCGATCCTGCATTTACTTCTGGTGCTGCTCTCTTTGCCATATTACTTTATTAATTTTTTGATACCTGAAACAACCATTAATCCTACTGCTATTGCTGACAGGAAGTAGAATACATACAATCCTGCTCCTACCCATCTAGAACCTCCTGCAGAAAGTACTTCTCCATCTTTCAACGGAGTTTCAACTCCCTGAGCTAAT
Organism: Aquimarina hainanensis; assembly: GCF_042684685.1. Lineage (NCBI taxonomy): Bacteria > Pseudomonadati > Bacteroidota > Flavobacteriia > Flavobacteriales > Flavobacteriaceae > Aquimarina > Aquimarina hainanensis. The sequence continues at coordinate 502,140 of NZ_JBHULX010000004.1, read as the reverse complement.
CCATATCCAATTCCTACTACTAAAAGGAAAGATACAAGACCAATAGCCGTCTTTTTTAATCCGGCTGGGTTTTTAGCTAATGCAGAGAATACTGCAATTAAGGTAACAACAACAACAATGATAAAGATTACAAGTGTCAGGTTATATAGTGGACTTACTGCAGAACTCGCAGCTTCTAATGAAAGATCACGTGCTTCAGAAACCCCGCTCTCTGCCATTAAATCTCCAATCTTACCGTTCATTACGAACCAAAGGATAATTCCCAAAGCTCCAACAGCAAGAACTACATATGATAGTATTTTTGAAATTTTCATGTGACTATTTTTTAATTTAGGAATGAATAATTCTCAAACCTGATGAATAATAATTATTTTCTTTTTTCGACATCAGTGGTTAGCTGATGTGCACTTGATAGAAAATGCTTATTATTTTTTGTTTTTATAAGCTACCAACATATCGATTAACGTGATTGACGCATCTTCCATGTTGTTCACAATACTATCGATTTTTGCTACAATGTAGTTATAAAATATCTGTAAGATAATAGCAACAATAAGTCCGAATACTGTAGTAAGAAGTGCTACTTTAATACCTCCTGCTACAAGCGATGGCTGCATATCTCCAGCTGCTTCAATCTTATCGAATGCCTGAATCATCCCGATTACAGTTCCCATGAACCCAAGCATCGGTGCCAATGCGATAAATAATGATACCCAAGAAACGTTCTTTTCTAGCTGTCCCATTTGAACACCTCCGTAAGCTACAACTGCTTTTTCTGCAGCATCAATACTTTCGTCTGCTCTATCTAACCCTTGGTAGTAAATAGAAGCGATCGGTCCTTTTGTATTTCTACACACCTCTTTTGCAGCTTCTACTCCACCGCTATTTAACGCATCTTCAACGTTTTGCTGTAATTTCTTCGTGTTGGTAGTAGAAAGATTCAAAAATATAATTCTTTCGATTGCAATTGCAAGACCTAGAATTAAACATAACAATACAATCCCCATAAATTCAGGACCTCCTTCGATGAAACGCTTTTTGATTTCTTGGTGGAAGGATAATTCTTCTTTTGCAGGAGCTGCATCTTCTTGTACTGTAGTAGTGGTAGTTATAGGAGCAAATAATTGCACATTAGTTGATAATAACTGAGCAGGTACAGTAGCTGCTTTCACGTTTCCAAACGCCATTACTGCTGCGATTGCCAGAATAGAGAATAGTCTTTTCATTGCGCTGATTCTTAATTTTAATTAGTTAAATAAAGGGTTAAAGATAAAAAAATATTATAAACTCTCTTAAAAATTTAATAATAATGCAGAGAGGAAGGGATTCGAACCCTCGATACGCTTTTGACGTATACACACTTTCCAGGCGTGCGCCTTCGACCACTCGGCCACCTCTCTAGTTTTTTCTTAAAACGGTGAGCAAATAACAAAAAAAATGTTAACTAATGAAATTTAATGAGTTAATTTTCGGACATTTCCCCTCTTACAGAAGTTTCATAGATGGTTTTTAGGACTTTAGGAGGTAAATTTTCTCCCAGTAAATACATCAATTTTGCGATAGCTGCTTCTGTTGTGATGTCATTTCCTGAAATAACTCCTGCTTTTTTTAGCGCTACACTGGTATTATACTTACCCATTTCGACACTTCCTCCTGCACATTGCGTAACATTTATCACCGGTTTTCCCATTTTTATAAAAGCTGTCAACGCCTCGATAAACCATTTTTTAGTGGTGGTATTACCAGAACCGTACGTCTCCAAAATCACTCCTTTTATCAGATCAGAAGAAAGAATACCTGTTACGATATTCTCATTAATTCCGGGAAACATTTTCAGAATAACCACATCGTTATCAAAATGGGTATGATAGATCATTTTTTTTCTTCGGTTGGGTTTCCTCAAAAAGGAGCTATTTATTTTCAGATGAACTCCTGACTCTACCAGTGGCGGATAATTAGGAGACTGAAAAGCTTCGAAATGCTCTGCATTTATTTTGGTTGTTCTGTTTGCTCTCAATAATTTATACTCAAAATACAAACCTACTTCTGTAATTACCGGCTTGCCTTTTTCTTGTAATGCTGCGATCTGAATAGCTGTAATCAGGTTTTCCTTTGCATCAGTTCTCAAATCCCCTATCGGCAGCTGAGACCCTGTAAAGATGATCGGTTTTGTTAAATTTTCAAACATAAAACTAATCGCAGATGCTGTATAAGACATCGTATCGCTTCCATGGAGCACAACAAATCCATCATAGTCTTCATATTTCCTATTAATAATCCCTCCTAAATCCTTCCACCTCGCTACATTCATATCCGAAGAATCAATAGGTTCCTCGAAACTAATCGTTTCTATCACACATTCCAATTGTGTCAATTCGGGAATCCTCAATAACAACTCATCAAAATCAAAAGCAACCAACGCTCCTGTTTCAAAATCTTTCACCATACCAATGGTTCCCCCTGTGTATACCAGCAATATTTTTGGTGTAGCCCCCATAATCTAAATTAATTTTATATTCCAAAAACTTCTTTTGAATTCGCAGTAGTAATTTCTGCTATTTCTTCTTCTGATATGCCGTAAATTGAAGATAGCTTTTTTGCCACATGCAACACATACGCACTTTCATTTCTTTTTCCTCTGTATGGAGTTGGTGCCAGATACGGAGCATCTGTCTCCAGAACAAGATCTGTCAATGCAATCTGATCCAGAAACCTATCTATCTTCCCGTTTTTAAAAGTAACAACTCCTCCTATACCCAGTTTCATATTATAAGAGATCGCTTTTTTAGCTTGTTCCAAGGTTCCCGAAAAGCAATGAAAAATACCTCTTAGTTTTTCTCCTTTTTCTTCTTCTAAAATTTCAAAAATCTCATCAAAAGCATCTCTTCCATGAATAACGATTGGCAATCCGTATTTTTTCGCTAATTGTATCTGCCTTCGAAATGCATCTTGTTGCTGCTTCAGAAAGGTCTTATCCCAATACAAATCAATCCCTATTTCTCCTATGGCATAGAAACGTTTTGAAGAGGATGATTCACTTCTTTTTTTTACTTCTTCTTCTACATGTGCCAATTCATCTTCGTAATTTTCTTTGACATGAGTAGGATGTAATCCCATCATCAAAAAGACCTGCTCTGGATATTTTTCCTCTACTGCATACATCGCTTCTGTATAAGCAGAATCAATTGCAGGAACAAAAAAACGTGACACTCCGGACGAAATTGCTCGTTCCATCATTTCGTCCTGATCTTCATTAAAAGATTCACTGTAAATATGTGTGTGCGTATCTGTAAGTATCATGAAGGCAAAAGTAACCAAATTTAATTAGCCACCATTGCTTTTTCTATGCTTCATAATAGTTTAAAAACAACGATAAAAAAGCCGATTTTATAGTATTTTATCGAGATCATTTAACTTCCTGTTTCTTATGAAAAAAGTTTAGTAAACTAAAAACACCAAGTGACCTCTCAATAATACCCCATCTATAAAACCGGCTTATACCTTATATAATATCAATAATTCTTTTTAAAGGAATACTCACAAATGAGCTTAGTATGACAACCTTTTTTGTCACTCCCCATACCACAGCTCTTACTTTCTTAATCCCTTCATCATCTGCAAATAAAATTTCTACTTTGTACCGCTCTACTTTACCCAGAAAAGCTGCTCTTTTTAACTGTAAAAAACGATTATTTTCATCGCAAATACATCCTAAAACTTCATATTCCGGAAATTTCAATTGCCGAATTGCATCTTCTTCTACGATTTCAACTTCCACCATACCATTTTTTATTTTTACAATTCTTTTTCTACTCAACAACAGCTCACTCCCAATACACCCTATTTTTTTAATACTACTTTTAGAAAACATCTTCTTTTTTAAGAAAAATTAACACTACTACAAAGGATTCAACATACTACATCACATGCTAACACTACCCCACATATCATTGCTCGCTGTTTTATCTTCTTTTTATAGTATTTTTGTCATTCATTTAGCTTTATATTTATGACAACACTCCGGAGGTTACTGATCCAAAAATCCTATACCCGAATCCCATTATCATACACTAAAACAAATCACTTTGAAATAAAAGCTTCTTTCAACGGGATTGAAGGAGATTTCATTTTAGATACCGGAGCTTCTAATTCCTGCGTAGGATTTGAAGGAATTGAAAAATTTCACCTTACCAGTGAAGAAAGCGATGTAAAAGCAGCAGGAGCAGGAGCTATAGATATACACACACAATTATCTAAAAAAAACACCCTTCATATCGGCACTTGGAAAAAAACAAATATCCCTCTTGTATTGTTTGATCTTACACATGTAAATGAAGCATTACAAAATCACGGTGCCAAAACAGTAGATGGAATTATAGGCGCTGATATTTTAAAAAAAGGAAAGGCAATTATTGATTATGAAAACCAATGCCTCTATCTAAAAAACCGAAAAAAGTAACAAAAGACTATTACAAAAACCAACTAACTAACTGATTAAAAGCAGCTTTATTTTTTTTGTAGTATATTTACAAATAGACCTTATCGGACTATGTAAATCCCGATAACCCAAAAAACCCAATCTACTAACTGTAAACCATAAACCCCAAAATTATGAACAGAAGAAGCACACCTACGATACCTATAACAACAGATATTCTCACCGCTACAATCTGCACACTTCCTGTTTCTCCAGATACTTTTTGCAATCAGGGAAACAACCGTAAACAGTTTTACGACGCAATCAAAATACTACTCTAGTATTTCTTTCGAACACAAACCAGGTCCTACAATCATTTTTTGATTGTTCACATTACACATCACACTCTTTTAGAGAACACACTTTCTTAATAAAAACAAATGACCCCCGGAAAAAGACTACCTCTTTATCCGGGAAATAAAACCTTACTCTATAGAAGAAAAACTACCAACCATGAAACACCTACTATTATTTGTTTTGGCATTCCCCATAATGCTAAAAGCTCAAATACAAAATACCCCCATCGATCATCTCGAAGACATTGATTTTATAGCCTATCTCGATAGCGATGATGTTTCTCCAATTCTTACTGAAACCTCAATTATAAAAAACAGCATTGAGATAAACTCTCCTCCTGTCATTTCCGACCTTAACGGAGATACTTTCACCTATACAGAAGGAGATGGGAGTAGACGTATTGACCAAGGAAGCAACTTAACTATCACTGATACTGATTCCCCTGATTTTGATGGAGGAAACCTCACTATATCGATCACCTCTGGAATAGATATCTTTGAAGACCTTCTCTCTTTCGATACTACCGGAGCTATTTCTTTTTCTGGTGCAACAACTGGCAGTAATATCTCTGTTGGAGGAGTTACCATCGGAACACTGGGGAATAATATTTCTACAGGGAATGATCTGATTGTAAATTTTAACGCCAATGCAACGATTACCCATATAGAAAGCCTGACCCGCGCAATTATATATGAAAACACCGACAATGGCCTCCCGACTCCCGGAGCAAGAAACATTCGTGTTACATTACATGATGGAGATGGAGGAACTTCAGCTCCCTCAGACATATCCATAAATGTGGTTGAAGTAAACGATGTTCCTGTAACCATTAATTTAAATGGTGACTCCTATACCTATAATGAAGGAGACGGAAGTACCAATATCGATCAAGGGGCTCCCCTTTTCTTTATAGATGTAGACTCCCCTGATCTAAACGGAGGAAACCTAACGGTTTCCGTTACCTCAGGAAAAAACCCTTCGGAAGACCTCCTTTCATTTTCAGGTACTGTAACCCTGGAAGGAACCACAACAGGAAGCAATGTCACTGTTGGCGGTTCAATTATCGGGACTCTGGGAAACAATATCGCCTTGGGAAACGACCTGATTGTACACTTTAACACCAGTGCAAACTCTTTCAGAGTTCAAACATTAATACAAGCGATCACTTACGAAAACACCAATACAGATAACCCCTCTACAGCACCAAGAACTATTAAAACAACTATTAATGACGGGGATGGAGGCACCTCTCCAGATGCGAACGTTACTGTCACGATAACAGATATCAACGACCCTCCTTATATAAGCAACTTGACCGGAGACAGTTTCATCTACACAGAAGGAGACGGACAACGCATTATCGATCAAGGAACAAATATTATACTGGATGATATAGACACCCCCATATACAATGGAGGTCATCTAAAAGCTTCTATCAGCAACGGATCTGCCCCTATAGAAGATATACTATCCCTGGCAACTACGGGAAATATATCTCTATCTGGCACCACCTCTGGAAGTACTGTGTCTGTGGAAGGAGTTCCTATTGGTCATTTATTATCCGACCTCTCCCCTGGAAATGAATTATGGGTTGTCTTCAACGGAGATGACACCGCTACCCTCAGCAAGGTTCAAACGCTTTTACGAGCAATCACCTATGAGAACAGTAATACTGACAACCCTATCACTGGTCCCAGGACCATCAGTGTTACCGTGTTTGATGGCATTGAAAAAGAATCTCCTCCTTCTGAAGCTACTATCACTGTTACTGCTACAAATGACCCTCCTGTGATCCATGCATTAAACGGAGGCGCCTGGACCTATACCGAAGGAGATGGTCCCCGATTTATTGACCGACATTCATCCTCAATTATTTTTGATGTAGACTCTCCTGATTTTGATGGTGGTAATCTTAGTATTGAATTTATTTCCGGCAAAGATGCTTCTGAAGACTTTTTATCTATAGACACCTCCGGAAACATCTCACTATCAGGAACAAGTTACGGAAGTAGTGTTACGATCGGAGGAACAACTATTGGCTCCTTAGGTAGTACAATTGCTACTGGAAACAATCTGATTATAAACCTCAACACAAATGCTACATTTTTTAATGTGCAAAATTTATTACATGCCATTCAATATCAAAATATCAATAACGAAACTCCTACCACTGGAGCCAGAAATATCAGAGTAACTATTAATGATGGTGATGGAGGGACCTCCTCCAATAACGATCTCATCATTACAGTAGATAATCAAAATGACATCCCTACTATCTCAAACGTAGACGGAGACACGTTTACTTATACTGAAGGAGATAACAATACCCTTGTGGATCAAAATGCAAATGCAAATATAAACGATGTAGATTCTCCTAATTTTGAAGGAGGAAATATCACCGTAACTATTACCACCGGAAAGGATCCTGAAGAAGATGTATTATCCTTAGACACTTCTAGTGACATAACTCTCTCCGGAACCACCGCCGGAAGCACTATATCTATTAACGGGACTCTTATTGGTACGCTTGGGAATAATATAGCCCCTGGAAACGACCTGATCATAAATTTTAACGCAGATGCAACTCCCACTCGAGCACAAATACTACTTCGAGGAATAACCTATAACAATACCAACAACCAAGCTCCTACTACAGACACAAGAAACATTAGCATCAGTATCAATGATGGTGACGGAGGCACCTCTGCCACCAGCAACATAACCATCTCTATATTAGCTACCAATGATCCTCCTGAAATCAATAATCTTAATGGAGACGTCATTTCCTATACAGAGGAAGAAGGAAAAGCTATACTTGATCAGGAAGTCACCGCAATAGTATCGGATGTTGATTCCCCTGATTTTGACAAAGGCTCCCTGTACGCCACTATTACATCTGGCAAAGTCTCTTCTGAAGACATTTTATCTATAGATATTTCTGGAATAATTTCTCTCTCCGGAACAAATGCCGGCAGCAATATTATTGTTTCCGGAACAACCATAGGAACACTTAACAATACGATTGCCGAAGGAAATGACCTCCTTATCACTTTTAACACACACGCAACCCTCAATAGCATACAATCCGTATTACAAGCTATCACCTATGAAAACATCAATACGGACAACCCTGCTACAAACACAAGAAATATAGAAATCACATTAAACGATGGGGATGGAGGAACCTCTACCCCATCAAATATAACGGTTGATATAAACAACATTAATGATGTTCCTATTATAACCCATTTAAACAACGACTCTTATACTTACATAGAAGGCAATGGCAATACATTACTAGACCAGAACAACCCGGCAGGTGTCAGTGATGTGGATTCCTTTAATTTTGAGGGAGGCGTTTTGCTAGCCAGTATTACATCAGGCAAGATTCTTGCTGAAGATCTTTTATCCATAAACACTTCTGGAGTGGTTTCCTTATCCGGAACAAATGCTGGCAGCAATGTCATTGTTTCCGGAACAACCATAGGAACGCTGGACAATACAATTACGGAAGGAAATGACCTGGCAATAACCTTTAACCCCAATGCAACTGCTGACAAAATACAAAAACTAGTCCAGGCACTCTCCTATGAAAACACGAACACTTCTAATATAACAGTTGGCAGCAGAACACTTCATATTTCTATCAGTGATGGCGACGGAGGCACTTCTGCCCTTTCTGTAGTAAAAATCTCGGTGATCAGCAGTAATACTCCCCCAACTTCTGAGAACCTTACTATTTCTTCAATATATCAAAATATCGCATATACATTTTCACTATCTCAAATCATATACTCAGATCCTGATAACGATCCATTGGATCACATTCGAATTACTACAATTCCATCCGGAAATTTATGGATAGACACAAACAACAACAATAATATTGACAATACCGAAACCATTATTACTCCCAATACTATTGTCCCCAGAGTTTCTTTAGAAAACAACCTTCTCAAATATCATCAAACCGATAACATCAATACATCTTTTGATTTTGAAGTTAATGACGGAACAGTATACAGTACGCATACCTATACTGCGGATCTATTAGTAATTCCTTTTCCCGAAGTGTATTTCTCCAACGACTCTCCATCCTCTCCATCCATACAAGAAAACAAAGGAACTTCTACTATAACAGTAGCCTTATCACATGCCTATGGAGCTGATGTAATCATTCATTTAGACTATACCGCTAGCACTGCTACCTACGCTCAGGATTTTGATGCTCAAAAAACTATAGTTATTCCAGCGGGAAATACTCATATCGAACATACCATTACTTCTATAGACGATCTCGATATAGAAACAAACGAATCGATCATCATTACATTCAGCACGGTAGAAAATGCACATATTCGGGAGAATGAAATTAACACAGTAATCATTACCGACAACGACACCAACCTTCCTCCCTCTGTTTTATTAAGCTACTCTGGTGCGACTCCTACAAATGCATCACCAATTACCATTCAGTTTGACTGGAACTCAGAAGTTATCGGCTTCTCTATTAATGATATTACCAGTTCTATGGGGATCTTATCTAATTTTACTGTACTTAATTCTAAAACCTATAAAGTGGATATTATTCCAATTACAGAAGGGACAATCACAGTTTACGTCAATGAGAATACTGTAACTGATATAACTGGAACCCCTAATAATAAATCAGAAATACTCACTATCGAATACAAACACACATTACACCCAGCTCCAGAGGTTCCTTTCTCGATACACCCAATACCAGCATCCGAAATCATAACGCTGACCGCTGACACAAACAACTATCTCGAAGTTGCCAGAGTCTACAATTCACAAGGCGCTTTGGTTTTAGAAAAAAAACTAAATGGAAACCGAAAAAACAACCCAATTGACATTTCGGTATTAAGCGCAGGAATTTATTTTATTGAAACTATGAGCAAAAAAGACACTTTCACCTATAGAATCATAAAACAATAACCTGTTTTTATATCCAAAAATCTTAACCCCAAAAAAGCCTTATTGTGATTTTGCAATAAGGCTTTTTCTTTAAAACACGTGTTTATACTTGTTTACTGAAGTTTCTTTTTCCACTACATTTACAACATGATGCTAATAACGAAAACCAACATGAACTTGAGAAAAACGCAGAAGACCTTACTAAAGATCATTCCGCTACTAATTGTAATTTTAATTGTGACGGCACTAACAATGAGCTTATATCTTTTGCTATACCTATACTAGCAACACTTCTTTCTTGAATTACATTCCAGTCCGAATGGCCTCTACAGGATCTAACCTAGATGCTAACCAGGCAGGTATAATCCCTGCAATCAATCCAATAATTGTAGACCAGAACATTCCCCAAAAAACATTGGAAGCAGAGAGAATAAATTCAAAATCTCCGGTAAAATTAGAAACCAACGCAAAAACACCCCACACCATTAATAACCCGATCACTCCTCCAAAAACTGCTAGTACAATTGCCTCAAACAAAAATTGCAGCAAGATAAACTTTCTTTTTGCACCCAGTGCTTTTTGAATTCCAATTAGATTTGTTCTTTCTTTAACACTAACAAACATAATATTAGCAATTCCAAAACCACCTACCAACAAAGAAAACATCCCTATAAAGCCCCCAATCATTGACATCGTACCAGTTATATTATCAATAAAATCCGTAAACCCTTGTAATTGGTTTACAAAAAAATCATCAATTTCGTCCGGCTTCAGCCCTCTGAAAGCTCTTAACTTTTGTTTTATCGCCGCTATAAATTCAGGCACATCAATACCTGACTCAGGTTTGACAATAATCCCAGGAATCACAAACTTATTACTATCTCCAAAGATTCGTCTTACAATATTTACCGGTAAAATAACGGTCGTATCTTTGGAATTACCGAATAACCCGGCTCCTTCTTTCTTTAAAACACCGATAACTGTAAATTTCCTGCCATACATCCGAATTTCTTTCCCCACAGGATCTTGTGACCCAAAAAGGCTATTTGCTACTTCATCACCAACCACTACAACCGGAGCTCCCGTTATCGACTCCTGCTCATTATAAAACCTACCTTTCACCACCTGAAGCTCTTCAATATCATAATAATCACTCGTCACAGGCACCACCTCTACATTACTAATACTTTTATCCTCATGCTTAAGAGTTTCCGAATTAACATTTACGATAAAACTGGCTGCTTTAAGATCAGGAAGATCTCTTTTTAGGTGCTGATATTCCTCATAGGTCACATCAGGAAATTGCTCTCTCTTCCATTGAGGCACTGAAGACGGTCCAAAAGAGAACCTCATAATATAGATCGTACTATTATCCAGAGAACTGATACTCCCTTTTATCTCTTTCTCCAGAGAATCCACCGCAGATAAAACAGCAATAATAGAAAAAATACCAATCGTAACCCCTAACAAAGAAAGAAACGTTCTTAACAAATTATTTTTCAGAGCATTAATAGCAAAATTAAAGCTCTCCTTCAGCACTCTTAGATAAATTAACATTTTCTTTTTTTTGACTAAAGTTAGACCTACATAAAGATATGACGTTTTCTAATCAAATTCGTTACAATTATCTAGAACAAATACATACAATTAGGTTATCAGATTATAGACTAAATTGCTACTTTTGCCTTTTATTAACAAAACGACCGATGAGCAATACAAAAACGGCAAAATCCGCATTAATTTCAGTATTTAGTAAAGACGGATTAGAACCTATCGTAAAAAAATTAGATGAACTTGGTATCACCATTTATTCTACCGGAGGTACAGAAAAATTTATAAAAGACCTCAATATTGATGTTATACCAGTAGAAAATGTTACTGATTACCCTTCTATTTTAGGAGGAAGAGTAAAAACATTACATCCTAAAGTTTTTGGAGGAATCTTAAACCGTCAGAACAACGATAGTGATGTTGCAGAATTAGCGCAATATGAAATCCCACAAATAGATATTGTTATTGTAGATTTATATCCGTTTGAAAAAACTGTAGCCTCTGGAGCTTCGGAACAAGATATTATTGAAAAAATTGATATTGGAGGAATCTCCCTAATTAGGGCGGCTGCAAAAAACTTTGCTGATGTCACTTGTGTTTCATCAGTAGCAGACTACAGCGAATTTTTACAAATCATAACAGAAGGAAAAGGGACCATCTCTTTAGCCGATAGAAAACGATTCGCAGCCAAAGCATTCAATGTTTCTTCTCACTACGACACTGCTATCTTTAATTACTTTAATTCTGATCAGGAAATTACTGTTTTTAAAGCCAGCGAACAATCTTCTCAATCTCTTAGATACGGAGAGAATCCACATCAAAAAGGAGTCTTCTTTGGAGATTTTGAAGCCATGTTTGATAAATTGCACGGAAAAGAATTGTCCTACAACAATTTACTGGATGTAGATGCTGCCGTAAATTTAATGGGGGAATTCGCTGGAGAAGCTCCCACCTTCGCGATCTTAAAACACAACAATGCCTGTGGTGTTGCACAAAGAGAGACGGTACTACAATCCTATATTGACGCATTGGCAGGAGACCCTGTTTCTGCTTTTGGAGGAATCTTGATTTCCAATTCCGAAATTGATCTTGCTACCGCTAATGAAATCCATAAACTATTCTGTGAAGTAGTGATTGCCCCCTCTTTTAGCAAAGAAGCCCTCGAGGTATTAAAAGGGAAGAAAAACAGAATCTTATTAGTCCAAAAAGAAGTAAACTTGCCAAAGAATCAGGTTCGCACCTGTCTTAATGGGCTGTTAGTTCAGGATAAAGATTTAAAAACGGATACTGAAGCTGATTTAAAAACAGTAACAAAAGTTGCTCCATCTGATGCACAGATAGACGATTTACTATTTGCTTCAAAAATATGTAAGCATACAAAATCCAATACAATTGTTTTTACTAAAGGAAGACAACTTCTGGCTAGTGGTACAGGACAAACATCCAGAGTTGATGCTCTTAAACAATCTATAGAAAAAGCAACTTCATTTAATTTTGATCTTTCGGGAGCAGTTATGGCCAGCGATGCTTTCTTCCCATTCCCTGATTGTGTAGAAATTGCAGATAAAGCAGGTATAAAAGCGGTTATCCAACCAGGAGGATCTATCAAAGATCAATTAAGCATTGATTACTGCGATGAAAATGGAATTGCAATGGTAATGACCGGAACAAGACATTTTAAACATTAATTTTAGTACATTTACTTAATGATAACCCTTTTTTAAATTTTTATATGGGATTTTTTGATTTTTTCACTGAAGAAATTGCAATAGATTTAGGTACCGCAAACACCTTGGTAATTCATAACGATAAAGTTGTAGTAGACAGCCCCTCTATTGTAGCTAGAGATATTATGTCGGGGAAAATCATCGCAGTAGGAAAAGAAGCTGCTATGATGCAAGGAAAAACCCATGAGAACATAAAGACAATTCGTCCTCTAAAAGACGGGGTAATTGCTGATTTCGATGCCAGTGAAAAAATGATAAGTATGTTTATCAAAGATATCCCTGCATTAAAAAAGAAAATATTCACCCCTGCACTACGAATGGTAATCTGTATTCCTTCTGGTATTACAGAAGTAGAAATGAGAGCTGTAAAAGAAAGTGCAGAAAGAGTAAATGGAAAAGAAGTATACCTAATACACGAACCGATGGCTGCCGCCATCGGTATCGGTGTTGATATCATGCAGCCAAAAGGAAACATGATTGTAGATATAGGTGGAGGTACCACTGAGATTGCCGTAATAGCGCTTGGAGGAATCGTATGTGATAAATCTGTAAAAATTGCAGGAGACGTATTCACCAATGATATCATTTATTATATGAGAACCCAGCACAACCTGTATGTTGGGGAACGCACTGCCGAAAAAATAAAAATAAAAGTAGGTGCTGCCACCGAAGATTTGGAACTTCCACCAGAAGAAATGAATGTTCAAGGTAGAGACTTACTAACAGGAAAACCAAAACAAGTTCAAATTTCGTATCGAGAAATCGCCAAAGCATTAGACAAATCCATTTTAAGAATTGAAGATGCTGTGATGGAAACACTCTCTCAGACTCCACCCGAATTAGCTGCCGATATATACAATACCGGAATTTATCTCGCAGGAGGAGGTTCCATGCTTAGAGGGTTAGACAAACGATTATCTCAAAAAACAGATCTTCCTGTATATATTGCAGAAGACCCTCTTAGAGCCGTAGTTAGAGGAACAGGGATTACTCTAAAAAATATTAACAGATATAAAAACGTACTTATAAAGTAATACCGTATATAAGAAAATAATAATTTCTATATACCTAAAATTCGAATTTTACGTTATCCTACCTTATACAGTTTCTAAAAGGTAGGATATATCTTTTGAGAAACTATAGACAAAAGTATTGGAAACTTATTTTTAAACAATGCAGCAGATTATCAATTTTTTAATAAGAAATAAGAATTCTCTGTTATTTCTGCTTTTATTAGTATTCTCCTTAATCTTAACTATTCAATCCCATTCTTATCACAAAAGTAAATTTATTAGCTCTACCAATTTTTTTACAGGAGGGATATACAACTGGAGGCATTCCATTTCTCAATATTTTCATCTCAAAGAAGAAAATGAGCGTTTACTGGAGGAAAATGAATACTTAAGAAATAAAGTGGCACTTCTGGATAACAATCAGACAACGGAATCTTTTGTAGACACCAGTTCTTTTGATATCCCCTTTCGATACATCAAAGCCAAAGTGCACAAAAACGATTATAGCAAAAGCGACAATTACATCCTGATAAACAAAGGAGAAAGAGATAGCCTTACTCCTGATATGGGAGTTATTACCGACAAGGGAATTGTTGGAATTATAGAAAACACATCTCATCGGTATAGTCGTGTAATTTCGATTCTCAACAGCAATTCCCGGATTAATGCCGGATTAAAAAGCTCATTTCATTACGGCTCTCTTACATGGAATGGAAAAAACCCGAATTTAGTCCAACTAGAAACCGTTCCAAGGCAAGCTATTTTAAATAAAGGAGACACTATCATCACCCATGGTAGATCTACAATCTTCCCTAAAGGAATTGGTATTGGCACTATCGAAAACTTCACACTAGACCAAAATAAAAGTTACTATCTTATCGATGTTCGATTATTTAATGACATGACCAATATTGGCTTTGTATACGCGATTAGAAGCAATGATAGAACCGAAATAAAAACCATTGAAAACCCTGCGAATGAATAACGATATTGCAACACATACATTTCGGTTTTTATTTCTTGTCCTCATTCAGATACTTATTCTGAATCACATTAACTTTCTGGGATATCTCAATCCGTATCTGTATATTATTTTTATTTTACTAGCGCCGATAACCATCAACAGAAGCTTGTTTCTGGTCGTATGTTTTTTACTAGGATTGTTTATTGACATGGCTGGGGATTCAGGAGGAATTCATGCAGCAGCCTGTGTTACTATTGCCTACTTAAGACCTTTTATCCTTCGTTCCTCTTTCGGGTTGAGTTATGAATTCCAAACGATAAAACTAAACAAAGTCCGTTTTGGAGAGCGATTAGCCTATGTAACGCTGATGGTACTAATTCATCACCTCATTTTATTCTTCCTGGAAACATTTAACTTCTCGCATATAGTGACTGTTTTGAAAAAAACGTTATTTTCCAGTCTATTTACAATTCTAACAACAATGCTTGCACTAGTCTTGTTTAGAAAAAACAATTCATGAGGAAACTTTTGTTATATCTAATTGTCATTACTACCGGAGTTATTTTTATCTCCAGGTTATTTTATCTGCAGATATATAACACGTCATTCGCCTCTCTTTCTGAAGACAATGCTATAAAAGTCATATATGATTACCCTCAGCGAGGGACTATTTATGACAGAAATGGAAGATTACTGGTAACCAATCAACCCTCATATGATGTGATGGTGATTCCCCGGGAATTAAAACCATTTGACACCTTAGAATTTTGCTCTATTCTAAACATAACCAAAGAAAGATTAAAAAAGCAATTAAAGAAAGCCAGAACATATTCTCCCAGAGTCCCTTCTATTGTTATTCCGCAATTAACAAAAGACGAATATGCTTTTCTTCAGGAAAAAATGAGAAAATTCGAAGGATTCTTTATCCAGAAACGATCCTTAAGAGATTATCACACAAGAAATGCTGCCAATGTTCTAGGATATATCAGTGAAGTAAACAATGCACTTATCAGAAAGGACCCTTATTATCACTCCGGAGATTTAATAGGGACAGGAGGAGTAGAAAAGCAATACGAAAAAGAACTCAGAGGTGTTAAAGGTGTAAAATATATTCAGAAGGACCGATTCAACAGAGATATTGGTCCATATAAAGAAGGACGATTCGACACCCTTCCTGTAAATGGTAAAGACCTCACCATTACTCTTGACATTAAACTACAGGAGTATGGCGAAAAGCTCATGAAAAACAAAAGAGGAGGAATTGTAGCAATCGAGCCTTCAAACGGGGAAATACTCGCCTTGATTACTGCTCCGAATTATGAACCCGAATTATTGGTAGGAAGAAAACGCTCCAGAAACTTTACTAAATTATATTACGATACTATTGCCAAACCTTTATTTGACAGAGGCCTTCAGGGAGAATACCCGCCTGGTTCTCCTTTCAAAGCGATAAATGCTTTAATTGCATTACAAGAAAATGTGGTGGATATTAACGAAGGGTTTTCCTGTCATATGGGATATTATTACGGAAAAAAGAAAAGAAGATTTGGGTGCCATTCCCATAGAAGTCCTTTATCTCTGATTCCTGGACTTTCACATTCGTGCAATGCTTATTTTGCCAATGTATATCTCCGCATTATTAATAAATATAGTACCCCACAAGAAGGAATTGACAATTGGAGTAGACATGTGAAAAGTTTTGGTCTCGGAAATTATTTAGGAAATGACTTATCTGCCGGAAAACCAGGAAAAGTTCCTGATGCCAGTGTATACAACAGGAAATATAGTTACCCTAAATATAAATGGTATGCCACAGGAACCCTTTCTAATTCTATAGGACAAGGGGAAATTCTGGCAACCCCTATTCAGTTGGCCAATATGACCGCTGCAATTGCTAACAGAGGGTATTTCTATACTCCTCATATTCTAAAAAAGATCAATGATATCCCCATACAAATAGAACAATACACCAAACCTAAAAAAACGACTATTGACAAAATACATTTTGAACCTGTAATAGAAGGGATGCATCAGGTATATGTTAATGGAACTGCAAAAGCACTACAGATAGAAGGGATTGATATCTGCGGAAAAACTGGAACAGCGGAGAATTTTACTAAAATCGACGGAAAGAGAGTCCAATTAACGGATCATTCTGTTTTTGTTGCCTTCGCTCCAAAGGATGATCCTAAAATTGCTCTTGCCGTATTTATCGAAAATGGATATTGGGGAGCGCGATATGCTGGTAAAATTGCCAGTCTTATGATAGAAAAACACCTCAAAGGAGACATCTCCAGAAAGGACCTGGAACAATGGATTCTAACACATAGCTTAGAAGAAGAATACAAAAAACCATACAGCGGAGAACCGTTTAAAATTAATCAATAATGGCCAAGTCGAGTATAGCTGCTATAGACTGGATATCAGTCGTTTTATTTTTTACGTTAGTCTTATTTGGGTGGGTAAATATTTACTCCTCTTCGCATGGAGAAGAAGCATTTTCGTTTCTAAACTTTTCAAAACCGTATATCAAACAAGCTGTCTGGATTGCATTAAGCGTTGGAATTGTCATTATCGTCCTGGCCATTGAAGCTAAATTTTATGAACGGTTTTCTGGATTGATCTATGTACTATCACTCTTATCATTAGCTGGACTTTTCGTACTAGGAAGCAAAATATCTGGTGCTACTTCCTGGTATCAAATTGGTCCTGCCGGATTACAACCATCAGAGTTTGCTAAAGCCGCAACAGCTCTGGCAATTGCCAAGTTCTTAAGTGATATGCAAACAAACATCAAGCTTTTCAACCATCAGTTAAAGGCTTTTTTAATTATTATTATCCCTGCCTTTTTAATCACCTTACAACCGGATCCCGGTAGTGGCCTTGTATATGCAGCATTTTTTTTCCCTCTTTATAGAGAGGGGTTATCAGCCATGTATCTTATTATCGTTGTATCTGCTACACTTCTCTTTATACTAACGCTGCTTTTTAATCCTTTATGGGTAATACTTGCCATTACTGGAGTGATGATTCTTTTACTGATAAAAAACAGAAAACTACGCCCTAAATACAGTAACTACATACTGACCATCGTCATGATTACTGCCTTTTGTTATTCCGTTAATTATATATTCAACAATGTTTTTGAACAAAGACACAGAGATCGCTTCAATATTGTTTTAGGAAAAGAAGTCGATGCCAAAGGAATAGGTTATAACACCAATCAAAGTCAAATTGCTATTGGAAGTGGTGGATGGACCGGAAAAGGATGGAAAGAAGGAACCCAAACAAAAGGAGGCTTTGTTCCGGAACAGCATACTGACTATATATTTAGTACCGTAGGAGAAGAATGGGGATTCTTAGGCGCCACTGCTGTTGTGGTTCTATTCGTATTACTACTGATCAGATTACTTCAGTTAGCAGAACGGCAAAAATCTCAATTCAGTAGAGCTTATGGTTACGGTGTCGTTGGTATCCTCTTCATTCACTTTTTTGTAAATATTGGAATGGTAACCGGCTTATTACCCACCGTTGGAATACCACTTCCTTTTTTCAGCTATGGAGGATCGAGTTTATGGGGGTTTACTTTATTACTATTTATTTTCATCAAATTAGATGCTAATCGAGTAAACGAATGGTAAGAGCCTAAAATTTCCATTGGGCCGCATTATTTGCCCGTTCCAACTTATCTTCTACATGATCTTCTAGGCTTTTAAAAAAATCTATCCCTGTCATCCTCTCTATTTGATCTACCGGAACAACAAACTCCTTAAGTTTTTTATTTGAGTCTTTTGCAGGTAATAACAAACCAATCATTTTACTTTTATCGGTATCCATTATTACTTTATAAAAATACTCTGGAACGGAAACTGCTTCATAACCAATAGAAGGCAATCCTTTAGTCAGCACCCCTCCAGTCACTACATATACCCCATCGTATCTACGCGCCCAATATCTCACCTGTTGTTCCAGGTCGTTCCATATCCCTGCATTAAACGAGGAGTTTTGAGGAGTGATATTAGAGGTCAGAAACGTCTCTTCGAAAGCCTTATAACTAAACTTTCGATCCGCAGCCGGACATAAATGCCCCTTATCATAACCAGAGTTTTTATAATTCTTCCAATCTGCCGACATGCTTTTCACTTTTCTATCTTCAATAAAATACGGTCTTTTAAACTCTTTTCTGGAAAGATGTTCTTTCTTTAATTCATACGCCACCCATTCTGCCTGTTCATGTGTTTCTGAATAAGACAACGTATAATAATCATGAACTATAATTTTATCAGTAGTTGAAGTTGGTAAATAATAAAAAGAGCTATGCTGCTTCTCTTCATTCTTTGTATCTCCTTTTGTATTTCCTTCAATACTCCCTTCTAAATAATAAAACCCTATAGTTACCAAAATGATCAATATCGGGTAAATATACTTTCTACTCAAAACCTTTTCTAATTCTAAAATTAAACATTTCAAAAGCAAATGTAAGGCAATCTAATTAACTATCAAGACCGTTTTGACGCTAAGAGAAAAGAAAATTTAACAGTCTTCTCCCTTGGTAAAATTGACGTTCCAATAACAGCTTAATTATTGTATATCAGCAAAATAAATCAAAAAACCCATTATTTTACGGTTTAACCTTTTATATTTTGAGCAGTGCCCGCATCACTATAAGCCATTAAAATACATACTTTAGTCTAATCGATTTTCCTTAAATCTATAAACCTATTTTTCGACATTTGAAATTAACTCTATGAGTATACTGATGATTACCCCCATACCTCCCTTTCGATCGAATCCTAGAAAAAAAAATACTTTTTCTCTATAAATAGGTATTATGGAAAATAATATAGAAAACATAGTCGAACATTTATTGTTAAGGAATCGAATCCGGAATTATAACAAAAAGGATTTGAAACTTCAATTACGTGTACACCCTAATTTTCCAAGTTTTCAATCCATAACTGACACTCTTGATTATTTTAACATAGACAATGTAGCTGTCGAAGTCCCTAAAAGTTCTTTAGAACAGCTTCCACAGGACTTTGTATCTATCATTCATACAGACAATGGAGACGAGATTGTTTCCGTAAACAAAAAAAACAACCGAATAACTTTAGAAAACACAACTCTAAAAAGTAATGTTTTAGACTACAGTAACTTTTCTTCCATATGGGTTCCAAAAGTAATCGCTGTAGAAAAAGAAGCTAAATCATCGATAATTTCTAAAAAGCCTTCTTTATTTAATCTGTTACTACTGATTTCAGTTGCCAGTTTTATTACTATTTTTATCGGGAAGACACATTCTATACCTAGTATTAGCTTTTTCTTATTAAGCATCACCGGGCTTATCCTCAGCTTTTTTGCTGTTCAGGAAAGCCTAGGTATCCAATCACAGACAGTACATCAATTCTGTTCGTCTGTTGGCAACACTAATTGTGGAGATGTTATTAACAGTACTCAAGGAAAACTCTTTAATACCATTTCATTAGCAGATATGGGGTTGTTATTCTTTGGTTCTCTGGTATTGTTTCAACTATTTTTCGGTTTTAACAGCACATTACTCATCCCGACTCTAATTAGTATTCCAGTTACCTTATATTCGATATACTCGCAAGCATTTGTTCTCAAGAAGTGGTGTGCTTTATGTATTGCTACTATTTTGACTACGGCAGGTATTCTAGCAATCGCTATGACTACCTTACCCTTTCAGTTTAGTTATAGTGGGATTTACAACTTATTAGCGATCTCTTCGTTATTCGGTACTTTCTACATATTTAGCCGAGAAAAAATAGCCGAAAACAAAAAAGCAAAAAGTGAAAACATTGATCTTACAAAATTCAAAAGAGACGAGGAGATTTTTGAATATTTTTTTAAGCAATCAAAGGTCATAGAAGACACTACTAAAATAAGTAATGAAATCATCCTTGGTAATCCTGGTTCCAAGTTTAAAATAATAACATTAACAAATCCGATGTGTGGATACTGCAAGGAAGCCTTTGAAGCATATGCCAGAGTATTAAAAGCACATGGAGAACATCTTCAGGTCACAATACGATTTAAAGTTTCTCAGGATTCTCCAGAAGATCAGGCTCGACAGATCAGCCTGAGGTTAGCTGAGATATACCATGAAAACGGGGCTGAAGCTTTTATAAAAGCATATTCAGATTGGTTTAAAGACAGAACCTATACCGCCTGGATAAAAAAATACAGCACTTCTATTAATAACCCTGATCATATCAGAGTATTAAAGAAACAAGCTGCCTGGGCAGAAACGAATGATTTATTTTATACTCCTGCCAGTATTATAAATCATACCGTTTACCCAACAAAATACACCTATAAGGAATTTTTTCACTTTATAAGCGCCTTAAAAGAAGAACATCGCTTAGTAAAGCTAACGGAAGAAAACCTTGTAGAGGTTTAAAATATCATATCATCATCATGTGGAAATACAAGACATTGAACAAACTTAACTTATTCTTAGAAAAGAATTCAGCACATCTTGATGATTGATTTCGATTATTAAGACTCTTTTTCTTCACACACACAAAGAAGACATGAGCCCCGAGTGTCTATAAATATTCGGGGCATTTTTTCCTAATGAGACCAGCTTTTTTCTTAATCCTGTCTGCAATTCCATTCTAGCTTTTCTACTTTATAGAACTAGCCTCTTCTAACATCCAATGCATCGCGTAATGCATTCCCCAGCAACATAAATGCCATCACCAAACTCATAATCCCTATTCCCGGAATAATTGCCAGATATGCTTTTCCTAAAATGATATATGAATAATGATCTTTAATCATTGCCCCCCAACTAGGTGTAGGAGGTTGCGCCCCTATCCCCAGAAAGCTCAAACCACTTTCTATCAGAATAGCTGCTGCAAAATTAGCTGCAGAAATAACAATTACCGGAGCTAAGCTATTCGGCAGTATATGACGTGTAATTATACGAAAATGATTATATCCCAAGGCTTTAGCTGCTGTTACATATTGCATTTCTTTGACCGCTAAAACCTGCCCCCGAACAACTCGTGCTACTTCTACCCACATTGTCAATCCAACGGCTATAAAAACTTGCCAAAAGCCTTTTCCTAATGCCAATGTAATAGCAATAACCAACAACAGTGTAGGAATCGACCAGGTTACATTAATTAGCCACATGATCAATGCATCAGTTTTCCCACCAAAATATCCTGCTAGTGCCCCTAATAGCACTCCCAGCAATAATGATATCAAAACGGCTACAAAACCAATAGAAAATGAAATACGAATCCCTACGAGCATTCTACTCAATAAGTCTCTTCCATATTTATCTGTACCTAATAAAAATGTTTTTTCCTGAATATAGTGATCTGCAATTTTTTCTCCGGTACTTACCTCCTTAAAGCGCGAAACTCCATATTCTTTTTTCATACCAGCTAAAGCCCCATCTGCATATGGGAGAATCGTTACGGTAGTATCAGCAACTTCATACTGTTCTATCGGGATTTCAATACCACTATTTTTCTCTCCAAAAAACGCTTTATCACCCCAGTTTTGACTGGTTTCATCTTTTGCTGGCAATGTCAAAATTTTTACAGAAAACCCCGGAGGCTTAGAATGTATAGACAAATGCATTTTATTTGCATTCTGGGAGTTATCTGGTGCAATTAAATACGCAAAAACCGCTATAATCCCACAAAAAAGAATAAACCAAAAACTTAAAACGCCCCAAAGATTCTTTTTAAATCTTTGGAGCGCCAATCTACTTAATGAGTTTGATTGTTCTTCTAGCATGTATATTTTTAATTTTTGAGAGAAAGAGAACTCTTTGACTTTCTTATGTTATTAATTTTCATATCCTCTAACACACTCAAAGCTTCTTCTACATAGACATCCTTACTAAGGTTTTCGTGCCACCTTTTTCGCTTTTCTGCCAGTACGGTATCCTTTTGGATTAGCTCCCGCTCATAAGGAAGTGATTGAAATGTCAATGTTGTTTTATAGTCATAAATTGCATCAAAGCGCTTTGCCTGATCCTCATTCTGAGCTCTACTTGCCTTATAATCATCATAGTTTAGAGAATATGTGTCGATATCTCTTTTTTCACGTACCCACTTTGCATTTTCATCGATCAGCTTTAACTGCTCACTTTGTGCCATACGGTCCTTACTTCTAGTAATCGTTTCCTCAAAATCTATATAACCATCCCACAGGGTATAATCCGCAGCAGGGATTTTGTCCCATGGCAGTGGGTTTTCCTGATCTTTTTCTCCAATATCTATATAACTATATCTATCCGGAACGACTACATCACTCTTCACTCCTTCTAACTGCGTAGACCCTCCATTTACTCTATAAAATTTCTGAGTGGTTAATTTTAATGCCCCAAGATCACCAAAATCATTACTTCTCATCCAACGATTAAGATCCATTACATTTTGGACAGTCCCTTTTCCATACGTCTGCTTACTTCCTATAATAATAGCTCTTTTATAGTCCTGCATAGCTGCGGCTAGTATCTCTGATGCAGATGCCGATAATTCATTTACCAAAATTACTAAAGGTCCATCCCACAAAATACTTCTATCTCTATCACTCAACACTTCTGGAGATTCTCCTTTTGTTCTCACCTGCACAATAGGTCCTTTATCAATAAACAACCCAGCGATATCTACTACCGTCTGAAGGGAACCTCCACCATTCCCTCTCAGGTCGATCACAAGACCATCCATATCCTGTTCTTTTAGATGTACTATTTCCTTCTTCACATCATTTGCCGCATTACGTTGATTGTAATCTTGCATATTGAAATAAAACTTCGGCAGATTAATTACGCCATATGTCTTTCCATTTTTCTTAACCATTGAAGATTTTGCATAGGTTTCTTCAAGCTCTATAACATCTCTGGTAATCTCTATATTTTCTACAGTTCCGTCAACTTTTTTAATTGTCAAAATAACCTTAGTTCCCTTAGGTCCTTTGATCAAAGTAATCGCATCATCAAGCCTCATTCCTCCAATACTTACCGCCTCCAGCTCGTCTTCCTGTCTAACTTTCATAATAATATCTCCTACCTGTACTTTATTGTCTCTCCATACAGGTCCTCCGGAAATGATTTCTACAATATTGACATTTCCATTCTTTTTTTGCAAACGTGCTCCTATCCCTTCCAACTTACCTGACATCGCTATATCAAAACGATCTTTATCCTGAGGTGCAAAATAATACGTGTGCGGATCAAATTCTTCTGCAATAGAATTAATATAAATAGAAAACCAGTCTTTTCTTTCTAAATCACTCGCTACATCAAAATATTCTTTTAGTGACGTTCGTGTTATTTCTCTTGCTTCTCCTTCTAATTCTACAGCTGTTTTTCGTTTGTATGTATCATTTTTCGTCAGAGAATCAATTTGTTCTTCTACCTTATCATAATAGCCAGATAACGAGTTAAACTTTAACTGTAAACGCCATCTTTCTTTCATCTCTTCTTTATTGGTAACATAAGAAGAATTTTCATAATCTGTATTTATGGATTCTTTTTTATCAAAATTAAAAGGTGTATCTAAAATTTCCTGATATAATACACTTGCTTCTCCTATTCGCTTTTGCAAACGGGAATAAGTCAGGTTAAAAAAAGAAATATCTTTATTTTTTATCTGATCATCAATTAGTGTTTCGTATTTCTTAAATTCCTCTATATCACTTTTATAAAAAAATCTTTTCAGAGGATCTAACGCTTCTACATAATCCTTATAAACACCTTTAGAGAAGGAGTCATTTATATCTTTAGCATCATAATGTCCTTTACTAAGTACATAACTAATTAAATCAATCAATAACTTATCCTTATCGGGATCTGTTTGGTTTTTGGTAGTAAAACTGCAGGAAACAGCAGAAACAATCACGGTAAGCATCAATACCAGAGCACTCTTTTTCATACGCTTATTATTTTGTAAATTCAAGACACAATAGGGGGCACACTATGCCAATAGTAAGTAATATTACTAAATATTTTTTAAAACAACTAATATTATCCCCTGACGATGTTCACACACCTTTTATAAAAACGAAAAAAAAATACGGATGTTACAAAAAGTTAAGATTGTTTTTTTCTTCAAAAACCAGATACAAAAGCAGGGAATTCTACTACACATTCCCTTGTTTTCATATCTGGATCAATAAAATAAATATTTCCATCATGAATTAAGATCTGAAGCCTGTATTTATACGATAATATTCAATATTTTTACAAAAAAATCCTTCTTATGTCTACTAAAAAACCTCTTATCTTAGTTACAAATGATGATGGAATCACAGCGCCAGGAATCAGAGCGTTAATTGAAGTTATGAATGAAATAGGGGAAGTGGTGGTGGTAGCTCCAGATAGCCCGCAAAGCGCTATGGGGCATGCGATTACAATCAACAACACTTTATACTGCGATGCTATTGTAATCGACAAGGAAGCCCCTCAGAAGGAATATAGCTGTTCTGGTACTCCTGTTGATTGTGTCAAAATGGCTACCCGACAAATTCTACCACGCAAACCCGATCTATGCGTAAGCGGTATTAATCACGGTTCTAATTCTGCTATAAATGTAATTTATTCAGGAACCATGAGTGCTGCCGTTGAAGCGGGAATCGAAGGGATTCCTGCTATTGGTTTCTCATTATTAGATTATTCTATGAATGCCAACTTTGAACCTTCTAAGAAATTTGTAAAAAACATTGTTAAAAATGTGATTGCTAATGGGCTGCCAAAAGGAATTGTTCTCAATGTAAATATACCAAATCTGGATAGAGACGCTATCAAAGGTACTAAAATATGCAGGCAGGCAAATGCTCATTGGGTAGAAGATTTTGACAAGAGAACAAACCCTATGGGACGCGATTATTATTGGTTAACCGGCAAGTTTATCAATGAAGACAAAGGAGAAGACACAGATGAATGGGCTTTACAGAACGGGTATATTTCTATTGTACCCACTCAATTCGACCTAACAGCCCACCATTTTATACAAGAATTAAACAACTGGAATTTAAATGATTAAAAAAGAAATTGGAATTGGTTTTATTGTAGGGCTTATCGCCAATAGTATCGGAGTAATCATATGCACTTTACTATTTTCTTATCTAAGCCCTAACGGTCTATCCTTATCAGAGACATTGTCAGCCTCCGTACAGAATGGAACAATCGGGAGTCTACTGGTTTTGGGAGCTATCCTAAATTTGATTGTTTTTTTCCTTTTTATCAAAAAAAATATGCCATATAAAGCACGTGGCGTACTTCTTGCTACCATTATAGCAGCCATATGCGTAGCAATTAGTAAATTTATTTAGACAGGGCTATACTAATTAAAGGACGAAGCGAGTTTATAAATCGTACACAAAATTAAAATTTATAACTTATAACAATATAATGCCTACGAGATTAAATAGATACCTCATATAAAGTAATATTCATTGATATCCAGGGCATCATGTGACAACTAAAAACTATTAAAACACATGAAATACTATCTTATTGCCGGAGAGGCTTCCGGAGATCTTCATGGAGCCAATCTTATGAAATCAATTCTTAAGGAAGATCCTGATGCTGAATTTCGCTTTTGGGGAGGGGATTTAATGAGTGCTGTCGGGGGAACCCTCGTTAAGCATTATAAGGAACTTGCCTTTATGGGGTTTATTGAAGTTCTTTTTAACTTATCTACGATTCTTAAAAATATTAAGACCTGCAAAAAAGATATTACTGATTTTCAACCAGACGCCTTAATATTTATTGACTATCCAGGTTTTAATTTACGCATTGCCAAATGGGCTAAAGAACAAGGTTTCAAAACGCATTACTATATTTCTCCACAAATATGGGCATGGAAAGAAGGAAGAATAAAAGGAATTAAAAAGTGTATCGATGCCATGTACGTCATTCTTCCTTTTGAAAAATCATTTTATGAGGACAAACATAAATTCCCTGTTCATTTCGTAGGACACCCTTTAATCGATGCTATCGGACAGCATAAATTAATGCTTCCCGAAGCTTTTAAAGAAAAAAACGGGTTGGACGACCGACCTATTATTGCTATTCTTCCGGGAAGCAGGAAGCAGGAAATAAGAAAAATGCTGGAAGTAATGCTCAGTGTAGTCGATGACTTCCCTAAGTATCAATTTATCATTGCCGGAGCTCCCAGCCAAGATGCTTCTTTCTACGATCCCTTTATAAAAAAAGAAGGAGTTCATCTGGTTATGAATCAGACATATGATCTTTTGAGTCACAGTAATGCTGCTTTAGTCACATCAGGAACAGCAACTCTGGAAACCGCATTGTTTAAAATACCAGAAGTAGTCTGTTATAAAGGAAATGCAATATCGTATCAAATTGCTAAAAAAGTTATTAAGGTAGATTTTATTTCTTTGGTAAACCTCATTATGGGGAAAGAAGTTGTCAAAGAGCTTATTCAAAATGATTTTAATCCCGAACGACTCAAAGAGGAGTTAACTCACATTACCGATGACTATAACCGGGCTGTTTTATTTTTAGACTATTATGATCTGGAAAAGAAACTAGGAGGAAAAGGAGCAAGTGACAATACGGCTCAATTAATTGTTAAAGCTATCAGGACATAGGTTTGCTATACCGGACGATTGTCTGATACAATTTTTCCGGGTTAACAGGCTTACTTAATACTTCATCTATTCCTGCTTCATCAAACTTCTCTTTATTAAGATCTTCTGATAAAGCGGTAAGAGCAATTACTGGTAGTTTTTCATACATTCCTTTAATATGTTTTGTTGCTTCGAAACCGTCCATTTTGGGCATCATAACATCCATTAAAACAAGGGAATACTCTTTCTCCCTGGTGAGAGCAACTGCTTCCTCACCGTCATTTGCCGAATCGCATTTAAAACCGTAATTCGTAATAATTTTTTCTGTTATTAACTGATTGACTTTATTGTCTTCTACCAACAAGACATTCAATCTGCTTTTATCTTCTGACCAGGAGTTTTTCAATGCTTTTTCCTGCGGCTTATCTTGTGTCGCTACCCTACCAAATGAAAGATCAAAAGAAAAAGTGGCTCCTTTCCCCAAACTGGATTCCACGGTAGCCTCTCCTTCTAATAGGGTAAGTATTTTTTTTACAATCGACAACCCCAAACCTACACCTCCATATTCTCTGTTTACTTTTACAGATCCCTGATTAAAAATATCAAAGATTTGCTGTCGTTCTTTATCAGACATTCCCCTGCCAGTGTCCTTTATAACAAACCGCACATCTACTGTTTCTTTTCCGCTATGCAACAAAGAAGTCGACACGTAAACATCTCCTTCTTTTGTAAATTTTAATGCATTATCCAATAAATGAGTAACTACCCGAGATACTTTTAGCATATCCCCTGATAAAACTTCTGGAATCTTATCATCTAAGGTACAGTGAATCTTATTATTCTTATTATTTTTAGTAACTAAAGAAGAAGCTACTAAATCCTTTATCAAAAAATTGAGATTAAAAGGTTCTCTCTTAATTTCCTCTCCCCCGTTATTTAATGCATTCAAATGAATTACATCATTAATCATCTCCAACAGATAATCACTGGATAAATTGATTAATTTCATTTGATGTTCTTCTTCGGTATTCTTTTTTCTCTTTTGCAACAAAAAAGAAATTCCCTTTATTGTATTAAGCGGAGTCAACAATTCATGAGTAATTGCATCCATGAAATCAGATTTTGCCTGATATGCCAGATCTACCTTTTTATTTGCCAGCACCAGATCTTCATAATTTTTTGTCAGTTGTTGATTTACTTTTGTTTTATACCTTACCGCTTTAAACTGGTTTGCACCAAAAACAATCAAAATTGCAATTACTATCATACAAAGTATAAAGAGGTACTTCGTACTTTTTAAGCGTTCTTTATTCAATTCATTTTCAACCCGGATTTTATCATTTTCTTTTTCCTGTAGGCGAAGTTTATTCTCCAATGCTATTGAACTACTAACTTCATTCATTTTTTCATAAGCATACTTCTTGTAATGCTTAGAAGATTCTCTATAATGGAATGCTGCTTTTTTAAGCTCATTTTTCTCTTCAAAATAGATTCCCTTGGTATGACTAAACAATCCTTCAAAGTTGTACTGATCAGGTTTGTAATATGCATCTTGTAAAATTGAATCAAAACTAGCCTGAGCAGCAACATATTCTCCTAAATAAATATGACTTGTTGCCAACATCATCTGAAGCCTTTTTACACGGTCTTTTTTTACTCCTGTTTCTTTAATTGCTTTTAAAGATGCCAGCGCATGTTCTCTTGATGCTTTCCACGCTTCTTCTCTCAAAAGAATAATCGCCAGATTATAATTTATATCTATTCTGTCAGCTGGTTTTCCAAATTCACTCAACTTATCCTTTGCTTTGATATAAGCAGTCTTTGCCGCTTCCTTTTTTCCTTGCAATGACATTAAAACCCCTAGCACTTCATAATTCAGCCCCAGTTCTCTTTCATCTTTTATCCTATCAATTAATTCAAAGTTTTTATCTATATACTGTTTTGCATAAATTGTATCCCTATTATTTAAGAAAAAATCAATCTTGGCGCTATTTACTTTCAATTTTAGATATGCATCTTGCTGATCCTTTACCAATACTTCTAAAAAATTAAGCAATTTGATCCCTTTTTCTTTTACATCTTTATGGGAACTTTTTAAATAGGTGGAAGATTTTTCGAGTAATTTCTCTACATACTCTTTGTTAATTTGAGAATTGCTTGTTTTTCCCAAGACTCCGTTTCCAAAGCTCAGCATCCAACAACAACAAAACACAAATAAAAATCTCATCAATAAATCCTTTTAATAAATTGTGTATAACGAACTACAAAAATACACTATTTACTGTATTAACTTACTAAAAACCAGTATAAAACGTAACTAATTAAGGATTTATCTCTTTTTTAAGACATGCTGTTTTTAAAAAAAGCAACTTTCATATAACACTATATTGCAACAGGTTGTGTTTTTTTTATATAGTCGACAAGGAGAGTATCTATATTAAAATCATTAAAAGAAATCATGACATCGATCTTTTATACTTGACAATTGTTTGGTATAGTTTTTCAGGATTTACTGGTTTATTCAACACTTCTTCTATCCCTACTTCATTAAATTTTTTCTTATTTAATTCTTCTGACAATGCCGTTAAGGCAACTACAGGAATATCTTTATTATTCCCTTTAATATGTTTTGTAGCTTCAAAACCATCCATCTTAGGCATCATTACATCCATCAAAATCAACGCATATTCATTTTTTGCTGCTAATGCCACCGCTTCTTCCCCATCATTCGCAGAATCACAACGAAACCCATAATTAGTAATAATTTTTTCTGTTATCAGCTGATTTACTTTATTGTCTTCTACCAACAAAACATTAATTTTTTCTTCGGGGTGTACTACTTCCTTACTTCCTGGTAATATTTCTTCTATTCCTTCTGCTTTATCAAAAACAAAACAAACAAAAACAGTTGTTCCTTTGTGTTTTTCTGAATCTACTCTTATTTCTCCTTCTAATAAGTCTATTATTTTTTTTACAATTGACAAACCTAATCCTACTCCTCCATACAATCTATTTACTGCAACAGATCCCTGGGAAAAATTAGTGAAAATATCCCCCTTCTCCTCCTCCGAAATACCAATCCCTGTATCTTTAATCTCACAACTTACAGCCACCTTATTTCTTTCGAATTTTGCACCTGCTTTGATATAGATATCCCCTTGTTCAGTAAACTTAAATGCATTGTCTAACAAGTGGGTAATTACCTGCGAAACTTTTAGCATATCCCCCAATACAATATCAGGTATATTTACATCGATATCTGAATGAACTTTATTATCATGTTTATTTTTCGTTAGCAATGAAGAATTCAACAAATCATTGAGTAAAAATTTAAAATTAAATGGCTCTTTCTTTACTTGTTCTTTCCCCCTATCTAAAGAATTCAGGTGAATCACACTATCAATCATACTTAAGAGATAGTCACTTGATACATTGATCAGCTTCATTTGATGTGCTTCTGCTTTACTTCTCTCTTTTTTCTGTAACAGAAAAGAAACCCCCTTAATAGTATTCAACGGAGTCAGCAACTCGTGAGTTACAGCATCCATAAAATTAGACTTGACCTGTAATGCTTCATCAACTTTTTTATTTGCCACGACCAAAGCTTCATAATTTTTTGACAACTCCTGATTTACTTTTGATTTATACCTGGAAGCTTTAAACTGATTAACTCCAAAAACAATCAATACGATAATGGTAATAACACATAAAATGAAAATATACTTCACACTTCTTAATCGTTCTTTGTTCAATTCATTTTCTACTCGTATTTTTTGATTTTCAGCTTCCTGAAGTTTTAATGTATTTTCTAAAGCCAGAAAAGAGCTCACTTCTTTTGATTTTTCTTCAGCAAAACGAGCATAATCAGCAGAAGACACTCCGTAATAGTATGCCGCTTTTTCATAGGCTTTCTGCTTGTCATAATACAATCCTTTGACCGCATTAAATTTTCCAGAAAAATAAGCAACATCAGAATAATAAAACGGATCATTCTCTATTACTTGAATTCGTTCCTTCGCTTCTTTTATTTTTCCTTGATTTAAATAAGCTGTTGCTAAAATAATATTCAAATGCTTGAGTTGCGTTTTCTTTAGACCGACCTCCTGTATTGCATTTATGGAGGCTACGCCATAAGTAATACTTTTCTTCCAGGCTTTTTCTTTTAAAAAAGAAAGTGCCAAATTAAAGTTTGCATCAATTAAGTCTTCTGGTTTCCCAAACTCCCGTAACAGCTCTTCAGCTTTGATGTATGCCTGTAGTTTTTCCTCCTGTTTCCCTTGCAACCATCTAAGAAGTCCTAAAGCTTCATAATTGAGTCCTAATTCCCGTTTATCATCTATTCTTTTTAGTAGTTCAAAATTTCTAGTTACATATTTTTCCAGGTTAACGGGATCCCTGTTACTTACTGCAAAAATTATTTTGTTTTTATTCACCAAAAATTCCAGATAAGGATCTTCCATCTGCTTCACTAAATTTTCTAGTAGATTTAGTAAATTAATTCCTTTCTCTTTATATTCTTTTTCTGGTCTTACTATATACGAAGTACATTCCTCTAACAATTTCTGAACACTATCCTTACTGATAGCTTCATCCTGGGTTAGAGCATTCATGCATATACAAAAACTAAGAAAACAAAATCCGAAAATTAGCAATGTTCTTCTCATATATTGTATTGTTACACCACTGGAAAACATCAACGTATATCAAATGTACATTATTTAACCACAACCCACTAAAAACCAGCCTTAAATACGAAAACACCCCCTTTATTCTCCTAAAAAATACCCTGTTCCTCATTTGGTTTCCTATAATTTCAGGAAAGATCTCAAGAAAGTATTTCTCCTTATTTTGAAAATCGCTCATAATGGTTTAATTTGCTACGGCATGCCCTATTTTAATTAAAAGACCATCCCTAAGTAATGAGTAATATGAAAAAAATAATTTTCCTACTTATAGCAACCTCACTTTTCTTTTCTTCTTGTGGAAGTTCCAAGCGTTCTAAAAGTTTTGATTCTGCTAAGAAAACCTCGGTTCACAAAAAGAGCAATAAGAAAATTAAAAGTATTATTTCATATGCAAAAACTTTTAATGGCACTAAATACAAGTACGGAGGAACTACCAGAAGAGGAATGGATTGTTCTGGTTTAATATACACCTCTTTTAAAAAAGAAAATGTACCCCTTCCCAGAACCTCAAGAAGCATGGCATCCAAAGGAAAACCTGTTTCCTTAAAACGAATTAGTCCGGGAGATCTTCTTTTCTTCAGAACGAATAAAAACAAAAAAGTCATTAATCATGTGGGATTAGTTGTTGCCAGTGGAAAAAACATTCAATTTATCCATGCATCAGTTTCCAAAGGAGTAACAATATCCAGCCTGAATGAGCGCTATTGGAATAGCTGCTTTGTCGGAGCCCGAAGAATTTTATGATGAAACTTATTAATATCCCTTTTCTGGTTATTACACTCTCAACCATAACAGGGATTTTAATTAGTGAATATATTCTTATATCTCTCAAATTATCCTTATTACTAGTCGCCATTTGCATTGGCATTTTATACTGTATTAAAATATACACTAAGAGATCTCTAAAAAAAGGATCTCTTTTTTATTGCTGGACAATTATATCTTTTTCTTTTTTTGGTATAGCCCTCAGCAACATTCACAAACCAACAAATTACAACCATCACTATTCGAACATAATCCCAGACCTTAGTTCGCAAAAACATGAAATATACTTCTACGTACGGGAACAATTAAGATCATCCAACTACTACCATCGATATATTGTCAACATTCGTTCTGTAGACGGTAAAAGCGCATCTGGACATCTATTATTAAAAATAATCCGAACCAAAGAAAACCCTGTTCTTATCCCCGGAACTTCTTACATTGTTTACACTTCATTTTCCGACATTCCTTTTGCTAAAAACCCATCGCAGTTTGATTATAGCATCTATTTACAAAACAAATACATCTATCATCAAATCTCAGCATCTTATCCCCAATTAATTAAAAGTAAAGAAAAATTCAATCTTATTCATAACTACACTTACCATCTCAGGGAGCATCTAATAAAAAAATTAGAAGTACATCATTTCTCCCCTACACAGCTTTCACTTATCAAGGCACTATTCTTAGGGCAAAAACAAAACATAGCTACATCCTTGCTTACTGATTACAGAAGAGCCGGCGCACTACACATTCTTGCTTTATCCGGATTACATATTGGAATTCTTTTGTTATTACTCCAAAACCTTTTAACACCAATACATCGGTTTGGTAAAAAAGGAAAGTATATTTCTGTCAGCCTTACTATTATTTTTCTCTGGTTTTTTGCCATTCTAACTGGTGTATCTCCCTCTATTCTCAGAGCCACTGTCATGTTTTCATTTATCGCTCTGGGCACTACACTAGCGACTAAAGCAAGTATATATAATGCTATAATTATTTCCATATTTGTGATTCTTTGTTATCACCCTATGTTTATCTATGATGTGGGATTTCAATTAAGTTATGCTGCTGTGCTTTCAATTGTATTGATTAAACCCAGGCTTGATTCTCTTCTCCAAATCAATGGTATCTTTTACAGAAAACTAAGAGATCTTATTACTGTCCCTATTGCTGCTCAAATAGGTATACTGCCAATATCATTATTTTATTTCCACGAGTTCCCTCTCTTATTCCTACTTACCAACTTATTGGTAATACCATTTCTTGGAAGCACTCTTCTTATTGGTTTTATTGCAATTATACTGGTATCTATAAATTTACTTCCCGATAGCATCGCGGCTTTATTAGGTGTATTACTCGATGGAATGAACGGTATTATTTCATGGATTTCCTCTCATGATTTTGCGATGATATCCTCAATTCCTTTTTCAGGAATTTCTGTAATTCTGACCCTACTTACCATTTTTACTCTATTCCGAATCACCTATAAAAACAAAAAGACCTCTTATATGTTCTTTTTCTCAAGCCTTATTGTCCTGATCTGTAATTTTAACCTGGAACAGCGTATACGATTAAATACGAACAGGCTAATAATTTACCATACGATAAAAAACAGCGTTATTGGTATACACAATGGTAATAAACTAGCAATATACAGCAGTAATCCTATAACCTCTGCTATACAAAAGCAACTATATTCCTCTTATAAAACCCAATATAATATCCATCAAACAACCTTCGAACAATTAAAAAATATATACCAATACGATGATCAACTCATCATGGTTATAGATAGTAGTATGATATACACCACTAAAAAAACTATTCCTGATGTACTTTTATTGACAAACTCCCCTAAAATCAATTTAGAACGAGTTATCCAAACCTTAGCCCCCAAACTCATTGTTGCTGATGGATCTAATTATAGAAGCATGGTACAGTTGTGGCAAAACACTTGTATTAAAAAACAAGTTCCATTCTATAATACGAATACTAAAGGAGCCTTCATTTTAGAGCGCTAATTCCCTTTTGATAAAAATTATTATATACTATTGCCAATATCATTAACAATTTTACACACCCACTAAAAAAAGCCACCTTTCTCTATCCATTTCTCATACATGCTGTACATCTATAAAACAAACAATTAAACTAACCACACCAAATATAAACATCTATATATAAGAATCTTCATTTTTTATTTTTAGTCAATTTTTTTATATATTTATTAAATTTATTACACATTTATTTTAAATCATTAGAAAAATGACAGAAGAAAAATTACACAAAATCATGCTTGCTTATAAGAAAAAGCATGGGTTTACTTTAGAAAACCATGATAATTACAAGTGGGCATTGGAAACTATCCGAAAACACAAACTAGAAGAAGAAACGAAAGACTCTAAAAACCAAGAAAATTCGTAATCTGATTACTTATCTCACACACTAACTAACTTAAAAAAAGAAATAAAAAAACTCTCTATATTTCTATAGAGAGTTTTTTGATGTTATTATTATCTGCCTACTAATTCTTGAAGGTACTGACAAAAGAAGCCTCATATGCTTTCCATGCCTCTTCTGTTGTCAATTTTTTAAAATCATCTTTATGAATCATCTTTAAGAATAATTCTAATTGCTGAGGCGTCTTATACCCAGCTACGGGAGCGATTACTTTTCCATTTTCGTCAAAAAACACAATACTTGGATACGCATTAATCTTTAACGCATTTGCAAAGAAATGCTGACTATTTCTCCCTTTCCTGTCTGGATTGTGATTTGGGTTTGTATACGTAAAATCATTATAATGTATCTCCTCCGTACCTTCTGCATTAAATTTCACTGCATAATAATTCTTATTTACATAATTCACCACATCTTCATTATGAAATGTATTTTTATCCAACAATTTACAAGGACCACACCAATCAGTGTATACATCCATAAAAATTTTCTTTGGATGTTTTTTTTGCGCCGCTAAGGCCTCATTCATTGTCATCCAATTAATTTCCTGAGATGAAACTATCCCGGAAATCAAAATACCAAAAATAAATAGTAGGTTTTTCATAAGTAGTTTTTTTAGTTTAGTCGGAACAAAAATCATTCCTTATAATATGTATTCATTTTTGGGCTTAAAAAACACATATTTTTTATCTTACTCCGTGCATTAATTTTTTAATAATCGGTTCAAAAAGAATAGAAATTGCTCCCACAACAACAGACACAATAGTCAACATCCAAAAGAAATAGCTAATTCCTTCGGTATCTGCAATCTTATCAATATTCTCTCCGAATTTACCCGCTCCTTTCATTCCAATAGCAACAGCTAAGTACCAAACCCCAAACATAAAAGCAATCATTCTGGCAGGTACAAGCTTACTTACATACGAAAGACCAACAGGGGAAATACATAATTCTCCCATAGTATGGAACAGATACACCAAAATCAACCAAATTATACTCACTGAAGCTGTTTTTGCTCCTGGTTCAATTCCATTAGCTCCAAAAGCTACACAAGCCATCCCTATCGCTAATAAGAACATTCCTATACCATACTTCATATTGGCAGACGGATTGTATTTGCTTTCCCACCACTTAGAAAACAAAGGTGCAAAAGCAATTATAAACAATGAATTCAATATCGAAAACCAACTAGCTGGAATTTCTACCGCACTATTGACAGATGAAATGGTAGCGGTTGTTTGCGAAGTTTGGTTTAGGTCATATTTAATCGAATGCGCAATTTTGACCAATATCTCGTCTCCCACATTTAATTCACCCTTCTCTTCAGAAGAAATCTTAACTTTTTTAGAAACAGATTCTCCTAGGCTATTAGTAATAACCACATCTACATTATTAACTGTTGTTCCAAAAGCACCTGGTTTTGGTTCTTTAGAGAATCCTACAACTTTAGCTGCAAGGCATTCTCCTACTTGATTTCCTTTCCCATCAATCAGGTATCCATTCTCTATTTTATTATTTCCATTAGATGCCTCTTTCTGGTCATAAATAGAGAGACTTTGGATATCCTTTATTTTTATAACATCATTTTCTTTATATGCTTCTGAAGAAATTATTTTTACCTCTTCTGTTTTCCCGTTAACATTGCTATAAGTAACGTTATAGGAAGATGCTTTAAATTCATTAGAGATCATCCAGATAGTAACTCCCCAGACAATTACAAAACTAGTAGCCAAAATAATATTCGACCATTTATATTTCGCAAAGGTTTGTTTAAACAACAACCACAATACCCAGGTAATTATCCCTAAAGGCACTATGGCTATAAGCGTGTTTATCACTTTGAAAATATATGCTGAAGTTCCTTCTAGTACTCTATCTGTATAATCTTTAGCGAAAACCGTCAGCGTATTCGGTGATTGTTCGAAAATTGCCCAAAAGAAAATGGTAAGAAATGCAAAAAAAGTAACTGCTATTAGCTTTTCTTTTGTCAACTGAGAATACTTTGTCAACCTATATATTAACAGCCCTAAAAACAAAACAAGCGCAGTTAGAATCACAAAGTTGTTTCCTTCCAGCCCTAACATTTGAAAATCAAAAATATTAAAAGCTCCTTCTGATATCTTAGCTGCCGGATCATTCAAAATCCATAAGATTCCCAGAGCACTACAAATTGTAATAAGCACTAATTGTCCTTTTGAGAAAGGCACCCGTTTATCATTATCTTCTTCTGATGTTGATGCTTTTGTTTGTTCTTCCTTCTTTGGTTTTAATCCGATATCTCCAAAAATATTCTGCGCCAGCCAAAATTGAATAAGTCCAAAAAGCATAAAGATTCCTGCTAATCCAAACCCGTAACTCCATCCGATTTTTTCTCCCAGATATCCGCAAAGTAAAATACCAAAAAATGCTCCTGCATTCACTCCCATATAAAAAATCGTATACGCTCCATCTTTTTTCTCTTGATGGTTCTTATACATTTCAGAAATAATTGAAGTCATATTTGGTTTAAAAAAACCATTCCCAAATACCAGTAGTCCTAATCCCATATATATAAAAAATGGGGTTTCTACTGCCATTGCTCCATGCCCTAAGGTCATCAAGAGTGCTCCAACGACAACTGCCCAACGAAATCCTATTATCTTATCTGCAAAATACCCCCCTAGCATTGTAGAAAGATAAACCAGCCCAACATATGAGCCAAACAATGCCGAAGCATGTTCTCTAGGCCATCCCCAACCTTCATCAAATAATGATGCTGTAAAAAACAATACTAAAAGAGCTCGCATTCCATAAAAGGAAAAACGCTCCCACATTTCTGTAAAAAACAGCACAAACAGTCCTGCCGGGTGACCTAAAACTTTATCCTTGAAAAAGTCATTCGTATCTGTAATATTCGAGTTCATTGTTTTCTTTAATTTTAGTTATCAGCTAATTCGAATCCTTCCGCTTCTTCGTTTCTCAAATCTCTCTCATTATCTTCTGCCCCATGCGTCAATACCTTTAGTTTTTTCAGGAATACTATCAATAACAATCCAAAAGCAACTGTAAATACGGTAATTATCGTAAATATGTTATACTCTAACGCATTTTGTTCTTCTTCTATTTTAAATGAAACGCTATAATCTTTTCCATCCCCTTTATTCGCTTCTATTTTAGCCTTTTCTTCATCTTTTTCGAATAACAACTTAGCGTGATATGGGTTTTCTTTTGTTACATTATTTTCTTTTAAGTACGCTAATAGCTGAGAACTCGTATTATGTCCTTCTGAGTTACCCAGAACAAACAACGAATTTAAAGAGGTTCCTTTCTCATAATCCGCAAATTCTACTTTATCACCCTGTGGGTATAATGCTGCTCTTATTTCAAAGTTTTTATCACGATTAATCGCATAATCTTTTTCAGTAATTTCTTTACCATCTACTTCTTTGGTATACTCGGCTTTATTTACAAAAGAATACACAACTTCTTTATTTGCGATCATCTTTCCTTCATATGGTTCTAATTGAGAAGATTCCCCAATTGCTCCTGCCAGTTTATTTCCAAACCCGGTACATGCAAAATATATTCCCATCATAATTGAAGCGTATTTCACAGGAGCTAACTTAGTTATAAATGATAAGGCTACCGGCGAAGCGCATAGCTCTCCAATAGTGTGGAATAAATAAGCCATAAAAATCCAAAACATTGCAGCTTTCCCAAAATTCTCTGCAGCAGCTTCTTTAGAAGCAAACATCATAAATACAAAACCTAGTCCCATAATGATTGTTCCGATTGCCATTTTAAATAGGGAAGATGACTCTTTTCCTTTTTTACGCCACCATACCCAAAATCCGGCTATTACAGTTCCAAAAATGATAATATATCCTGCATTTAGCGATTGGAATACAGCTGCTGGTATTTCTTGTAACCATTCTGGTCCTCCAAATCCGGTAACTCTATTTACTTTTACATCTGTATACAGGTTCATCAATCCTCCTGCCTGCTCAAATGCTCCCCAAAAAACAATTACAATCAAGAAAGAAATCAATAATACAATTACCCGATCTTTTTCTATTTTGGTCAATGGTTTTTTTGCTGCTTCTTTATTTACAGATTCTTTTGCTCCAATAAAATCACCTACTCCTACTAAATATTTCTGTCCCCACATGTATACGATTTGTCCCAGAACCATTCCGATTCCTGCTAAACCGAATCCCCAGTGCCAACCGTATTTTGCCGCTACAATTCCTACAATAATCCCGGCTAAAAAGGCTCCAAGGTTAATCCCTATATAAAAAAGCGTAAATCCTTTATCTCTTCGAATATCTCCTTCTTTATACAATCCTCCTACCATCGTAGAAATATTGGGTTTCAAGCACCCTACACCAAGAATTACCAAAGCCAGTCCTCCAAAGAAAGCGGTACTTGTCGGAATCGCTAATACCCCATGTCCTAAACACAACAACAATCCTCCCAGCATCACCGTTTTTTTCTGCCCCAGCCATTTATCTGCTATAATTCCACCTGGAATAGACATCACGTATACTAACATGGTATACCACCCATACAACCACAGTGCATCTTTTGTCGTCCAACCCAGTCCCGGATCATTCGCCGTAGCCGAAGTTGCAATGTACAACACTAGAAGTCCTCTCATTCCATAGTAAGAGAATCGTTCCCACATTTCCGTAAAGAATAGTACGAACAATCCTACCGGATGCCCAAATAGCTCTTTTTGATGAGCTGCTTTAACTGTATCTGCCATTATGTTTATTTATTATAGGTTCTTTTTAATAAAATTAGTCATTTTGTTATATAAATGTAGTCTTGTATTTCCTCCGTAAATACCGTGATTCTTATCTGGGTAAATTGCCCATTCGAAATCTTTATTCGCCTGCACTAAGGCTTCGATCAACACCATTGCATTTTGTACATGTACATTATCATCTGCTGTTCCATGTACCAATAGATATTTCCCTTTTAATCCATCTACATAATTAACTGGTGAATTTTTATCATATCCTGCGGCATTCTCTTGTGGTGTTGTCAAATATCTTTCGGTATAAATCGTATCATAGAATCTCCAATTAGTCACCGGAGCAACAGCAATTGCCATTGCGAAGGTATCTGCTCCTTTGAACAAACAGTTACTAGACATAAACCCTCCATAACTCCATCCCCAAATACCTATTCTTTTAGCATCTATATAATCCAATGCGCCCAACTGCTTTGCTGCTGCAATCTGATCCTGCACTTCTAAATTCCCCAGGTCATTCTGTGTCACTTTTTTAAATTTCGCTCCTTTAAAACCTGTTCCTCTTCCATCAACGCAAACCACAATATATCCCTGTTGTGCTAACATCATATACCAATAGTCATTGGCTCCATACCACCTATTAGCTACTGATTGAGATCCTGGTCCTGAGTATTGATACATTAATAATGGATATTGTTTTGCCGGATCAAAATCTCTAGGCTTAATCATCCACATATTAAGAGATTCTCCATTAACACTTAGCGTAGAAAATTCTTTTGGTCTAAAATCATATGTAGCTAATTCTTCTGTCAATCTTTTATTATTTTTTAGCGCTCGAACGACTTTTCCACTAGAGGAGGCTATTAAGCTATACTCAGGAGGTGTCGTACTACTCGAAAAAGAATTGATAAAATAGGTGAAGTCAGCACTAAAATCTGCACGATTTGTTCCTTCTTTACTACTCAAGCGTTTTTTAGATTTCCCGTTTAATTTTACTGAATAAATATCTCTATTGATACTTCCGTTCTCTACACTCTGATAGAATATCGTTTTGTTTTTATTATCGTATCCGTAATAGGCTGTTACCTCCCAGTTCCCAGCAGTAACCTGATTAATCAATCCTCCTTTATCATTATAGTGATAAATATGATTATATCCATCTTTTTCACTGGTCCAGATAAAGCTATTATCGTCCAAGAAAGTAAGATTATCAGTTATATCGATATAGGCTTCATCTTTTTCATTCAAAACTACACGAGATGTGTTATCAGAAGCATTTACAAAAATTAAATCCAGATTGTTTTGGTGTCTGTTCATTACCTGAACACTCAAAACATCTGGATTTGCAGACCATTTTATTCTTGGAATATAGAAGTCTTTATAAGTGCCTAATTTAATCGGGGCTGATTGCTGTTTCTCTAAA
This sequence comes from Aquimarina hainanensis, assembly GCF_042684685.1. Taxonomy (NCBI): domain Bacteria; kingdom Pseudomonadati; phylum Bacteroidota; class Flavobacteriia; order Flavobacteriales; family Flavobacteriaceae; genus Aquimarina; species Aquimarina hainanensis. The sequence continues at coordinate 460,520 of NZ_JBHULX010000004.1, read as the reverse complement.
TTATAAATGAACAGCGATACCTTTGCATTTTTCTCTCCGGCTTTTGGGTACTTAAATACTTCCTGCCTTTGATATAATTGACTCCCGTATACATCCATAGAAAACTCAGGCACCTCTTTTTCATCAAAACGAATGTAAGCAACTTTCTTACTATCTGCACTCCAATCAAAGGCACGTACAAAAGCAAACTCTTCTTCATATACCCAATCTGTCACTCCATTTATAATTTCATTCTTTTTCCCGTCGTTTGTTAATTGTACTGTCTTTTGAGAAGCTATATCAAAAACATAAATATTGTTATCAAAGACATATGCTATTTTTTCTCCATTTGGAGAGAAAGTCGGCTCCTGTATTTTTTTATCACTTACTTTTGTCAGCGCTTTGGTTTCCGTATTGTACACATGATAGATTCCTCTTCTGGAATGGCGAAAAATCTGAGCCACTTCACTCGAAAGCAGAATTTGTTTCTCATCTGAACTAAAAGAATATCCCTGAAAAGCTTGAAGATTTTTAATCGCTGCAGAGTTCAATAATGTCATTGCTTTCTTCCCTGTTGCATAATCATATATTTCTATAGAAGTAGTTCGATTTGATCTGTCCATCTCTAGAACAGAATATTGTTTTCCGTTCTTCATGGAATACAATGACTGCAACCCTTCTGTTCTAAAAGCACCTCTCCATATCTCTTCTAACGTAAAAACTTTTTGTTGTGCATAGGAAAAAACTCCTATAAATAAAGTCACACAAAATAGTAATCGTTTCAATTTCATATTATGTATTTAAATTTATTAGTATCAAAAATTAAAAAATCTGTGAAAAATACAACAATTGACGGAAATTCCAACAAAAAAGCGGGTATTACACCCTCTATTTTTAACATATTATTAGAAAACGATCCCCATTATACCTTTTCTTAGTAAGTAATTTTTAGCATATCCTACGCTTTATCATCGCTTCCTCTAAAAAACACAAAACAGAATGCTATCTTTGACGCTTTATTACAAAACAAAAAATGGCACCAATAGTTTCTGGCTTTTCCAAGCTTTCTAAATCTGATAAAATTCAATGGCTGGCACAGCATCATTTCAATAATAACACTGATGCTATCTCTATTATCAAAAGATATTGGAATTCTGACGAAAAATTACAACAGTTACACGATGAGTTCACTGAGAACACTATATCTAATTACTACCTCCCATTTTCGGTAGCCCCTAATTTCACGATCAACAACAAACATTATACCATCCCTATGACCATAGAGGAGAGTTCCGTTGTTGCCGCTGCAAGTAAAGCTGCCAAGTTCTGGCAGAACAGAGGAGGATTCACAGCAGAAGTCTTATCGGTTTCTAAAGTAGGTCAGGTACACTTTAACTTCTTTGGAGAAACTGAGAAACTCACCTCATTTTTCGAGCAAATCAAAGAGCGACTGCTAGCTTCTACAGAACACATCACTAAAAACATGCAAAAAAGAGGTGGTGGAATAACTTGTATAGAACTTCGAGACAAAACAGCAGAGATTGATCATTACTATCAGCTACATTGCACATTCGAAACAGTTGATGCCATGGGAGCTAATTTCATAAACTCTTGTCTGGAGCAATTAGCCAGTACTCTTCAAAAAGAAGCTTTACAATTCCCTGTGTTTTCTGAAAAAGAAAAGAACATAGAGATCATCATGAGTATTCTCTCCAACTATGTACCAGAATGTATTGTTCGCGCAAGTGTTTCATGCTCTATAGAGGAACTTCCTAAAACAAAAGAACTTTCTTCTGAACAGTATGCACATAAATTTGTTCAGGCAGTAAAAATAGCCCAAATAGAACCTTACAGAGCCGTAACTCATAACAAAGGAATTATGAACGGGATTGATGCTGTGGTTTTGGCAACAGGTAATGACTTTAGAGCTATTGAAGCAGGAGCTCATGCTTATGCAGCGCGAAACGGAAGATACACCAGCCTGACAAGTGCATCTGTCACAGAAAACACCTTTTTATTTAGCATAGAAATTCCTTTAGCTTTAGGAACTGTAGGAGGACTTACTTCTCTTCACCCTTTAGTAAAATTAGCGATGCAGCTACTAGGGAACCCAAATGCTTCGGAATTAATGCAAATTACAGCTGTTGCCGGATTGGCACAAAATTTTGCTGCTATCAACTCCCTGATCACCACCGGAATTCAACAAGGACATATGAAAATGCATCTTATGAATATTCTTAATCAGTTTGATGCTTCAACTAAGGAAAAAGAGCTTCTTGCTTCCTATTTTTCTACAAATACAGTTACACATAGCGAAGTAGTTGCTCAATTACAAAAAATACGCAATCCTCAAACCTAAAAAACACACAATTGACACAGTCATTTTACAGTCACGGAAAACTTTTACTCACTGGAGAATACCTGGTATTAGATAATGCAACCGCACTAGCTATCCCCACCAAAAAAGGACAATCAATGACTGTAATCAATACAGAGAACAGCTTTATTAACTGGAAAAGCTTTGATTCTTCAGACAATATATGGTTTGAAACGGTTTTTGAACTTACAGAAACGGGCATTGCTTCTATCGATAAAGAAAAAATCAGCTCTAACGAACAAAAAACGTTACTTAGCATTTTACAAACTGCCAATCAATTAAACCCTCTATTTTTATCGACTGCACAAGGATATACAGTAACAACACATCTGGAGTTCGAAAGAAACTGGGGACTTGGTTCCTCCTCCACATTAATTAACAACATTGCCCAATGGGCAGGAATTAATGCTTTTGATTTATTGTATCAGAGTTTTGGAGGTAGCGGGTATGATATTGCCTGCGCACAACATGATATTCCTATTTTCTTTAACAGAAACAATAACAAACCTGTTATAACAAGTGCTGTTTTTAACCCTGAATTCCAAGAATCTTTATTTTTTGTTCACCTAAATCAAAAACAAAACAGCAAAGATTCTATAAGACATTATCGTTCTTTATCAATTACAGAAATCACTAAGTTTAAAGAAAAAATAAATACAATTACAGCTAATTTTGAAACCTGTAATACTCTTCCACATTTTCAGGAGTTAATCGATTCACACGAACAGACAATCTCCAGTTTAATCAAAACTCCTACCGTAAAAGAACAGCTATTTCACGATTACAAAGGCAGTATTAAAAGCCTCGGAGGTTGGGGTGGAGATTTTATCTTAGTGACAGGAACATCTGATGACATGAATTATTTTAAAGAAAAAGGCTACCAAACCATTCTTCCATATCGCGAAATGGTTTTTTAAGTTTTTAGACAAAAAAACCTTGATCTGCTAGATCAAGGTTTTTTTAATTGTATATATCTTCTCCCTAATTACAATTCCAATGCCTTGGTAACAGCATTGTCCATTAATAATTCTACCGGGTTTTCCAACGCTTCTTTTACAGCGACCAAGAATCCAACAGACTCTTTTCCGTCAATGATTCTATGATCATACGACAGTGCCACATACATAATAGGTGCTACAACAATCTGACCATCACGAACGATAGGTCTTTCTACAATATTATGCATTCCCAAAATAGCACTTTGAGGGGGGTTAATAATAGGAGTAGAAAGCATACTTCCAAAAACTCCTCCATTGGTAATAGTAAATGTTCCTCCTGTCATCTCATCAACTGTAATCTGTCCATCTCTAGCTCTCAAAGCCAGTCTTTTCACCTCAGATTCTACTCCTCTAAAACTAAGATTTTCTGCATTTCTAATTACAGGAACCATCAGTCCTTTTGGTCCAGATACAGCGATACTGATATCCTGAAAATCATATGACACCATATAATCTCCATCGATCATTGCATTTACAGCAGGATACATTTTAAGCGCTCTTACACATGCTAGAGTAAAGAAAGACATAAATCCTAAACTCACTCCATGCTTTGCTTTAAAAGCTTCTTTATATTCTTTTCTCAGATCAAAAATAGGCTGCATATCCACTTCATTAAATGTAGTCAACATAGCCGTTTCATTCTTTACAGAAACCAAACGTTGTGCTACTTTACGACGAAGCATTGATAGCTTTTTACGTTCTTCTCCACGAGCTCCGGTTCCAGGAGTCCCCATAGAAGGTTTTGCATTTACTGCATCTGCTTTGGTCACTCTACCATCTCTACCGGTACCTGCTACCTGAGAGGCATCAATTCCTTTTTCTGCCAACACTTTCTTTGCTGCAGGAGAAGCAGTTCCTGTAGCGTATGTAGCAGCTGGTTTAGCAGGGGCTTCCTGCTTTTTCTCTTCCTTTTTAGGGGTTTCTTCTTGTACGGCAGCGGTTGTCGTCCCTTCAGGTTTTGCTGCATCCGTATCGATCAGACATACTACCTGACCAACTGCAACAGCGTCACCCTCTTCTGCTTTCAAAGTAATAATTCCACTTGCTTCTGCTGGCAATTCCAATGTTGCCTTGTCACTATCAACCTCAGCAATTGCCTGGTCTTTTTCAACATAATCACCGTCTTCTACAAGCCATTGAGCGATTTCAACCTCTGTAATGGACTCTCCCGGTGAAGGGACTTTCATTTCTAAAGCCATAATTCTGAATTTATCCTTTAAAGTATTCCTGCAAATATGTTTCCTTATTTTATTTTACAGAAATGTGTTTGTTTTTATTAACTATTTCTTTTTTCGCTTCTGATTATCTTTCGTTTTATCAAAAACAAAATCAATAACTTCCCCATGTCTCCTTTTAGATCGGGTAGCACTTCCTGCTGCCGGAGCTCCATATGGACGTCGACTTGCAAATCTAAAACTTTTTGCTTTATCGTAATCCAGTAAAATATGACCTAATGCACCCATATTTCTAGGTTCTTCCTGAGCCCAAACAACATCTTCTGCCTGGTACTTATCTAATACAGCATCCATTTCCTGTGTTGGAAGGGGGAATAATTGTTCTATTCTAACCAGCGCAACATCTTCTCTACCCTGTTCTTCTTTTCTTTCTAACAGGTCATAATAAAACTTACCTGTACAGAAGACTAATGTAGTTACTTTATCTGCTTTTGCATCTGCATCATCAATCAATGGCTGAAAAGCTCCATTAGCAAATTCATCTACAGATGATACTACCTTAGGATGTCTCAATAAACTTTTAGGAGTAAAAACCACCAATGGCTTACGATATCCAGCTTTCATTTGCCTACGTAATAAATGGAACATATTTGCAGGAGTGGTTACATCTGCCACAAACATATTATCCTTGGCACATAGTTGCAGGTAGCGTTCCATACGTGCTGATGAATGCTCTGCTCCTTGCCCTTCGTATCCATGAGGCAATAACATGACCAGTCCATTCTGCATCTTCCATTTATCTTCTGCAGAAGAGATATATTGATCAATCATGATTTGCGCTCCATTACTAAAGTCCCCAAATTGCGCTTCCCAGATCGCTAGTGTCTTAGGACTTGCCATTGCATATCCATAGTCAAATCCCAACACTCCATACTCTGATAATAATGAATTATAAATATAGAAATCTCCCTGATCCCCTTTGAGGTGATTTAACAACAACACCTCTTCTTCACTATCTTCCACTTTTACAACAGCGTGCCTATGAGAGAACGTTCCTCTTTCCACATCTTGCCCTGACATACGAACATCATATCCTTCTTTCAATAAAGACCCATAAGCTAACAGTTCTCCCATTGCCCAATCTAATTGATCTTTTTCAAAGAACATATCATGTCGCTGCTTAATCAAACGCTCTATCTTTCTCAAGAACTTTTTATCCTCTGGTAATCTAGTTATAACTTCTGCAATTTCGGTAAGACCTTCTTTTGAAAAAGAAGTATCTACTACTTCCATCATTCTATCTTCCTGAACTCTATCAAAACCAGCCCATTCATCTTGCATAAATGGAGTAATAATCGTTTTCTCCTGCTTTCTAGAATCTTCTAATTCTTCTTCCAGAGAAGCTTTATATTCTTTTTCCAGTTGTTTCACGTGATCTCCTTCAATCACCCCCTCTTTGATTAGCTTTTCTGCATAAATATCTCTAGGGTTTTTATGCTTTGCAATGGCTTTATACAGTTTGGGTTGTGTAAAACGAGGTTCATCTCCTTCATTATGTCCATATTTTCGATACCCCAGAAGATCGATAAAGACGTCTCTTCCAAAAGTCATCCTAAAATCTAACGCAAAATTCATCGCATGTACTACTGCTTCTGCATCATCTGCATTGACATGCATTACCGGAGACAATGTTATTTTGGCAACATCTGTACAATAGGTAGACGATCTTGCATCCAAGTAGTTTGTCGTAAATCCTATTTGATTATTAACCACCACATGGATGGTCCCTCCAGTTTTATATCCATCTAATTGCGCCATCTGCACAATCTCATAAACCAGTCCCTGCCCTGCAATAGCAGCATCTCCATGTACTACAATAGGGAGCACCTGTGAGATATTATCACTATAATGTTTATCTTGTTTTGCTCTTGTTATCCCCTCTACTACTGCACCAACTGTCTCTAAGTGAGAAGGATTCGGAGCAATATTCATATTAATTGCTTTTCCGGAGGTACTTTTTCGCTTTACTGTCCATCCCAAATGGTATTTTACATCCCCATCAAAGATATCTTCCTCATAATCTTTTCCATCAAACTCACTAAAGATATCTTTAGCACGTTTTCCGAAAATATTAGTCAATGTATTCAGGCGACCTCTGTGCGCCATTCCCATCACAAATTCTTTGACACCGTAATCGGCAGCTTTTTCTACCAAGGCATCCAGTGCCGGAATCAAAGATTCTCCTCCTTCTAATGAAAATCGCTTTTGTCCTACGTATTTCGTATGTAAAAATGTTTCAAAAGAAACAGCTTCATTCAATTTCTTAAGGATTCTTTTTTTCTGATCTACAGAAAACTTTGTCCTGTTGGTATTAAAGTTCACCCGATCCTGAATCCATTCTCTTTCTTTAGGATTACGAATATACATGTACTCTATTCCTACAGAGTCACAATATATATTCTCTAAATGAACAATAATGTTGCTTAAGGTATTGGGACCGATCCCGATGATCTCTCCTGCATTAAATACAGTATTAAGATCACTATGGCTGAGTCCAAAATTCTCTAGCGATAAAGTAGGTGTATACTTTCTCCTGTCTCTTACGGGGTTTGTTTTGGTAAATAAATGCCCTCTCGTTCTATAGCCATCTATTAATCGTACTACCTGAAATTCTTTTTGTACACTTTCGGGAACGGCAACGGTCTCACCCGAATCCTTTTCTACGAAAATGGTTTCTCCTGAGCCATTAGCACTTTCTAGCCCAAAATCGAATCCCTGAAAAAAACTACGCCAACTTGGCTCTACGCTATCGGGGCTTTGTATATACTGATCATACAAATCTGCAAAAAATGCGGTATGAGCCGCATTTAAAAATGAATATTTATCCATATGTAACTATTCAACTCTTCTTTTTTATAGAAAACATGACAAAAGTACAACAATTACACTATATTGAGTATTGAATTATTTATATTTATCTAGTAATTTTTTAGAAATTTAACAATGAATATGATTACTCTCAAAAAAATCTCAATCCTAACGCTGATTTTAACAATAACACTGTCTTTTCATAAAAATTACGCTCAAGAAAAATCTTTTTGGTCTAAAGTACGCTTCGGAGGGCAAATTGGAATTGATTTTCCGAATGATTCGTTTAGTGCTATCATAGCTCCCTCTGCTGTATATGATGTAAATCCGTATGTTAGTCTGGGAACCGGAATTAATTTTGGTTATACAAATGCACGAAATTTTAAAGCAACTAATTATGGTATTAGCCTGATTTCGCTTTTTTACCCTTTAAAAGAACTTCAGATTTCTTCAGAATTTGAATATACCGGAGTAAGTAAAGAATTAGAACTGGACGGAGGAAATATAAAAGAAGACTATTGGTATCCTGCTTTATTCTTAGGTGCCGGATATCGAATAAATGGACTTAGTATCGGCATGCGATATGATGTATTATACAATGAAGATAAAAGTATCTACAGCACCGCCTTTATTCCTTTTGTCAATGTCTATTTTTAACCTCTACACATCTTTAATTGACCATTTATCGGGGAAAAGATTATTTTGTCGGTAATTTCATATTGAATTTATAACAAAACCTTACAAATAAAACTGTTAAACCGTAATTTGTATAAAAATAAATTCGGCAATAAAGATGAAACGATTATTTCTTATTCCATGTATATGTACAACATTATTAATTTCGTGTACAAGTAAAAAAACTGCAACTACTACAGCTGCAACAACAGAAAATACTACCCAGGCTCCAGACACAGAAGTAAACCCTCTCAAAAAGTTTGATCAAAAAGTAAATCAAATAACAGAGCAATACTCGGGAAGTCCGATGAATTCAATCGCCAGATCAGAAATAAAAGAAACACCTTCTGGATATGAATGGAAAGTAATGAATGTAAAATCTGGAAAAAAATACATTATAACTACGGATAAAGATTTTGGATCTGTAGCTATCAAACAAAATAGATAAATTTACCTATTCAGGTAATACATTCCTCGTATTTTTTGCCACTCTCTTTCTATTAATAAAAAGGAAGCATACACTGCTATATCATCTACTACAATCGAGGAAAAGGCTTTAATCTTTTTCTCGGATACATCTACTGCGTATAATAAGTTCAAGAAGGAAGAAAAATCATAATTCATTAAATCCCGCAACAATTCCTTAATCACCCCAAAGAATTGTTCTGGATTCAGCTGTTCAGGAATCTCATAGTCAATTCCTGCTCTAAAAATATCTTTTTGACATTGCGTAACTAATTTTGCAAACAACTGTAGCTTTTCTGCTTCGGAAAAGACATCAGTAATTGCAATTAAGTGAGCGTTTTCAGACATTTCTATTCATTAAATTTTCTCCAAAAGCTCGTAACATAACCTTTCCTTCTTCTGACAGATCCAACTCATCAAGTACGCGAAAAGCCTTCTCTGTATACTTCTTTATTTCTTCTCTTGTCCTTTCTTTTGCTCCTGTACTTTCGAAAAGGTTTTTTACCATTGCCACCTTTTCTGTTGCGTCTTGTGGATGTAACGAGAACAATCCTTCCAATTGTTTCTTCTCATCAGCGGTAGCATGCTCTATTGCCTTGAGATACAAAAAGGTTTTTTTATTCTCTATAATATCCCCTCCCAGCTGTTTTCCAAATGTCTTCGGATCTCCAAAGGCATCCAAAAAGTCATCCTGCAACTGAAAAGCCAACCCTAACAATCTTCCAAAATCATAGACAGCATATTGCTGCTCTGGAGAAGCTCCCACTACTACAGCCCCCATTTGCATCGCAGCTCCAACCAACACCGCTGTTTTATATTCTATCATTTTGATATATTCCGGAATCGTTACATCATCTCTTGTCTCAAAATCTACATCGTACTGTTGCCCTTCACATACTTCGATAGCTGTCTTAGTAAATAACTTCGCCAATGCCTTAAAGGTCTCTCCCTCATAGTTTTCAAATAACTGATATGCATTGATCAACATAGCATCTCCTGATAGAATCCCTGTATTCACATCCCATTTTTCATGTACAGTTTCTTTTCCTCTTCTCAGCGGAGCATCATCCATAATGTCATCATGCACTAATGAAAAATTATGAAATACTTCTATAGCCAGGGCTGCGTCTAATGCTTCTTTGTAAGATCCTCCAAACATTTCTGCCGTCATCAATACTAATACAGGTCGTAATCGCTTCCCTCCAAGATTCAGAATATAAGATATTGGTTCATAAAGACTTTTAGGCTCTTTGTTTATTTGATTCTTTGTTAAATAGGCTAGAAAATATTCTTGATATTCAGAAATAGTATGCACTGTCTATAATTTTTGCGCTAAAGTAAATTAAACTTTTCAAAAAAAACACAGCTTCTTTCTTTTTGTAATTTTCAAGACTCCTATCCGATATCAAAATTAGCTGATGTTAAAAAAATGTAAAACTTAGGAAACTTTTTATGTTTTTAAAGTTTCCTCACCTACATTTGCAACTGTATTGAATTACTCAAAAGAGAGCGTAAACTTCCATACAGCATTACGATACTTATTACTGAGTGAATACACATAAAAAATATCAACCACTAAAAAACAATGAAAATCTTTAACTAATACTCCTGCTACCCCCCTTATAACATTAACAATACGGATGAAAGAAAAAATTATAGAAGTAGCAAAAGAATTGTTTCTGAATTTTGGTTTTAAAAGTGTTACCATGGATGATCTGGCATCAGAAATGGGAATTTCTAAAAAAACCATTTACGCCCATTTTCCCAACAAAACAAAATTAGTAGAAGCTACCACTAGCTATATTTTTGATCAGATTTGCGCTGGTATAGACTCGATTATAGAAGAAAATCACGAACCGATTGAAGAGTTATATCATATCAAAAGTTTTATCATGCAACATCTAAAAAATGAAAAGACCTCCCCACAATATCAATTACAGAAATATTACCCTAAACTATATACGCAATTAAAATCAAAACAATTCGATGTCACAAAGGATTGTGTAGCTGAGAATATTACAAGAGGGATAGAAAAAGGGGTATACAGAAGTAATATCGACCCTGAAATAATATCCAGGCTATACTTCACTTGTGTTATTGGAATTAAGGATCAGCATATGTTTCCTACGGAAATATTTAGCATTCCTGAATTAATGGAAAATTATTTGGAATACCACATCAGAGGGATCGCCTCTAAAAAAGGATTAGAAATATTAAACAATCTCATAAAAGATCAACAAAAATGAAAAACACTCTATGGTTATTAGGTTTCGGTTGGTTATTTACACTGATGCTATCAGCACAGCCATCAACCACCGGATCTTCATACTCTTTTACCTTGGATGAAGCTATAGAATATGCTTTGGAAAACAACTATCAGTCTATCAATGCCAGAAGAGAGGTTGCGAAAGCGATAAAAAAGAAATGGGAAACAACGGCAACCGGTCTGCCACAGATCAATGCAAATGTAGATTATCAAAATCGGTTAAAACAACCCGTAAGCTTACTACCCGGGGAAGTAGTAGGTGGGGAACCCGGAACCTTTGTTCCTGTAGTATTTGGTACAGAACAACAATTAGGATTAACAGCCACCTTATCTCAATTAATCTTTGATGGTTCATATCTAGTAGGTCTTCAGGCTGCTAAAACATTTCTAAATTACACGCACAATCTGGAAGAAAAAGCAAAACTAGAAATCAGAAAAGGAGTTATAAATGCGTATGGCAGTGTTTTATTAGCTAACGAAAGTGTGTTAATACTAAAAAACAATAAAGAAGCGCTTGAAAAAAACCTTCATGAAACCTTGAAAATTTTTGAAAATGGTCTGGCAGAAGAAGAAGATGTTGAGCAATTACAAATTACCTTGGCTCAGATCACAAATCAGTTAAGTAATGCAGATCGTCTGGCTAAAATCGCTTTGGAAATGCTCAATTTATCTCTGGGAATAGATATCAATTCTAATGTTACGCTAACTGACGATTTAGAAAGTCTAGTAATGCAGAATATCGATATCAATTTCACAAAACAGGCATTCAACATAGAAAACAATATAGATTATAAAATCGCTTATACATTTACGGAGCAAAGACACCTGGAGCTAAAGTTAGAAAAGAGTAGAGCCTTACCTTCTATTAATGCTTTTGTTAACTACGGGACCATTGCCTACGATAATGAATTTGTATTTTTTGACAGTGATACCAGGTGGTTTCAGTCCTCCATTCTGGGAGTAGGAATTAACATTCCTATTTTTAGTTCATTAGGAAGAAGTGCTAAGACCCAGCAGGCGCGAATTGCTCTAGATCAAGCCAACACAGAGTTTCTCGAAACTCAGCAAAAAATTAACCTGGAACTCAACCGGGCAAAAAGTGATTATCAATTTGCTATCGAAAATTACGAAACATCAAAAAAGAACCTAACTCTGGCAGAAAGGATCGAAAAGAAAAATCAAATTAAATATTCTGAAGGACTGGCAACCAGCTTTGAATTCAGGCAAGCACAATTGCAGCTATACTCTTCCCAGCAAGAAGTACTACAAGCCATGTTAGATATTATTAATAAAAGAGCTGCATTAGAAATCATATTAAACATCCCTAACCAATAACATACAACACATGAAAAAGATATTAACATTATCAACTGTATTCTTACTGATTCTTTCTTGTGGACAAAAAGGAAATAAATCAATTGATTCCGTCATAGAAGGAGGTAATCTCGATGCTATCCGAGAGAAGAGAAAAGAAATTACCGCTGAGCAATTAGCAATCAATGAAAAATTAAAAAAACTAGATGAGGCAATTTCCAAACTAGATACCTCTAAAAAAGTACCATTGGTTACCACCATAACTGCAAAAGACACTTTGTTTAATCATTACCTGGAGTTACAAGGTCATGTAGAAACCAAGCAAAACATTGTACTGTATCCCGAAACTTCTGGTACATTGACACGTATTTATGTTAAAGAAGGACAATGGGTAAGCAAAGGTCAGGTACTGGCCAGAATTGATGACGGAGGGTTAGGACAGCAATTAGCCCAAGCAGAAGTGCAATCGCAATTAGCAAAAACTACCTATGATCGTCAAAAAAGATTATGGGATCAGAAAATTGGTTCGGAAATACAGTATCTGCAAGCCAAAGCTACTTATGAATCACAACAAAATGCTGTAAATCAAATCAAGAGAATGTTAGCCAAAACTACGATTAATGCGCCTTTTTCTGGGATTGTAGACGATGTGATTACAGAACAGGGAAGTGTTGCCGTTCCTGGACAAACTGCTGTACTACGTATTGTAAATCTAAAAAACATGTATATCGAAACAGAAGTACCTGAGTCTCATATCACCAATATCACCAAGGGAAAAGATGTACAGGTATACTTCCCGGTAACCGGACAGACAATCAATACTAAGATACGACAAGTAGGAAACTATATTAACCCGAGTAACAGATCCTTCTCGATAGAAGTAGAAGTACCTAATAAAGATGGATTAATCAAACCAAACCTTACTGCCAAAGTAAAAATTAATGATTATACGAATCCGAAAGCAATCCTAATTCCGCAAAGCATTATTTCGGAAAATGCAGATGGAGATCAGTACACCTATGTTACCTCTGAAAAAAATGCAGAGAACATTGCCATTGCTCAAAAGGTAATCATTAAAACAGGAAAAACAGAAGGAGATTACATCGAAATCCTTGAAGGAATCACTGCTGGAAATTCTATTATAAAGGAAGGAGCAAGAAGTGTTAAGAACGGTCAGGAAGTAAAAATAATAAACTAAGGCCCTATGCAAAACAATCAAAAAAAAGTAGATAAAGAATTTGGGTTATCGTCCTGGGCAATAGACAATAAAACAACCATCTATGTGATGATGGGAATTTTTCTTGTCCTGGGGCTTTCAGCCTACTTCGGGATGCCCAGAGAAAACTTTCCCGAAATTAATGAGACCAAAATATATATCAGTGTTCCTTATCCGGGAAACACCTCTGAAGATATAGAACGATTAATTGTCGACCCGCTGGAAGACAAACTAAAAAACGTAAGTAATGTCGTAGAGATTTTATCTACCTCTCAGGAAGACTATGCGATCATTACTGTAGAATTTGACGAAGATATTAGCGTTCCTGAGGCCAAGCAAAAGGTAAAAGACGAAGTAGATTCGGAAAAAGCCAATGAAGATTGGCCTACTTTTAACGGAGCTAAAGTAGAACCAAATGTCTTCGATCTCAGTATATCTGAGGAAACCCCTATAATGAACATAAATATTACGGGAGATTACCCGGTAGAAAAACTCAAAGAATATGCTGAATATTTAGAGGATGAAATTGAAGATCTCCCGGAAATTAAAAAAGTTGACATTAGAGGTGCACAGGAAAAAGAAGTAGAAGTCGCCGTTGACATCTACAAAATGATGGCTGCGCAAGTAAGTTTTGATGATGTTATCAATACGATCAGAAATGGTAACCTAACCATGTCGGCAGGAAATATGATCAGCAGTGGTCAACGTAGAACCATCCGAATTTTAGGAGAAATTGTCAATCCGGATGATCTGGATAACTTCGTAGTGAAGTCCAATAATGGTGCGGTATACCTACGGGACATTGCTCAGGTATCTTTTAAGGAAGAAGAAAAGACTACCTATGCCAGAGAATTCGGAGAAAGCGTAGTAATGCTTGATGTCAAAAAACGTTCTGGAAAAAACATGGTAGAAGCTGTGGAAAAAATCACCAAAATACTGAGCACCGCTAAAGAAGATGTTTTCCCTAACGATCTGAATATCACAGTAGCCAATGATCAATCTGCCAAAACAATTAATCAGGTAAACGATTTGGTAAACAATATCATATTCGGAATCATTCTGGTCGTTGGAGTATTAATGTTTTTCTTAGGATTTAGAAATGCACTCTTTGTAGGGTTTGCTATCCCAATGTCTATGTTTATGTCCTTTATGATTTTATCAGCCTTAGGATACACAATGAACACTATGATTCTCTTTGCACTTATTATGGGACTGGGAATGCTGGTAGACAACGGTATCGTAGTAGTAGAAAATGTATATCGCCTAATGGAAGAAGAAGGGATGTCCAGAATTGAAGCTGCTAAAAAAGGAATTGGAGAGATTGCTTTTCCAATTATTATTTCTACCGCAACTACTGTTGCTGCTTTTGTTCCTCTGGGAATGTGGCCTGGTGTAATGGGACAATTTATGATCTATTTTCCTATTACCCTCTCCGTAGTATTAGGCTCTTCATTATTTGTTGCAATCTTTATCAACTCTATGCTGGTATCACAGTTTATGGAAATTGGAGAAAAAGTACTTTCCACGAAACAACTTATTCGATTAAGTATCATTCTTGTTGGAACAGGAACTCTTATCCTGTTCATAGGAGGAGATGTTCGCGCTCTGGGTACCTTAATGATATTTACCGCCATTATGTTTTGGGTATATAAGTATTTCCTTAAAAAAATGGCCAATGTTTTCCAACGAAAAACACTGGTTTGGGTCGAAAACCTCTACCAACGTTTTCTTACATTCGCCTTAAAAGGGTGGAGAGCGTATGCTTTTGTCGTCGGTACATTTGCACTTCTATTTATTGTATTTGCCATGTTTGGTGCATCCATTGGTAGCCAACGAACAAAAGTTGAATTTTTCCCGGATAACAAACCGAATCAAATCATGGTATATATCGAATATCCGCAAGGAACCGATATCGAAAAAACAAACCGAATCACCAAAGAAATTGAACAACGGGTATATGCTGTTCTTAACAACAAAGAATACATAGAAGGAGCTGATTATAATTTCCTGGTGGAATCTGCTGTATCTCAAGTAGGAGAAGGGGCCGGTAATCCACAAACAGACGGAGGAAGTAATGCCGAAATGCCTCATAAAGGTAAGATTACTGCTACCATGAGAGAGTACAAGTATAGAAATGGGAAAGATTCAGAAGCGCTTCGTCAAAAAGTACAAGATGCCTTAAAAGGAATATATCCGGGAGTCGCTATCTCTGTAGAAAAAGATCCAGTAGGTCCTCCTGTTGGATATCCGATCAATATAGAGATCGAAGGACCTGACTATAATGAATTAGTTAACGTCGCAGAAGAAATGCGTAACTTCATCAATACTAAAAATATCCCTGGAATTGAAGAATTAAAGATCGATGTAAACAAAGGAAAGCCGGCAATGCAGGTAGTGGTTAATCGTGAAAAAGCCGGAGAATTACAAGTTGCAGCCGGACAAGTAGGAAATCAGTTAAGACGCTCTATCTTTGGAGAAAAAGCAGGAGTATATAAAAAAGACGGAGAAGACTACGATATCTACGTTCGTTTTAATAAAGAGAATAGATATAACACTAGTGCTCTGTTTAATCAATCAGTTACTTTTAGAGATCCAAATTCGGGAAGAATTATAGAAGTGCCGGTTTCTGCGGTAGCCTCTCAGCGTAATACCTCTTCTTTTAGTGCGATCAAACACAAAGATGCGAAACGAGTAGTAACCGTATATTCCGGACTACAACCCGGATATACAGATGCAGGAGCTATTGTTTCTCAAATTCAGAATGAAATGGCGAATTTCACGACGCTTCCTAAAGGAGTGAAAATCGACTACACCGGTCAAATTGAAGAACAGAACAAACAAATGTCTTTCCTGATGGGAGCCTTTTTTGCAGGATTAGGATTGATTATGCTTTTATTAGTATTCCAGTTTAGTTCTATTTCCAAGCCTACTATTATTATGATTGCGATTTTCCTTAGTTTTATTGGAGTATTCGGAGGAATTCTAATTACCGGAGCCTCTTTCGTTATTATGATGACCATGATGGGAATCATATCACTGGCAGGAATTGTAGTTAATAATGGAGTTGTATTGCTTGATTATACCCAATTACTGATCGATCGTAAAAAAGTGGAGCTCAACCTCAAAGAAGACGAAGTACTTCCTAATGAAGAAGTATTGAAACTTATTGTCAAAGGAGGAAAAGCTCGTCTACGTCCTGTATTACTTACGGCAATTACTACCGTATTAGGTCTAATCCCTCTGGCAATTGGATTTAACATCGATTTCTTCTCCTTGTTTAATGAATTTAATCCTAAGATATACTTAGGAGGAGACAATGTTATTTTCTGGGGACCTCTGGCATGGGCCGTAATCTATGGATTAATTATTGCCACTTTCTTAACACTGATTATTGTTCCTTCATTATTCTTTATTGTCAATCGTATCAAAGTACGATTTGGTAAAAAGAAAGTAGCGGCAGTTCCCGCTGTAACTTCATAAAAGAAGGAGCTTATTCATATACAAAACCTCCTGCTAAAAATTTAGCAGGAGGTTTTTTTATCTAATATCGGAAATCCTCTAGTTTTTTAACAATGAGATTGCTCGTTCTATCGCACTATCTTTTTCATTAGTGAAATCATCGTTCGAGAATAATGGAATTCTATTCTCCTCATCTGGACCAACACCAATTGCTTCATAAACCTTTCCATTAGCATCACTATACACTTCGTTAGATAATGCTACTGAGGCTCCATTTGGTAACCTGTGGACTAAAATGTCTGAAAAAACTCCATTTGTATTATCACCAACTAAGGTTACATAGGGTAAATCTTTCATACAAAGTGTAAAAACCTCTGCTGCACTGGCTGTCAAAGGACTTGTTAATAACACTATATCCTCTGTAAACTGAAAATCACCTTTGGGTGCCATCGATACTGATGCACTTTTTGTAAAACTGTCTCCTAATTTTGCTTTTTTAGAAAATGCCAGTCGTTCATGATCTAAAAATCGAGAAGCTATATTCACAGAAGCCATATCATATCCTCCCCCATTAAAACGAACATCAATTATTAATTTTGAAACAGCTGCATCTTTAAGGTCACTCATCATTTTGTTTAATACTGAATTCAACACATCCATTTCACTTTTTGCGTCAGTGCTATATCCTTCCATCCCCAAAATATTAATATATGCAATATCATTACCAATCATCCCCCATACTATCTTTCCTTTTTCATCAGTTTTAAGCTCATTATTTAAGTACTTTGTAGCTATAGTTTGTAATTTCTGATTATAAAGTGCGTTATAAACTTCTTCGGATTGGATAATTAAATCTCCACTTAAACTGGAGTTTAATCTAGAAATCAAATCAGGAGAGCCTGCATTAATATCAATATTATTAGCTTCAACATCAATCCCTACATGTCCATCCTTTAATAGAAAAACTAATTCTTCTAGAATATTATAAAAATTTTCTGAGGTCACTTGTTCTCTTAGGTTCTTGTATTGCGACCAGTTCACATTTCTTGTTTCAAAAAAAGCATAATAGTCATTAAAAATAGTCCAAAAATGATCAAAATTAATCTTTGGATCTTTGGTATTAGCAAGCCGATCAGGGAGGCAAAATTCATTTTGAGTTGACAACCTCTTAAACTCAATATCAGATGCACTAAGTGCTGCAACTCCTATCAATTTGTCTGGACTAGCTAAATTTAGTGGTATCCCCCAAGATTCTTCTGGCACAAAATTCTTTTCTATAACAGTACATCCAATAGAGTTTATACCATATAACACTTTTGTTGTGTCCGTAATCTTTATAACATATCCTTTATCTTCGGCTAACCAAAAGCCATTTATAGGTTTTTCTGGTTCAGGCTGAGGTCGATCATCATCAGATTGACAAGCTGTAAACAAAATCGCTGATACGATTAAAAAACATCTTTTTAAATTTTTAATCCTATGACGTGTATTCATATTAATCTACGTTTTTAAAAGTTACATTTCATTGACAAATAAAAAACTTATCGGTTGCATGAAAAACGATCGAAGCGAGGTCCTCGAAAACATCAATTTACAAATAGACCGATATGTAATTAGTTATAGCCAAAACTAGGTAGGACTTATAAAACCGATGTCCGATATTATTAAAATTTAAGAATTCGAAACCTTTTTATTTTCTAAACATAAGCTAATGAAGTACCAATACGGTTATTTTTTTGAGTAAAATTACAGTCATGAATTTAAGTGCTATAGCAAAGAAGAAATACGCTATTAACCTGACAGCAAATTATTTTGGCTTTATTATTCTGGAGCTCAAACAAAAGTGTCTTCTAGGGATTTTGTTGTTAGTTCAACAAAAATGTTAATTGATTCTGAGACTTTGAGTTATTATGTAGCCGAAACATTATTTTTATAGAATCGTTTAACTATTCTTTTTTCTAAATATGATTAAAATTCAAGAAACATCCAGCCTTCATTCGATACATAAAAAAGAAATTTATCAGTTATGGAACAAAGAATACCCTAAGCAATTAGCCTATGCTGATATGTCTGATTTTGATACATATCTCAATTCCCTTATTGACCCTATATACAGGTTACTTATCGATAAGGATCGAATAAAAGGATGGTATACTGATTTCATTCGAGAGGAAAAAAGATGGTTTGTCATGATTATTGACACCTCTCTTCATGGGAAGGGATATGGTCGTAAATTACTACAATTAGCCCAAAACAACAGGTTGGAGTTAAACGGGTGGGCTATTGATCATGATGAGGACAAAAAACAGGATGGTAGTCCATATCGTTCTCCCATCACTTTTTATCAAAAAAACGGATTTATAGTTATCCCTAATATACGTTTGAGATCTGATCTTATCAACGCTGTTAAAGTTCAATGGAAAAACGAAGAGGATGTATCAGGACCTCCTCTTCGCACAACAACACAAGCATTATAGCCAATCTGGCTTTGGGATTCCAGTAGCATCCCCCCAAGCTCTTCGCAATTGCGCTTCCGCCCATTTGTTGCTACTATCCGGTTTCCCTATATTGATCGATTTATCTCCTTTACGAATATTGTAATTTCCATTGGTTAGTTTTACTAAAGACCCTCCCTGATCTTCTACATATTCCTGCAAATCACTTTTCTTTACTTTTGACATACACATTCTTTTTTAAAGATTCTACTTTTATAATGATCAATCATATCCATTTCTTAATTTCAAATTTCACGGAAAAATCTCCTGTCGATTTATAATTTGATATACGCTATATGATCTTCAGTAACCAACAAGAATCAGCAGCTGCCTGATCAAATGATTCTCTCTTGCTTACACTACAAATTTGTATAAGAAATCCCATCAAGGAAACAGGCAATGACAGCAACCTACATATTTAAGTCATGAACAACAATACAAGATGTATGAACTATAAAAAAACAACTTCTTTTTTCCTCAAAAAACTGATCATTAATAAATTCCTACTTCCTTATTTATAAAAAAGCAAGATCATTCCTCCTCACTCTTAAAAACACATAACCAACTAAAAAACAACATAATAACCACAACTAAAAACATGTTTATTTATGAATAAGCACAACACTTTCTTTTTTAAAAGACACTTTCTAAATAGTTTTATAAACCTCTCTGATAAAAAGATTATTAAAAATTTGGTAACGCTTTCATTCCCAAATTTTGATAATAATCTTAAGTAATAAGGTCATTCGTTTCATAAAATTAGGGAGGTGATTGGAGGTGTATTAGGTTGATGTTCTTAAAAAAACTCCTAATACACTCCTTCAATCCATTTATACAAAACAGCAGATAAAAACACAATACATTGGAAACTTCACTCATTGCTCTGGTAGTAAGCTTGCTCAAGAAAAATAAGATCCCATTTGATAAAAAAGAGCTGACTTTTCAGATTCAGAGCCATCCTTCTTATCCTAGTTTACATGCTATAACAGGAGTACTATCTCATTTTAATATAGAGAATATTGCCGCAGAAGTCCCTACAGATATAGAAACGTTATTACAGCTACCAAACTATTTTATTGCTCAAATACAGGATAAACAAGGACCTCAACTAGTATTCGCAGAAAAAAAACAACAACACATTCATCTCAATCATCAAAAAAAGCAAGTGCTTTCCCATAATGAGTTTCTAAAAAAATTCACAGGAATTTTAGTTGCTGTAGAAAAGCCTGAAAACCAGGTTACCAAACCCAAATCTACCTTTTTATTCCCTACACTGCTTATCAGTTTTGTCTGTATTCTCAGTGTATATCTCATAATTTCCCCTCCATTTTCTTTTATTCATTTCTCTTATTTAATCCTAGCTATAATCGGGCTTTTTATTAGCATAACTATTGTAAAACAGGAACTAGGGATTCATACCACTATAGGAGAAGTATTCTGCTCTTCTAACAACAATAAAAAAGACTGTGATGCAGTCCTAAGCTCCAAAGGAGCGACCCTTATCAATGGATATAAATTAAGTGATATCAGTCTCCTTTATTTTTGTAGCCTTACGATAGCAACAGCCATACAATTCAAAACTCCTTCCCTTTCTTACCTCCTTAGCTTATTAGCTATCCCGATAACATGCTATTCTATCTATTATCAATACTTCGTTGTTAAGAAATGGTGTTTATTGTGTTTGAGTCTGGTTGGTGTCCTTTGGTGTCAGGGGATATTAGCAATCATCAATCCCCCTTTCTCTCATTCATGGAACATCCATAATATAGCAGTATATACAATTATCATACTATTTACATTTACCGCATGGTACTATATAAAGCCCTTACTCTTCGAACTTCATGAATTGCGCAAGACAAATATTAGCAACACAAAATTCAAGAGGAATATCACCTTATTTGAGACGATGTTACAACAGTCTCCTCAAATTAACACCCAATTACCAGATCAGAAAGAAATTATTTTTGGAAACCCTAAGGCTTCCCTAGAAATTGTTGTGATTACAAACCCATTTTGCGGGCATTGCAAATCTGTACATACTCAGATACACGATATCTTAAAACAATACGGAGCACATGTAAAAATTATTATCCGATTTAACATTAATACTACTTCCCCAGATCAAAATCCAATAAAAGTAACAACCCGTTTATTAGAACTCTATAAAGAAGAAGGAACCATTAGCTGCTTAGAAGCAATGACTGACATTTATGAAAATGGAAAAGCAGCACAATGGTTAAAAAAATGGGGAGAATGCAGTAACGAAAAAGCCTATCGTGCCGTCCTTGAAGCCGCTTATTCCTGGTGTATCAAACACAACATCAATTTCACTCCACATCTTTTGCTAAACGGGAAAGCTTATCCAAAGCAATACCAACGGACAGACCTGCTGTTTTTTATAGAAGAATTAGCGGACGCTGCTGTAGATTCATGACAATAACAACAAAGCCCATAAATGGGCTTTGTGTAACCATATTCTTTCGCGAAGAATAGACACATACTGGTGAGTGTCTTTAAAGGTTCACCATAAAAATACTTTTTTCAAAAACAAATTATGAAAAAATCAATAATGAACATCGGAAGAACATTAAGTAAAGTAGAACAAAAACAAGTTACAGGAGGAGATCACCCAGATTTCTGTAATGACAATAGTCCTTGTCCTGGTGGATATGTTTGCGTAGGAAATTTTGCTTGTGTAAGAGCATAAACCCTAAATAAACATCTGATTACCAAAACTACTGAGGAAATTATAGTTTTCTCAGTAGTGTTTTCTTAATTTCTTAATCAGATAGTCATATACATCCTTAGCTAAAAAAACATGTATTTGCCACGGTACTAACTACCAAAACAACTGCTTACTAGAATAATTTAGTACTATTTATATTAACCCTTACTTTTTGAAAACATTTCCTAATTATAAACAGACAGAAGCCAAAGATTGCGGTCCTACCTGTATCAAAATCATCGCCAAGCATTATGGTAAGGTTATTAATACTCAACAGCTAAGAACATTGAGCGAGACCACCCGAGAAGGAAGCAGTTTATTAGGTCTTAGTGAAGCTGTTGAATCAATTGGTTTAAAATCACTGGGAATCCAACTTTCTTTCAAAAAACTACAGCAAGCACCTTTTCCCTGTATTATACATTGGAATAAGAATCATTATGTAGTACTTTACAAAATAAAAAAAGGCACTGTTTATATCTCAGATCCCGCCCATGGGCTTCTTCGTTTTACACAAAAAGAATTCATTCAACATTGGATAGGAAACAATGCAGATACACATACAGAAGAAGGAATTGCCTTATTAATAGAACCGACCCCGAAGTTCTATCAATCTACTTTTGACAAGGATGAGAAGTTTGGCTTTTCCTTTATATTCAAATACGTATATAAATACAAAAAGTTCGTTCTTCAATTAATAATTGGCTTACTCGCAGGAAGCTTATTACAATTAATTCTTCCCTTTCTCACTCAAAACGTAGTGGATGTGGGAATAAAAAATCAGGATATCAACTTTATCTATCTCATTCTATTCGCTCAACTGTTTCTTTTTATTGGAAAAGCTTCTCTAGAAATCATTCGAAGCTGGATTCTTTTACACCTCAGCACCCGAATTAATATCTCGTTAATTTCTGATTTCTTCATTAAGTTAATGAAACTCCCCATTTCCTATTTTGATGTAAGGATGACAGGCGATTTATTACAGCGAATTAATGATCATAAACGTATCGAACGAATCCTCACTACCTCCTCATTAACTGTACTATTTTCTTTTTTTAATCTGCTAATTTTCGGGTTTGTATTAGGGTATTACAGTCTGCAAATTCTGAGTGTTTTCTTATTGGGTAGCATAAGTTATTTTGGCTGGGTTCTCTTCTTTTTCAAAAAGCGAAAAGAGCTGGATTACAAACGTTTTTCTCAGGTGAGTGATGAGCAGAGTAAAGTCATTGAATTAATCAATGGAATGCAAGAGATCAAACTTCACAATGCGGAAAGACGTATGCGCTGGAATTGGGAGTATGTACAGGCAAATTTATTCAGGGTAGCTACCAAAAGTCTGGCGTTGGAACAAGCACAAAGTGTCGGTTCCAATTTTATTAATGAGTTAAAAAACATGTTGATTACCATTCTCTCTGCCAAGTTAGTAATCGATGGGGAAATTACCTTGGGAATGATGATGGCAATCAGTTATATCGTCGGACAATTAAATGGTCCGATTACACAACTTATCGGTTTCATGAGAGACATTCAGGATGCACAGATTTCATTGGATCGGTTAGGAGAAATTCATCATATGGAAGATGAAGAAAAACCTGAAGATGAAAAAATCGCACATATTCCTGAACATGCTCCCATCAATCTTCATAATATCTCTTTTCGATATACAGGGGGGTTAGAACCTGTTCTCAAAGATCTTTCTCTGGAAATTCCTGCAAATAAAACGACGGCAATTGTAGGCGTTAGCGGAAGTGGAAAAACTACCTTGATGAAACTGCTTCTTGGTTTTTATCAAGTAGAGGCAGGAGAAATCACCATTCAGAATTTCAATACCAAGAACATTTCTCAAAAAGCCTGGAGAAACCACTGCGGGGTCGTGATGCAGGAGGGTTACATCTTTAATGACACCATTGCCAAAAACATTGCTGTAGGAGAAGATTATGTCGACAAAGAAAAATTAGCCCACGCCATCGATGTCGCCAATATAGGAGAATATATTGACACCCTTCCTTTAGGCTATAATACCAAAATCGGTACTGAAGGAAATGGATTGAGTACTGGTCAAAAACAGCGACTGTTAATTGCCCGATCTGTCTATAAAAATCCTCGGTTTTTATTTTTTGACGAAGCTACTTCTGCACTGGATGCAAACAATGAAAAAGTCATCATGGAGAAACTACACACCTTTTTTGCAAACAAAACGGCAGTCGTCATCGCGCATCGATTAAGCACCGTTAAAAATGCCCATCAAATTGTGGTTTTAGACAAAGGAAAAATCATCGAAAAAGGAACACATGATGAACTTATCTCACAAAAAGGAAATTATTATCACCTGGTCAAAAATCAATTAAATCTAGGGAAATAAAACAACAGATACACTCCTTGAGTGTCTTATATAGTTCAGGGAATACAATTACATTTTTTTACTTATGAAAACATCCTTAGCAAACCTTGGTAGAATACTAAATAAAATGGAACAACAGCACATCAATGGTGGAGGAACATGCCAATACTATAGTGCAAATTCTGGATTAAGACGAGTTGGACTCAGCATGGAAGAAGCAAAAGGACTGCTACATAGCGCTGAAGATCACTGGTGTTGTAATAGTTGCAGTACTGCCAGCTGGGCTAATGCTCCAACAGAGGGAGATGGAAAACCCAGAGTTATTTTCGATTAATATTAATAATTAAATCACAACTATTTTATCACTTATGAAAACATCTTTAACAATCCTCATAAGATAGTAAACCATTTCAGTGCGATTGCACCAGACATTATAAAATATGAATTTTAATTTCGAGGAAAGACTTCGAAACATTAACAACTCGATCATCGAGTACACTCATTTATTAATTTAAAAACATGAAAAACATGAAAAAAAACATTTTAGCCCTAGGAAAAGTATTACACTATACTGATCAAAAGAAAATTAAAGGAGGAAGCATGGCGTTTTCTGATGCTTGTGACGAAGACCCTGGTTCTTTGGAATGTATTTGTAAAAAGAAAACAAAACCAAGATTAGTATTATGTGATTAATTTTTTAATCCATAAACGTCGTAAAACAATCCTTTTTGAGATTCTATCATCTCATAACACATAGTTTGATTACTAGACACGTAAAAGACACAAGCCTTGAGTGTCTCTAAAGGTTCAAGGAATTCATAATTACTTATCATTTTAATCATGAAAAAATCAATAATAACTTTAGGAAAAGCACTAAGCAAAACTGCCCAAAAATCCATTACAGGAGGATTCAATTTTACCACTCCCGGGATGTGTGATGGCGCAGAAGGGACGATTCCTTTTGGGTGTCCTTGCAAAAGCGGATGGTGTTCAGGAGGTCTCATTTGTACTTCCGACACGACGATGAATACTCCTGTGGGATATGATGGAGTATGTGTATATAATGAAGGAAATTAAAGCCTTTATTCATTAAAAAAGGTTGAGTTTGTTCCCTCAATCTTTTACCAAATTATTAATCCACTTTTTTAGAAGAGGGAATTTTTTCCCTCTTCTTTTTATCAGTAGTTATGCCACAGAGAAATCAACATAGAGAAATTCGAAGCGAAGAAGTTCAGGAAATATTAACCCATGTCCCCAATTGGATGATTCTTTGGGGAAATACCTTATTACTCATTCTTCTTCTTATGATCTTAGGTATTTCCTGGCTTATTAAATACCCGGATATAATCAATACAGAAGTAACAATCACTACTTCCTTCCCCCCAGAAAAAATCTATGCCAGATCCAGTGGTCAGTTCGATGTACTCTTAGCACATGAAGGGGATCATGTTCGTAAACATCAGCTACTGGCAGTTGTTGAAAACAGCGCTTCCTATAAAGATGTATTGCTCCTCAAAAGTGTTGTTGACACTATTGATATGTATCGTCAGGATTTTTCATTTCCTCTGGACAAACTTCCCCCTATGCTTTTAGGAGACATTATGACGAGTTATTCACAGTTTGAGAATGATTATTCTGACTATATACTCCATAAAAAACTCACTCCTTTTGCTGTAGAAAAAACCGCAAACAGCATGTCTCTTCTAGAAGCCAAAGGTCGGTTACAAATCGTACTATCCCAAAAAGAACTCAACAAACGAGAACTCAATTTCAAAAAAAAGGATATTCAGCGGAGCAGAACCTTATTCAATAAAGGAGTGATTTCTGCCAAAGAAAAAGAACAAAAAGAAATTGATTTATTACAAGCAGAACGCGCCTATCAAAGTATACAAACCTCCATTTCCCAATTGAGAGAGTTTATCGGTACTGCCGAAAAAAATCTGGAAGATACTGCTATAAAAAAAACACAAAGCGATCATACAATCCGTAAAAAAGCCATCCAATCATTTTTGTACCTGAAAAAAGCAATCACTGATTGGGAAAAACAATATGCACTGCAATCTTCTATTACTGGTACCGTTTCTTTTCCTTCTTCCTGGAATACACATCAGACCATACACACAGGAGATGTAGTATGTAGTATCATTCCTGAAATCAACACTTCCTATATCGGCAAGGTAAAAGCTCCTCCTGCCAACTCTGGAAAAATTCAAAATGGACAAAAAGTACTCATACAGCTTACGAATTATCCCGCTGATGAATTCGGAGAATTAAATGGGAAAGTACATGCTATTTCTCAGATCCCTGATGAAGACGGACATTATCATATCGAAGTCTCCTTGCCAAAAGAGCTAAAAACCACCTACGGAAATCACATTCTTTTTAAACCGGAAATGAAAGGAACTGCTGCCATTGTCACAGAAGATTTACGCCTGATAGAACGCTTCTTTTATCAGATACGAAATATTATACAGTAGTTTTCTTCCATCACATCTGTCTGTCAGTTTCTCAACCACTTCTTCTGAAACATCTTCCTGACTCGTATCGATTTCAACTTCTTTTAGTACATTCGTAATATGTGCTAATTACACTATACCTCTTATAACCCAAATATGAAATTCGTTCTAAACAACTATATTCAATAGCAATGATACCACCTATGAATCAAACAGCCATTCTCGGATTAAGAACAACTATTTATAAAGTTAATGACCTCAACAAAGCAAAAATGTGGTACACTGAAGCATTTGGAGTTTCTCCTTATTTTGATGAACCTTATTATGTTGGATTTAATATAGGAGGGTATGAACTAGGGTTACAACCAGAGGAGATCGATGCTTCCCCAAAAACAGCTAATGTTATATCGTACTGGGGGGTCAACCACATTCAACAAAGCTATGAGAATTTCCTCCAATTAGGAGCGACCAGCCAAGAAGCTCCATTTAATGTCGGTGGGGAATTAATGACTGCTACTGTCATAGATCCCTGGGGTAATATAATTGGTCTGATCTATAATCCTGACTTTACAATTACAGCCTAAAATTGTCTACGCATATAGACTCCGAATTGATAATCACTTTAGTGCAAATACACTATACTTTATACCAGGAAACGAGAGTTAGTTCAGGACCTATCTATGCATATTTAAAATCCACTTCAGTAAGTAAAATATTCGGTCGCCCTATCTAAATATTATCGTCGAAATAATTTGAGATATCGTAGAGATACTCTACGAATAAAAGACAGATCTTACGAAAAAAAGATCAACAGTTCTCCCTCTTTCTTTCATTTTTATTTTTGATATTTAGAAGAACCTTTTAAAATAAAAATGAGATAAACAAAAAATCAATCGAAAATAACACCTATGAAAACCTATCTTTCTCTTCTTGTCCTATGCTGTCACACACTTATCTATGGACAACTCCCCGAACTGCATGCAACTGTGGATATGCCATTTGATTTTGGAACTGAAGTACAACAAAAATGGAAACAAAGAGAAGTTTTACTCGATGCTATTGAAAAAGGTACTAAAAACTGGGATAACCTATCAGTGGCAGAGCAATCCCTGTTCGAAAAATACGATGAAACCTATAGTAGTATGTGGGCAACCGAAGGAGATGGATGTAGTTGGTATTGTGGTGCAGGAGCCTATGAGGTACAAACTTCTTCTGCATTAAAAGCTTCTTCCAAGATCACCTATGCTACCCAAAACCTAACCGATTTCAGTTACCAAACTGCTTGGGTAGAAGGAGTTGACGGAGATGGAATTGGAGAATACATCGATGTACGCTTCAAAGCCGAACACCCCAGAGTTACGACCATACGAATTGCCAATGGATATGTAAAAAGCAAAAAAGCCTGGAAAAATAACAGTCGGGTCAAATCTTTAAAAATGTACGTCAACCAAGTACCTTATGCTCTACTGCATTTAAAAGACGTGTATGCTTTACAGTCCTTTACCCTGCCTGCCCCATTAGGTCATGCAGACCGCTCTGATTTTGAAAAACTAAAAGAAAAAGGTGACTGGAGTATTCGATTTGAAATTCTTTCTGTTTACAAAGGTTTGAAATATGAAGACACCGTTATTTCAGAGCTCTTTTTTGACGGTTTAGATGTACACTGTCTTTCTGGAGGAACCCTTATCACCATGGAAGATGCCACTGTCAAAACTATAGAATCCTTGAAAACCGGAGATTGTATTCGTTCTTACAATATGGAAACTCAGCAATATGAAGCATCAGAAGTCTTAGAAATTGCTACAGCTACTCATGAACATCTTATTGATATTGTTTTTTCTAATCAAAAACGTATTCGCTGTACCAGTGATCATCCTTTTTTATCTGTTTCGAATACCTGGTCTTCCTACACCCCCTTAAAAACACAACAAGAATACCATCTTTCTAAAGTCGTTCCGCTGACTGAAGGCAGCTCATTACTTACAGAAGAAGGACCATTACAAATAAATCGCATCCTCCCTGTTGTTACTCCCGAAATTACCTATACCATAGTTCGGTTGAAAAAAAATCACACTTTTCTGGCCAATGGTGTTATCACCCGAATAGAAAATCCCAAATCGCATAAACACATAATGAATCCCTCACAGGAAACAACTGAATAGAAACATTTTTTTTGATCACAAGTAAATTTCCTCTCGCATAAATAGAATCCGTAACAAATAAGCTGGTCCTTCGTCCTAAAGAAAAAAGCAGGTCTTATCATTACGAAATACCAAGCATATGGAATCATTAAAAAAAAGAAGCTGGATTCAAATTGCCATTATATATACCCGCTATTTAATTGGAGGGGCTTTTGTCTTTGCGAGTTTGGTTAAAATAAAAGGAAAACGTTTTACTTCAGAGAGTGGGGCTGAAAATGCCATCAATACCGCCTGGCATTTTTTTGAAACCCTATATCAATCCGGATTGTACTGGAAGTTTATAGGACTAGGGCAACTCATTGCCGGAGCATTATTAATGACGCAGCGGTATGCTAAATTAGGCGCGGTTATCAATTTTCCTATCATCCTGAATGTGTTTATGATTACCCTGTCTTATTATTTTGCATATACTCCAGTCATAACAGGAAGCATGTTATTAGCCAATATTTTTCTTATCATTTGGGACTGGAATGAATTACAACTTATCATCAATCGTCCTCCTGTATTAGATCACAGTATTCGGTTAGAAAAAGATATCAGTTGGACACTGACAGGAATTGCGCTCTTTGCATTTACTTGTGTCAATCGTATCTGGACTGATAGCCCCCAGCCATTTTTCTGGCTTGGAGGATGTCTTATCATAGGAAGTATTGGCCTATTCGCAGGGCTTTACAGAGATTGGAAAAGAAGGAAAAAAGAAGCTGTTAGGTAGGGATCACCTTACCTTCTAACAGCTGGGAATTGTCCTTTATTTATAGAAAACATTCTTATCTCAATCTCTTTCTATTCTATGTTTTTATTTAAAAAACTAAGAATCAAAAAGATAAACAACCCCATAATAAATCGACAGAGTTTCCTTACTTCTTCTCTTTTTTTAACAAAAAAGCTATATTTGCGCATAACGCAAACTCATAATTCACTGAATGAAACTACTGACATTATGCATAGTAACTTTCTTTTTTTCTGTTACTATCTCGGCACAAAGCTTATACGAAGCAGGGTATTTTATAGACAACGATGGGAATAAAACAAAGTGTCTGATCAAAAAACTCCCTTGGAAGAATACCCCTACCTCCTTTGAATGGAAAAAAAATATCTCATCAAGTACTAAAACCGGAGATATAGAAGACATTAGAGAGTTCGGAGTAGGACAGGATTTTGTATTCAAAAGATATATTCTGGAGTTTGACCTTGCAGGAGACAATCTCGGGCGGGCGACAAAATCCAAAGACCCTAATGTAAAAATAAGAAAAATATACCTGAGACAAATTCTACAAAGTAAGGCCTCTTTATTTCAGTATTCTAAAAACGGAGTACATCGTTTTTTCTACACTAACGGAAAAACCTTCTACCCAGAATTATTAGTTTATAAAGTTTACTATACTCCAGATGAGAGCAAGAAAGTAGGAGAGAAAATTATTCATAATGAGAATACTAAATTCAGAGAACAACTGAAGAAATATATCAATTGTGGAAATCAGGAAACGGAAATGGTTACCTACACACTTAGAAGTTTATTGCGTTATTTCAAAGAGTACAATCAATGCAAGGGAGCAAAAATTGATTACATTTTTAAACGAAAAATCAGTCAGACCAAAATAGGGGTTGTAGCAGGGATTGATTTTAATGAGTTTAGTCATCCTTCTCATAACGACACCTCTATGGAGTTGCTATATGAAATAACCAATTCGGCACGATATGGGCTTTTTATAGAGACATTTATTCCATTCTCTAAGGTAGACTTAAGTTTTTTCCTGGAAGGAACCTATACCACTTTCAGCTCGACAGCTACAGACCCTATTGCAGTGAATACGGATTATACATTGGACTATCAAAGTCTTTCTTTTGCATTAGCTCCCAGATTTCATATTTATCTGAGCTCTACTTTCGAACTCTTTTTTGAAGGAGGAGTTTCTGCCAACTTTCATCTCGACACCACGTCGGACGCATTAGAGGAAGTAAAGAATTCTACCACAAATTACTTCTATGGAGGAGGTCTCGGAACCGGAAGAGTAAAAATGGGGTACCGTATATATACCTCTAAAAATATCTCCAGAAACTTATCCAGACCTGACTCTGATCTCCATCATAACAATATTTATATATCGGTTGCTCTTTTTTAATAGGAGAAAGCAATCTAAAACACAAGCAATTCCCATTAAAACAGGCAGATACTATAATCTGTCTGTTTTTATATTATACTGATTCCAATACAAGTGTTTAATAAAAAAGCTCGAAGTGAATTTTAATTTCGGGATACACCCAGAAAGATTATTGAGTAAATCAAAATCTCTTTTGTAATATCCCAACAACAGGGCTTCTACCTAGCATCTTTGACAATCTCATCAAAAAAGCGAATTAGAGCATTAACATTTACTAATGAAAAGATTACAATCATAAAAAACAATCCCCACCAGATTACATATAACTTCTCTGCTGATACTTCTAAAAAGAACAGCAATATCATCATGGCAAAACCTATGATCCAAACCAGGAATAGACTACCATAAATAATCATGTAAAATTTCTTGGTAAAAGAAAAGCGAGAAACCCATTTAAACAATACTATTGCTAAAAGCATAACAACAGGAACTCCAAAGGCTGCCCATAGTACCATATACATTGGATTCTCTATTACCAAATCAATAAATGGCAAAAAATCAAAAGACAACTCCATGATACTCTTTTTCTTCTTCCGATATTGTTAGCAATGATTTTTCCTGATACCCAAGCAATTTTCCCAATAGCACATTAGGAAATTCATTAATTCCAATGTTGTACATATTGACACTTTCATTAAAAAACTCTCTCCTGTCTGAAATAGCATCTTCCAGTTCAGAAATACGGTTTTGTAGGTTTAAAAAATTAGCGCCGGACTTTAATTCCGGATAGTTCTCTGCTATCGCTAATATTTTCCCAATAAACGGAGACATGGTATTGGAGAGTTTGACACGTTCATTTTGAGCCTCAGCTGCTACAAATTGGGTTCTTAATGTTGTTAGTTCAGTCAAGATACTTCTTTCATACCCCATATACTCTTTGACTGTAGTAATTAAGTTAGGAATTTCATCTGCTCTTTGTTGTAGGAGTACATCGATATTTGCAAAAGATTTATCTACGTTAAACTTAAGCATTACCAATCTATTGTACAGCCTGATAAGACCTACAATAATAAAAAGTCCTACAACCAAAATAATGAGTACCCCTATTGTTTTTTCCATAATTATAAATCGTTTATCAATGGTATGTTATCCCACATGCTTTTATAGTCAATATACATCATATTCTTTGAAACAATCACATCTGCTAAAAGCACAAAAGCAGTAAAAATAAAAAACAAGATTAAAAAAGTAATTCCCGAATGTAATAATGGTTGATACCTATTCCACCTAGATACAGCATTTATACATCCTAATGCAAAGACATCTTTTATCGGTTCATGTCCTATAAAAGGGGGATTATTTTTTGAATTTGCACCTCCTATTAGCAATACCTGATCATCTTCCTTTAGTAAATATTGTGTATACCTTTTAGTGCCATTGCTATATGAATCATCCTTTTTTATCCATACAAACTCAATCCCCTTTGCATGTACCTCAACGGAGCCTGTGTCATCAGAAAGTAAAAAGTTATTGCAAACCGTTTCCTCTTTTATGATTGAATATTGATTTCTGCCTTCGCTATCTTTTGATATTTTCTCTACGGTATATCGATATCCAATACATTCTTTTTTTCCGATTCGGGAAATCACGGGCTCCAACATCGAAGTACTTCCTTCTATCTCTACTAACCCCATAGCCATAGATCTTATTTTAGAAGTAGGCAAATCGAGCTGTAGCCTCAGGAAATTCTTTTTAGTCGTACGAACCAACAAAGATCTGATTATAAAAAATAGCACCACCAAAAGGACAATATATCCTTGCAGCAAATAAGCCCCTAAGAAAAGGCCTGCTATAACGACCACTAGTTGTAGCATAGCTGAGCCAACGGCTTTTTTCTTGTTTTTCTTTTTGGCATATGATCGAATTGTCTTGTACAATACGCCTAGCAAAAAGCTAATGAAAATTCCCAAAAAGTAACTGATAAACACAAAAAAAACAGCCTTAGCAACTAGTATTTTTGTCAATATCAATACCCCAGGGAGCACAACAAAAAATAACCATTTGGGTTTATTTACATTAAAAAAACTGGAAAAAATAACGGCATAAAAGATTCCCATAAACAAACAAAACAATGTCAAAAAAAATGTTTCTATCCAGTTTATTTCCTGAAATAAGATGTTAGAAATCTCTTCCATAAAATTATTTCATTGTTTGATATCGTTTTTTAACTGTTCTATTTTAGTATTCATGCAGGCAGCTATCAGACTTTCTACAACTACTTCTGGAGGATTACACTCAAATAAATATCCTCTTCTCAACCGCAAATAAATACTCATTAGATTTCCCGTACTCCTTATCTGTTTTTACATTCTTTTCCTAAACACTTTTGAATCTCTTCTAATAATAACAGCTTCATTTTTCTAAGAAGGTTCAAGACGTAATTCTACATATTCTATGTTATCTTCGCTTCCTTGAAACAAAATAAAATCAATATCTTTTACAGGAATACCAAATAAAGAAAATATAGTTCCTTCATACTAATATATAATCATATTAGTATGAAACTTCTTTCGTTTCTATTTTAGAAACAAAGATGCACGCTTTAAAAGTATATCCGATCCTTTTTTTGAAATAATTTTGAGATATCGATAGATTCCTGGGAAAATAAAAAAAATGAACTAAGGAGCATTGTTGTAAAAAAAAGACTTAAACAGACTTCACAATATTTCTGTAGTTAATAAAGGCTTCAAATTTCACTCTTTAGTCTGTGTTTTACGATCGATCAAAATTATAAATTGCTTGACTTTTGCCTTATCAAGTTTAAATTTAGATCACGAAGAACAAACTGTTCCCTAAAAGATGTAAATAGGAAAAAGCATGCTTCTTAAATGATTTCAAATTTTTGATTCTCTTCAGACCAATAAAATTCGATATCGAGCATCAGTTGTTCCATGGGTTTTTCTTTTTTAAAACACAATGCAGGTTCTCCCGTAAGCCTTCGTAAAGAAGCTATTTTTTTATTGGCAGAATAAACAATGATAGCATCCTCTGCTAAATCTAAGATATCAAATCCATTTTCAAAATCATGAATCAAACCATTTAATCTGGCTCTAGAATCAACTGCAGATAAATACATAGAAGTTGCTATATTTTGCTCTCGATGGGATAGCTTTTGTTTAAAAACATCATACTTCTTATCTAATATAATATCACCAATTTCCAGATAAGCAGCTCTTATTTTCTCTTCTATATGCTCTATATCATCTAATTTTTTTCCTTCTTCCCAAAGCGTATTAAGCTTATAACTAACATTTACATTTAATGTCTGAGTTGATGCAAATGTACTCAAAGGTTGTGCATCCGTAATTTTCGGACTCTTATACCCTTCATAAGTTTCCTGAAGTTGAAACCCATTAGACACATCAAATAAAAGACAGTCATAATTAAAAGATGTTTCCTTAGAAAATTGTGCACTACCAATCACTGGAATTACAGAAACGGTTATTTCTGAAGTACCTGATTCAGCAATTGCATGATTAATGGGAACCTGAGATGTGACTTGTCCATTATCCACATTCATTTGTAAGATCAACCGATCATTTACCTTAATTTCAAAACGACATTGAACAGCACTAAATTTTAAAATATAATATGGTTTTTTCACAATTTCTTTATAAGGGTAAATTATTTTCTAACTCTTCTTGATATTTATTTTTTCCAAAAAAATCATCCTCTTGGTTTTTAACAAAATCCAAATATGTATATTTCTTTTGTTCCTTTACTTCTTTACGGGCATGTATATAATCCAAATACTTACTAAATCCTTCGAATAAAAAATGATTAATCAGCTCTTCTTTTTCATATCTTAAAACTATCAGATTACTACTCATCGTCTGTATCCCTCCTATTTTTGTAGTATAATTCTGCTTTAATAGAAACAATGTGTTATCTACTTCCCAGGCACCATTAAAAAAATCTTCATTTTTATTATAGTAGTTTGGAGCTCCAAATAATTCCTGTATTCTTTTATATAATTCTCTTCCATTTTTATCATCAAATGTTTTTAGGTGAGCTCCTAAAACCTGACCTAAATTATCATCTATAAAAAACTCAACAGATGTCGAACTTTGATATTCATCTGAAAAACTTTTTAAAAAAGTAATTTTATCAAAGACAAACATGTTTTTGTCTTCAGAGGTATACCTGGATAGTTTGTCTAATTTCAGTTTACTTTTTTTAACCTGAAAATCCGGCTTCAGTACCTCGGATGCATCTAATGGCATCTTTATTTTTGAGAAATCAAATATAGATTGTGAAGAACAAGAGGTCATAAGACTACAAACTAAAAAAATGAGTAGGTTAGATAATTTCATTTATCAAGGTTTTATTAATTGGATTTCTGCTTTTCTTTTAGAAATATCTTCTAAATTTTTGATAATATCAAACTCATCCCAGAATTTCCTTTTTTCATTTATATTTATTGGTTTCCAGTCTGCACTAACCACTTTATATGATAGACCTACTTCTATATAGACAACGACTTGAGCAATACACGGATCTATTTTTAAACTAGGCTTATAATAAAGCCCCTTATACGTATCATATTTAATATGATGCCCTGAGGTAATTCCTAATTTAACTCCTGCACTGGCATGCCCTTTAACATGTGCAGATCCAACTTTAACAATAACAACTTTTGCTGTTAGTTCTACTCCCGCAGTCAATTCTACCCCAAGTTTTGTCTCTAAATTAGCGCTGGCACTGTTTTTATCAGAAGCTGTATTACTCTGGAAGTCTACTCCTCCATGAATTGTCCCAGATATGATCAAATCAAACCAGATTCTAAAATTAACTTGTACTTTCTCTGTTTCATATCCTTTTTCTGCCCACTCCCGAATAGCCAGAACAATATCTCCTGCCACAGGATTACCCGTAGTAGCATATGACGCAGCTGTAATTGCACCTCCTAATAAATCTATAATTAACTTAACTCCTATTAGCGGGTCTGATTTTAGATATATTTTATACTCCGTACCTATCTCTTTTATAGATTTTTGATTTACTTCTCCCCTAGCTAATTGCCACTCTGCTCCCAAACAAAAGTTAGGAGGAACCATCTCTACTGAAAAAGGAGCTTTACTTCCTAATGCTTTTGTTGCTTTTCCTTTTGTTGTTTTCGTGATCCCTTTTGACAGCTCTCTCAACGAACTAAAGACGTTATAAATCCATTTAAATTTATCTTCATACTTCGATGTTACTTCAAAATCATCCTTATAATTCGTATCATCTTTTTTGTTCCAACTGGCTTTTAAAACTACTCCTATAGCAGCTTCTGTCTGTTTCCATTTATTTTGTGCTGCTATTTTTCCGTTAACTTTTCGCATCCTTGCAACTCCGGGAGCATCTAGCCCTTGCCATTTAACCGCTAATGGGTTACTTAATTTCAAGAAAAAATGAAAGTCCCATTTAATGTCCGGATAGGCTTTAACAATAACAGTAGGTTTTTCTTTATTAGAATAGTACCGGCAGCTATTGATATAGTACTCAAAATTATTTGTAGTTGTTTTATGTGGCCAGATATATCTTAAAGCATCAACCTTTAATACTGAAACAGAAATATTTGAATATACCTTATGTTTTATATCAGATGTTCCATCATATGTATACGGTCCTTTTTTTCCCTGAGGTGTTAGCTCTAATACTTTTACTTCAGAAGCTTTATGTCTCTGTGTCCCTTTTCGCAAACACTGATCAGTAATATATCCATCTACAGTAACAGAAATTTCTTTTTTGATAGATTTATCAGGAGCTATCGTATCAAAAACTATAGACTGCGCATCATTACTAAAAATTTTAAACTTAATAGTCACCCGTCTGTTTAATTGATGCTCTGCTTCTGAGATATCCTCTCCTTTAATCAATAGCTTTCGTTTTCCATATCCCTGACTAGTTATTGTCTTTCTGGAAACTCCCTTATTTATTAAATACTTTACAGCCGCTGCTGCCCGTTTATTAGATAGTTGATCATTATAGTCATGATCTCCTCTTATATCACAATGTGCTCCTAATTCTGAGGGAACAAATGGGTTATCCAACAACAGGCTGGCAATACCATCCAGAACCTCTTTTGCATCTGCACGTATGGCAGACTTATCAAAATCAAAATGAATAGTTTCCGACACCTGAAATTCTGCCTTTTTTTTATCTGTTAGCTGTAGTTTTTTTTCATCAAATACTGGTACTTCCTTTTTGTCGTCTGTAATGACAATTTTCTCAAAACGGCATAACTCATACCGTTCTACGTTTACTTCTGTTTCTCCTATAATTGCCGGTCTTGTGCTTTCCGCTTTCTCTACTTTTCTGGTGACAATCTTATTATCAATCACAAGAAACTTCCCATGATCCTCTTTTCCGTTCTGATCCTTAATGGTTTCTTTTTTTCCTTTGAGACGAGCTTTTATATAAAACTTCTCTCCATTGGTTCTAAAGGCTCCAGTACCAGAACGCCAGCTATAGGTATTTTTAACACGTAAGTTTACTTCTCCATGTACACATTTTGCATTGGAAATGGTAAGCACTTTACCGTCTGTACCCCATTGATCATTATATACGTCAATATCCAGTGTTGCTCCATTGAGCCCTTCTGTTTCCAGATGCAACCAAATATCATCTCCATATTTTATAGGCGTATCCCCTATGGATTTCCCTCCATTTTTTTTAGACCACTGGCTTTTAATAATTTTTTGTGTCGCTACTCCATTAATAATGAGTTGTGAAGCAGGTCGATTTGTAGGAGCCTCCATAAAAGCTTCTACGATAAACTGTCTGGGACCACAATATTTAGGTAAGATCCTAAGTGTTCTAACATCTCCAATAAGACCTTCATGATCATCCTTAGTAAAAGGGGCTTCTTCCTTTGGCTTTACAATCCATTTTGCAAACCCTTTGAGAGTTTCCGGAGTATCCGGATAGTAATGTGCCTTTACCTCTGTCACCTCATTGGCCTTTACTACCAGATTTTTTACATATCTAACAGTCCCTGAACTATTGACCACCACAACTTTTTCTATTCCTGTAGACATACACTAGTTTTTAACTAACAATAATTTCTTTAACATTTGATGACTGATTCCCTAACGCATTCACATCAGTTAATGGGTTCATTTGATTATGGGTATCCGGATTTGTATTGTCCGTACTAGAAGCACTCACTTCCATGCTTTGCCCATGATGAAGAATACTAATACAAGGGCTTCCTGCAATAGGGCAAATAGCTTTACTATCTTCCAATAGCGTTTTCCCTCCATTACTTAGTTCTACATTTTCATAAAAACCATCCCATTGAGTGACGACAATCTGACATGGTTTAAAACTACTTCCTGTGGGTTGTAACTTGCATTGTCCGAAGGTGTTTTTTTCAAAGGTACTCCCGCCCAGCTCCATAGATGTAGCTATTAATTTTTCTGATCCTTCTGCATCATTCGCATAATATTTTTGATGAGAAAGAATCTTTAACTTATCCGGAAAATCTCCAAATTGACACTCACATATAGCTCCTTGTACTACTGCATATTTCTGGCTCATATCACTAATTATTATCGTTTAAACAATGTAGACCAAAAGTTCTTTTTATTTTCCTTACCCTGTTCCTGATCCTGACCGTAAGACATTTCATTTTTCTCCAGTAAAAACAACTGTACAGTTGTTTTTTTGGGAGGTGTAAACTCTGTAGAGAAAACCCCTTCACACCCTTCTATAACTCCTGTTTGTTTATTGAGTAAATAAGTGATATTGACATTTCCTTTTAGTTCTTTTTCCTGAGGGTTTATTAATTTATTATATGAAAAATCTAATCCTTGTTCTATATCCAGTATACAGCGCTCTTCTTCAATTTCTCCTTTAATCTCAATCATCAAACCCACTGCCTGAGTCATATCTTCTGTTCCTATTTTTTTAGTAACATTGTAATTAACCGCAGTAGTTGTTCCTGCAATAGGATATTGTATGTGCTCAAAAACATAGCAATCATCAGAATACCATTTATACAAGGAACTAAAGTATAAATTGACAAACCAGTCTTTTGCCATTTTTTCATTCAATACCTCTTGACTATACAGACTATTACTTGTCAGTTGGATATATTTTTCAACTACTGCTCCTTTGTATTTTTCTTGTATTTCTGCTTTCTTCTTATACCAGCGTTCTTTAATTTCTTCAAAATTTACAACACTGAGAAAAGTCCCGTCCTGTAGAGTTTTTATTTGTAACGGATATAAAACACTGCTCACTTCCATCGCCAGTTTATCTATAAAAGAATCTGGTTCACTATCATTGATATATGTTTTTTTATCTCTATTAAGTGTATAGGTATTAAAATACCCCTCTAAGCGACCGGTGTGTTTCACCTTCATCTTATATCGAAGGTGATTTTTAGCTTCTTTTTCGTCAAAAGTAAACATACACCCATATGTTCCTTCAAATCCTTCTGGATG
Organism: Aquimarina hainanensis; assembly: GCF_042684685.1. NCBI lineage: Bacteria > Pseudomonadati > Bacteroidota > Flavobacteriia > Flavobacteriales > Flavobacteriaceae > Aquimarina > Aquimarina hainanensis. The sequence goes on along the minus strand of NZ_JBHULX010000004.1, from coordinate 420,919 downwards.
CAGGTTTACACTATTATCTACCAATGTGTTGTTGCAATTATTCTCTAGGGTATCCATACAATATGCAAAGGACTTAAAACAGTTTTACTTTTTCCTTACTCTGTACATCTACTGTTTTTCCAGAAGCCAACGTCAGATTTTCTTTATTGCTACTTAATACAATCTCATCCGATACATTTTCTTGCTTTTTAGAATCTGTAATAGCTGTTTCCTCTACAATAAAGGTGCTGTTTTTGGTCATTACATTGTAGTTTTCGGCTACACTATTAGCAAAGTCTTTTCCAGCTACCATATTGATATTTTCTTCTGCCCTGATTGCAATATTCTTAGCTGTCAATGTCATATTTTCCAAAGCTGCTATTTCAATATTATTCGTAGCAGTATCAATACGAATGATATTGCTGTTTTTATCCGTAATAGTAATCATTTCTCCTCCTTGCGTATCGTTGAGCTCTATAGAGTGTCCACTTCTGGTTTTGATTGCTTTAATGTTATTAGCATCACTCTGATAACTAACTGGTTGTGCTTGCCCATGATAAATACTTCCTGTTACATAGGGGCGTTCTGCATGATTATTTTCGAAATGACAAACAACCGTTTCTCCAATTTCCGGGATAAAATGAAACCCCTTATCTGCCCCTGCATAAGGAGTCACAACCGGAATCCATGGTGTTGTAGTTCCTCCTTCTTCCTGAAATGGAAAACGAACTTTTACACGACTCAACCCTTCAGGGTCTACATTATCAATAATCTCTCCCATTTCAATAGTACTAACAGGCGTATGAAACATATTCATCAACGGATAAACATCTATATCTGAAGCAATAGCTTCAAAATTATTTTTATATTCTCCCCCTTCAATATTTCCATGAGTCACACTAATAATCCGAAAACGACCATAGCCCGACACATTGATAATGGTTCCCAATTGCACTCCTGGATTATCACTTACTCCACTGGCAATTACCTGCCTGGCAGCAATAGCATGTGCATGATTTTCCACCTGTCTTTCGAATCGATGTTGTAATTGTGAGTCCGTATATGGATGAAGGTATTGATTTCCGGTCTTTGCATATAACTGATGCGCTTTATTTGTAGTAAGCGAATGATACCCTGATGGAGGTGTACTGACATCCTTGGTATTTTTTTGATAGTATTCACCTGTCAGATAATCGTATGTATGACAATTAAACGAATTCGGTAAAGGCTCTAAACTAATCGCAAAATGCGATAACCCTTGTCCATAAACAAGGTTCGTTTCTTCCTCAGACGGGAGACCAAATACAAGCTTCACTCCATCGTAATAAAACCAATTATTAGTTGTAGCTGCTAACCGGGCAGTATAAGCAAAATTACTTTCTCCTTTCTGCACACTATAATGAATCGTATCAGATGTTCTGGGACGAAATGAAGTTTCTAATTTCCCGGTATCATATCCTCGATACGTAACATCGAGAATTTCTGCCACTCCCAAATCTAAATAAGAAGTAGTATGTGCTCCATCTTCTGCCAGTATTGAACTACTCATTGCTACAATCTCTATTAGGTTCCCCGATACATGTGGCCTTTTAATTGCCTGCACTTTGGTAATCACCCCTTTAAAGAGTAACTCTTTATATTCGCTAAAGTTCTGTTGTGAGACAACACTGATCGTAATCACCTCTCCCAGAAAATCTTTACTTACTCCTATGAGTTCATCTGAAAATTGTTCCAAAACATCTGCTCGACATGAAAGTATTACCTGATGATGTGCTCCTAATGTTTGATGAATCCTTAGTTCTTTATAAGAGGTAATGGGCCGACCTGCAATAGCGATCTTTGTAGTAGTAAGTGTAGCCATTTGATTGTATGAATTTGGATTGCAAAAGCAATGAACGTATTTACCGTATAAAAATAACGTACTTTCTTCACATTAGCAATGTATTAGAGTCGGAACTCTTTCCCTTTTTAACTCGATCCTAGGGGGTTAACTTCTTGAAACAGCTTCTAAAATTAAAATTCATTTTCAGCATATTGCCTCATAGTACTTGCATTGAGATAGTTTCCTTATTTCCAACACTTTCTATATTTCTCTTTCTTTTTTAGAAAAAACCCTGGCTAAAAAACCGAATTGTTTAACAAATATTTATGAGTTTAAGAGCAGATTTAGAACGCATCTTGCTTTTTGATTCATAAAATAGTATCTCATGAATCCTCATTTGATCCCTGTAGCAGCAACTATTTATGACAAATACTACTGCAAACAAAGAAGGCTCATCCTGTCTACATGTATAAACTAAAAATGAATGCGTTGTCTCCTACACAAAACGAAATAATAGTTCGTGACAAAAGGTAGGTTTTATTCTAGAAAAAAAATTAAAAAAGCTATATCCCTCTCCCTAATAATGTCAGGCTTTTTTGAAAAAAAAAGTTGAGTTTACAAACGTTAAAATTGCTTACAACAAGAAAGAAACAAACCAAAAAAACACAATTTATAAAAAGATTCGTTCTTTAAAAGCAGTGTAAAAACCTCCTCTTTATAGTAACTTTTTTACAAGATTTCTTATCTACCAGAATCTAAAAAACATCTGTTTTTTTAAAAATCATTAAACCTTTTACTGAAACTACGGAAAAAAATCTCAAAATTTCAATTCATTATATATCCATTATTTACTTTTGACTCCAAAATCCTTTGTAAAAAAACAGCACTTTATCAAAGAAAGAAACAATAGAACAGTTTATATTATAATGAACAAACGGTTAAAAATTAAAAAGAAATATCAAATAAAATCTCTCAATATTCATATTAAAAATTTATGAAACAGTTTCATATATTAATAATCTTTTTCTGTATTACAACTGTCCAATTTTTTGGACAAGAATTTCCGTCATACATCAACAACTCTCCAAACGCTTCTAACTTAGGAAAATACGGCGTATTTCCTGTAAATTTAAATACGGGTATTCCTAATATATCAATTCCTATATATACAATTAAACAAGGAGATTTGTCACTACCCATTAATATCAGTTATCATGCATCTGGAATACGTGTTAACGATTTAGCTTCTATGGTAGGTCTTGGCTGGTCTCTTAATGCTGGTGGAGCTATTGTTAGACATGTAAAAGGAATCCCTGATGAAAAAGCAGTAAAAACTATCCCAGATGGAGAATACTTAAACTTAGAATTCAACAAAACTAATTTTAACACATTAGGAGATATATTCTATAAAAGAGAAGATAGTTCTCCAGATATTTACACTTATAACTTTAATGGAATTATTGGTAATTTCACGATCCTTAACGGTCAGATACATGATCAATCATTAAATCCTATTAAAATAGAAAGAAGGTTTTATAATTTTGAGCCTTATTTTATCATTACTACCGAAGATGGTACTGTGTACAGGTTTGGTGTTGATCTTAATAATAATAGTGCATATGAAAGAACAACCATCATTCCTAGAGAATGTAATGACTGTGGTCCAGTTAAAAATGCTATTACTTCTTGGTTTTTAACTGAAATTGTTTCTAAAAATAAAAAAGACACTATTAATTTCAAGTACAAAGAAAACCTATTAGACAAAGGTTATGAAGTCTCTGGCTCCACTGTTCAGGTAAGAACCTTAGAAGGAAATGCAGCAATGAAAGCTGCAGTGTGCGGATGGCAAACCATGAACTATTCTTGGATCCCTGGTCAATATACTGGTTCTCCCTATGAAGTTATTAATTATAGTGACAGGAATAAAATAGAAGAGAAGATAATTTCGGAAATATCTTTTACAAATGGAAAAGTAATTTTTAATACCACCCTTGACAGAGAAGATATACAGTCATTAAAACTCAATAATATAAAGGTTCTAAATAGCAATAACAAAGAAATACTCTTCTCTAAATTTAAATATCAATATTTTGAAAGAGGAGAAGGTAGATACCCAACAAGTCCTCATTCCTACGAACCTATTGGGGCTTGGAAATCTCTAAAACTTACAGGATTAAGCTTAACTAATAGTAATGATAGTTCTATATCTAAAAACTATTTCTTTGACTATAATTCAACTAAAATGCCCCCCAGGACTTCTTATAAACAAGATAAATGGGGGTATGCTAATAAAAATCCAGAAAATAGTTATGTAGAAAAGCAAGTAGTTGATATTTATACTGGAATTACAGATGAAACAAACTTTTATGAAGTTGGTGAAGCAAACAGATCTTCTAATGAAGAAGCAATGAAAGCCGCTATATTAGAAAAAATAACTTACCCAACAGGAGGGTATACTCTATTTGATTATGAAGCCAATAAAATAGAACATGAATCAAAAAAAATAGTTACAACTAAGGATAAATCTTATAGTGTTACAGGGAAAGGGGCTTCCTACTGTACAGAACATGAATCAACAAATTTTCTTTCTATTCCTGAAGATGGATTTGTTTCCATTCGTGTTTCAATGTCTCCTCCTATAAGAGCCGATGGAGCAGCAATTATTACAATTAAAAACTCATTAGGAACTATTCTCAAAACTTATAAAAGACCCCCTCAGAGTGAGGGACCAAAGGGGCTAGAAAAGGCAGAAAGAATATACTTAAAAAAAGGAACATATGAAATTTACCTTAGAGAATATGGAGAAGGAAGTGTTGGAGCCTCTGAATGCCCCACATCATATATACGAATATCATGGGATGAGACATCTATTGACCACACAAAATGGCTAGAAGATGTGGGAGGATTACGAATCAAGTCTATAAAGAACTTTTCTTCGGAATCTAATAATACTCCTATGACTAGTAAACATTATTTATATACACCAGGGAGACTAAAAGTTCCGTTAGAGAATAAATACTTCAAGAAGTATAATTTAAACTTAAATGTTAGCTATCAAGGAAGCGAAGGTAACTTATTTCAGAATATAAAGACGAGTCAAGTACTAAGCGTTTCCTCTTCTCCTTTATATGAGATATCTAATGCGAATAGTAATCCTGTAGAATATACTAAAGTTACTGAATTTCAAACAAACAACAACGGTCAGAAAAATGGTAAGATAGAATACATATACGATTCGACTCCTATTGTAAAATATGAAACTCTAAAACCTTTTATGAAAATGGATGACCCTAGCTCTGTTAATCCAATAATTCTTTCTTGGTTTTCTAAATTCGATCAAAATAACAAAGATTATTTCTATCTTAAATCATGGGCTGGTGGGCAGCTAAAAAGCAAGTACACATATCAAGGCTCTAAAATTGTCCATTCAATTGAAAACACTTATGAAATTCCATATGACAACAAAATAAATTATTTAAGAGTAGCCAATGCGGTCTCTCCTCCTTTTTCAGCTGCAGCGTGTTCCAGTGGAGAGAGTATAACTGCATCGAATAGTTTTATGTATTATTATGCAGCAGGTTTTCATTCCATAGGCAAAAAACTACTAACCTCAAGTAAAGAGACAATTTATGATACAAATGGAGTAAATCCTGTCGTTACAGAAAAAACATTTAGATATAATCATCCGAATTACTTTCTTACTGATTATATTGTAAAGAATAGCCTTAATCAAACAGCTACCACAAAAACGTATTACCCTAATGTCCGTAATGAACTCTCTGACCTGAGTACCACTGATAAAAACATCTATCAGAAACTGGAACAATTACATTGTATTGGAACCCCAATTCAAACGGAAACTTATATTGGTAATACCTTACTACACACGCAGAGAAATTTATATAAGCAAGGTAGTAATTCCAATACTTATTTCCTAAAAAGTGTACAAGCCTCCAAAGGAGTCATCACTACAACGAATCCTCTATCAGATCGTATCATATATCATCAATATGATACTCATGGAAACCCGATTGAGATTTCAAAAAAAGACGGGACTCATATTGTTTATATCTGGGGATATAATAATCAATACCCAGTTGCTAAAATAGAGAACACCACCTATAATGACATACAGAATTATGTTACAGCTATTAAGACCGCATCGAATGAAGATTCTGATCGCACCATTGGAACTATCGGAAAAGAAGGAGCACTTAGACTATCTTTACAGACCTTAAGAACCGTATTACCTAATGCGCAGGTCACTTCCTATACTTATGATCCGCTTATAGGGGTAACGAGCATGACAGATCCTCGAGGATACACAATCTATTATGAGTATGATGTTTTTAACAGGTTAAAACAGACTAAGGATCAAGAAGGGAATATTCTATCAGAGAATCAATATCATTATAAGGGACAACAGTAAAAAAAGGATTAATACTCTATGAAAAATAATATCCTATTATGGCTACTGCTAATAGCAATCCATATAACAGCTCAGGAAATACCACCAACAGTAACGATACACAATAAAACGATTAACAGTAGTACTCCAGAGGCAGAAAGAAACCTTCAAGCTTCTCAAGCTATTGTTCTGAAACCAACTACTTGGATACAAGCAGGAACATCATTTTCTGCTAAAATTATTCTTCCTACCTTTTATCCACTTAGTGATCAGAATTATGTTTGGGTGCGAACACCACAGAAACCATATACTACTTTACCAGATGTTCTGGATATAAAGAACATACAAGAACAGGTACAGTATTTTGATGGTTTAGGGCGTCCGATTCAGCAAATCGGGATCGGGCAATCTCCCAATCATAAGGATATTGTAACACATATCACTTATGACGGCTATGGAAGACAGAGCAAACAGTATTTACCCTTTGTATCCACTACTGCTACCGGAGCCTATAAAACGGTGAATGTGGCTACAGATATTGATGCATATTATAAAAGTAACTACCCGCAGGATTTTACAGATACTAGTGTCAATGCCTATTCAGAAAGTGTTTTTGAACCCTCTCCTTTAAACCGGGTGATCAAACAGGCGGCTCCGGGAACAGCCTGGAAAGCTAACAGTGAAATCAGTGCCATGGCAGCTGATCATACCATCAAAACTGACTGGACAACAAATCAGGCAAATATTCCGCTGTTTGAAGTTACATTTACAGCTGGGGATACTGAAAAACCAGTACTTCGTAAAAATGGAAACTATGCTCCCAATCAACTGCTGGTTACCATTATCAAAGATGAAAACTGGACTAGAGCTGATGGAGATAACCATACCTCCAGAGAATATAAAAACAAACAGGGACAGATGGTTCTAAAAAGAACCTATACTGCATCAGAAGCGCATGATACTTATTATGTATATGATAGATTTGGTAATTTAAGTTTTGTACTACCTCCCAAGGTAGTTGTTAGTGACGGGGTGTCTGCTACAGAGCTTGCAGAACTGTGTTATCAATATACCTACGATTATCGCAACCGGCTGATTACAAAGAAAATTCCCGGAAAAGGATGGGAGTATATTGTCTATGACAATTTGGACCGACCGGTACTGACACAGGACAGTTTGCTCAGAGCGGCGAATAGATGGTTGTTTACCAAATACGATGCACTGGGGCGAGTAGCGTATACAGGTAGCTATACTGCCCCACAGGGTCAGACAGTAACACAGTTACGTACGCTCTTTAAAGATAAAACAGCAACGCAAAACTACGAGCGAAAAACATCCCATGTCAGTATCAATCAGGAAAACTATTATTCCAATGACAATTTTCCTACCACTGGACTGGAACTGTTGACCATTCAGTATTACGACACTTATCAGGGATTCACTAATACCCACTTAGTAACGGCTTATGGAGTAGAGAGTACGACAAAAACAAAATCCTTAGCCACAGCCAGTAAGGTAAAAGTACTGGATACAGACGCCTGGATTACCACCATTACGTACTATGATGATAAAGCCAGACCTATCTATGTCAAAACGGTAAACCCATATCTGAATACCACTGATATTATGGAGTATGAATTGGATTTTACAGGCAAGGTACTGCGCTTGAAAACTACACATACCAAAGGGAATAATACACCCATTGTAACAACGGATGTCTTTACCTATGATCATATGGGACGTTTGCTTACCCAACAACAAAGCATTGGAACATATACAGAAACCATTGCCAGTAATACCTATGATGAGTTAGGGCAACTCATCGCTAAAAAGGTAGGGAACGAATTACAAACGGTAGATTACAGCTATAATGTACGGGGGTGGCTTACCGGGATCAATGATGTCAACAATCTGGGATCAGATCTGTTTGCCTTTGGGATTAACTATAACAGGGTGACCGAAAATGCTTCCAAAGCTGATGAGTTATACAATGGAAATATCAGCGAGACGCTCTGGAAAACTGCCAGTGACAACACCAAACGCTCTTATTCCTATCAGTATGATGATTTAAACCGGATCACTGCCGGATATGCCAATATAGGAAGTTATAACCTCTTAGGGGTCACCTATGATAAAAATGGGAATATCCAGACCCTTACCAGAAACGGGCATACCAATGCTACTGCCACTGCCTTTGGAGCAATGGATAAATTAGTGTATTCCTATAATGAAGGAAACAAATTACTAAAGGTAACGGATAGCGGAAATAAAACTTTTGGGTTTACAGATGGGACCAATACAGAGGATGACTATACCTATGACGCCAATGGGAATATGACCAGAGATGGCAATAAAGGAATTACAGAGATTCAATATAATTACTTAAACTTACCTAAACAGATAATGCTGGCAGGAAGAGGAAATATTAATTATATTTACGATGCCACTGGTACCAAACTAAGAAAGACGGTAACAGAGGGAAGTTCTTTAACAACGACAGATTATGCAGGTAACTTCGTCTATAAAAATGGTAGCCTGAAATTCTTTAACCATCCTGAGGGCTATGTAGAACCTGATACAAATGGATATACTTATGTATACCAGTACAAAGATCATTTAGGAAATATCAGATTATCCTATGCAGATACCAATAACAATGGGAGTATCTCAACTTCTGAAATTAAACAGGAAAAACATTACTATCCTTTTGGACTTGAACATCAAGGGTACAATAATACGATTACTGGTAGGGAACATCCTTACGGATACAATGGTAAAGAAGAACAGAACGAATTAGGTCTTAACTGGATAGATTATGGTGCGAGAAATTATGAGGCTTCTTTAGGTAGATGGATGAACATTGATCCTTTAGCTGATAAGTATAGAGACTTTACTCCATATAATTATACAGCCAACAATCCTATATTATATGTTGACCCTGATGGAGAGAGAATAATTATAGGAAACAATACTAGTGACGCCTTAAGGAAGTTAGCTCAAATTGCAGCCACCAATAAAGGGCAAGAAAGATTAGATAGATTGATTGGGTCTTCTCAAAATTATACAATGCGAAGTGTATTTTGGTCATCGAATTCAGCTTATGATGGTAAAGGAGAAATAGGAAGAGCAAGAACTATTTATTATCCTTCATCTGTTTGGAGGTTTAGTATTGATGGAGGAGCACCAGGTAGTACTTATGTTGCAGGGCACGAAATAAACCACGCATATGATCACGATTTAGGTCGTAGAATTACAGATAGAAAAGCTAGAGAGGATTCGGCAGTTAGATTTGGTAATTATTTAAGATCTGTTTATGGTGAAGACGATATGCGAGATAGATATTGGGGATTAGGTTTAAATTTTAGTGATGACCCTAACACATATAATCCTAAAAGAGAAGGAGTAACTGATTTTACGGAGACTTTAAGTGTAGAAGCTGGAGGAAATACATTTTTAGGGTTCAGTTATGAAAAAACAGAAGATGGAGAAACGTCTACAGAGTATATAATTTCTATTAAAACGAAAGATGGAACATTTGCTTATCGAAAATTTACAGATAGAAAAGAATATGATGCAGCTGTAAAAAGAGTAAATGAATATCAGAAAAACCAAAAAGAAAAGGAAGATGAACAAAACTAGGCTCATAAATATCATTATAATTGTCTTTTTATTTATTGATATTGTACATTTTTTTATAGAGAGAATGAATCCCGAATACTCTGATATAACAGAAGCTTTTTATGAAAGTAATAGAACTACTTTTATTAAATGGGGGCTATGTTTATTGGGGTTATTGGGTCTATTTATGCTAAAAAAACAAAAAACAGCTCAATACTTACTCGCTATTGTATCAATTGGTATGATGTGGCTGTCCATTACAGATGGACCACTAAATCATTTATTACTTTGGTATAGTGCAATATCTTTATCTATACTAGGTTTTTTAGGAATATACTTAATGTATTTTAGTGGAAGGAAAATCTTGAACAAATAATTTTACAATTAAAGACCATTAAAAAGCCACCCCCGCTGGGTTATTGTATGCGCTAGTTCGAGTCTGCGACTCGGACTTTCATATGAGTAAGCAGATAAATATAAAGACCAGTTATAGAGATATAGCTGGTTTTTTTATTGCGCCAGTTTTTGCACTTTACGTTTTGTCAGAAAGGCATCAATAAAAGTTTTAATCAGATGCTTGTCTTCTTTATCTAGCAGCTGTACTTCTTTAAACTGTTGTAGTAGTTCTTCATCGGTAATTTGATCTTCATTCCCTCCGCTGATCAAAAAAAATTTTATAGAACCCATCAAAGCTGACATTTATCATACTTAATCTAAGAATCCGATAGTACTTTTAGAATAGAAATTAAAAGTAATGAGCATGAAAAAAAGAACACCAATATCCAAGATTATGACTACTGATGTCATCACCCTTAATCACACCCATGGTTTAGAAACGGCTGAGAAGCTCTTTAAGGAACATAACATACGTCATATTCCCGTGGTGAGCGGAGATGCTATTATAGGAATGCTAAGTTATACAGATTTGTTGCGTATCAGTTTCGCAGATGCCGTTAATGTAGAAACCAATGAAGTAGACACTGTAGTATATGAAATGTTTACAATTGAGCAGGTTATGGCAAAAAACCTGGTTAGCGTTAGTTCTACAACTACGATCAAGGAGGTTGCCGAGATTTTATCAATGAGAGAGTTTCACGCATTGCCGGTAATTGATCATGGCAAACTGGTAGGGATTGTCACTACTACAGATCTAATCAATTTTTTACTAGAACAATTTTAGAAATATCCTTATCGCTAAGCCCTAGATATTTACAAAAGGAAAGCGCCACAAAATGTGGCGCTTTTTTTATCAATACTCCAATTAATTTCTTAGTTATTTTCTGATAATGGTACCGGAAACACATTAAATACCTGATCTCCTGTTCTATCAATAGGTAACGTGTCAGACAAGTTATAACGTCTCAGGTCATACATTCTGTGATTCTCACACCACAATGAATACCTACGCTGATTCAGCATTTCTGTTGTTAAGGCATCTGCTGTCTGTGCTCCACTATAATCAGGAAGTCCAGCCGCATTTCTAATTACATTAAGAGCTGTTTCTGCTTCTCCCAGATCATTGGCTAAAATATTTGCTTCTGCATAAACCAATATCAATTCTTCATTTCTTACGATATCAATTGGTGCCACATTAGATGCATACAATCTGGTTTCATGGGTTCCACTAAGATCATCCTGTGTTGTTGGATCTGGTCGTACGGCCGTTTTTTCGGTTACTCTCGTATCTCCTGCTTCTGCTTCGGTAATCCAACTATCATGTACAATAATCTGGTCCCCGTTATTAGGTTTTTCTGCCGATTCTGATGGTACTTTGAATACCGGATTAGCACGATCTCCCCCTCCAAGACCAAAATTAAATCTTGGTCCTTCCTTAAGATCTCCACTCAAATTAAAAAAGGAATCATTTAGTGCTGTCAGAGCAGCATTCCCATCTCCGGAATATACTGCTGCAATAGCAGCTATTGCACGGTTAAACTCGATAAACTTTTCTGGTGTATTATAACTATGACTTAACGAAAATTCAAAAGCATCTCCTGCTCCTTCCAAATTTGTTTTTGCCTCATCAAGCAACGATCTTACTTCTGTAAGAACCGCAGCTTCTTCCAGTATCGCTCCCAGGTTATTGGGGTCGGAAACATCTACTCTTGCCTTTCCATAAGACTTTATCAACTGAATTAATTCATACGCAATCATCGTCTTGGCAAATCCTAGATATCCTGCTTTTTCCTGATCATTTACTGCTGTGGTATTGGCAATAGCATCGATCAGCAAGTTTGCATTTTTAATACAATTGTAACTTCCAGTCCACTGAGAAGTACTGTAAAAAGAGTTATTATCCAGACTTATTCCATTTTTACCTAATAAATCTCCTGTATTTCTGGGATCTGCATCAAACACATAAAACTCTCTTGCCATAGTTCCACTTGCGGTTACTTCAACTCCCATTCCGTTTCTGGAACTTGACTCCACTCCTACGGCAATTTCATTTAGCTGTGTTTTAGATGCATTACTCAACACTCCTTCTACACTAGGTCCATTAGGATCTACCACCTCATCAATAGTACATGAGGTGACTGTCATAGCAAAAGCTCCTACTGCTATGTATTTTATTGTATTTTTTAAAATATATTTCATCACGCTTACTATTAAAAATTAACATTTAGGTGTAAGTAATACTGTTTTGAACTAGGGAATGGCGTTACCTCAATTCCACTAGATAAACCTGCTCCACCATTTACAGAAACTTCAGGATCGTAACTACTATAGTCCGTAATTGTAAATAAGTTTCTTCCAGACAATCCTAGTTTAATATCACTTACCACTTCTCCAAACCAGCTTTTAACCTGTTGTGACGGGAATCTGTAATATATTGCCGCTTCTCTTAATCGCACATAGCTGGCATCTTCTACAAAACGCAAAGCATTTGCTGCAGAAGCCAATCGCGCCTGTCCTTCAGGAGTATCTAAATCAGGACTGGTTTGCCCTAAATCAGTAAGAAATCTAGACAAGTTTAGGTTATCTCCTCCTTGTTTCCACTGCAATAGGAACGACAGATCTAATTGCTTAAACAAAGTAAACTGGTTATTGAAAGACATCTGAAAATCAGGTTCTACATTCCCTACTTGTTGTAATTCTCCATCTATACTACCCACTAGCTGTGTTACTGGTTTTCCTTCTTCTATATAAAAAGTCCCTAATCCTGTACCGAAACCGGCTCCATTTTGAGCAAAAGCAGGAACGTCTAATCTGGTTACCTCAGATCGGTTTAAGTAAAACTGAACTCCGGTGTTCCATCGAAAGTTTTCCTGATCAAAAACATCCCCTCGAAGGGCCAATTCCAACCCATAGTTTCTCAGGTCTGCCAGGTTGGTTGTTTCTCTGGTAAATCCAGCAGATGCAGGTAGCGCCCTTGATAAGATCAAATCTCTAACCGTCTTATTATAGTAGGTAGCTTCAAGAGTTAGGTTTTGTAATATTCCCATATCGAACCCTACCTCAAATTCCGTTGCGGTTTCCGGCTCTACATTCGGATCTCCTTTTAAGCCCGCAACAACAACTCCTCCATTACCTCCTGTATTAGAAGCTCCTAGACTTGTAAACGTAGCTCCAAATGCTGCAGGATTTCCCGTCTCTCCATAAGCTGCTCTAAACTTTAACTGATTAATAGCATCCAGACTCCAAAAATCGAAGTTGGTTAAATTGACTGCTAACGAAGCTTTTGGAAACCCGTAAAGCTTATTAGGATCTCCATTTCTGGATGACTTGTCCAATCGATACCCCAAAGTAGCAATAAACTGATCTTTATAATTTCCTTCTACCTGAGTAAAATACCCAAAATCTTCTTCCTCTGAAAGAAACTGATCAATCACCTGATTCACTGATTGATCTACATTGGTCTGCCCGGCTGTTAATTGTGACCCTCTGCTATTAACCAAATTTCCTTCTTGTTTTAAATAGGTAACCCCTAATTGTGTCGTTATATCTAATGCATCGGGAATCGCCTGTACATCCCATACTCCAATAGCCTGAGAGTTAAACTGTGTAAAGTTGTTTTTCCCCTGTGCAATAAATCCCCCTTGTCCTCCTATTTGTGCTTGATGGGTCTCTGGTACATATACATAGGTTTCATTCGCCAAATAATCTACCCCTCCGTTTACGATAAAACGCACCCGGTGAATATCATTGGTAAACAATTTAGTATTTAATTTAAATCCCTGGATAATTCTGTTGTTACTATCTTCATTCTTTGCCTGATCTCTTACAAAGATGGGGTTTCCTGAATAGTTAGGGTTATTAGGGTAATTCCCATTTGCATCCGGAAATAAGTTGTTCCAAGGTCTGGTAAATGCCAAGGTATACCCATAACTCAATCCTCCTTCGTTTTCATTTCCGGTAAAACTACGACTAGAACCACTTCTTACATAATTGGTAGTAGAGGTAAAATCAAATACATCCGAAATTCTATGATCGATATTTGCTCGCAGCGAAAGACGATCAAATCCTGTATTTTGTATAATTCCTTCTTCGTCTCTGTAGGATCCTCCTACATAAAACTTTGTTTTTTCATTTCCTCCGGTAGCACTAATCCTCGTATCTGATATAAACCCAGTATTTCCATAAATCTCATCTTCATAATCAAACAGTTTTCCATTAGCTGCAATGGTAGCATCATATTTAGCTCTTTCTTCTGCCCCAAAAACATCTTCAACTGTCTGGGCTGTCCAAGGTCTTAACCCTAATTTATTCTGAATTACGTTAAACCCACTATCCTGACTAAAGCTAATTTTTGTCCTTCCTCCTTTACCTCGTTTTGTGGTAATGATCACAACTCCGGCATTTCCTCTTTGCCCATATATCGCTGCTGCAGAAGATCCTTTTAAAACCTCTATATTTTCAATATCATTCGGATCTAAATCCGCTAATCTATTTGCTGCATTTTCTTCATTTCCTCTGTTTCCTCCAGAAGCAAATCTCAAGCCCGAAGGTATCTCCACATTATTCACATACACTCCATCAACAATAACCAATGGCTGATTGTTTCCATTAATAGAAGATATCCCCCGTAAACGCAATGCAAATCCTCCTCCTGGTGCTCCAGAAGATGATGTAATATTAACCCCCGTTACTTTCCCATATAAAGCTCCGTCTACGGTTGTCTGCCCTGTATTTCCTACAAGTTCCTCGGAGGTAACCGTGGAAACTGCATTGGCCAGATTACTTCGTTTTACCGAAGATGCTAACCCGGTAACAACTACCTCATCTAAAGATTCGGAAGACTCCGTCACCTGAATAGTGATCGGTCCAGCAGTAGTTACATTCACAAATTTTGTAGAAAACCCTAATGCAAATACTCTTAATTTTACGGGTAGTTTTGCTACTTTAAGACTAAAATTACCATCAATATCTGTAGCGGTTCCATTATTGGTTCCATCTTCCACTACATTCATAAATGAGGCCCCTACACCTGCATCTACATTGACTACTTTTCCTGTGATGGTTTCCTGCGCAAACATTAACACAGGCAGAAAAAATAGCAATAGCAAAGCCCCCTTGCTACGGTTTGTTTGTTTTTTCATAATAACCTATTTTAAATTTTCATGTTAAATCTATTAAATTATTATTAAAAAATTACCCACCACACCTAACATTTGTTAGTTTTTTGTGTTAAAAATTAACACAACACCATTAAAAAGATTAAAAAGATAAAAATTTAACTTGTCTAAAATTCCCAAAATTTCTTCTAAAAAAACACTTTATACTCACTATTCAGAAACTCTATTTTTACTACTAAACCACCTCGTCACAAATACATGAGGTGATCCATTGGAAATGATTTTTAATTTCGAGACAAGTCTAAGGGCATTCAACTCTCGATTATCGGGTAAATCTTCTTATTTTTGCAGCTTTAATACTAAGTAACTATGTACAGAAGTCATTCTTGCGGCGAACTACGCTCTTCAGATATCAATACAGAAGTCACTCTTGCCGGGTGGGTTCAAAAAATACGTGATAAAGGATTTATGATATGGGTCGATCTTCGAGATCGGTATGGTATTACACAATTGATATTTGATGAGGAAAGAACTCCCAAGGACGTTACTGAAAAAGCGAAAAAGCTGGGACGTGAATTTGTTATTCAGGTAAAAGGGAATGTTATTGAGCGGGAATCTAAAAACGACGCCATTCCTACTGGAGCCATAGAGATTTTAGTAAAAGAGTTAACCGTTCTTAATGAAGCACTGGTTCCTCCTTTTACAATTGAAGATACTACAGACGGAGGAGAAGACATCCGAATGAAATACAGGTATCTGGATATTCGCAGAAATCCGGTAAAAAACAACCTACTGTTTCGTCATCAGGTAGGTATGAAGGTAAGAAACTACCTATCTCAAGAAGGTTTTATTGAAGTAGAAACTCCTTACCTTATCAAATCTACTCCCGAAGGGGCACGAGATTTTGTCGTTCCATCTCGAATGAATGAGGGGCAATTTTACGCACTTCCTCAATCTCCTCAAACTTTCAAACAGTTATTGATGGTCGGAGGGATGGATAAATATTTTCAGATTGTAAAATGTTTTAGAGACGAAGATCTGCGAGCTGACAGACAACCGGAATTTACACAGATTGACTGTGAAATGGCTTTTGTAGAACAGGAAGATATTCTTTCTATTTTCGAGGGGCTAACCAAACACCTTCTCAAAGAAATCAAAGGAGTGAACATCACAGAATTTCCAAGAATGACCTATGATGAAGCAATGAAGACCTATGGAAATGACAAACCTGATATCCGTTTCGGGATGAAATTCGGAGAACTAAATGCTATTGCACAACACAAAGATTTCAAAGTATTTAATGAGGCTGATTTAGTAGTAGCTATTGCAGTTCCCGGTGGGGCTTCATATACCCGAAAGGAAATTGACAAACTCATTGACTGGGTAAAAAGACCGCAGATAGGCGCCCAGGGCATGGTATATGTAAAATATAATGAAGATGGTAGTTTTAAATCTTCTGTAGATAAATTCTACGATCAAGAAGACTTAAAAAAATGGGCAGAAAAAACAGGAGCAGTTCCTGGAGATCTGATCTGTGTACTATCAGGAGAGGCTAATAAAGTGCGTTCGCAATTAAGTGCACTTCGTATGGAACTAGCAGAAAGATTACAGCTTAGAAATCCTGAAGAATTTGCCCCCTTATGGGTAGTCGATTTCCCATTACTGGAGTGGGATGAAGAAACAGAGAGATATCACGCAATGCACCACCCGTTTACCTCTCCAAAACCGGACGATATTCCTTTACTAGATACGAATCCCGGAAAAGTAAGAGCTAATGCATACGATTTGGTTCTGAACGGAAACGAAATCGGAGGTGGATCTATTCGTATCCACGATAAGGAAACACAAGCGTTAATGTTTGACCATTTAGGGTTTACTCCTGAAGAAGCTAAAGCACAATTTGGTTTCCTAATGGATGCTTTCCAATATGGAGCTCCTCCTCACGGAGGAATTGCTTTCGGATTTGACCGACTGGTTTCAATTCTGGGTGGACAAGAAACCATTCGCGACTTTATCGCCTTCCCCAAAAACAATAGCGGAAGAGATGTAATGATCGACGCTCCTGCCAATGTGGACAGCGAGCAACTAAAAGAACTAAACATCAAATTAGATCTATAAAAAACGATCCCGCCTTATCCGGCGGGATTTTTTTTCATATCGATTAGCAGATCTCCCCGAAGGCTGCTATCTTTATATATTTCCTTTTTATACCAATACGAATTGTATATTGTTCTGGTAGCAGTTATCATATGGGATCATCAAAAAAGAACATATTATATCGTTTTCTTATCTGGAGATATCGACATATCTCCAATAAAAATTTTATTCTATTACTAAGTATTCTTGTTGGTTTTCTTTCGGGATTAGGAGCTGTTTTCCTAAAAAACAGTACTCACTTACTACAGGACATTCTGGAAAGTGATATTATCTCCTGGCAATCTTCCTTTTATTTTATTATTCCTGTTGCCGGTCTTTTTATCGTCTTTACTCTCACAAAGTACTTGTTCAGAAAAGAAATTACTTCGGCAATCCCTTCTATTCTTTTTTCCTTATCCAAAAAAAATGGTATTATGAAACATATGGAATCATATTTCCCATTACTTCTTGCTCCTATTACTGTTGGATTTGGTGGTTCTGTTGGGCTTTTGGGACCTGCTATCGGATCAGGAGCTGCTATCAGTTCGAACATCAGTACATTATTCCACATGGATAGAAAAACAAGAATTCTGTTGATCGGGTGTGCTGCAGCCGGAGCTATTTCTGCTGTGTTTAAATCCCCTCTGGCTGGATTGGTCTTTGCTGTAGAGGTCTTTAGTCTGGATCTCACACTGGTTTCCTTACTACCATTACTTCTCGCCTCTGTTTCTGCAATTATCACTTCCTACTTTTTTCTAGGGGATGAAGTATTGTTTAAATTTGAGGTATTAGAAACTTTCAGCATCTATGATACTCCTTTTTACATTTTGTTAGGTATAGGAACCGCTTTTGCTTCTATTTACTTCACCAAAATGTATTTCGGCATTATGCGATTTTTCAATCAGTTTTCGAACAAATTACATCGCTTATTAATCGGAGGAATTGCCATTGGAATCATGCTATATTTTATTCCCAACTTATATGGAGAAGGTCTGGGGTTTATCAACAATTTATTGCACGAAGATCATGTTACCGCCTTGGGAAAAACTCCGTTTGATATTCCCAAAAGTAATATTTGGGTGGCTATTGCACTCCTTTTTGGGATCACTATTTTCAAAGCAATCGCAATGACCACTACTTTTGCTGCAGGTGGTTGTGGAGGTATCTTTATCCCAACTATGGTAATGGGTAGTGCCTTAGGCAATGTGGTTTCTAAAGTGATTAATAATCTAGGTATCGGAATACAAGTATCTGAAGCCAACTTCACCCTTCTAGGAATGGCTGGTCTGATTGCAGGAGTACTACATGCCCCATTAACATCCATCTTCCTAATTGCAGAAATTACTACCAGCTACGAACTCTTCGTTCCCCTAATGATCACGGCTGCTATCTCTTTCAGCATTTCCAGAAGTAGTGTTCATTATACAATATACACCCGGGAACTGGCCGAAAAAGGAGAACTCCTTACTCATAATAAAGATCAAACAGTTCTTAACCTTCTAAATATAGAAAGCATTGTAGAAACGAATTTTATCTCCGTACTTCCCAATCAAACACTGGAAGAACTACTCCATAAAGCAGTTGCTAAATCCAACCGAAATATTTTTCCCGTAGTAGATGAACACAATGCTCTTTTAGGAATTGTATTACTAGATGATATCCGGGAGATCATGTTTGATACCAAGCTTTATAAAACCACCACTGTAGAAATGTTAATGAGACAAGCAGAAGAAGTTATACAACTTGAAAAAGATGCTGCCAAAACAGTTATGAAAAAATTTCAAAATACAGGAGCCTGGAATCTTCCTGTTCTCAAAAACGACCAATATTATGGATTTATTTCTAAATCAAAACTCCTTACCGTATATAGAAGAAAGTTGATTAATTTTACCCGATAAAAAAAGCATAGAAAAACAGCAATACCAGACCTATGAAATATATAATTCGTTTTTTATTCATCGCAGTAACTATCGGAATCGGCGTAGGTTACTACTTCAAAAACACAGGAAATCACCCTACAGGGGATAAATGTATTGGCATTAGTATTCTCATCGCTTCCTTTCTTCTTATGCCTCTTTTTATCTACCACCGATGGAAAGATAAAAAGGTAAAAGATTACATGCTTACTGATGAGAATTTAAAAAAGATGAGAGATTTTAATTCGGACGAAAAAAAGTAAGTCGCCTCAGAACGCTCCTTACAGGAAACAAAGAAAATTCCAAAACACGCAACACTCAATTATTGGACAAAATCCCTGAAAACAAGTTCATAAGATTTAGCACCGTAAACCTTAATTTCGAATCTCTCTTCAAGGCTTTAAAATCTTGCTTGATGAACCAACAAAAACATTTTTTTAAAAAATATTTACTTTTTTATAACAACACTTCCCATAATTAAGCCTACCTTTAAGACTATATTAAAATCATTATCACACAAAATGGAAGGAACAGTTAAATTTTTTAATGAGTCAAAAGGTTATGGATTCATTACAAACGACGAAACAGGAAAAGACATCTTTGTTCATGCATCTGGACTTAACGGAGAAGCTCTTAATGAAGGGGACAAAGTAGCGTATGACGAAGAAAAAGGAAAAAAAGGAACTATTGCAGCCAGAGTAAGAGTACTCCACGGCTAACAAAATATAATTTACAGTTTCAAATCATAAAGCTCTGTTATTACAGGGCTTTATTGTTTGCGATAATGTGCTGCCATCTTTATACAATATTCCAAAACAATCAGCTGATCGGGATGTCTGAATACTTCCTGAGTTCCGGGCTGACTATGAATATACGAAACAAATGATTCGTACTCCCCCTCAGGTATTCCGATTTTATGTATCACAAACTGTTTATCATATATCGCTGAAAGAGGGATAAACTTCTTTGGTCTTTTCTTTTTCTTCTTCTTTTTCTTTACAAAACCTGCCACCAGCTTTCCTATTGCTATAAAATTCAAAGGCGTAGCTACAGTCCCATCACTAAATACCTGATTTTTTACCGGAGATTGCGCATCATCCTTAACTACAGGCATAGCACGAATCACCTCTTCAGCATTCCACAAAGGAAAATACTGTTCATATGTCTTTATATTTTTTGCATCTTCTTCTAATTGTCCACTGAGTTTTTGATCTGACAATAATACCGGATCTAATTCATTTACATTTTCACGTAATAAAACATCTAAACGTTCCTCCATTAGTTCTTTACGGGTAATCTTTATCTTTTTAGTTACATATTGTATCGCAGAAAAAGAAAGAGTATCTCCTGCTGCTGCTATTAACTGATATCGTCCGTATTCATCCGTAATTCCTCCTTCTTGTCTGGATAGGTTCAGCACATGAACTCCTGATAGCTTCTGTTGATTAGACATAACAACTCCCTGAATCAGGTGTTGTTCCTGAGACCACACTTGTACAGCATATAGCAATACTATAAAAAGGATTCTTTTTTTCATAAAGCATGGATTGTTCCCATAAAGACTTTATAAAAAGCAAGAAATTACACCTTCCTTAGTACCACTAATACATCACCGTATATTACAACAGCATTTTTACCTCTAAGAATCTAATGGCTCTGCTTATTTTATTCGAAAGAGTCCTTTCATTGATACTTTCCCGTTCTTTTTAAGCTTTCCAAGTATTTTTAAAAAAGCTATGGCTGTAATAAACGCATCTCCTGAAGCGGTATGCCTGTCACTTTTGGATATTTTCAGATCCATACACAACTCATCCAAACTATAATGCTTCTCCGGATCATGCATCGTATAAATTTTATGCTTCGTTTTACGGAACAAGACACTTGTATCCAATAGTTTATTTTTTAATTTCCCCAGTTCATGTCGCTTTAATGCAGCATTGATCATTTTCTTATCAAACTCTGCATGATGCGCTATCAAAACAGCATCCTGCACATAGTCTAAAAATAATTCCAATGCTTTCTTTTCGGAAACTTTATCATATTTATGATTTTTCCTGATCTCATGAATAGCCACTGTTTCCGATTTAAAAACTTCCTGTTCTAAATACAATTCTAACTGATCCGAAACATTAATCGCCTTTCCTTTTACAGCAACAGCTCCAATAGACAAAATTCGATCTTCTTTGTAATTAAAACCAGTGGTCTCTGTATCAAACGCAATGATTCGCTCTTCTTCGACTTGCTGATACTTTCTTTTTTTATCAAAAAGCCGTGCGTAATCCTTCCAAAAAACAGGAACTTCTTTTTTATTTTTTTGCTGCCAAAGCCTCATTACTTATAAAGATATCAAATTCATTTTACACCAAATCACATATATGCATTTAAATGAAATCTATGCTTTAACAATTCCTGAATATCCCGTATTGGCTTAAAACATCTTTTAAGTCTCAGTTTATCTGCTTTACTTAGTTGATTCAGCTGAATAAATCGTCCTGAATCCTGATGAATCAACCCTTGCTTGGTTCTGAACTTAATCAATACCCGAAATGCCTTTCCACAACTCTCAAAAAGTTCTTTGTTATTAGGTTCTAAAGTTGCCAGTTTCTCATACCTGAGAATTGTATTATTCACATTTTTCAGATTGTAATACAGCCCTAATATTCTCGCGGCATCAATAAGAACCATCATCGCTCTGGTTTTGATATCAAAAGAATCTTTATGTTCTCCGTTCTGCTCCACCAGAAATTGTTTAAAAAACCCAAGCGGTGAAGGTTTATCCAAGGCACTAACCCCTAATAAACTCAAAAAGCGATTGCTTTTATTCACCCCTTCAAATACTACATCTGATAATCGATCAGCCAGGGTTGGATCACCATACAGGTGATGAAAATCAAAAAAAATAGACGACAACAAAGTACCTTCTTCACTCGGTTTGGTCATCCAGCTTTCGAATTGCTCTTCCCACTTGGATAGCGACATACACCATCGAGGATTACTCGCCATCATTTCTGCCGGGCAGTATTCAAATCCTACCGAATGCAACCCTTTGGTTATTTCTGTAGCCAATACCATAAAATAATGCTGGGTTGCTTCATAATCTTTCTCCGCTACATCTTCAAAAACAATCGCATTATCCTGATCTGTCAATAACAACTGCTCCCGTCTCCCCTGACTCCCCAGAACCAAAAAACCAAATTGTACCGGAGGAGGAACTGACATCTCTTGAATCGCAAGATCAATCACACGTGTAATCACCGCATCGTTAATCTCCGAAATAATATTCAGAATGTGGATGGTAGAAATATTCTGCTCTAAATACTGCTCCAACAATTTTTCTGTTTGCTGTCGTATATATCGAAGCTGTTTTATCTGTTTTACCCGTTTTGTCTCTTTTATTAAAACCGATGGGTTATTCCCAAAAGAAACGACCAAATCGTGATCGGTCAAAATACCAATCAATTTACTATTTCGCGTACCATCTTTGGTAATACACAAATATCCTATTTCATTTTTGATCAATGCGATTTGCGCTTCTACAATAGTGAGGCTTTTGGCATATGTAACCACAGGAGATGTCATTATCTCCCCTACAGAAGCATGAATTGGGAATTCTCCGGTTGCAATTTTAACCCGAAGGTCCCGGTCTGTCACCATCCCTAGCGGATACATTTCACTACTAACTGCAATAATACAACTCACCCTGTACTTTGCCATTTTTCTAGCAATATCCTGTACTGTATCGTCTATGGAACAGGTCACTGGCTTTTTGCGATACGAAACACTTCGCAATGATGATAAGTCCTTTGCTGCTTCTAATGATATCGTATTATCTACTTTTTGCCCTTCTTCATTCTCCGTATAGTAATTTCTGGCATGAGACGCGAACGTCTCTAACAAAAAACGATTAACCTCTGTATTTTTTTGAATAAAAGGATCAAAGACCTTCGCCGGAATTGCATAGACAATGGATTCTTCATCTGCTCTTGCTGACATGCGATAATTCTTCTTTATAATCATAATACGCAAGCCAAACATATCTCCCACATCACACACATCGACCAGATTAGCATCTTCTGCACCTCCTCTATACAATCCTATAGCTCCTTCCCGAACAATATAAAACTCATCATGACATGGTTCTTCTTGCCGAAAGATATATTCTTTATTCTCTACATACAGCACCCGAATTTGCTTTGCGACTTCTAACAAGTCTTCTTTTTGAAATTTTTCGAAAGGAGGGAATTGTTTTAAAAAATCCTGAATTCTTTCTGCAATTGTATTTTTCATGATGTATGCTTCCTATATGAGTTTTTAACGTCCAGGAATTACCTGAGAATAAAAGTTTGTACAAAAGGTGCTCTCAGGACTATCCTTTGAGGTATTAATTAAGGTTCCTTTTCTCGATGAAGAAACGCTTGAGAATAGCACTACATTCTTCTTCCATAACGCCTCCTTCCATGGTAGTTTTTGGGTGCAATTTTGTTCCCATTTCAATACATCCTCTCTGATGATCTCTAGCTCCGTAAACAATCCTTCCTATCTGACTCCAATAAAGGGCTCCAGCGCACATCTGACAAGGTTCTATCGTTACGTACAATGTGCATTCTTTGAGGTATTTTCCTCCCAGGTAATTTGCTGCAGCTGTAATTGCCTGCATTTCTGCATGGGCTGTCACATCATTCAATAACTCGGTAAGATTATGCGCCCTGGCAATAATCCTATCTGCTACAACCACCACCGCTCCTATCGGAATTTCTCCTTTTTCATACGCTGCTTCAGCCTCCATCA
The DNA here is from genome assembly GCF_042684685.1 of Aquimarina hainanensis. Taxonomy (NCBI): domain Bacteria; kingdom Pseudomonadati; phylum Bacteroidota; class Flavobacteriia; order Flavobacteriales; family Flavobacteriaceae; genus Aquimarina; species Aquimarina hainanensis. The sequence goes on along the minus strand of NZ_JBHULX010000004.1, from coordinate 396,739 downwards.
ACGCTTTTCTCATAAAATGTGCATCATCAAATGGGTCTAACATATTTTTCTTCTTTATTTTAAAAAAACTGAGAGTTTCCCCTCCATGGTTGTTCCTCAAAATGCCGACCCTAACAAACTCACAACAGTCTCCCTCATCCAGAAAGGCTTTCTATTAAGAAACAGACATTAATTCGAAATAAGTTCCCAGAGTATCCACATCTCGATTATCGAGTAAATCTAAACAAATTCAGCTTGCCAAACAACGATACACTTCACTACAAAACATTCTCATCACAAGTCTCCTACAAAAATCTTCCGCCGATAATAAGCTATATTCCTCTGCTCTCATATAATCCGCAACTTCTCGTCAGCTCTTATTACAAAAGATTACAAGAAAACATCTTAAAAATGATATTTTTGTACTAGCAACTATTTTTATAAACTCCGCATAGTTTATTATGTTTAATCAAAATATCATCTGGTGAAAGATTCTTTACTTTCGCATATTGAGTCTCCCGAAGACCTTAGGAAATTAACTCTCGAACAATTACCTCTATTAGCACAGGAGTTACGCGATTTTGTCATTAACATTGTCGCTACTAAAGAAGGTCATTTAGGGGCTAGTCTGGGAGTTGTAGAACTCACTATAGCGCTACATTATATTTTTAATACTCCTGAAGACTTATTGGTCTGGGATGTAGGACATCAGGCATACCCTCATAAAATTCTGACTGGCAGAAAAGACGTGTTCCACACAAACCGACAGTACGATGGCATTAGCGGTTTCCCAAAAAGGAGCGAAAGCATATATGATACCTTTGGTGTCGGTCATTCTTCTACTTCTATTTCTGCGGTTTTAGGAATGGCTATTGCATCAAGGCTACAAGAAAATCTACAAAAACAACATATTGCTGTCATTGGAGACGCCTCTATTGCCAGTGGAATGGCTTTTGAAGGGCTTAATCACGCTGGAGTAACAAATACCAATATGCTGGTTATTCTCAATGACAATGCCATTGGTATTGACCCTAGCGTAGGCGCCTTAAAACAATATTTAACCAAGGCAAAAGTAGGGTTCAAACCCAGAACAGATAATATTATAGAAGCACTTAACTTTGATTATTTTGGTCCTGTTGATGGTCATGACCTTCCTAAATTATGCGAAACCCTGGAACAGCTAAAATCTATTAACGGTCCCAAACTATTGCATATTATAACAACAAAAGGCAAAGGATTAAAACAAGCAGAAGAAAATCAGGTTACCTACCATGCTCCTGGAAAATTTGATGCAAGAACAGGAGATCTCATTCCTAAAAGTAATAAGAAACAACCTCCTAAATTTCAGGATGTTTTTGGCTACACTTTAGTGGACCTTGCCAGAAAGAATAAAAAAATTGTCGGAATCACTCCTGCTATGCCTACGGGGAGTTCTCTGAAATATATGATGGAGGAGATGCCAGACCGGGCTATTGATGTTGGAATTGCAGAACAGCATGCCGTAACATTGGCTGCCGGAATGGCAACACAGGGACTAATTCCTTTTTGTACAATTTATTCCACTTTTCTGCAACGAGCCTACGACCAAGTTATTCACGATGTTGCCCTACAAAACCTGCCGGTAGTCTTTTGCGTAGATCGTGCTGGTTTGGTTGGAGCAGACGGTGCTACACATCATGGAGTATTTGACATTGCTTATCTCAATTGTATCCCTAACATACTAATCGCTGCTCCAGGAGATGAAATCGAATTGCGAAATTTACTATATACTGCTTCATTAGGACTACCACATCCTATAGCTATCCGATATCCCAGAGGCAGGGGGGAAATTATTGAATGGAGGAAACCCATGAAAAAAATCACTGTCGGAAAAGCAAAACAACTGACAACCGGAACAAGCATAGCCATTCTATCTACCGGAACAATCCGAAGAAATGTAACAAATGCTATCCAGCAGATCAGTACCCCTACTGAAGTCGCACATTACCACTTCTGCTTTATCAAACCCCTGGATCAACCCCTTCTAGATCATATTTTCTCTACTTACAAAACAATTATTACGGTAGAAGATGGAGTTATTAAAGGCGGTTTCGGCAGTAGTATTCTCGACATGGCAAATCAATCAACATATTCTCCTGATATTACTTCTTTAGGGATCTCTGACGAATTCATCCATCACGGAACTATAGAAGAACTCCATCAATATTGTGGGATTGCTACTGAAGGAATTGCTAAAACAATCAGAGGAAAGCTACATTACACCTCATAATACAGATAAAAAAAACAGCCAATGTTAATTGGCTGTTTTCTCTATATTTTACACCTTAAGTCCTCTTATTTTTTGATATTTCAACAGTGCATTTCCATCTGTCAGACTCGCCACATAATTACTAATACTAATCAAACGGGTGTATAAATTTTCATTCTTATAATCAAAATTCCCTTCTTCGGATTTTAGAATAAGTTTATCATAATTAGAACTCGCCCCGGTATGATAATGAGTTGCCGCAGTACAATATCGATCCAAAAGGGTTGCCAGAATCTCATATCCTGCAATTTCTTTTTCGATCACCTCCTGACTTTGGTATATTTTATCTCTGCTCAGTTGCAATATATCTTCAATCTGAGCTTCATACCTGCTTTTTTCTATCAAAGCCTGATGAAATTCCCCTGATAATATTTTTTCTTCATTCGCTATAAAAACACTTGCCGCCTCTTGTATAAGTGTGTTAATCGCTAAGGCTCTTAAATAACTTAAGCGATCTGCTGTGGAAGAAAGGCTATTGTACTTAGCGGTATTAATCGCTCCTTTTACCAAATTAATTAAATATTCTAAAGCATACTCCTCTTCTATCAACCCCAGATTAATCCCATCTTCAAAGTCAATAATAGTATAACAAATATCATCTGCTGCTTCTACCAGAAACGCTAATGGATGCCTACAATAGGTATATTCATCTTCTATTTTTCTTTTTATCAGCCCCACTTCTGCAGCGACATCTTCGAAAAAAGAACGTTCACTCTGAAAGTATCCAAATTTTTTATGAGCAATCTCCTTGGTTGGTTTTTTAGGCAGTGATTCTTTTGGATATTTTGTAAAAGCTCCCAAGGTCGCATAAGAAAGTCGCAATCCTCCTTCTACTCCTTCTCTGGACTCTGTAACAATCTTAAATCCATTTGCATTTCCCTCAAAATCGATAAGGTCCTGATATTCTTTTGGTGTCAAAGAAGATTTATACTGCTTTCCTGCTCCTGTTTTGAAATACTCCCCAATTGCTTTTTCCCCCGAATGTCCAAAGGGTGGATTTCCAATATCATGTGCCAAGGAGGCTACAGCTACTATCGCTCCGAAATCATTTACCTGGTACCCGTGTTCTTCTTGCAAGTACGGATGTTTTTCCAGTATTTTTTTCCCTACCACTCGCCCCAATGAACGCCCTACAACAGACACCTCCAAACTATGTGTCAATCGCGTATGCACAAAACTAGTTTTTGATAATGGAATCACCTGTGTCTTATCCTGCAAGCTTCTAAAAGCCGAAGAAAAAATAATTCTATCATAATCTACTTCAAACCCCAATCTGGTTTCGTCCTGATCTTTTCGAAGTCGTTTATTCGTATCTCCATATCGTTTTAAGGATAGGAGTTGTTCCCATTTCATCATAATTTTTCAAAAATTCGAAGATACAAAAAAGGGAAGTTTTCTAGCGATAACTTCCCTTTTTGTCATTTAAAAAATCGGTTCCCAACGTATTAGGAAATCTTCACAAAATACATTTGTCGTAATATATTAGGATCCACACATTAAACAATCATCTCCTTCTGCAGCTTTTGACTGCTCTATAATAGCTCGTAGTTCTTCTGGTGTTAATGCTGTTCCTTCTGGCACCACTGCTGGCTGTTCCTTTTTAGCTGTTTCTTTTTCTAATACCTGTGCAGCCGCTGCAGCTACTTTTTCTGATTGTGTAGGCTCTTCTTTCGGCTTGCTTTTTAAGGTAAACTTAATTGCATCTACTGCCGATTTTGTTCGCAGGTAATACATTCCTGTTTTTAATCCGCTCTTCCATGCATAGAAATGCATTGATGTTAATTTAGCCATTGTAGCTCCCTCCATAAACAGATTCAAAGATTGTGACTGATCAATGAAGTACCCTCTATGTCTGGACATATCGATAATATCCTTCATACTCATTTCCCAAACAGTCTTATACAATTCTTTAATATCCTGCGGAATAACATCTATATTCTGAACAGATCCGTTTGCTCTCATAATAGCATCTTTCAGGTCATCATTCCACAAGTTCAATGCTACTAAATCTTCTAATAAATGTTTATTTACTACGATAAATTCTCCTGAGAGCACCCGCCTTGTATAAATATTACTTGTATAAGGCTCAAAGGCTTCATTGTTTCCTAAAATCTGAGACGTAGAGGCTGTTGGCATTGGCGCTACTAACAATGAATTTCTCACTCCATGCTCCAATACTTCCTTACGCAATTCTTCCCAATTCCATCGTCCACTTAACTCTTCATCTTTAATCCCCCATAGGTTATGCTGAAATTCTCCTTTGGAGATTGGTGATCCTTCATAGGTCTGATATGCTCCGTCAACCTTAGCTTCTTCCATAGAGGCTGTCACAGCTGCAAAGTATAAGGTTTCAAAAATTTCCTGATTTAGTTTCTTTGCCTCATCACTGGTAAATGGTAATCTCAGCTTAATAAAGGCATCTGCCAATCCCTGAACTCCCAATCCGATAGGTCGATGGCGAACATTCGAATTTTCAGCTTCTTTTACCGGGTAATAATTTCTATCAATTACTCTATTCAGGTTTTTAGTAACCCTCTTGGTAATTCTAAATAATTCTTGATGATCAAATGCTCCATCTTTCACAAACATTGGTAATGCGATAGAGGCGAGATTACATACTGCAATTTCTTCCGGGCTGGTATATTCTAAAATTTCCGTACATAGATTAGAAGAGCGAATAGTTCCCAGATTCTGTTGATTGGACTTGCGGTTTGCTGCATCTTTATACAACATATATGGTGTTCCGGTTTCAATCTGAGATTCCAGTATTTTCTCCCACAGTTCTCTAGCCTTAATCGTTCTTCTTCCTTTCCCCTGTTCTTCGTATGCCAAATATTGTTTTTCAAATTCTTCGCTATGAAGATCGAATAAGCCTGGACATTCATTAGGGCACATCAGCGTCCATTCTGCATCATCCTGTACTCGTTTCATAAACAAATCTGGAATCCACATTGCATAGAACAGGTCTCTTGCCCTCATTTCTTCTTTTCCGTGATTTTTTTTCAGATCCAGGAAGTCAAAAATATCCGCATGCCATGGTTCGACATAAATCGCAAAAGATCCTTTTCTCTTTCCTCCTCCTTGGTCTACATATCTAGCAGTATCATTAAACACCCGAAGCATCGGAACAATCCCGTTTGAAGTTCCATTTGTTCCCGAAATATAGGATCCTGTAGCACGGATATTATGAATAGATAGTCCGATTCCTCCTGCTGACTGAGAAATTTTAGCAGTTTGTTTTAGCGTATCATATATTCCATCGATACTATCTTCTTTTGTCGTCAAAAGAAAACACGATGACATTTGTGGTTTAGGAGTTCCTGCGTTGAACAATGTAGGAGTAGCGTGTGTAAAATATTTCTTAGACATCAACTCATAAGTTTCTATCGCCGCATCCAGGTCTCCTAAATGAATTCCGATAGAAACCCTCATCAACATGTGTTGAGGTCTTTCTGCTATTTTACCATTAATTTTCAACAGATATGACCTCTCTAAGGTTTTAAAACCAAAATAATCATACCCAAAATCTCTATTATAGATAATAGTAGAGTCAAGCTTTTCTTTATTTGCCATGATAACCTCATATACATCATCCGCAATTAAAGGTGCTTCTTTTCCGGTTCTCGGGTTTACATATTCATATAAATCTGTCACTACATCCGAGAATGTTTTTTTGGTATTTTTATGTAAGTTAGAAACAGAGATACGAGCCGCTAATTTTGCATAATCCGGATGTGTTGTGGTCATGGTTGCTGCTATTTCTGCAGCTAAATTATCCAATTCACTAGTGGTAACACCATCATACAACCCCTCTATCACTCTCATCGCCACCTTAACCGGATCCACTAACGGATTAAGACTATAACAAAGTTTTCTTACCCTTGCGGTAATTTTATCAAACATTATGGGCTCTTTTCTCCCATCTCTTTTTACTACATACATACGCTACTTTTTTAATTCTTCTTCCTACTGAAGAAATCCTACTATATTTTACCCTTCTCCGTAAAGACCTTATTTCCAAACAACTACAATTAGCTGTTTTTACATAAAGCAATACAAAGTCCTTTTTGATTTTTATGAAATCAAAAAATATCCTACTATTTTTTCTTTATTTCGTTGACTTTTACCCTTAAAATTGTGTTTATACAAACACTGCTATAACATCAAACTGAGCTAACCTATTCAACGGAAGTAGTTAGTCGGATCAGCTCAGAATGAATATTCTTTATATTAATGCGAAGTGATTTTTATTAAAAATCTGCATCAAAACTAATTTTATCTTCTCCGGATTCTTTATTTAGAACTCCTGCTTTTTGATATTCAGAAACTCTCTTCTCAAAAAAGTTGGTTTTTCCCTGAAGAGAAATCATATCCATAAAATCAAATGGATTCGACACCCCGTATTCTTTTTCGCAACCTAATTCTACCAAAAGTCTATCAGTTACAAACTCTAAATACTGTGTCATCAGTTTACCATTCATTCCGATCAGACTTACCGGAAGTGATTCTGTAATAAATTCCCTTTCTATATCTAAAGCATCAACAAGTATTTCTCTTATTTTTTCCTTAGGCACTTTATTGATCAAGTGATTATTATGCAAATGCACTGCAAAATCACAATGCACTCCTTCATCTCTCGATATTAACTCATTAGAAAACGTTAACCCTGGCATCAGTCCTCGTTTCTTAAGCCAGAATATAGAACAAAACGCCCCTGAGAAGAAAATCCCTTCAACAGCTGCGAATGCTATTAAGCGTTCTGCAAAAGAATCTGACTCTATCCAGTTTAATGCCCAATCCGCCTTTTTTCTAATAGCTGGGAAATTATCGATTGCTTTAAAGAGTATATCTTTTTCTTTTTCATCCTTCACATATGTATCTATCAACAATGAATATGTTTCGGAGTGAATATTTTCCATCATTATCTGAAACCCATAAAAAAACTTGGCTTCAGTATACTGCACTTCACTAACAAAGTTTTCTGCCAGATTTTCATTTACAATTCCATCAGAAGCTGCAAAGAAAGCCAGAATATGCTTAATAAAATATCGCTCATCATCAGTCAGCTTTGTCGTCCAATCCGTAATATCCTGATGCAAATCAATTTCTTCTGCCGTCCAGAAACTTGCTTCTGATTTTTTATACCACTCCCATATATCATGGTGCTGTATCGGAAAAATAACAAATCTATCTTTGTTTTCTTGTAAGATTGGCTCTACGACACTCATCTACCTTTTTTTAATTGTAATTGTTGTAAAATTCTATTGCTATTAGGATAAAACAAAGATCAAAAATTGTGAGAAAAAATCCAGCAAAAACCCATAAACGTTTTCAACAAAGTTTTCAACACGAGGGAAGTTCTTACAAAAACAAACAGTCAAAAAGACACATAGTCAATATACTGTTTATCAGTATATTAAATTTTTAACCCTTAAGACAAATAGCTATATTCATAATACTCAAAACCTTATGTTTTTCACTAGTTCAGCGCTCTTTTTTAGTGGTTTTTTCAATTTATTTAAAAAACATAAATTACGGGTAAACCGTAGTGTTGAAAAAGTGGTTTTTATCGATAAAAAAACCTCATTTTTTTTCATAAAAAAGCAAAACGCCATAAAAAAAAGTGTTTATCCTTACCAAATCAACAGCAATGATTACAAAAAAAACACACTATAACATCAATTGTTTTTTTTACAAGTTCATCACAACAAAAATATAATGCATTAAAACCTATAATCATTGATATTTCGCATCAGATTTAGACACGAGAAGCAGCCTTGATAGCACATAACCAGAAAACTCTCTTATCGAAAATTAGTTGGTTATAAAAATAAAGAGAAACAAATAGTTGAGTTATACTGTTTTTATTCAAAGTTTTTCGCTACTTTTTCCAGTTCTTGATACCAGTCCTGACCAAATTTCCTGATAAGTGCCTCTTTTACAAATTTATAGACTGGAACCTGAAGTTCTTTCCCTAATGTACAGGCATCATCACATATTTCCCATTTGTGATAATTTACTGCAGCAAATTCTGTATATTCCTGAACTCTAACAGGATACATATGGCATGAAATTGGCTTTTTCCACTGAATATCTCCTCGATTATAAGCTTCTTCTATCGCACATAATGCCATTCCTTTATCATCAAAAATAACATATACACAATCTGCTCCATTAATCAGAGGAGTTTCTAGCTCTCCTTCTTCCGTTTCTATATGGGTTCCCTGCACCTCTATCGCTTTAATTGCTTCTTCTCTCAGGTATGGTTTCACGAATGGGTACACTTCTTTTAAACGATCTACTTCTGTAGATTCTAAAGGAGCACCTGCATCTCCATCTATACAGCAAGTCCCTTTACAAGCTGATAGATTACAAACGAAGTCTTTTTGGATAATATCCTCCGAAACAATGGTCTTTCCTAACTGAAACATGCGGCAAAGATACTTCTAAAAGCATCAAAAAATAAAGTTTATTTTTCTTTTTATTATACATTTACATATCGGCACGAAAGGATTCTACTATATTTGTTTCACTAAAACGTAATATCATGAATATGGAACTAAGAGAAATATTTTCAGCATTCACAAGAATTGATTTTAAAGAAATAATTACCGCCAGCATGGTATTATTTGCTGTAATAGATATTATTGGAAGCATTCCGATTATCTTGGATTTACGTAAAAAAGTAGGACATATACAAAGCGAAAAAGCTTCTATTGTTGCTGCTTTACTAATGATTGTTTTCCTATTCCTGGGAAAAGAAATTTTAACCCTCATAGGTATTGATGTCAATTCTTTTGCTGTTGCTGGTTCATTTATCATCTTTTTCTTAGCGATCGAAATGATCCTCGGAATACAACTATACAAAGATGATGAACCGGAAACTGCTGCGGTTGTCCCCTTAGCTTTCCCGTTAATCGCAGGAGCAGGAACCATGACGACATTGCTTTCATTACGCGCAGAGTTTTTTCCTATTAATATTGTAATCGCGATACTGATCAATATCATTTTTGTATACGTGGTACTAAAATCTTCAGGGATTATAGAACGTTTTCTGGGTAAACAGGGAATTAACGTTATCAGAAAAATATTTGGTGTTATCCTTCTAGCAATTGCTGTGAAATTATTTGCTGCTAATATTAAAGGATTATTCTTATAAAACACACTTAGTTCTTGAAAATGAAAACCATTTTCAGTCAACAATAAAAACCACAGTATTATAACAACATATGAAATATTTTATCTATTTACTTATCACTCTGGCAGCTGGTTTATTGATATACAATACAACGATGCTTGATTTTGACAATCTTTTTTCCGGGGATAGCAAAACGGCTGTTATCGGGATTTTAGCTTCTGCCTGTGCTATCTTATTAATGGTAATCCTTCTTATATCGAGAGCCGTGCAAGAAAAAGCAAAATAAAGCAGAGAACTATCAAAAAGCTAAAAAGTAAGCTATAACTACCGGGGGAATTGACACTAATACGAGAATCATAAAAAAATTATGTAATCTTCTAAACATAAGTGCTTTCCCCAACATTTTTTTTAGTTTTTGATCCTCAGTATCATCAATACATTTTTTTATGACTTCACCGGAGACATAAGAAGAGGTTACTAGGATATCGTGTTTTAAAAAGATAGAAGCACTGTTATCCAACAACCTAAAAGCAACCGCCATCACGAAGAATAAAAGAGGGGAACACAATGCTACTACTTCTAAATAACCTTCGAATCCTGACATACTTTATTATTTGTTTTTATTCTTTTTTACTTAATTCCAACACCTTATTAATCATTTTATCATCCTGGTTAAGGATCTCTTCAAATACATTTTTATCAAACAACTGTTCTGCTATTATAGCTCTAAGATACTTCTTTAATTGGTCTCTATACCCTACAAGGTTCAATTCTACTCCTTTTTTTTCGGTGTACGACAAGAAATGATCGACAAATGAATTATCTACGACAAATTCTTTTGTAAAATTTTCTTTCGAAAGACTATTGTAATAAGCTCTTTTTTTATCCAACTCTTCAAAAACATATCTAGCGATATATCCAGACCGAAGCATATACTCCAATGTTTCTCCTACTCTGGTAGTATCCTTACTAACAAAGACATCAGGAATAATCCCTCCTCCTCCATATACAATTTTCCCCCCTGGTGTCCTAAATCGTAAAGAATCAGCTACCTGGATACTATCCGCATGTTGTAATTCCCCATTCTTATACCGTTCCATATATTCCTTGAAATAAGCTTCATTTCCGTTTTTATATGGTTTTTGTATAGATCTTCCTGTAGGAGTATAATATCTTGATATGGTCAATCGCACGGCACTTCCATCTCCCAATGCCATTTCTCGCTGTACTAGTCCTTTGCCATAAGACCTCCTCCCTACGATAACTCCTCGATCATTATCCTGTAAAGCACCTGCTAAAATCTCACTGGCTGAAGCAGAATTTTCATTGAGCAAAATATAAATCCCTCCTGTTTCAAAATCCCCTTCATCAGTTGCATAACTATTATCAATTGCTCCTTTTTTATTTTTTGTAAACATCATCAAGGTCTCATCAACCAGAAATTCATCAGCAATTTTCAGGGCAGGAGCAATAAAACCTCCCCCATTATCTCTAAGATCCAGGATGAGCTCTTTCATATTATTTTTTTGAAGCTCCTTCAATGCTTCTTTAAATTCCTTATAAGTAGTTTCTGCGAACCTGTTAATTTTTATATACCCCACATTTTCATCAACCATATAAAAAGCATCTACACTTTGTATAGGAACTCTTCCCCTTTTTACCACTACATCAAAAATTCCTGTTCCCCTTCTGTAAACCTTTAACTGTACCTGACTGTTCAGCTCCCCTTTGAGTTTATCTGCCAATTTATCTCGCACCAAACGCTCTCCATATAAGGTATCTTGTCCTGCCATTAATATACGATCCCCTGCCTTTATCCCAGATTTTTCACTGGGACCACCTTTAATCGTATTGATTACCGAAATAGTATCTTTATAAGAATAATAACTCACTCCAATTCCTATAAAATCTCCTTGCATGTTCTCAGTAATTCCTTCTAATTCTTCTGAGGGGATATAGACAGAATGTGGATCCAAATTCTCCAGAATCCTATTAACCGTAACTTCTACAATACTATCCGTATTAATCTCATCTACATACTCATAGTCAATGTAATCAATAAGCCTGTTTAGTTTTTCTTTTTTAGGGTTATAAGAAAAAAGTCTGGAAGAGGAAGCTCTAAAATCCAACTTACTTCCAAGAAAAACACCAACCCCCATAGCTACCCCTATAAGTAATGGCGTATATTTTTTTGAATATCCCATTTAATCCTCTAACTCTTTTATTTGTTCTATAACTACTCCTGCTTTCTCCAAAAATTTCAACCCTGAATTATCTTTATAGTCCGACTGATACACCACCCGTTCTATTCCTGCCTGGTGGATCAGCTTACTACATTCTTTACAAGGAGATAAAGTAATATACAGCGTTGCTCCTTTGCATGATTGTGTAGACGAAGCCACTTTTAAAATTGCATTTGCTTCTGCATGCAACACATACCATTTGGTATACCCTTCTTCATCTTCACAAGGGTTTTCAAAACCTGTAGGTGTCCCATTAAATCCATCAGATATAATCATACGATCTTTTACTATGACTGCTCCTACTTTTTTTCGGGAGCAATGAGAAAGTTTCCCCCATTCTCTGGCAATTCTCAGATATGCCTTATCATACTTGAGCTGTTTATTATTTGACATACGTCTTTTCTCCTCTAAGGTTAATAATTAAAATACGAAGATATTATGACTATGTGTCAAATACAACCTTAACAAACTGTAAATTACCATATTTTATTGGAAATAATCATAGGAATCACCATTCCTATTACGATTGAAGATATCACAAGAATCCAGTCTCTCTTTGAAAATCTAAAAACAGTCTGGATTATAAAACTCAATAAAAGTACTATAAAAACAACTACTATCTGGGCTAACTCCACACCTAGCGCAAATTCAATCAACGGTAATGTCTTACTACTAACATTACTACTAATCACATTAAAATAATTAGAAAACCCCAGTCCGTGAATAATACCGAAAAACACTGTAGTTGCATACAGAACTCCTACTTTCTCATATTTATTGGAATTACTTGCCGTAAAAACATTAAACAGTGCGGCAAAAAATATAGTTATTGGAATTAAAAATTCGACGAGACTAGCATTGACTCGAACCACTCCATACACCGAAAGAAATAACGACATGGTATGCCCCAAGGTAAAAAGGGTGACTAATAACAATACTTTTTTCCAGTTAGAAAATGTATATGCAACTGTTAATACAATAAGGAATAGAATATGGTCATAAGCATTCCAATCAAGTACGTGATAAAAACCTAGTTTTAGGTAAAGCCAAAAATCTGACATGCTTTAAAGTTTTGAGGTGGCGCTAAAAGTACAATTAAAAAAACAAAAGCTAAAGCACCAAAGAATGCGCTTTTTTTAACATCCCTTTTTATGCACTTTATAGGATCTCATATGTCATTTATCGATTTTATAACAAAATCATTTTCCTTTCTTATCATTTATTAGCTACGGATTCCTTTATTTTGGCTCCAGAAAACACATTAATACCTAAAAAAATAAAATACATGGATGCTGAAAAATGGTTAGATAAAGGAATAGAATTCATTATGAATTTCGGTCCAAAAGTTATAGGAGCCATATTCATTTGGATCATAGGGTCCTGGATCATAAAAAGGATACTTGGTGCCACTGCCATGGTTATGTCCAAAAGAAATTATGATGAAAGCTTACAAAAGTTCTTAACAAACCTATTGGGTTGGGTACTTAAAATTGTACTTATTCTAGCTGTACTGGGAACTGTAGGAGTTGAAACCACTTCTTTTGCCGCGATTCTAGCTGCTGCAGGTTTAGCTATTGGAATGGCGCTACAAGGGTCCTTAGCAAACTTCGCCGGAGGCGTATTGATCATGGTTTTCAAACCTTTTAAAATTGGAGATCTTATCGAAGCGCAAGGAGTTACAGGAGTTGTAAAAGAAATTGAAATTTTTACAACAAAACTACTTACTCCCGAAAATAAGGAAGCAATCATTCCTAATGGAACATTATCAAACGGAAACATTATCAACTACACATCAGAAGGAAAGCTCCGTGTAGATTTGAATATCGGAATCGGATATAATGACGATATTAAAAAAGCAAAAGATGTCATTATGAAAGTACTTACAGACTCTCCTAAAGTATTAAAAGATCCTGCTCCTACTGTTGCCGTTAGTGAACTAGGAGATAATGCAATCAATCTGGTTGTGAGACCTTATGCGGATGTAGTAAATTATTGGGATGTTTATTTTGAAACATTAGAAGACTGTAAAACTGCATTGGATGCTGCTGGAATTAGTATTCCTTATCCACAAAGAGATGTCCACATCCACAATGCAAATTAATAGATAACTCGTTTTTCGAAGCCAACCATCAACTAGAAGCGGTGTATACATAAATATTTTGTATACACCGTTTTCTTTTTCCAAGTAACAGTGTCCCGATCTTCTTCCCTGAGTTTTACTCTTATCCTATTATCCCTTCTTGCGACATATCTCCCAGAAAAAAACCTCTTTCTTTATTTTTAAAAGTTCCCTTTAGCACTCTCCATCTAAGAGAGTGAAAGTCTTTATAATTAATTTTATTTTTAAAAAATAATTATCAGAAATGCAATAAACTAAAAAAGCCTCGTCTTATTAACTGAAAGCCCTTCATAAAAGGTTTTAATGAGTTTAGAATCAGAAAATAGTAAAAAGCTTAGCGAGTTCTTTGGAAAGGAGTATGAATCTCTCAGAAGATACGTGGGTGCTAAAATCAGTAATACCGCCAATCGCGATGCTGAAGACATCATCCAGGACGTAGCTTTGAAACTTTTTTCGGGAGCAGATCGATATGCTCCTATCAATAACGTTGCTGGTTTTGTATACCGATCTATAAAAAACAAGATCATCGATGTAATGCGAACGACAAAAAAAACACAAGCTATTGATACTGATCAGGACATATTAAAACTTGCCGGAGCGTTGTATCAATCAGCTGACAATTATCCATCTGATCAGATGGTATCTGTATTAAAAAAATGCATACAACAACTAAAGCCCGCATATAGAGACATTATTATTGCAGTAGATTTTGAAGGGTATTCCTATAAAGAAATTTCATTTGAGACAGGAATCTCAATAGGAACACTAATGTCTCGAAGGCATAGAGCTATTGGGATATTATATAAAAAGATAGAACAAGAAGTTAACAAAATACAATCGTAGATTATGACAAATTTTTTCACCCATAAATTCAGAAAAAAATCTCCTTTGGAGATTGCAGGAATCATCATCTTCGGAGCTATTGCCATTACAGGTTTGGCAATCCTTTTTGGCTTCGTAATTATGTGGTTATGGAATTGGCTAATGCCTGATATTTTCGGTTTGACAACACTTACTTTTTGGCAAGCAGTTGGTTTATTTATACTATTAAAAATACTCTTGGGAGGCTGCGGTGGCGGAAGCAGTAAAAGCTCTTCCAAAGATTCTGATGATTTGTGCAAATCTGATTCGAAAACAGACTTCTCAAAATGGAAATATTATGATCAGTTCTGGAAAGAAGAAGGTGATGAATATTACAGGCAATATGTGGAACGAAAACTACAGCCCGAACAAGAACCTTCTAATGAATCTAACGCGAATCAGGAACAAGACTAGATATTGCTTACCCCCTGTTAACACAAATTTTAATACGAGATATCTCTCGAAATAACATTCCTTGTTGAGGAAGTAAATTTAATCACTATGGAACTATTAATTTTTTGTACCGACATCAAGTCCAGAAAAAAAGTAAGATCGATTAGCCCTACATTTAATAAGCATTCGGATATTATCAATTGGTCTGTTGACATAGAAGATATCGATAATGTACTTCGGATTGAGGCGACTGAAAATCTATCAGAAGATGATGTGATCAACTTAGTACAAACGAAAGGTTTTTTTATCCAGCCCTTATCTGATTAATCTCTGAAGGAATAAAAAAAGGCTGGTTATTTCTAAACCAGCCCTGCCTTATTATAAACATTCAACAAAACGACAACAATTGACCTCCTGCTGCCCTAGTTCGATTTGAACAGGATCGGAGCTCCTACCGTCGAGAATTTTTTGTTACTTTTCATAGAGGTCATATCAACCTCTAGAAAGTAAGATTCTGTTTTATTTTGATATGGAATATATGCCTTGTTTTGGTCAAATAATATTTTACTTGCCCAAGCCCCTTTCGTATAGGTATCATTTACCTGCTTTGCTGTTTTATCATATAAATTAAACTGGTACCATTGTGCAATAGGATCGAGATAAAAAGAATATGGATCATCTGGATTAATTGCTGAATTGTCATTTGAAGTTGCAAAGAAGATTCCATTTCCAGCATATTCCATATTGACCACTGAATTCCCATCTCCTTTACTAACAGCTTCTACATCAAAATAATATTCCTTGTCAAAATCCAGGCTTCCTTTTTTGATTCGGAGAACACAAGCTGGTTTACTGGAAACTCCAGATGCTCTAGCTCCTCCCCACATATTATGTGCTAATAGGTAGATATCTCCTTTTTCGTCAACTGTCATAAAAGAAGATCCAGATCCTGAATTCCAGGAACCTACTCCTACACCTCTGTCGTCACTAATCCATTTAACAACTGCAGCCGAGTTATCAGTTCCCGCAACATCTACTTTATTAAGATCAATAACCAGGATATCAGAAGACAAACTTGCAGGTGTAAATGCCTGCATTTCATTTAATAAAAACACCCCGACAAACAAGTGATTATCTCTTACTACCATCTCAGTAACTGTTTCAATATTAACTTTACCTCCTGCAGATGGAAAATCTGTCAGTTCATTTAATCTCGAATGATTACTAAAATCAATAACTCCTGTTTTCGTCATTGTAGACGGATTAAAGATCAAAATTTTACTTGCCGATGATCCTCCTACAAAAGCCGTATTTTTATCCAGGAAATAAGGATTTCCTGCAAAACCAATTTCTTTGGTACTAATAGCCCCGTCACTTACATATACTCCCTTATCATTCTTACTCCACTTCGTTATACTTTTTGAAGTAGCATATTCATTGATGTACAATTTATTATCAAATAAATACACTCCAGCAGCTCCTCCTGCCATAGCCTCTACGGCTTTTTCATTCGTAAAAGAAAGTTCTTTGTCTAAATCCGATATACTTTGTAAATAAAAATTATAATTTACCGAACTTCCGGTTTGTACTCTGGTAAGGAGTGTATACGGATCATCTTTCACTACCGGAGTATCTGATGAGCTGTCATCATCACTGCTACATGAGCTAATTAATATTCCTGTCAATGCGAGTAACAGGATGTTTTTTATTATTGTTTTCATGTCTTATTATTTTGGTTTAACTAGATTCTTTATTGGAGAAAAACTCGAAATTTTACATAAAAGCTTCTCCCTGGTTTTTGAACTTTATAATTGTCATAGACCAATTCATCTGATACATTTCTGCATTCCAGACTCAGGCTATATTTTTTTTCAGGAAATGTATACCCTATAGAAGCATTATGAACAAACTGTCTGGGAATAATCGCTTTAGTTTCATCTAGTCCGTCGTTCTCCCAGGACAAAAAGAATTCCTCTACAAAATTGTTTTGATAGCTTATATGGAAAGCATCATTTTTTTGAAAAGCATGACGGAATTGATAATCTGCTCCAAGGTTTCCAAAAAGATAAGGAGTGTTCGGGATTCTGGACCCTATATGTCTGCTTTCCACTATTCCATAATCATCTACCCCATTCAATGTAACTTTCTGCCAGGTTAGATTCGCATAGACAGATGTATTCTTAATAGGAAAGAGTGTGAATGTCCCTTCTACCCCGATTGTTTTGGTATTAAAAAGATTAAGGTATGCAGAAATCCCGGAGCTAATTGCATTCAGAAATATTTGATTCTCTGTTTTTCTAAAAAATCCATTTACTGATAATTGGACTTTATCTTCCATCCCTTTCCACTGGATTCCTGCATTCGCATTGTGACTTTGTTCCATTTTCAGATTGGCATTAGGTCCGATGATAAGCCCATCTCCAAAAATCTCTTCGCTATCGGGAATACGAATCGCATATTCATATCCTAAAAACCCTGTAAAAGCAGGAGTTATTTCATATTTTAAAACATTCCCATACCCTAGGGTCTCTTGCTTGCTCTTTATGAATTGATCCAGAGTATTATCTTCTTTTAGGGAAACAGCAAAGCTTTTCCCATAATAATATTTTGCAGAAATATTATTCGTGATTTTTCCATCCAAAAAAGTACTTTCCAGAGAAATCCCCGTAAATACTTTAGTTAATTCCTGAGGTGTTTTAAAAATATCCTGAGTAAATGTAGCGGCTCCAGCCTTATCTTCTCCGGACACTTCTTCGTATGAAATCAACGAAGTGAGATTTACCTGATGGTTTTCATGCAATTCGTAGTTCATTCCTAAGCGGGCAAAAACATTGTCCCTATCGAGTTCAGGGGTTCTCCCATTTACATAGAGACCACTTTCTCCTCTGGTACTTTTAGGGACATAGCTCCCATCCCAATAATAAGTTCTCGCCAGAGTATCGATAAATTGTTCTTTGACCTTATTAATTCCTAAAATAACATCTGAGGTAAGTCTGTCTTTCCATATTTTTTTCTTCCAGGAAAGCAATCCATTATATGAAGTATTTGTATTTTCCACACCTCCCCAGGGAGTAATTGCACTAATTCCATGTTGGAATTCCTTATTAATCTCTGACACAGAAATCCCCACTCTAAAATCATCTGCCCAGGAAACATTTTCAGTACCATATTGTACCCTTCCAAAAGTACTGGTATATGTATCGTGAAACCGTTTTGCTCTCCCTATTGCCGTATTATTTAGTTCATCTATCGGCACTTCGATCTCTTCCATCCAATATGAATTATCGGAATGATTAATCACCGCATCTGCCTGCAAAAACTGATTTCCTTTTTTTCCTAATCTTCTTTTGACACTTATATTTCCTAAATGTGTATTCCACGAACCATAACTATAGGATGCCTCTATATAGTTCTGGTATCTGTTTTTGGTAACAATATTAACCACCCCTCCCAAAATATCAGAACCAAACGAAACCGGAATAACATTCTTATAAATTTCAATACTCTTAATCATATCAGAAGACATATTCCTCAACTCGAAACTGTCACCTAGATAATCCACAGGAATACCATCTATAAACGTACGAATTCCTTTTCCAGATATTCCATTAATCATTACATTGGCTTCACTACCCAACCCTCCTTGTTGTCGAACTTTGACCCCTGATATCTGTCCGATAATATCGGCTACTGGTGTTGATTTTATCTGTAAACTCTCTACATTAATAACTTCTGGTTTATAGACCGTCTCTCTCAATAACTGTGCTTTGCTCTTTCCTGCAATAGTTACTTCATTTAAGTGAGCAACATCTTCTTCCAAAGCAAAATCAACCACAGTCGAAACTTGTTCTATAGTAATCTTCTTTTCCTGAGTTACAAAACCGAGATTCGAAACTATGAGTACAATATCTTTATCAGATTGTAATTCTAAAGCATATGTTCCATGACTATTGGAAACCGTACCGTTATTTGAGTTTTTTATGTAAACAGAAGCATCTGATACAGGAGCTCCAGAGCTAGTGGTTATCGTTCCTGAAATCTGATATTGGGTATAAATGTTCTGACAATACAGTACTATTCCTAGTACTAGCAAATTGACTAAAAGTTTCATTCGAGAAATATTCTAAAAGCCCCCTTATTTACGCTTATTAATAAATAAAAGACAAAAGCAAATGTATATGGAAGCAATTAGCCCTTATCTACTGTATACGGAATTAAAACTACGTTAGACGGAATTCTTAACGAATAAACCACATTAATTAGAAAACTTTGGAAGTACATTTTCCTTCTTTTAAATAACTTGGAGGAATTCCAAACTTCTTTTTAAAAGCTGTAGAAAAATGCTGTGGGTTTTTATATCCTGTAATGTCTGCCACTTGGTTAATAGACATTTTTTGCTCTAATAGTAATTTTTTGGCATTGTTCATTTTGGCATCCTGAATATAACCAAAAACCGTTGTCCCAAAAACTTTCTTAAAGCCTTTCTTCAAGGCACACTCATTGGTTCCTACCTGTTTCGCCAGATCGGATAATGTCAGGGGATCACTTAATCGATTCGTGATCACTTCCTTTGCCACAGTCATTCGTTCAATATCAACCGGATCAGTTACAATTGTTCCTCTCTCACTCATCTCTTGTATCTGTTTCATTTGCAGCATTAACAATTCTAATACTTTTGCTTCCAGAAACAGCTTTCTGTAATGTCCCTTCCACTGACACTTTATAATCTCCCTAATGATAAAATGCATCTCTGGAGTTATGGGATAGTTATGATTGCTCATAAATCCTGCCTGATGATTTTTAATCAACTCCTTAAAGCTATCAAACATTTCGTCTTTTGGAAGGTACTTTGTAAAAAAATCAGGATTTAAATTGACTTCAAAAATATGTGAATGCTTAGAGCACATCTGAAAGGAACCTCTGGAATTACTACAGTAAAATATATTGTGTTCATTACTACAGAATGAAAAATCCCGATGCATGCTATCCATACTCGTTTTTGTATCTCCATTTAATGAAAAGTGCATTTCTACCGTTTCATTTTCAAAATCAAATAATAAAGTCGTCTTTTTATCTAAATAACTGCATCCATATCCAATCCTGAAATTCTCTAAAACAATCTCTTTAAAAGACCCTTTTACTCCTCTATATTCAAAAGAATGATCATACTCTTTTGTGCCTGCAATATCTATTAAGTAATTGACATTACCTGAGTTAAAGGTAATCTCCTCCAAATCTTTATAGTGCAATTTCAGTCCCATAATTATTCCTTTATGCGTATAAAATATTACGTCTTGCGTAACTCCTAAGCTGATTAACAAATTAAATTTGTTAGTCAATATTATCAATTTAAAATCGATCTAAATAAAAAATAACACTTTTTTAAGCGTTTGTTATGACTTTTTATCCTTGTTTCAGTTTAACGTTTTCAATTCCCCTTTCTTGTTATTGGGAGTCAAGTGTTATAAAAAACGAAGGGTATACAAGTACTAATTCGCTTTTTTCATTGGATTTTTCCATGTTGAAAAACCATCCTAGAGTGCGCACTATTCTCCATAAATTGACATATGCTTCTCTTCTCATTTCGATGGGTTGCATCAAAATATACTCCGCTACCGTAACCACCTTAACACTCGTATTAAAAAAACAACAATAACACCTTATATCATGAACGTCATTTAATTTTCTCAATGAATACTTAATCAAAAACAAAAAAAACATAATAGTGTATGCAATCAAATGCATTCATACATCTATAAAACACACTTTTTAACTTCCCTTCACTGACGAAGAAGGAACAATACCATACCAAGATGCAACTCGAAATAAAAAACCTCAGCAAAACATACCCCAACGGAGTGCAAGCCTTACAAAATGTGTCCTTAAAAATAGACAAAGGCATGTTTGGTCTTTTGGGACAAAACGGAGCAGGAAAGTCAACGCTAATGCGAACCATAGCAACACTTCAAAACCCTGATCAAGGGCATATATGCTTTAATGATATTGATATTCAAGAACACCCTGAAGAACTGAGAAAAGTATTAGGATATCTACCTCAGGAATTCGGAGTATACCCATCTTCAACAGCTTATGAACTCTTGCTTCATATAGCAGACATGAAAGGAATCACCAATGTATCTCAAAGAAATCAGCAAGTAGAAAGCTTATTAAAGAAGGTCAACTTATGGGATGTACGAAATAAAAAACTAGGAGGATACTCTGGAGGAATGAAACAACGTTTCGGCATTGCTCAGGCATTATTAGGGGATCCAAAATTAATTATTGTTGACGAGCCTACAGCTGGTCTGGATCCTATGGAACGCAATCGGTTTTATAACCTCTTGTCAGAAATTGGAGAACATATTGTCGTTATCCTCTCCACACATATTGTAGAAGATGTCAGTACCCTCTGTAATCAGATGGCAATTATTGGAAAAGGAAAAGTATTATTACATGGAAACCCGGAAGAAATTTCCAGTAGATTAATCGGACATGTTTGGGAGAAAAAAATTAACAAAGAAGAATTAGCTTCTTATGAAAAAAGTATGAATGTTATCTCTACCCGATTACATTTGGGTAAAATGGTTATCACAGTTATTTCTCCATACCCTCCTGACAGCCAATTTACAGCTAAAGAGCCTACATTGGAAGATGTGTATTTCCAAACACTATCAAACAAGAAAAACAACACGAAAGAACCAATCCCCACTCCTGCCTTATGATCGCTAAAATTTTAAAATTCGAAACTAAAACCAGATGGAAAAAACCTATCTCATGGTTCTTTTTTCTATTGATGATTTTTCAATCTATTTGGTTTACTCAGGGGGCATATACTTATTATGCTAATGAAGCTACGTTGATGAATGGGGCTGCGCTCTTTTATAAGAATTTTGCCGGAGGCGGTATGATTATGATCATTATTGTAGCCATAGTCACTGGTGGAGTACTCTTTAAAGACATTCAGCATAAAAGTGCCGGTATTTTATACACTATGCCGATCAACGAAAAATCTTTTTTTCTAGGACGTTTCCTGGCGGCTCTATCAACCAACCTCATCCTCGGAACAGGTCTTTTTGTAGGGATGTTATTAGTCCCATATTCAGGAATTGGCTCTGCTGATAAATTTGGTCCCACTCCATGGGGGCAAATGCTCGAAGGTTTTTTTCTACTCACGGTTCCCAACCTTTTTCTATTAACAGTTGCCTGCTTTGCAGCATTAGTTTTTTTTAGAAAAATGGCTGCAGGATACTTAGGCATTTTTGTAGTTGCAATTCTCTTTATGGTTACAGAAACCATTCGTCCCAATACCCCCTATACTACATTTCTTCAATTATTGGATCCATTTGGCTACGGATATACTACAGAAATACTGGACACACTACCTGCCACTGCCAAGAATACTACCTATCTCCCTTTAACCTATATGTATTTTATTCATAAAGCAATCTGGACCGGAGGGGCTATTCTACTACTGATAATTTCTTATAAAAAATTCAGTTTTAAATATTTTATCAAAGCCTTATCACCTAAAGCAAAGAAAAATATAGTTCCTGATACAGAGACCACCAGTTTCAGTAGTGATATAGGGGTTCCAGAAGTTCAACTTTTCTTTTCTGCTAAAGAATTTATAAAAAAACTATCTCGGCTTGCCGTATTGGAGTTTAAAAATGTTATTCGTCCGGTAAATTTTAAAGTCATAATGATCATGGTTGCCCTTATGTTCTTTTTACAAAACCTGGTATGGAATCCAACCTACTATCTCGGGGCTCAGCTTCCTACCACAGCTTCTATGACATTGACCCGAATTACCACAGGAGCTGCCATAATGATTTTATTAATGATCTGGTCGGTAGAATTGTTCTTTAAAGATAAAACTTCCAATATTTGGCAAATTACAGATGCGCTTCCCGTTCCTGTATGGGTTAGCCAATTCTCCAAATATCTAGCTATGTGTGGAGTTGCTTTTATCTTATCGGTCACCATCATTTTATGTGGTATTCTTGCTCAGGTCGCCAAAGGAGGGTGGGAACATATTGATCTCTGGTTATATGCAGAAGATCTTCTGGGATATAAATGGGGATGGCTCACCTATGTCCTCAATATTTCCTTCGCTTTTTTTATCGCAGGACTTACTGGTAATCGATTTGCTACACATGTACTAACAGTAGGGTATTACCTATTTAATCTAATAAGTGTAGAATTCGATATCATTGAAGAAATCAGATATACTTATACCCTAACGCCCGGGGTAGAAGATTTTTCAGAAATTAGTGGATATGGAATATGGAATCTAGCTTCAAACTGGTTCTTCCTTTTATGGGCTACATTAGCCATTATTTTTGTACTCTTAGGAATTCATTTTTGGAGAAGAGGAAAAGCATTCGATTTCAAAAGAAAGATTACTTTCCGAACCAATCAACTAAATATATATGGAAAAGGGGCTGTGCTCCTTATGGTGATTGCCTTTATTTCTTTACAATCATTTATTGTCAGTGAGGTTAATGAAAAAGGGAATTTTCAACCAGAAGAAGTTCTAAATTCACAAGCTGCTTCTTATGAAAAAAAATACAAACGAATTTTATCTGAACCACAACCCAAAATCACACATGCTGAACTCGATATTGCTTTATATCCTGAAGAAAGAAAAGCCATTTCAAAAGCAGCCTTGACGCTTACCAATGATTGTAATCACTCAATTGATACAGTATATTTAAGTATGGCTCCATTTACAACAATCAAAAAACTATTATGGAATCATTCTCCTATCAAAATAAGTAAAAAAGATGAGGAATTACGAATGTACGCTATTCCACTATCTATTGATACGGCAGCAAGTGGAGTACTATCCGTATATAGTCAAAAAGAATACAGTGGATTCACTCAAAAGGGCGAAAATCCCCAACCCGAATTGTTGTTTAACGGTTCTTTCTTTTCTATCAGGGAGATTATCCCTACCATTGGATACGATGTGCATCGTGAATTAAAAAAGAACAGAGAACGCATCGAACATCAACTCCCCAGAGTAGAAAACCGAATGCCTTCTATAGAGAATGCTATAGCTATGCAACAGGACGTTTTTGCTCCAGATGCCAAATGGCTCACTGGTAAAATACAGCTAAGCACCAGTAAAACGCAATTTGCTGTCGCTCCTGGAAAACTGGTAAAAACATGGAATGATCAGCAGCGAAGCCATTATATGTATGAAATTACGGAACCTACTCCATTTGCTTGGTATATCAGTTCATCTGAGCAGGAGCAACTTCAATTCCGCACTCATGATGTCGATGTTTCAATCCTTCATCACAAAAAACATCATTATAACCTTATTCATTATCAAGAGGCAATTGACAACACATTAGATTTTATTAATACTCAACTTGGGAATTATCCATATTCAGAGAATCGAATGGTAGAAATTCCTTTTTATCAGGAAAAACAATATAGTTATGCGAATACAATCGCTACTTCAGAAAAAGAAGGGTGGATTGCTGATATACAAGAAATCCCTGAACAATCCTATCTTACTTTTTTAACAGCTTCACAACTCATCAGACAATGGGTATATAGAAACATACACATTGCTAATGTACAAGGAGCTGACATGCTACAAACAGCACTTCCTGAAGCGCTGGCTTTACAAATTGTTTTGGAAAAACATGGAGCAGAGGGAGTCCATAGTATTTTAGAAAAAAAATACAACGCTTATATCAAAGAAAGAGGAAATGATCCCAATACAGAAATTCCTTTGCTCTATACTGATGGGGCTCCGTACCTGGCACAAAACAAAGGAACTCTTGTTTTATATAAAATGATGAAAAAAATGGGCGCTGATACTTTTACTCTAGTTGTAAAAAACAGTATCCGACAATTCCGAGACACTCCTGTTCCCTTTACAGCTTTATACCGCCGATTTTTAGTAAATCTTTCTAAAGAAGATCAATTAGAAATAAAAAAAGATATTGAAACTGTTCAGGAAATTCCTGCACTTCTTTATGACAAAGCGATATAACGCATAAAAAAACAACCTATAGAGACAGCGCTAATGATATGATTTCTATCATTAGCGCTGTAATTGATATGATCGCATAAATTTTTCACACAAAAATGACTGCTATCCTGATGCTACTTTTTATTAAAAAGCTACATGGTCATTTCATTTCAAAAACAAAATAATACTACTCATGAAATCCATCATTGAAATCTTACAGTACAGAGCAGAAGACAGCCCTGATACGATCGCTTATAATTATATAGATCTAACTGGTAATATTACCAGCATAACATATGGGACACTTTTAACCAAAACGATATTATATGCTTCTTATTTAAAAAGCAAAAAAATCCATAAAGGAGATAGATGTCTCTTATTATTTCCGCAAGGTATCTCATTTATTATCTCTTTTTTAGCTTGTAACTGGATTGGTGCAATTCCCATTCCACTGAATATTCCTGGAAGAAACAAACCTCTCTTCAAATGGGAAAAAATCGCCTCTGATGCAAACCCTGTATCGATCATAACAACTCCTTCTCAAAAAGATTTTATTACCACAACTTTAACCCCTTCATCGATACTTTCATCGCTTCCGGTACTAGCTATTAAAGAAGATTTCCTTACCGAAAAAAACGATTCTCCTTCCCCTGATACTATTGCTTTTCTTCAGTACACATCAGGTTCTACAGGAGCTCCGAAAGGAGTAATGGTTTCTCAACACGCTTTGATCAACAATCTCAAAGAGACAAAAAAATTGTTCTCTTTCTCAAAAGAAAGTAAAATGGTCAGTTGGCTTCCTTTCTACCACGATATGGGGTTGATCCTTGGAATTTTACAAGGTTTATACAGCCAGTGCCCCGTTTACTTAATGAGTCCAGCTGATTTTATGAGCCACCCGCTTCTATGGGTAGAAATTATTACTAAATACAAAGGAACTCATACTGCTGCCCCTAATTTTGCCTATGAATTAATCGCCGATAAACTAAGTGATAAAAGTCGAAAAAACTATTCTTTCGCCTCGTTGGAACGAGCTGTTTGCGGAGCCGAACCTATCCATCTATCTACCATGGTTCGGTTTCAGGAAATCGCTGCGTCATATGGATTAAAAGATCACGTTATTTCGCCCGGATATGGTCTGGCAGAGGCAACATTAGTAGTTTCATCTCACACGGTTTCTCAACCAGTAAAATGGTTGGAGGTTGATAAAAAACTCCTTCTGGAAAATACGGTTTCCAAAATCAATCAAGGTATACTAAACGATACAAAAGAAAGTACGTTAAAAAAAGAAGATTTCTCCTCTTATCTCGTTAGCAATGGGTATTGTATTGACAATCATACCATTACAATAAGAGATCCGGAAACTGGTATCTTGTCTCCTCCACAGCAAATCGGAGAAATTTGTTTTTCTGGACCTTCATTACCCACGGGATACTGGAATAACCCTAAGGTGACCTCAACTACTTTTATTCGAGAGATAACCACAATCCCATATATCAAAACAGGAGATCTGGGTTTTTTAGATTCCGATAATACCCTCTATGTCACAGGAAGAATCAAAGACCTTATTATCATCAGAGGAGCAAACTATTATCCTCAGGACATAGAACGAACAGCTTTTTCATGTAATGAAAACCTAAGAACCGATGGTGCCGCTGCTTTCTCCATTCTCAAGGAAGGGCAGGAAAAAGTGATTTTGTTCCAGGAACTCACAAGATCTGGTATTCGAACTCCTGATTACAAACTCTGGGAACAACATATAAAACAAGAAATTATACGTACGCACGGTATTATCCTGGAAAGTATTTTCTTCATTCCTCCCATGCATATCCCCAGAACAACCAGTGGAAAGATACAACGAAGTAAAGCCAAGTCAATGTACCTTAACAATGAATGGAAAAAGATTATACATTCCTATACCCGCCAATCTCCTCTATACACAGCTACAGATATCACCTCTCAGGCACAATTAGAACAATGTATTACAACACTTGTTGCCAAACAATTAGGAGTTTCGGAACAATCTTTAAAGTATAACACTCCCTTTATAGAATTAGGGATTACTTCAATGATGTCCCTTCTGATAAAAGACACTCTGGAAAACATACTCGATATTCCTATCCCCAGTACGACCTTATTCAATTACAATACGATTCCGTTGTTAAGTCAACACCTATATCAACTAAAAGAACAAACTGTAACAAATCATATTCCTATCACGACACCGGAAGAAAACTATGATCATTATTCTGAACAAGAACTACTCTCACTACTAGAAAAAGAATTAAACGACTAATTATGAACACCCTCTCAGATAAGAATACGATTTTAAAAAAAGCCCTTTCAGAAATCAAACGCCTAAAAAAGGAAAAAGAAGAAGCTTCCTTCTTCGAACAGGAAGCAATTGCAGTTATAGGGATAGGGTGTCGATTCCCTGGAGGAGTTACTTCTCCTGAATCTTTTTGGGATGCCTTATTAAAACAAAAAGATCTAACAGCAACAATTCCTGAAAACAGATGGGAACAATACGATAAAGAAATTCTCAATAAGAATCCTTATTTACAAAAAGGTGGTTTTTTGACGAATGACATTTATAATTTTGATCATCGATTATTCAGGATGTCTCCAAAAGAAGTAGAAAAGACAGACCCACACCAACGACTATTCCTAAAAGTATGCTGGGAGGCATTAGAGAATTCGGGATATGCTCCCTCTTCGCTCCGAGGTACAAAAACCGGAATCTATGCCGGAGCGTCTGTCTATGATCATATTCAACAGATACAAGGAACGCAAGACCTCCATAACCCGGATCCCAATGACGTAATGGGAACCGGTTTTTCCTTTATTTCGGGAAGAACTTCTTATTATTTTGGTTTCCAGGGACCTGCCATTACTATTGATACTGCTTGTTCCTCTTCATTAGTAGCTATTGACCAGGCATGTAAAGGACTCTATGCAAAAGACTGTAATATGGCAATTGCGGGAGGTGTAAATTTGATGATCTCCCCAGATACAACGCGCTTAATGGGCTCTCTAAATGTTCTTTCTCCTGATTGCCAAAGCAGAGCATTCGACGCTTCTGCAAATGGTACTGTCCGAGGAGAAGGGTGTGGTATTGTCATATTAAAAAGGCTTTCTGATGCCAAAAGAGATGGAGATCATATCCATGCCTTAATAAAGGGAAGTGGTGTAAACCAAGACGGTATTAGTTCTGGTTTAACAGCTCCCTATGGTCCTGCACAGGAACAGCTCTTACAAGAGGTCTGGAAACGAAGCAATATCAATCCACAACATATCGATTTTATTGAAACTCATGGAACAGGAACAGCACTGGGGGATCCTATAGAGATTACAGCATTGGACCATATTATTCCTAATCAAAGAACAACTCCAGTATACCTTGGAGCTTTAAAAACCATGACGGGGCATTTAGAAGCAGCAGCAGGTATTGCCGGGCTAATAAAGACTATACTCGCCATAGAGCATGGGAAAATTCCAGGGAATTTACATTTTAAGACTCCTACTCCGCACATTGACTGGTCTCGTCAAAAATTCGAAATTCCAACAACTACACTTTCATGGGAAACCACACACAAAAGAACAGCAGCTGTTAGTTCTTTTGGCTTAAGCGGGACAAATGCTCATGCGGTTATAGAACAATATACTCCTGTTGCCAAGGTTTCTGTTTTATCGACAAAAGAACAAACAATCCCCGAAGGAAAACAATGGCCATTTAAATTTAGTGCTCCTTCTCAAAAAGGCATCCTTTTACAGTTAGAAACATTTCTTTCATTTTTGGATCAAACCTCAGATGATCAGATTCAACATCTAAGCTATAGTCAAAATAAAGGAAGGGCGGATCTTCAGGAAAGAATTGTCCTATGGGCTGAAAACATTGAGGAGCTAAAAACAACTATTGCAGATGCAATAAAAGGCATATCCAATCCTTCAATTATTAGAGGAAAAACTCCTAAAAAAACTGTATTCCTGTTTAGTGGAGGAGGATCGCAATACCCTGAAATGTTTCATGAGTTTTATGCTGAAAATCCCATTTTCAGAAAATACATGGATCAGTGTAATGCTTTCTATAAAAAGCATACACAACAAGAGCTGCTTCCTATTATTTTTTCTTCAGGAAATACAGTTCATCAGATGCGTTATACACAGGTTGCTTTATTTGTAGTCGAGTATTCCCTTGCTCGTATGTGGATGGAATACGGAATCACTCCTGATATTTGTATAGGGCATAGTACCGGAGAATATGCTGCTGCATGTCTCTCGGGAATATTTAGTCTGGAAGATGCTATTAAGCTAATTACTACCCGAGGAGAATTAATGTATGCGCTTCCTAAAAATGGAACTATGGCGGCTGTATTTGCAAATGAAAAAGTAGTTTCAGAAAAACTGACTAAGTATCCCAATGTAAATATCGCAGCAGTAAATACCCCCGATCAAACCGTTATCTCCGGAAAAGAAAAAGAGATACATGAATTCTGTGCATTTTTAACAAAAGAAGGCATTGATTCTAAAATCTTAGCACTTTCTCATGCAGCACATTCTCCATTAATGAGACCTATGATCGCTGATTTTGAAAAATTAGCTACAACGATTACTTACCGCCCCCCATTAAAAACAATGTATTCCACAGTAGTCGATACAACTACTGATCCTCATATTTTTGCGACCGCTCAGTATTGGAGCAATCATATATTATCTCCTGTCAGATTTTGTAAAACAATTCAACGTCTTAAAGATACAGATAACTATACCTTTGTAGAAATCGGTCCTGCTCCTGCCCTTATAGGAATGGTTGAAGAAATTATAGAAACAGCAGTAGAAACCATTGCCAGCAACTACAAAGATGAAAAGACAACACATCAAATAGAGAAAGCTCTTTTCCAACTATATGTTCATGGAGCAACCATCAACTGGTCATCTTTTTATGACTTCTCTTCCTTCCAAAACATTCGAATTCCTAATTACACCTTTACGGAAACACATTTTAGCCTTCCTTCCTCCTTCCAAAATATTATTGCAAAAAATCAATGGGATTCTATACTCTCTACAGCCGATACCTCTTCTCTAAGTGAAGAGGCAAAAGCTCAACTCCCTGTCATTGTTGAATATTTAAAGACCGCTCAAGAGAAAGCCAGTACCTCTGACGAGATATCACCGGAGACAACATTACCTATTGTCAATTCTACACTTACTTTTAAAGAAGTTTCCGACGTTATTACCTATATAAAAACAATCCTTTCCAAAGAATTAAAAATCGATATCGAAGAATTAAATGAACAGGAAAATTTATTGCTTTTTGGGATTAACTCTATTGTCGTCGCCCGTCTGGTTACCCGTTGGAAAAAAGAATTTGACATAGCTTTGAAACCTTCTTTCTTTTTAAAAAACAATACCATCTCTCAATGGGCTTCCTTATTGTTTAAAAAGCTCAATACTTCAAGATCTATCTCTGGAAAAAGAACCGTTCCTTCCTTTATAGCATATCCAGAGAAAAAGTTTGCTCCTTTTCCTCTCAATGAGATTCAATATGCGTATTGGGCAGGAAGGAACCCTGAATTAGATTGGGGAGGTGTCAGTTGCAGCGCCTACTTCGAAATTGATATGGAGACATTGGATATCCCGCAATTTATTTCTGCCCTGGAATCCTTAATTAACCGACACGAAATGCTTCGGTGTCGTATTGATGCTGATGGGAAACAGCAGATACTGCCAACCATCGAGACTCCATTGAGGATTTATACCCAAGAACAACAAAATCAGTCAGAAAATCACTTAGAGAAAATTCGTTCTGAAATGTCCGAATTGTCAATCCCTCTGGGGGCTCCCATGTTTGACATTCGAATATCCTCTTTAAAAAGTGAGGGCTATCGCATTCATTTTTTAATTGATTTCCTCATCGCAGATGCACTAAGCTTATTTGTCTTTTGGAAAGATCTTTCTTTGTTATATACAGGGGAAGAACTTCCTCCTCTACAAATCTCATACAAAGATTATCTGGAATATCATGAGCAGCGAAAGCAAACTACGGAGTACCTCGACGCGGAGCAATATTGGTTACAACGCACCAAGGGTTTTCCGTTTGCCCCTCAACTTCCAATAAAGGATGTCACCAAAACTCATGCAAATGGAACTTTTATTCGGAGACAACAATGGATTGATCAACATTCATGGCAAAAATTCACAGAAAATGCTGCAGCACAAAATCTAACCCCATCGGCAGCTTTACTCACCCTGTATTCAGAAGTACTTTCTGCATGGGGAGGAGGGAGTCACTTTGCTATTATGCTTACTGTATTTGACCGAGAAAATATACATCCTCACATCAATCAAATTATCGGAGATTTTACGGAACTAGCCCTTATAGAAATACAAAGAAAGCAACAGGCTATTGGTCTAAATGGAGTAGGTATTCAGGAACAAATGCACTCAGATTTGGAACATAGTACGTACTCTGCTATTAATTTCGTAAAAGCACTAAATGAAACATCAGAACAGAAAGACAGAATGTATCCGTTTGTATTCACAAGTGCATTAGGAGTAGATGAGCTAAATACTCCTGTTGAGAACAACGATTTCTTATCTCACTTAAGCTGGTCTGTTTCTTCGACTCCTCAAGTATGGATTGATCATCAAGTATATCAGGAAAAAGAAGGTATTACCCTATCCTGGGATACTTTAGATGCCGTATTCCCTGAGAATATGGTCAATGCTATGTTCGAAAAATATACCGAATTAGTCATGCAGGCTATTGCTGATAACAATTTTTGGAATAAAGAAATTCTGGATGGGAGAACCTCTTCACAACAACAGGCACATACACTGGTTAACAAAACAAATCGCCCAACAAGAAATATGCTGTTACATGAAGGAATAATGCAGCAGATAAAAGAGAGTCCTCTCAAAACAGCAATCATCCACGATGCGAAAGAATACAGTTATCAAAAGCTAAGCAAACGATCAAATCAGGTAGCAGATCTTCTACAGAAAAATGATATCAAAAAGGGGGATAAAATCGCTATCCAAATGAGAAAATCTTTTGATCAGATTGCCATTGTTTTGGGAATTCTTCAAACGGGTGGAGTTTATGTTCCTTTTACTTATGATCAACCTGTAAACAGAAGTTATAACATTCTGAAAAAAGCCAATATTCAATTTATTTTTACGGATAATTATCTGTCATTTCCCTCTAAAAAAATAACCCAGTTTATCCCTAAAGATATTGATCTGAGAAGAGGAGTTTGGAGACCAGTCGAAATCTCTCCTGAAACTCTGGCATATATTATCTTCACATCTGGTTCTACAGGAACTCCTAAAGGTGTTTGTATTCAACATCAGGCAGCAATGAATACGATATTAGATGTCAATCACAAATTGCGGATTACCGCTGACGATCGGGTTCTCGGGCTTTCTTCTTTGAGTTTTGACCTATCTGTCTATGATATTTTCGGACTACTTCATACAGGAGGAACTCTTATCCTTCCTACCGAAGAAGAGCGCATAGATCCCAAAAGCTGGAAACACCTCTCAGAAACATACCTCCCAACACTATGGAATTCCGTTCCTGCATTGATGGATATTTATACGGATTACATCTTGCAGAATCCTACAGTTAAAAAGGATCTTTATATTTCGAGAATCATCCATTCCGGTGACTGGATTCCCCTGGCTCTTATTCCAAAAATTAAATCTGCCCTACCAAATGCTCAATTAACCAGTATGGGGGGAGCTACTGAAGCTTCTATCTGGTCTAATTACTTCCATGTTACTACACTAAATCCTGAATGGAAGTCAATTCCATATGGGTATCCCTTGGCGAATCAGGCATTCTATATTTTAGATGAATTTAACCGCCCTTGTCCTGAGTGGGTAGAAGGGAAACTTCATATCGCCGGAAAAGGATTAGCCACAGAATATTTTAATGAAAAAGAGCTGACAGCCGCTGCTTTCTTCTATGAAAAAAATCTGCAACACAGACTCTATGACACTGGGGATTACGGTCGTTACCGACAAGGAAATATAATCGAATTTCTGGGACGTAAGGATACCCAATTAAAGATCAACGGGTATCGGGTAGAAATTGGAGAAATACAAGCTGCTTTCGAAAAATGTGATGCTTCTTTAACTCCACTTATTCTCCCTATTGGAAATCAAATGGGACATAAAAAGTTAATTGCTTTTGTGAAAAAAGCTCCTTCATCATTTGATGAAACTTCTTTAAAGAAGAAACTCCGGCAGCACCTCCCTGGATATTTTATTCCTGAGAAGATTATTGCTCTAGCAGAATACCCAATTACAGCTAATGGTAAAATAGACCGGAAGCAACTGAAAATAAAGTATACTTCCCAACAGGAAACTACCACATCTCTAACACCTTCTTCTGATGTCATTTCTGCACAACATCCAGTTTTGGAACTAACGAAACAAGTACTACACTTATCATCTATAACTCCTACTGATAGTTTTGGTTCATTAGGAGTTTCTTCTGTAGACATGATCCGATTAGCTAATGAACTGGAAACTCATTTTTCTGAGCGTCCTTCTGTAGGTGATATGATTCGATACGAAACCATTGCCCAATTAATCGATTTCTACGCAGATAAGCACATTATTACGCCTGATGAAAATCAAAAAGAGGGAATTACTTCTTACGAGTTTAGTCTATTCTCCAAAGAACAAATACAACATTTAAAATCCATGCCTATCATTGAAGAGCATGAAGATTTTGTGTCTTTTAAAAACACAACTAATACACTTCGCCCTGATCTGGATACAGGTAAAAACATTCCTTTATTACTTGACTCTAAACTCCCTTTTATTCCTCTGTCAAAAGATATGGAGGCATCCAAAGAGACCATTTCATTTGAGGATTTTATCCATTTTATAAAACTACACCTAGAAAAAGAAACAACAGTGCTTAGTGAAATAGGGTTTGAGGCTAAAGATGAGGCATATCCTATACAAATATACCTAAGCATACTTCCAAATAGTATTGAACATATAGAGGCTGGGAATTATTATCTACGTATAACAGATCCCTCTCTTCGAAAAATTAGCTCGCTTTCAGAAGAAACCATCACAGAAATCAAAAAGCAGCATCCTCATGCTTCATTTTTGCTTCATTTTATTGCCGACCTCAAAGCTATTTATCCACTACACAAGGAGAAGTCATTACAGTTTTGCTTTATGGAGAGCGGATCCATTAGTCAGGTATTGTCTGCTGGTGGTACTTCTCTTCAAATAGGGAGTACTCCTCTAAATTCCTATAATCTACAATCTTTGTCTGATGCATTTGGTCTTACAATCGATCACTATTATCTAAATTCTCTAATCGGAAGTGGCATCAATTCAAATGAGGCAACACTTCCTTCTATTTCTTCCATAGATGCAACCGCCTTAGAGTCCGCTAAAAAGTTATTGACCAACTGTTATGATCAAGGAATAACTTTATATCTGAAAGAACAGCAATTAAAATATAAGGCTCCACAAGGAACCATCACTAAAGAGCTACTTTTAGAGTTAAAAAGGTATAAAACCACATTAATCGCTCTTCTTTCTGATACTGCAGAGAAAAAACAACTGTCCCGTATCATAAAAAAACATGAACCTTTTCGACTCACACCTGTTCAACTCGCATATATGTTGGGACGTTCTTCTGATTTCGAATTAGGGAATATCAACACGCACTATTATATCGAACTAGAATGCAACAAACTGGAACCTAAAAAACTGGAAATATCATGGAATCAGGTCATCAAACGACATGAGATGCTACGCACAAAAATATATAGTGATGCCAGCCAGCAACTAATGAAGCAAACTCCTTACTTTGAAATCCCGGTATCTGTTATTGCGCAAGAAGAAGAATTAACTTCCATCCGGGAACAATGGTCTCACCATAAATACGAATTAGGAAGCTGGCCTATGTTTCATCTGCAAATAAGCCAAATCAATGATCAACGATCCCGACTACATTTTAGTCTTGATTGTTTGTTATTGGATGCCTCCAGTACGGAGATGATTATTCAGGAGTTATTTGCCACTTATAATGGGGTTCAAATTCAAAAACCAGCATTTAGTTTTAAAGACTACCTGCTTCAGGAAGAAGAATGGTTATTGCAGCATAGTAATATTAAAGAAGCCACGGAATTTTGGAATACTCAATTAAAGAAATTGCCTCCTGCTCCTGAGCTCCCTTTAAAAACGCCTTATCACCTTATTAAACAACCTTCATTTAAACGATGGAAAATTGTACTTAATACGACAGAATCTCGCATCTTTTCACAAAAAATAAAAGAATACCGATTCACTCCTTCCGCAGTGGTATGCACCATCTTTATGAAAGTATTATCCGAATGGAGTACTAATAAAGACTTTACCATAAATCTGACTATTTTTAATCGGCTACCTATTCATAAAGAAGTTCCTAAAATTATTGGGGATTTTACCAATATTACTCTTATTTCTTATGAGAAGAAAACAAATATTTCTTTTCTGGAAGAGGTTGCTGCTGTACAAGATCAACTGTGGAAAGCGGTAGAATATCGCACGCAAAACGGTGTAGACTTATTAAGAAGGCTTAGTAAAAACACTCCTGGAAAAGCAATCATGCCAATTGTATTTACCAGTCTTCTATTTGGTGATACTACTGAAAATCAAACCTATTACCCTAATGAACTTAAAGAAGTATATGCTATCAGCCAAACTCCACAAGTAGCAATGGATCATCAAGTATACGAAAGAAACGGTCATATTCATATTAATTGGGATATTGTAGAGCATGTTTTTGATCCTGATTGGATCGAAGAAATGGTCACTGTTTACCACCAAATGCTTCAACAATTAATACAAACAACACAGTGGGAAAACTTCAAATATCAAACACTTTCCCTTATGGATAAGTAATTAACAAATCATCTAACTTTAATCGTGTGAAAAATATAGCAAAATGGTTCCCTTATGGAATCCCGGATACGAAAACTGCTTCTGTCAATGTCTTCTGTTTTCATTATGCAGGAGGAAGCGCAACCGCTTATAAAGATTGGGCACTATCAGATACTTCTGTGTCTTTTATTCCTATCGAACTTCCTGGCAGAGGTACTAGAATTATGGATCCCCTTATTGAGGATTTTTCCATATTGATACCGGAGCTGGTTACCATCATTCTTCCTTTTATTACTCCTACTATCCCTTTTTACTTTTTTGGTCATAGTATGGGGGGAGCTATTGCATTCGAACTGGCATATCAATTAGAACATCATCATCAGTTATCACCTGAAAAGATTATTATTGCGGGAAGACATGCCCCACATATGCCTGATCCTTCCACCTTGCATAGTTGGCTCAATGATGAGAAGCTGATTGAGGAATTAAAAGTATTAAACGGAACGCCTAAAGAAATACTGGAAAATAAGGAAATGATCCAATTCTTACTTCCAATGATACGGGGAGACTTAAGGCTTCATGAAAGTTTTACTTATAAAAACCAAAAAATTACTGCTTCTATTGTAGCGCACGCTGCCAATAAAGATAAAGACGCAACTAAAGAAATTATGGTGCACTGGAAAGAGGTTACCACCGGAGAGTTTGACATCCAAGAATTCGCCGGAGATCATTTTTTTGTCCAACAGTTAGGCAAAAATTATATCGACCTTCTTCAAACATTGTTACAAGCAAACGTTATTGAATAACAAAACCGAAGCTTAAAAAAGATCCCCCTTATCTATAAATTAACATTATTGATAAGGGGGGTACATTAATTATTTCAATAATAAAGATGTAAATGCTCTAGGACTCACTCCAACTAACATTATTTCTTATGTAATGACACTATCTGTTTACCTTTAGACTGAGATAATTTACTGTCATGCATTCGCTCCTTGCATTAGGGGGACCTGTTTATCCTCCCTTAATCTTCTGAATTCCAACAACAATAATGTTAATGTATATGCGATGATAACTGTATCGATTATAGTTGATCCTAAATAAATCCATTGAGTGCCAAACATTGCAGGAAGAATAAGCATCACTGGAACATAAAATATCAATTGTCTTACCAATCCAATCACAGCAGCAGGTTTTCCTTTATCAATTGCCGGAAAGAATGTCATTGCCATAAAAACAACCGGTAGTAGAGGGAGAACAGAAATAAATATTCTAAAATTGAAAATGCTTTCACTAGTTAAACTTCCTTGCTCCAACATCGTACTTAATACTAGTTTAGGGACTGC
The DNA here is from genome assembly GCF_042684685.1 of Aquimarina hainanensis. Classification (NCBI taxonomy): domain Bacteria; kingdom Pseudomonadati; phylum Bacteroidota; class Flavobacteriia; order Flavobacteriales; family Flavobacteriaceae; genus Aquimarina; species Aquimarina hainanensis. The sequence continues at coordinate 359,465 of NZ_JBHULX010000004.1, read as the reverse complement.
CATCATCAACAGCCAGAAAGGAAGTATAATCAACACTCCTGCAATGGTAAAAATCCAAAAACTCTTAATAACACGATGAAATTGTTTAGCTCCATAATTAATCCCAATAACGGGTTGCAGAGCTCTCATTAATCCATAGATTGGAGTCATTAAAAAGTTTAATATTCTAAAGGCAGCACCATAAAATGCTAATTCAAAGATTGTCCCATAAGATGAAATGGCATTAAAAATAACAATAGCCTGTACAATGGTCATTACTGTCATAATTAAAGATGGAACCCCCATAGAAAATATCGACTTGATAATCGCACGATCCCAATATATTGTTCTTGGAAATGACGGAAAAGAGGTTTTTTTACTTGTGAAATACAAGAAGCCCAGCACAGCATAAACCAACATTCCGATATTTGATGCCCATGCTGCTCCTTCTACTCCATATTCCATCACTACTACGAAAACATAGTTAAATACTGTATTAATCAACAACCCTCCAGCCATCATTACTGCTGCAGTTTTCATTTTACCTTCGGCTCGAACAACCATATTGGCAGCAAGCCCATATATCCAAAATAGCGAGCTTATTACTGTTATTTTGAAGTAAGAAACTCCAAATGCCAATGGAGTCCCTTCCCCTCCCATCATCTTCACTAGCGGTTCTGCAAAAATAAATGCAGGAATCATATATATGGCAGTACCTACCAATGTCAAAGAGTTTAGGTTTCCTAATAGTTTTTTCTGTGTTGCTTCATCATTCATTCCCAAAGCAATGCTTAATAACGAGCCTGCTCCCACTCCTATCAAAGATCCTATCCCCATCGTAAAAGACGACAAAGGGTATACAATGGAAACTCCTGCCAAGGCTTTTTCCCCGACAAAGGTTCCTACAAAAATAGCATCTAACAGCACATTGAGTCCATATAAAACCATGGCAATTATTGCAGGCCAAGAGAGTTTCCACATAACCGGCCACATTTTTCCGGTAAGTATAAATTGTTTTTGTTTTTGATTATTCATTTGTATGGTTTGTTTATTGGTTTAGAAACGGTGCTGAGATTTTAGGCACTAAATCATCCAAATGAGGTGGTTCTATACATGAGAAGTGATCGCCTCCTATTTCCTCAACTGTCATCTCTCCCAGACACGCTTCTCTCCAATACGCAATTGTCTTCTCATCTGTTCCCGGCAAGAATCCTGAATTTCCTGCTGCATTAAGGAATCTGATATCTCCCATATATGGAAGTGGTGTAAACGTAGAAGCAAGATAACTCTGTCTATATACTTTGAATAAACCTTCTGCCATCTCAACTTCCATGTTTTCTCCTGTAATGCTAGCAATCGTATCTACATAGCTGGTAAATCGCTCTCTCATGGTACAATTTTCCAATTCTGTAAATAGTTCACTTACGCTAACAAGCCCTTCATCTCCATGCAATTGTCTTGCAGCTCCATCTGGAATTACGCCTTTATTTTCTTCGATAATTTGTATAAATCCTCTGGCTACATCCATCGGATTTACCTCTCTGAATCCTGCCTGTACCATCGAAATATTCAGATTAGGGACAAATAGTGATTCTATTACCAGGTCATCTTTTACATCCACATATACTGGATGACTATCGATCAATACCATATCGACAACCTCTATCTCCTGCTCTAATAATCTTCTAGCGACCTCAATTGCGAATTGTCCTCCCATACAATATCCAATCAACTGCATTTCTTTATGTCCGGTCTCTATCAGGCGATTTGCATAATCTTCTGCTACTGATTCTATTAATTGATATGGATCGTGCTCGCAATACAAGTCTGTGTCTTTTACAGTTACCCCTACTATAGGACCGTAATCTTCTTTTTTTAATTGTTCTAACATTGGCAGGAAGCAGTTCATTGTTCCGATACCTGCATGAAAAATAACTCTCAGAGGTCCATTCGTACTATCTCCATAATATGTTAATACACCATTACTCCCTGCTGTAATATCCTGTTCATCCGTAGAAGATTTATCTATCTTTCCTGCTCCTTTTTCTTCAATAAAAAGTGCCAAAGACTCAATTGTAGGAAAGTTCAGCATTTGTCTTAGCAATGCATCATAAGGAATTTCATTATACGTTACATCATCTCGTAATTGGTCTCTTAATTTCCCAGCCATCTGTGCCATCACCAATGAGTCTGCTCCCAAATCATAAAAGCTTTGTCTTTTTCCTATTGCGGAAATTCCTAATGTATCTTTCCATTGTATTGCCAAAGAACTTTCTAATTCATTCATGGAATCATCATCATGTATCAGAGAAGCATTAGTATGAAAATCCGATGCCCAACGAGTGATCTCTTTTTTATTTATTTTTCCATTTTTTGTTACCGGAAGTACCTCTACAACCTGAATATGAGCTGGAACCATATATTCAGGAATTTGGGTTCTCACATATTGAATGAGTTCTTTTTCCTGATTTTCTTTTTGTTTCTGTATCACAACTACTGCAAATAGAGATTGGTTCTCCCTCCTTCCGGCAACTACAACTCCTGCTTCTTTCACATTATGATGTTTCACCAATGCAGCTTCTATTTCTCCAAGTTCGATTCGATGACCTCTTATCTTTACTTGATGATCTTCTCTACCTAAAAACTCTATCTCTCCTCCTGGAGTATAGCGTCCTAAATCTCCTGTCTTATACAATCGTTGTCCATCTACAGGATGAAAGAAAAAAGCATTTTCCGTTAATTCTTTATCATTTAAATATTCATCTGCTAATCCTACCCCTGTAATGTAAAGATCTCCTGTACTCCAAACGGGACAATCAGATAAATGACCATCTAACACTCTGAATCCTTGATTCGCCAAAGGTTTTCCATATGGAATACTACTCCAATCTTCTTCTATTCCCTGATATACATGGTGAATGGACCAGATAGCGGCTTCGGTAGCTCCTCCTAAACTTATCACCTCAATATCCGGAATGATATTTTTCATACTATCTGGTAATGTAAGTGGTATCCAATCCCCAGATAACAGCGCTAACCGAAGAGTTGATAAAACCGTATCCCTTTCTGCTTCTAAATACGTTACCAGCATCTGCATAATTGCCGGTACTGTATTCCAAACAGTAACTTCATATTCCTGAATCAATGTTGCCCAATGAGATGGGTCTGTTTGTCTTTCTTTAGATGGGATCACCAGTGTTCCTCCTACTGAAAGCAACCCGAAAATATCATAAACAGACAGATCAAAACCAAGCTGTGCCAGACTTAATACGGTATCACTGCTTGTTACCCCAAAACGATTATTGATATCAGTAATCGTATTAACAGCCGCTTTATGACTTATAACAACTCCTTTGGGAAGTCCGGTAGAACCGGATGTGTAAATTATATATGCTGGTAAAGAGGTATTATTAGTAACCTGTAAATTAATTACTGATGAAGATTCTACTGTTTCTACAGGGATAAGTGGAATTGTATTTTCTACATCTTTCCAGGTTGTTAAATTCTCTTCATGAAGAATTGCAAAACGGATTTCTGCATGGTGCAACATATGGTTTCTTCTTTCTACTGGTTGAAAAACATCAATCGGCACATAAACCCCTCCTACTGAAAGTATCGCAATTGCTGAAATAATTTGTTCCATGCCTTTTTCTAAGGAAATTGCTATACGATCCTGAGGTTTGCACCCTAACTCCAGTAACTTATTTGCTAATGCGGTAGCTCTTTTTCCTATTTCGCCGTAGGATATCTTTTGCCCATTATCAATAACCGCAATCGCTTCTGGTGTGTTTTTAATACTTTCTACCAACTGATGATGCAGTGTTTTGTCTGCTATATCTTTTTCTGTAGCATTAATCGCATTTCTTTCTATGATTTGCCATTCGGGTAAAGCAACAACTGTTCTGGCTTCCCAGCAATTTTTGTCATGCACCAGCTTTCGTAATACCTCTGAAAAAGCATGAAACATATCATCAATTACTCCTTCTGGAAAAACACCTTCTCTAATATCCCAATTCACATGTAGTCCTTCTACCGTATCCATTGCCTGACAATCAATAAATACCTGTGGGGTCTGACTGATTCCATGACCACTCAATTTTCCTTTTATCTGATTTCCTTCTTCCGGATTGGTTAATCCAATTGCACTGGTAAACACATAAGGCATTAATGCTTCTCCTCTTCCTCTCTGGCGTGTAATTTCTCTTATTACCTCCACTCCAGAAAACAACCTGTGATCTAAATCATCAAACAATTGGTTGCTGATTTTTTTTATTCTTTCCAGAAACGTTTCTTCTGATTTCCAGTTTATTTGCAACAAACTCACAGAAGTAAAATCTCCTACAATAGCATTAACTTCTTCATGCAATGGCAAGCGATTTAACACTGTAAGGTTCAGACAAAAATCCTTTGTCTTGCTCCACCGTTCGATTACTGCTGCATATGCAGTCATAACAACTGTTGTGGGGGTAACTCCTAATTGCTGACAGTATGATTTTAACTCGTTCCATTCTCCTTTAGTAAGTTTCACAAAACGCCTTGTAAAATGCCCTTTCCCGGAAGGGACATGGTTTCTTGCCATTGGGAGATCAGGAGCTCCGGGAATTTCCTGAATTCTATGCATCCAATATTGCTTGTCTTTTGCATAAGAAGTAGTTTCCCTCAGTCCTCTTTCTCCTATTAAATAATCTCTAAAACTTAAATGAATCTCTGGCAATACTGTCTTGGGATAATTGTATAGCTTTTCAAATTCTGACAGTAACATCCATATACTAGCCCAATCTGCTATTAAAAACTCTATTGAAAAATGAAATACGGATACCTTATTTGTACGAGTTACCTGAATATCAAATAGTGGCCATTGACTTGTTTCATATACACGATGCCCCATTTCTGTTCGAATTTCCTCCAATATAGCTGTACAAGTTGTTTCTTCTTTCCCCTTGGCGTCTATATAAGTTACTTTAAACTCAGGTACTTCTTCCAACACTTGTTGGTATCCTTCTTTATCTATTACAGCCCGAAGCATTTCGTGTCTTGCAATTAATTGATTCCATACCTTTTCCGTTTGTAAAGGATCTAAATCATCATAGGTAAGTTCCATATAAATATGACATGCAACCCCCCCGTAATTAAACACTTCGTTTCTTCCTAACAGATAAGCAGACTGCACATCTGTTAGTGGAAAAGGGGTATATTTTTTTTCGGGATTTGATACAATTGTCACTTGTTTTTGTTCTGCCTGAAGTAAAGAAATAATTGCTTCTTTGTGTTGTTTTAACTCTTCTATATCTTCCTTTTTCAAGACCCCTTGTGGTGCTTTATAACGAAGTTTTCCTCCTTCTTCCCACAATTTAATTCCTTCATTTCTGAGTTTTAGTAATAAATCTGCTGTTGTAATAGTGTTTGTTAACATGGCTTGATGTGCGTTTAAAAAATGTATTTGTTTTGGAAAGAGAGTCAAGAGGTTTTAAATACTGCTCCGTGTAATAATTGAGGGTCTAATTCATTTCGCAACCCTGTTAGCCCAACTTCAAAAACTTTCGTCTCTGTATCTGGTATGGTTTTGATAAAAGGAGTTGTTCTTATCAAATGGTGAAATTCTTCAGTATATGTACTATCGACACCCATCTTAACCCAATTGATCTTCGTAGCTCCATTTGGGTGTTTGATTTTTTCAGGTTTTTGAGGGGAATCATATCCAGAAAAAACAAAAGGAAATCCTGTTGCATTTGGACAAAAAATACTGTACTTTATTTTTACTCCTTCCGGGCTAACTCTTTTGTTTTTTATTATTCTGGAAGAGCGAACTCCTGTCTTATCCATCTCTTTTTTTATGGCTTTTAAATCAACTGGAGGCATAAAAGAAGTAGCAGGTATTGTTTCTTGACTCTCCAAAGCCATATCGCACCACCCCTCAGGGCTTTTAGACCATTTAGTCCATCTATCCCCTGCTCCCCGACCGTAAAACATCTTTAGAGGGTAACTTAAGACCTCAAATTTTTTGGGCAGCTGAAAGAATTCTATATAAGGTCCCTCTTCAAACCACAGCAAGGCATTATGTGCTTTTTCTTTCCGGCTTCCCCAAATTAGAGAGAAACCTAATTTTGTATAATCTTCTACTAGTTTATGGATATTATCTACTTTGCAAAGGATGTGACTACATTGTAACATAATTATTATTCTTTATTATATTGGGTATATGATCCAATCCGACAGAATACTTCTGCTGTAGTAATGTCTAACATTACCTTTCATACAAAAGTTCTGCCTGACTCTTTTCTTCTCCTGCTTCTAATATGGTCGATACAGATAAAGGCTGGTGTACACTATTTGGTACCATAGAAGGATACCCCAACATGTTTGTTATATCCTGCCACTGTTTGGAAATTAGCAGTTCATTTTGTGATTTAGTCTGAAATTTTGTTCCCGTGACAATTCCTTCCTTAATTTCTAATAAATCAACTCCGATAGCAGCAGGCCATTGTTTGGTTAATATCTCCCTGTAGCTTAATGGTGTATGTTTTCCTAATATTTCTACACTATTAGCAGTAAGGAAAGAGGCTTCCGCTTCTGATAATTCTTTCATCGTACCAACATCTTCCGGGACGTGCATTCTTGGATTCCAGACGACTGGTCCATGCGTATCCGTTAATGATAAACTCCCTCCTTCAAAACCAATGGTAATCCGATGTAATAAATGCAAATGATTATCTGGATCATTAGGGTTTACTTCGTTATGAACTCTTAAGATCAACGGAACTCCTCCTATTACTCCAGTTAGTACCTGAAAAGGTCCTTTTGTTTTTGAAACTTGATCCAGACTCCAGGGACGGGTGGTTGTCAATGCTTCTGATAAAATATGTAATAACGGGTATGACACTTGCGATGCGTACGCTGCTTCTATATATATTGGTTTTTGTTGTTTTGACAAACTTCTACAACAAGTAATAAACCGTCTAACTTCAGGCAGGTGTATATAAAGATCCCCGGTTCTAAACAGAACTTTATTCTTTTGAGCTGCCCGTAAACAAGCCGCCAAGTCTTTATGATGAACCGGATGCTCCTGGAGCACGTGAATTCCTTTTTCTAATAAGGTAAGAGATAGTTTTGTTCCTTCTCCTCCCATTACTCCTGATCTTAGAACCACACAGGCTAAATCAACAGTATCTGGTATTTCTTTAATACTTGTTAATAGTGGTACCCCATATTGTTTTGCACATTTTTTAGATCGATCACTCCCTCTGGATAACAGACCAACAACCTCGAAATGATCTTGTAATATTTTTAATGATGCCAGATAAAACTGACCAAATGTAGCACCACAAACAATCGCTTTTAGTTTATTAGGTTTCATTTACTTTTATTTATTATTTAACAGACCTCTTTTCTATCAAAACCAATAGTTTTATTGTATTTGATAAAAAAGCTCCCTATCTACAATCAAAATCTTATTTCTTAATTCTAGATCTCCCCTTCCACTTCTTCACATAGAGATTCGATAGATGCTTCTAGTACTATAAATTGTTTTAATATCCCTGAGTTCTGTAAACGCTTTATTATTTTTTGAGGTTCGGGAATAGATGCCGCTGGACCAATTCCCGGGGTAACTTCTTGCTCTAACACAGCCATACTCACAAGAGCCGTTATTGTACCTGTTAATTGGGAAACATTCTCCGTTTGTAACAACGCTGTCACTGTTTTATCTGTAGTATCTTTTAGTCCGTCTAATTGTAATAATATATTACAGTATGATTTCCTACCTTCTAAGTCTAACGCAGCTGCCATACATAACTTCTCTACTGCTTTCACAGGGTCATTTTCAAACTGTAGCCGAACTTCATTAAGTACTTCCGGAGCATGTTCTCCATCGATCACTAAACTCCAATCTCCATTTACAAGCTTTAGCGCATTAGCCACCAACAATGATTCTTTATCAAAAAAAGGAAATACGGAAACTTCTCGAGGAAAAAAGGGAAGGTGTACTGCAGATTTTCTTTTTGAGGTAGTTTGTCGTTTCTGACCATCTCTCCATGCTGCCAATGGTTCATTTGATGTGTCCAACACTCCTACCAGATAATCTTCTGCTCCTGAAGGAGTAAACGTATCCAGAGCTCCTGTATACATTTGTAATGAAGTTACCGAATCAAATTCTGATGCCAACCATTGTGGCAAAATTCCGGTTAATCCAGGGGTCATTCCTGCTCCATACCGGATACAGGTCTCTACGTCGATAGCATTCATCTCCTCCAATACTTTATCAATTCCTGCATCTACCAAATGACAATTTAATGACAAGCATACTTTTGCTACTCTGGAAGACACCTTATGAGAAGGACCAACACAATTGACAATGATTATACAATCTTTTGCAAAATCAGCAATACTAGTATCATTAAAGACATCGACATACGACCACCTGACATCCGGGAATTCTTTTTTTAGCTTTTCTCTAGCTTTTTCAGGGTTCCTGCCTCCTATTTTTAATGGATATCTATTCCATTTTTTTAATATCTGTACTGCTGCTATTCCGACAGCTCCGTATCCTCCTATTACTCCTATCATATCTCCCCTTCTTCCATTAATTCCATTGTTTCGCATAGCTCAGAATATTTATCCTTTATGATCGCTGCTACATCTTTTAGCTCAGGAGTTTCAAACATTGCTCTAAGTGATAGTTCTATCTCATATCGTTCCTTTACCATAGCCAGGAACCGGGTCGCCAACAAACTATCACCTCCAATCTTAAAAAAACTGTGGTTTCTGCCAATATTAGTTACCTGAAGTAGTTCCTGCCACATAGAAGCTATTTCTGTTTCCACACCTTCTTCAGGGGTTTCTTCTATAGAAATTTCTTCCTGAAAATCAAATGATTCAGCAATAGACAGCCTGTCAATTTTTCCGTTAGATGTCAATGGAAAGACAGGTAGAATTGCTATTTGTTCCGGTATCATATGCTCTGGAAGTTTGCACGACAATTCTTCTAAAATCGAGTTTGGAAAAAGTAGTTTTCTATCCTCTGAACTCTGTGCTTCTATTATTTCTGTAAAAGAATCAGGAATTCCTTCATATTGTACATCTAGCAACCCTTTTTTCACAAAAAACTCACTCCATTGTTTTCCTGTCAGCATTGGATTATATCTGACTTTTCTTTCATATTCAAAATCTACATACCCTCTATCCAAAATAGAAGAAGTCACCATCGCTATCGGACTCAATGCCGCATGTTCTAATGCTAATATTTTTCCTCCATTATTAACCAATAAAGTTGCCAGTCCAAGCCCTTCATCAATACATTCATATCTATGCAGTGCATTAATCGCTAGAACAATATCAAAATGGTATCGGTACGCTTCGGTTATATTGTTTTTATGTATTTTTTGACAATCTACATAAGAAGAAAACTCCCTAAGGTTTTGTTTTGCCATTGCAATCATTGAAGGAGCAGTATCAAGTAATGTGCAATGCATTTCTTCTGCTGTTAATTGTTTGGCTAACCGAACTGTCATTACTCCTGTTCTTCCTCCTAGTACAGCCACCCGTACTGGTCTCTTTTTGGAAAAAGATAATTTCTTAATTTTTTCAGCAATTATATCTATTCCCTTAATAGTTCCAGGGTCATTTACGGATAGATACTCAGGAGACAAAACGGCATCATCTAATAAAACAGCTGCTTCTAGTTTTCCTGCTAAAATTGCTTTATAATCCAGTATTCTTTTTCCTAACTGTGCTCCAACTTTTACTAGTAACGAGGAATCGTTTTCTGTTTTCTCTGTCAGCTTCTCTGATACCTTTTCGTAGACCTCATAGAATCTTTTTCCGGGTTTATAAGAATTGCCTTCTAAATACAGTAATTCCCTAGTTAATAACCACTCCATCCACATCTGTACTACTCTATGGTGTTCTTCAGAAATATCAAGCGTAGCGATCGGGTTCCATTGTTCTTTTTCTAGTAATAAATTATCTATTTTCAGCAATCGGTATAAAAACATTTCTATTACTTCTGATTGCTTTGTAATTTCTTTTTGTCTGAATTTCTGGATTGCACCAGATACTCCTTTTTGTTCGGAAGAAACAGTTCCTTGTGGAGGAGTAGAAACAACTGCTGCTACCAGGTGCTGTACCTGTTCTCTTGATACGACCGAAGCAATTGCCTGATCGATTCCTTCATTTTTTTTGAGCGCTACTTCTATCTCTCCCAATTCTATTCTATACCCTCTAAGTTTTACCTGACGGTCTTCTCTCCCTAAAAACTCCAGAGTACCATTTTCCCAATAACGTCCTAAGTCTCCCGTTCTATACCAACGTTGCTCCCCTTCTACAATAAATCGTTCAGCTGTAAGCTTTGGATTTCCCAAGTAGCCTCTAGCAACTCCACTACCTCCTATCCATAATTCTCCAGGAACTCCATTGGGACGATCTCTTCCCAATGAATCTACTACCCGGTAGCATTGGTTCTCCAGCGGGGCTCCATAAGGAATTGATTTCCAACCTGAAACCACCTCGGTTACCGGAAAGACATTGGACCAAATAGCTGCTTCTGTAGCTCCTCCCAAAGCAAAAAGTTTTGTTTGTGGCGCCACCTTTTCCAAACGTTCTAAAAGGTCTAAACCAACCCAGTCTCCTGAAACCATTGCCAATCTCAGCGAAGACAGTTCACTTTTTTCTACATTACTAATCAATAGCATTTCTAACAAGGCCGGAACAGAATTCCATAAAGTTACTTTATGTCGTTCTATCATCTCCCGCCAAATGGTCGCCTCTCTTCTTGTTTGCTCAGATAATAAAACAAGAGAACCTCCCACTGACAATAATCCAAAAATGTCATATACCGATAAGTCAAAATCCAATGCTGATAAGGCAAGGGCTTTGTCTTTTTCTGTCACTAAGAACCGCTTATTTATATCTTGAATAGTATTATAGGCTGCTTCATGTGTAATTTCTACTCCTTTGGGTGCCCCTGTAGAACCTGATGTAAAAATGACGTAAGCTAATTCATCGGTTGATATATCTACAGATGTCAAATCAAATACCCCATGATTCAAATCTGTTACTGAGATTGTCTGAATCGCCGGATATCCTATTTTCTCTTCATATTCGGGAGTAACAACTACATGTTTAATCTCTCCTATTTGGTGAATTGTTCTTTGTCTTGATATCGGTTGATTAACCCCAATAGGAACATAAGCTGCCCCTATTGATACAATTCCCATTACGGCTATAATCTGATTGGGACCTCTGGGAATTGTAATTCCTACAAGATCTCCTTTTTTTACCCCTTTGGCTTGTAAGGTTGCTGCCAGAGAAAGTACTTTATGAGCTAATGCTTCATATGTCAACTGCTCATAATTTCCTTCTTCATTATAATATTGTAAGGCTATATTTCTAGTTGGTTGTAAAAAAAAGTCGTGATGTAACGTCTTTTTTACAATAGGTATCTGGGTATTATTTATCGAGTTCCTAACTTCTCGTTGGTTCACTGGTAAAATATCTGGTAATGGTTTTTCCCATTCTTCATCTTGTAACCAGTCCAGTAAAGATATCCATGAAGTAAACATTTCATGTACCTTTCTCTCTTCGAAAAAACGAGAATCAACTTCCCAACACACAGTTATTCCTCTATCATTTTCTACAATCGAACACAAAAGACCTTTTTCATCATTTTCTACCTGAGGCATTGTCCACAAATTAGATCTAATACTAATAGGAATGCTATTTTCTGCATCTACTGCTCTTATTTCATTCTGTAATTGCTCCTCTATATATTTTGTTATCGTAATCCAGGGTGTTTTTTGAACAATCAGTACCTGCTCTGCAAATGGGAGATCTTCCTCTGAAGGAAGAATAGACGTTTCAACTAAAAAAGAGCTTTGGGAACTCCATCTTTCCAAAATCGGGATCAAACTATTTAGGAATAGTGAACACAAATCTATTTCATATTGCTGTGCTTTATTTTTTAAACACTTCCAATCCGAAGATGTAATCACATGTTCAAAAGAGAAAAAGGAAATACCAGCCCCTCTCTCTCCTAATTTGTCTGTTTTGCTTTGAATATTTTTTATTTCTTCAGACGTAATATACCCTATAAGAGGAGGTATATTCTTTTTTCTTGATATAACATTTGGGGTCTTTGATTTCTTATTATCATGCATCATTGTGTAAAGAAAAAATAGAAAGTTACTTTAATAATTTTATGCTATTGTCCTGCAAATGAAATCATTGAGTGACTAGGCTTTAAAGCGTAATTTAGAATGGCTTTAAATCAAAAGTAAAAATTAAAGCAGCGCCTCTTCTACGTATGACGGAATATAACCTACGTAAAGAGGAAAATGCATGAGAAACGACATAGCTCCTCTAAAGAACAGCGCATTAAAGTTTCAGAAAGTGAACATTAGTATTCTATACTTTTAATTGGGAAGAATTAAGAAAATAAAAGTAAGGTGAGGCAGAATAAATTGACCTTGTGAAAGATGTCTTCAAAAAAACAAAAAACCTTCTGAAAACAGAAGGTTTTTTTCTGGTACTCGAGGTGGGAATCGAACCCACACTCCCGAAAGAACTGGATTTTGAATCCAGCGCGTCTACCAATTCCGCCACTCGAGCATCTTATCGGTCGGCAAAATTATAAAAATATTTCTTTCTTTCCATAAAATAAGTAATAAAATAAGAGTTACTCTTCAAATAAATTTATAAATTTGCAGCTCGTTTTTACAAAAATTAGTTTTAAATAATTACAACACAACACTTTAAACCCTATGTCAAAAACAGCAATTGAGGCAAAGTTTTTTGCATGTAGTCAGAGTACAGAGTTAGCAGAAAAAATTGCAGCTTCATATGGTGCCACATTAGGTAATGTCATTACGTCTACTTACAGTGATGGAGAGTTTCAACCTTCTTTTGAAGAATCTGTAAGAGGAGCCAGAGTTTTTATTATCGGATCAACACATCCGAACTCTGATCATTTAATGGAAATGTTATTAATGTTAGATGCCGCTAAGAGAGCTTCTGCAAGACATATTACTGCTGTTTTACCATACTACGGATGGGCTCGTCAGGATCGAAAAGACAAGCCGAGAGTTCCTATCGCTGCAAAACTAATCGCTAAAACGTTAGAGACAGCTGGAGCTACACGAATTATCACTATGGATTTACATGCAGCTCAAATCCAAGGATTCTTCGAGAAACCAGTTGATCACCTTTTTGCTTCTACTATATTTTTACCATATCTACAGTCTCTGAATTTAGACAATCTTACGATTGCGTCACCTGATATGGGAGGATCAAAAAGAGCATACGCATACTCCAAAGCACTGTCAAGTGACGTAGTAATCTGTTACAAACAGCGAGAAAAGGCCAATATAATTTCTCATATGGAGCTTATTGGAAATGTAGAGGGAAAAAATGTGGTTTTAGTTGATGATATGGTAGATACTGCCGGAACATTGACAAAAGCTGCCGATGTAATGATTGAAAGAGGTGCAAAAAGTGTTCGTGCAATTTGTACACACCCTATCCTATCAGGAAGTGCTTATGAAAGAATCGAAGGATCTAAACTGGAAGAGCTAATTGTAACCGATTCAATCCCATTAAAAAAAGAATCTAAAAAAATTAGAGTTGTATCATGTGCAGATTTATTTGCCGATGTGATGTACCGAGTACACCACAACGAATCAATCAGCTCTAAATTTCTTATGTAATTAATAAACATTAATATATATCAAAATGAAGTCATTAACAATCAATGCATCTCAAAGAGAAAGCGTAGGTAAAAAAGCAACTAAAGCCTTACGTAATGCTGGACAGGTACCTTGTGTTATTTACGGTGGAGACACTATTGTACACTTTTCAGCACCAGAAATTGCTTTTAAAAACTTAGTGTACACTCCAGACGTTCATACCGTGGAAATTGTATTGGATAATGGAACAACCATCAATGCTATCCTTCAGGATATTCAATTCCATCCTGTAACAGACAAAATCTTACACATTGATTTTGTTCAGATCTTTGACGACAAGCCAATCACAATGGAAATCCCATTCGAAACTACAGGAAACTCAAGAGGAGTTCGTGCCGGAGGGGTATTGCGTTTCAACTTACGTCGTATCAAAGTAAAAGGATTAGCATCAAAGCTTCCTGACGTAATTCAGGGAGATATTACAGAGTTAAGAATCGGAAACAAATTATATGTTACTGATGTAGCTAGTGAAGACTACACAATCTTACACCCTGACAACACTGTTATTTGTCAAGTGAAGACATCTCGTAATGCTGTTGCTGAGGAAGAGGAAGAAGGAGCAGAAGAGGATGCTGCATAAGCAAAATCTTAGTTTATATTATTAAAAAGAGCATTCTGAATATCTTCTAAGATCAGAATGCTCTTTTTGTTTTTTAACTATATTTCTATAAACTTATCAGATCATTTTACCCCCTACCCAAAACATCGATATGTTTTCCTTTTTAAAAAAAATATTTTCCAAACAACCCCTTTCGGAAACCTCAGAAGATCTCATGAAAAAATTTCTAATTGTCGGCTTAGGTAATATTGGTCCTAAGTATAAAAATACCCGACACAATATCGGTTTTAAAATACTAGACGCCCTAGCAAAAGAAGAAAACATCTCTTTTGAAACTGAAAAATTAGGGGATATTTCTAAGTTCAAACACAAAGGAAGAACGATTACGCTCCTCAAGCCAAATACATATATGAATCTCAGCGGAAAAGCAGTCAAATACTGGTTAACCAAAGAAAAAATAAGCATTGAGAACCTATTGATTATCACTGACGATATCAACCTGTCTTTTGGTACTATTCGTGTAAAAGGAAAAGGAAGTTCCGGCGGGCATAATGGACTAAAAGATATCGAAGCCCAACTAAACACCTCTGCCTACCCAAGGTTTCGGTTTGGCGTAGGTGCAGATTTTCACAAAGGCAGACAAGTTGATTACGTACTGGGAGAATGGAATTCAGAAGAAGAAGCTGCTATGCCTGAACGACTTGATAAAGGAACTCAACTAATCAAATCATTTATTTCGGGAGGGCTAGCCAATACAATGAATACGTTTAACGGAAAATAATACGTTTTTTCCCAACAATTCATTAATTTTATCCAATTATGTTTAAAATAAAACACATTCGCTACGCAACTAAACACACCTACCCCAAAAGCATATGGTCGTTTTATTTTTATGCTACTTCCTGTGTTATTTTCCTTTATCTAAGTTACACTAAAATCTACATTTCTTGAAACGCTACGACTCCGCCGATACATATGACACTTCTATTCCATCTGTGGTTACCATTGGGACTTTTGATGGAGTACACATCGGTCATAAAAAAATAATAGAGCGCCTGGTAGAAACTGCAAAAAAAAACGATCAGGAATCTCTGATTCTTACTTTTTTCCCACACCCAAGGATGGTGCTTCAAAAAGATACCGGGATCAAATTGATAAATACGATAGAAGAACGTATTCAGATTTTGCAAAAGACAGGATTAGACAATTTAGTCATTCACCCTTTTACCCAGGAATTCTCCAGACTAAAAGCCGGAGAATATGTAGAACAAATACTGGTGGATAATCTAAATGCCAAACACATCATCATAGGATACGATCATCGATTCGGAAGAAACAGAAACTCTGATATTAATGATCTGATCAGCTATGGAAAAACGTACAATTTCTCAGTAGAAGAAATCAGTAAACAAGACATAGAAGATGTAGCAGTAAGTTCTACCAAAATAAGGCATGCTTTATTAGAAGGAGACATCACCAAGGCAAACAAATACCTTGGATATAATTTTATGCTTACCGGAAAAATTGTAAAAGGGAAAGAATTAGGACGAAAATTAGAATATCCTACTGCCAACCTACACATTCCAGAACCGTATAAATTAATCCCAAAAAAAGGAGTTTATATCGTAAAATCAATTATCGATAACAAAACGTGTTTTGGCATGATGAATATTGGAAATAACCCTACTGTAAATGGTACTAAACAATCTATAGAAACGCATTTTTTTGATGCTTCTTTTAATTTATACGAAAAGAAAATACAAATCGAACTGTTAACCCGAATCCGAGATGAGAAAAAATTCGATTCTATTGAGGAGCTAAAAGCGGCAATGCAACAAGACGAAGATTTCTCCAGAGATTATATTAATTCCTTATTATGATTAACCGTTGGTTGTTTACCCATATAGATAACAGTCCTCTTATTGTATTTCGGATTATCTTCGGGCTATTGATCGCCCTCGAGGCTATAGGAGCTATTTTTACTGGATGGATTAAGAGAACACTGGTTGCTCCTGATTTTACATTCAACTTTATAGGATTTGATTTCTTACAGCCATTACCAGGAAATGGCATGTACTATTACTATGCAATCATGGGAATCTTCGGATTATTAGTCATGATAGGGTACCGATATAAACTTAGTATGAGTGCATATACTCTAATGTGGGCAGGGGTGTATTTTATGCAAAAATCCTCTTATAACAATCACTACTATCTGCTACTACTCTTATGCTGTATTATGATTTGCCTGCCTGCTGCTGATTATTACTCTCTGGACACGAAACAACATCCCGACAAGAAAAAGCTCAGTATGCCCAGATGGTGCTTATTACTTATCATTGGTCAAATGTGGATTGTATACACCTATGGATCAGTTGCCAAATGGTATCCAGATTGGCTTGATTTTACTGTTCCCAAAAACTTAATGGCCGCAAAAGCCCATTACCCTATTATTGGAAAGGTGTTACAAAATCACTGGGCACATGTAAGTATTGCTTATACCGGTATACTATATGATTTATTAATTATTCCACTACTCCTCTGGAGAAGAACAAGATGGCTTGCTTTTGGAGCAAGTATCTTTTTTCATTTATTTAATTCCATTGTTTTTCAGGTTGGTATTTTTCCATACCTGTCATTAGCATTCAGTTTATTTTTCTTTCCTAGAGAAGTTATTAACCGACGTTTTTTAAAGGAAAAACCGTTTTACACCAAAAACGAACTAATTATTCCTAAGTTCAGTACTATTATTATTCCTGTCTTTTTTATCTACCTTCTGGTACAAATAGCACTCCCTTTGAGACACTGGATCATTCCCGGGGATGTCTTATGGACAGAAGAAGGACACCGAATGAGCTGGCGCATGATGCTTAGAAGCCGAGCAGGAATTACTAATTTCTATATTAAGGAAAAAGACAAAGATGAACGTGTATTCATCAATAAAAGTGACTACCTATCCAATAAACAAATCCGAACAGTATCTACCAAACCTGATGCGATGTGGCAATTTGCTCAACGTTTAAAAAAAGAATATCATCAGCAAGGCAAAGAAATTGAAGTATACATCGATAGCAAAGTCTCTATCAACGGCAAAAAAAGACGTCTGTTTATTGACCCTGAAGTTGATATAGCCAATGTCCCATGGAATTATTTTTCTACAAATCCATGGATCATAAAATACCCTAAAAAAACAAAAGAAAACAGCCTTCCTCATCAATAAGAAAAGACTGTTTTCAAAAATTAGGTACCCCTACCTAAATTAGTATAAAAATTATCTGTTATACAACGCTCTTATAACCGCCAAATCTCCTTGGCTAAATCCTGAATTAGAATTAGACAATCTGGATCTAAATGGTTTTCGATCTGAAGCTCTTATTACATCCCATTCTCCATTAGACTGTCTTCTTGATGGGTACAACATAATAGAGTCCCAGTCAAAGCTTCCAAAAGTAACCCCTTCTTTCTTATACTGGTCTCTCAATTTCCCCCTTAAAACGTTAGGGTTAACTGCGATATAATTATCCCTATCTGCTCTTTGATGCTCATGCGCCAACCCTATTGTATGCCCTAATTCATGCACAGTCGTAGCAAAAGAAGCCGAACTACTAATTGAAAAAAACTGTCCTGCTCCTCGCATTCCTACTTCAGCTGCATTTCCTCCTTGCTCTATAGAAATATAAAAACCATTCCCTTTTCCAAAAACAAATCTCAAGCTCGTTACTGACTCAATATACCTCATAGCACTAGCTACTTTATCTTTTACCGTCTGACTTGGGGGACCATAAAGGTTATCATATTGATAATACACAACCCCATTTGTCCATATTCTTGGCATTCCATTTTCCCCTACATTAGCTTTCTCATTTGCCACCATCCTTTCAAGACCTTCCTTAGTCACAAACTGATCTCTATTAATAATAAAACCTCTACCAGATAATCTCTGTACCACAATCTTCTTTCCATTTATCTCAACCTCTTCATATGGTATATCCGGATACCCAATAGACACATCTGGTATATCAGCATCTATCGAGAACCCTTCTGTCAGTTCCGTACTTTCACTTAATTCAAAATTGTTATCTTTTTCGCAAGAAGTAAATAACACACTCACCCCTAGTAAACCTAGAGATAACATCGATAATAGTTTTTGTCGTTTTTTCATCTTAATTATATTTAATTATCAACATTAAATGTTAAAAAAGAGGAAATCGTATAAAATTAACAATTGTTTTAAGGAAGTTTAACTTACAAAAAGAAACAAAAAACAACAAAACACTTAATTATTGAAACCATAAATATTTTTTCATCTCTTATTCCTTATTTATTTTCTTTATACGCCTAAAACGACTTTTCATACTTATTTTCGACACATTAATCCCTTAGTTTGCATCATTTTAGCCTAGCATTCTTTTTCTAAACAGAAGACAACACCCCATAACCTCTGGATAGTAAATCAAGTTTTTACATTAATCTACCTTTTAACATTTAACGTCTTTTGTTTTGTTTTAATTAACTCTTTATTTTCCAAAAGACCGAGAAGGGACTCCGTTGCTCTTTTTTATTCAAAAAACATATTCTTTATAACATCAACTAAATTAATTCCATATATTACCTGCTCCATCTCAATAAACAAGCGCATATTTTCATGGCATCAAATCAAAGTAACGAAACCAAAGGATTAGCATTAAAAAAAATCAGTTACGCTCCGAATTCTCCCACTATAGTATTCCTCCATGATTCTCTGGGGTGCATAGAACTTTGGCGGGATTTCCCTGAAAAACTAAGCTCTTTAACCAAGTGCAATGTATTGATATATGATCGCCAGGGATATGGACAATCAAAAGCGTTTTCTTCTCCTAGAAGAACTAATAATTACCTCGAAATAGAAGCTGCTATTTTAGCCCGGTTATTACGAGAAAACAGCTGCCAAAATGCTATTTTATTTGGACATAGTGACGGAGGGTCAATTGCCTTAATAGCCGCCGCCCAATACCCTGAGTTAATTTCTGGAATTATAACAGAAGGCGCGCATATTTTTGTAGAAGATATAACAATAAAAGGAATTAAAGATGCTGAAAAACTATATCGGGAAACCAATCTAAAATCTCGATTACAAAAATATCACGGCTCTAAAACAGAAGCTATGTTTTGGGCTTGGGCAAGCACCTGGACCACTCCAGAGTTCAGAAACTGGAATATCGAGCATTTTCTTCCGAAGATCTCTTGTCCTGCGCTTATTATCCAAGGAGCAGATGACGAATATGGAACCATAGAACAGGTTCAACGTATTCATCAACAAGTCTCAGGAACCACACGAACACACATTATCCCAAATATAAAACACACTCCTCATAAAGAAGCCCCCGAAATTGTATTACAGCTTGTAACTACATTTATCCATCAATATCTGTTTCCCAGCAAAAAATAGCTGATTTTCACCTCAGAAAACACTCTTTAAAATTGGCGATAAAATCCTGAATATACCGTTTAGACCGATCTTCTTTTCTCACCACCAAATAGTGCTTTCTCTTTAGCCCTTGTTTCAGGATTTTTTTGAAAATCAAATCATCTGGCAACACAAAAGAATTCGCACCCCATCTCGGCATACACATAACCCCCATATTAGCAGCAACCATTTCCAGAGACACCTCTGTTAATGGAATAGCTGATATCTTATATGGCATCACATGCCGAGGCTTTAAAAAATGCTCATAAACAGCAACTGTCTCTAAAGGATAAGAATGAATAATCAAATGCATCTCTACAAAAGAATCCGGTTCGAGGTAAGGCAATTCTGCGAATTGATTCTCTTTATGCATCACTGCAAAAATTTCATCTTCAAAAAATGCTGTACTCACTAATGAGTTATCTTTTGGTTTTGCTGTCACTATCGCGATATCTATTTCTCTGGAAACAACCTTAGAAATCGGTTGATGTGTTGCCTCCAAATCAAAATCGACTGTAATCTCCGGGTAAAGCAGCTTCATTTTCTGAATAAAACCCGACAACCCCTGATAAAAAGAATAACACTCAGTACTAATTTTTATATTTCCTTTAGAGCCTTCCTGTATTTGCGCTATATCTTGAAATCCTTTTTCTATCGTATCCAAAATCCGGTTTCCCAACTTATATAAAGCAACCCCTTCATCTGTCAATGTCCATTTATTCCTCGTTCTATAAAACACCTTAAACCCAAGTCGCTCTTCCAGCTCTTTTAGCTGGTGACTCAATGCTGATTGTGTCAAAAAAAGCTTATCAGATGAATTCGCAAGGTTTCCTTCTTCCTGTATCGTCTTAATAAGTTTAAAATACTTAATGTCCATAAAACCAAATGTACAACAAACTCAAGTACTTTGATCATGAAAATAATTCAACTGTACTTTATAAAAAATCAAAAAAATCTCTTCTTTTTGACCTCATACATGTAGCCCTTTCCATATGTTTTTCTAATAATCATTTCTTTCAGAAACATTCGTTTTTCCCTTTTAAAAAAAAGGAAACTATTTTTCCTGTTAGTTTCTTTTGGATATAGTGGTTAAAAAATTATGTTTTCTTTACTTTTGTTTTTTTTAAAAATTGCGAATCAACTATTCGATAACTCTTCTGAGCGAAAATAACACACAGGAAGTTATCGTTTTTTTATTACTCATCGGAATGAGTACTAAAATCGCCAAAAACAAATATCATGTTATTAGTACAACAAATCATTGAAAACAAAGAGGAATTTATCCAGGCTTTAGCAAAGCGGAATTTTGATGCCGCTTCTTCTATAGAAAAGATAATTTCTCTTGATGAAGAACGTCGTGCCACACAGGCAAAACTTGATAACACCTTAGCAGAATCCAATAAAATATCTAAAGAGATTGGGATATTATTCAAAAATGGAGAGCAACAAAAAGCTACTATCTTAAAGGAAAAAACATCGCAATTAAAAGAAACATCCAAAGAATTATCAGCTAAGCTAAATACAGTTCAGGAAGAACTAACCGCAATATTATATACGATTCCTAATATTCCACATAGTTCTGTTGCCCCTGGAAATACAGAAGAAGACAATGAAGAAATATTCAAAGAAGGAACAATTCCTGCTTTGGAAGAAGGAGCATTACCTCACTGGGAACTTGCTAAAAAGTATGACATCATTGATTTTGAACTAGGCGTAAAAGTTAGTGGTGCCGGTTTTCCTATTTACAAAGGAAAGGGAGCAAGATTACAGCGTGCATTAATCAATTATTTTCTGGACAAAAACACTGCTGCGGGGTATAAAGAATTCCAGGTACCTCATTTGGTAAATGAGGCTTCGGGATACGGAACAGGACAATTACCTGACAAAGAAGGTCAGATGTACCATGTAACAGGAGATGACTTATACCTTATTCCAACTGCAGAAGTGCCCGTAACGAATATGTACAGAGACAATTTATTACAGGAAAGTGATCTTCCTATTTGCTGTACCGGATACACTCCTTGTTTTCGAAGAGAAGCCGGATCTTATGGAGCACACGTAAGAGGTCTTAACAGATTACACCAATTCGATAAAGTCGAAATTGTAAGAATAGAAAAGCCTGAAAATTCTTATGAGGCACTAGAAGGAATGGTTGATCATGTCAAAGAAATCCTGGGAGAGTTAAAACTTCCATACAGAATTCTTCGATTATGCGGAGGGGATATTGGTTTTACAGCAGCCCTGACATATGATTTTGAAGTCTTTTCGACAGCACAAGATCGCTGGTTAGAAATTAGCTCTGTATCTAACTTCGAAACATTTCAGGCAAACCGTTTAAAACTGAGATACAAGGATAAAAATGGTAAAAAACAATTAGCACATACCCTTAACGGAAGTTCTCTGGCACTTCCTAGGGTACTTGCCGGTATTCTGGAAAATTACCAAACATCTAAAGGTATCAAAATTCCGGAAGTACTTGTACCATATTGTGGATTCGAATATATCGACTAATATTAATCCACTGTCATAACGACTCTAAAAGCGCATTTTGCTATATTTACAAAAAAACTTGCAAAATGCGCTTTCTTTATTTCATCCTATTATGTTCATTACCAGTATTTGGTCAATCCATACAGCTGGCTAAAAACTATACGGACCAAGGGGAGTACGAAAAAGCAATCTCAGTATACAAAAAGCTATATAAACAAAACCCGTATCGACTAAATTATATCTTAGGGCTGACCAGCGCGTATCAGCAACTGGAAAAGTTTAACGAGGCGGAAAAAGTCTTAAAAGAAGCAATTAATAAATCCCCAAAAAACTTACAATTTCTTGTCGAGTTAGGTCACCATTTCGATCTTCAAGGACTAAAAGAAAAAGCAACGTTCGAATACAATAAAGCCATCGATTCATACGATCAAAACAACACGAATCAAGCATACTCTTTGGCACAAGCTTTTGAAAAATACAGTTTATTAGATCAGGCCGCTCTGATCTACGAAAAAGGGATGACGTATAATCCCGGAGCAAATTTCAATCTTCGTCTGGCTAAAATTTATGGAGAGCAAGGAAAGGTCGAGAAGATGTTTCAAAGCTATCTTTCTCTGATAAAAACACAACCTAGTTACAAAAACATTATCCTTAGAAACTTTAGCGATTACATTACAGAAGACCCTCTTCATGAGCCCAATATCATCTTTAGAAAACTGTTAATAAAAAACCTACAAAAGAATCCTGATATTTTATATAACGAAATGCTAAGTTGGTTTTTTGTTCAGCAAAAGCAATTCAACAAAGCCTTTGTACAGGAAAAAGCCATTTATAAAAGAAAAAATGAAAGCTTACAGCGCATTATTGATCTTGCCAGAATTGCTATAAGCCATAAAGATCTGGAAGCTGCCACCATGATTTTGAATTACATATTAGAAGCCGAAGATGCCCATAATGACATGAAGCTTACAGCTCATAAAATTATTCTCAAAGCCAGAACGGATAAAGCCAGCAAGAAAGAATACAAAAAAATAAACGAACAATATCTTCATGTGTTTGACACCTACGGGCGATCCAGAGAAACCATTGGCCTGCAAACTGATTATGCTCATTTTCTGGCATTTAATCAAGATATGAAACAAGAAGCCATCACCTTCTTAAAAGACATCTTAAAAAAAGAACGGTTATCGAGATTTCAATCCTCCCGGATCAAAATGAAAATAGCAGACATTCTTGTACTCGACCAAAAATTTAACCAGGCACTTATCTACTATACCCAGGTACAGAATGCATTAAAAAACAACTTCTTAGCTCAGGATGCCCGGTTTAAAGTTGCCAAAACAAGCTATTATAAAGGAGATTTTAAATGGGCTCAAACTCAATTAGATGTACTAAAATCATCTACCTCTCAACTAATTGCTAATGACGCTATGGAACTCAGTCTAATCATTAGCGATAATTCATTAGAAGATTCTACCTATACTGCATTAAAAATATATGCCAAGGCAGATCTTCTCGCTTTTCAAAATAAAAACAGAGAAGCTATTGAAACTTTAGAAAAAATACTCGTATCTCATAAAGGAGAAAAAATCGAAGACGAAGCCTTCTACAAACAGGCAAAACTTTATGAAAAAGAAAAAGAATACGAAAAAGCAAAAGTAAACTACCTGAAAATCATAGAATTTTACAGCACTGATATTTTGGCAGATGATGCCTATTATGCTTTAGCTGCATTATACACTCAACATTTGGGGCAACCGGAAAAAGCAAAAGAGTTGTATGAAAAAATAATTTTTAATCATGCAGACAGTATTTATTATGTAGATGCCAGAAAAAAATATCGTGCCTTAAGGGGGGATGATATCAATTGAGATTTGTTCATGAGCTGAACAATCAAATATATCATTCATAAGAATACCTGACTTTCCATTAGATAAACTTATCTTTGCAGCATTATCAACACCGTACTTAATTAATTTCTTATGTACATTTACAATGTGACCATCAACGTAGAAGAGAGCATCCATGAAGAATGGATTGAATGGATGAAAAAAGAACACATTCCACAAATGTTAGCTACTGGAAAATTCAGCAAAGCCTTAATGACTCGTGTTCTGGTCGAAGAAGAGATGGGAGGAATCACATATTCTGTTCAGTACACGACAGAAAACAAAGAAACTTTGCAGCAATACTATACTGAGAATGCCGAGAAACTACGTGCAGAATCCAACCGATTTGCTGGTAAATTTGTTGCTTTTAGAACAGAATTAGAAATCCTTAGTGAACAGCATGTCTAAATCCAAAAAAAACAGAAAGCACTCATCAAGAGACTATAACAGACCTGAAAAAACTGCCGTAAAAGCAAAAAAACATTTAGGACAACATTTCTTAAAAGATGAGAATATTGCTCAACAAATTGGAGATACGCTAACATTACAGGGATATAAAAACGTATTGGAAATTGGTCCGGGAATGGGAGTACTAACCAAATACATTCTCCCCAAAGACGTGGACTTTATAGCAATGGATCTAGACACTGAATCCATTGAGTACCTTATGAATAGTTTTCGGATTGAACATGCCTCATCTATTTCTCATAAAAAATTATTTCAGGTACTAGAAGCAGACTTTCTTAAATACGACTTAGACAATCTTTTTGAGAAACAACAATTTGCCATTACAGGAAATTTCCCTTATAACATTTCTTCTCAGATCATTTTCAAAATGTTAACCCATAAGGAAAGGGTTCCCGAATTAACAGGAATGTTTCAAAAAGAGGTAGCACAGCGTATATGCGAAAAAAGCGGCACTAAAGCCTATGGGATTTTGTCTGTCCTTACCCAAGCGTTCTACGATGCTGAGTATCTATTTACAGTACCTCCTGATGTTTTTAATCCCCCTCCCAAAGTCGACAGCGGTGTTATTCGACTAATTCGAAAAAAAGAAACTTCTCTTCCCTGTTCTGAAAAATTGTTTTTTACTGTTGTAAAGACTGCTTTTGGACAACGTCGCAAAACACTTAGAAACAGCCTAAAATCTTTTTCGCTGAATGATGAAAAAAAATCACTCGACATTATGAACAAACGTCCAGAACAACTCAACGTACAACAATTCATAGAACTTACTTTATTACTGGAACAAGAATAAAAGCTTCTTCGTTCGTTATACTATAAAAAAACATTTTTGATTTAACACATTCCTAAAGTTCAGTTAAATTCTTTGATTATCTTTGCGAAAAGTTTCTAACCCCCTATTAAATTATACTGTATGCCATTTGAGATATCAGGCGAACTTATCACCAAGGTCAAATCTTTTATTGAAGAAAAGGACAATGCTCAGCTAGAAACTTTCCTCAATGAATTTCATTTTGCCGATATCGCAGAAATCATCACAGAACTCACCATTAAAGAAGCGACCTATTTAATAAAACTATTAGATAGTGAAAAAACCTCTGAAGCCTTAATGGAGTTAGAGGAAGACTTAAGGGAACGTATTCTAGAAAACTTATCTGCAAAGGAAATTGCAGAAGAAATTGAAGAAATGGACACCGATGATGCTGCGGATATCATTTCTGAACTTCCTGAGAACAGAGTAGAAAACATCATTGCTCAAATCGAAGATGAAGAACATGCGGAGCATATTGTTGAGCTTCTAAAATACGATGAGGATACCGCTGGAGGACTCATGGCTAAGGAGCTTGTAAAGGTAAAAGAAAGCTGGACTGTAGCCGGTTGTGTCAGAGAAATGAGAGCGCAGGCAGAAAATGTAACACGAGTGCACTCAATTTATGTAGTTGACAAAGATGGAAAATTAAAAGGAAGATTATCTTTAAAAGATCTCCTGACAGCTTCTACCAAATCTCATATCAGCGAAGTCTACATAAAAAAAGTAGACTATGTAACAGTAGACACAGAAGGTGAAGATGTTGCCAGGATTATGCAAAAATATGATCTGGAAGCTATCCCTGTCGTAGATAATGATGACATCCTTGTCGGACGTATTACCATAGATGATATTGTAGATTTCATAAAAGAAGAAGCCGAAAAGGATTATCAGTTAGCAGCTGGTATCTCTCAGGATGTTGAAGCGGATGATAATGTATGGGAACTAACAAGAGCTCGTCTCCCCTGGTTAATTTTGGGATTATTAGGAGGACTAGGAAGCGTATTCATTATGCAGGATTATGAAGAAATCATGAATGATGACCGATATAAAACCTTATTCTTTTACACCCCGTTAATTGCTGCGATGGCAGGAAATGTAGGAGTTCAATCTTCTGCAATTATCGTACAGGGATTAGCAAACGATGTTGTCAAAGGAAGCTTATGGAACCGTCTTCTGAAAGAAATTAGTTTAAGCCTTATCAACGGAACTGCTTTAGCCGTATTGGTTATTATTTTTGGATTTTTCTTTGGAAATCCTTTGCCATTTAGTCTCACTATAGCAGCAGCTCTTATGTGTGTTATCATAGTAGCAGCATTGATCGGAACTTTTGTTCCTATTATTCTAGACAAGAGAGGAATTGATCCAGCCATTGCCACAGGTCCTTTTATCACTACCAGCAATGATATTTTTGGTATTTTTCTCTTTTTCTTTATTGCCAAAATCATTCTTGGAATCTGAGTAACACTTTATGCTTCGATTTATATTCATTTTTATAATTAAACGTTAACACCCCTTCAAGCACCCGGAAAAATACGTATCTTGTTTGTTATTATTCGTTATAACATGGAAGTAATCAACATCCAAAAAAAGCTTTCTAAATTCGACAAGCAATGGCATCCTCACCGTATCACTATAGTAGATGACCACCAAGTATATCTTTCTAAAATTTCAGGAGATTTTATATGGCATACTCATGAAGATTCTGATGAATTATTCCATGTAGTCAAAGGAACCTTATACATGAAATTTAGAGAAAGAACAGTGCAGGTAAATGCCGGAGAGATGCTTCTTGTCCCTAAGGGAACAGAACATTGTCCTTCTACTAAAAATGGCGAAGAAGTACACCTTCTTGTATTCGAAAAACTAAATACGAAACACACAGGAAATACAACCACAAAAAAGACAATTTCTGATTACCCAACAATTTAAACCATTTCATGAAGATATTACACCTAGACAGTAACCATCCTTTATTAAAAAATGAATTATCCGAATTAGGTTTTACCAACCATGAAGATTTCTCTTCTACTAAAGAAGAAATTGAAGAGATAATCTACGCATATGATGGAATTATCATTCGCAGTCGATTTGCCATTGACCAAACCTTTCTGGACAAAGCTACAAACTTAAAATTCATTGGAAGAGTTGGTGCTGGTCTAGAAAATATAGATACCACTTATGCAGCATCAAAAGGAATTCGTCTTTTTAATGCTCCTGAAGGCAATCGAAATGCAGTAGGAGAACATGCGCTGGGAATGCTTTTATCCCTCTTCAACAAACTAAACAAAGCTGATCACGAAGTAAGAAACGGACAATGGCTTAGAGAAGACAACAGGGGTATCGAATTAGACCTAAAAACAGTAAGCATTATTGGATATGGAAACATGGGACGAGCATTCGCCAGAAAACTTCGAGGTTTTGATGTAGAGGTCATCTGTTATGACATCAAAGAAGATGTAGAAAACAGCGATGCCACCCAAGTTGATTTGCAAGAAATTTTTGAAAAAACCGATGTTTTGAGTCTTCATACTCCAGAAACTCCCGAAACCATTGGAATGATTCATAAAGAATTCATTAATAAATTCGCCAAACCTTTTTGGCTCATCAACACTGCCCGGGGAAAAAGCGTTGTTACCGAAGACCTGGTAGATGCCATGGAAGAAGGGAAAATCCTCGGTGCCGGACTCGATGTGTTAGAGTACGAAAAATCATCATTTGAAAACCTATTTACTTCAAAAAATGAAATGCCTACTCCTTTTAAAAAATTATTAAATATGCCTAATGTTCTTTTGAGTCCTCACGTAGCCGGATGGACAATAGAGTCCAAAGAGAAGTTAGCCTCAACCATTGTACATAAAATAAAATCTGAGTTTTGCTAAAACAAGTGTTTCTTAACCTATGCGAATCATATACTGATGATTTCCTAAAAACTACCTCCTTGTGGAACGAGATAGAAAAAGAACACACAAAACCTAATCGATATTATCACAATATTTCACATCTAGTGCATATATACCAACAGCTCTTATCCATAAAACCAGAAATTATCGACTGGGACATATTACTTTTTTCTCTGTTTTATCATGATTTTATATATAATATCCTAAAGAAAAACAATGAAGAAGCAAGTGCTGACAAAGCTGTCCAAGTACTCAACAATCTACAACACATTTCGAAAGAACGCATCGACAATTGTCATCAAATAATTTTAGCTACTAAAAATCATCAAATCAACACCAACAGCGATGTTAACTATTTCACAGATGCTGATTTATCGATTCTCGGAGCTTCCTGGCAAACATATACCACTTACATCAATAACATTCGCAAAGAATATAAATTATACCCAGACTTTCTTTACAACAAAGGCAGAAAACAAGTGCTCCGGCAACTATTAGCTATGCCACAGCTCTACAAAACACCTCATTTCAAAAAACAATACGAGCTTCAAGCAAGGCAAAATATCACAGCTGAGATAAAGCTTCTAGAAAATTAACAGGCATAATTTTAGTATATTTAACTACTATATTACTCGCTAACATAAAATTCGCAGCTGTGAAATCCAATGCTACAACCCCCGAAGAATACATCGCTTCATTACCAGAGGAAAGAAAAAAAAGCCATTGCTGCCTTGAGAAAAGTAATTTTAAACAATATTCCCGAAGGATTTTCAGAAGTAATAAGTTATGGGATGATCGGGTATGTAATTCCTCATGAAATATACCCAGAAGGATACCATTGCGATCCGGAATTACCCTTACCTTTTTTAAACATTGCTTCACAGAAAAACCATATTGCTGTTTATCACGCCGGTATATATGCTGATAAAAAACTACTTGACTGGTTCACTAATGAATACTCAAAACACAGCACAAGAAAGTTAGATATGGGAAAAAGTTGTATTCGTTTTAGAAAAGCAGACCAAATACCCTTAGAACTTATTGGAGAATTAGCTTCAAAGATCTCTACATCAGAATGGATTTCTCTTTATGAATCAAACATAAAGAAGAAATAAACTGAACCCCAACCACTTATTAATATCACAAAACACAATAAAGCTTTTCTTTAGAAACATTCTATGTAAATTAATTTTTGTACTTTTCCTTTCAATTTAATACTAATCAATTTTAATAAACCACTATGAGCGAGGAAAACAACAACCTTGGGGATGATATTAAAAAAGGAGCAGAAGAAGCTTTTGAAACTGCCAAAGAAACTGCTAATGAGTTTGCAGAAGAAGTAAAAGACACTTTTAACAACGCTTCTGGCGAAAACAAAAAAGTTATGGCAGGAATCTTAGGAATTCTTATAGGTTCTTTAGGTATCCATAAATTCATTCTGGGATATACCAAAGAAGGTATTATTCAAATTATCATTACGTTCGTAACTTGTGGAGCAGGTGGACTAATAGGATTAATAGAAGGTATTATCTATCTTACCAAGTCTGACGAAGAGTTTTATCAAACATATCAGGTAGGCAAAAAACCCTGGTTCTAAACACATAAAAACCGAAAAACACCACTTTCGGTTTTTTTTATTTATTCTATTATCGTAATATTGCAATATTAAGTTAATAAAAATGGGAATTACTAAAAACCAAATTTTCAGTCAGGAACAAAATGAACTTGCCCAATTCTTTAAAGTACTGGGACATCCGGCAAGAATTGCAATTTTGCAATACATAAGCACTCAAAACACATGTATATGTAATGATATTGTAGAAGAAATAGGATTGGCACAAGCAACCATCTCTCAACATCTTAGAGAGCTTAAAAGTATTGGATTATTAAAAGGTGAAATCGACGGAAAAAGTATTTGTTACTGTATCAATATCGATCGATGGAATGAAATCCATCAAATTTTACATTCCTTTTTTAATACTACAAAAAACAACTGTTGTTAAACCGGCATAAAATAAAACACAATGAACACATCAGAATTCATATCTATACTAACTGAGCACCCTCATTCACAACTCATTTTCGAATACACTCCAGGGCAATTTGTCGGCACGAATTACCATATCACAGAGGTAAAACACATCTCAATAGAATCTGTAGACTGTGGAGCCGGAACAAGTTCCTGGAAGGAAACGGTTATCCAATTATGGGAAAGCCCAAAGGAAATCGGCAAAAAAGAATATATGAAAACCCAAAAGGCAATCGAAATATTAGCCAAGGTTGGACAAATAAAGCCATACCAAATGGACGCCCCTCTAAAAATAGAATACGGAAATAACACATTCCACACTTCTCAACTCCATATAGAATCATATGAAAGCACAAAAGAAGATTTAATTATAAAACTTTCTCTTGATCAAACAGATTGCAAGGCTAAAGAGACATGTGGCGTTCCTGCAAAAGAAACCTTCCAACAAGAAACAGCCTGCTCTCCGGGTAGTGGTTGTTGCTAAAAAAACATTAATGATCACATTTTCACATTTTGACAAAGAAGACTGGCCTGATATTTCCGAGATCTATCAGGAAGGAATCAATACAAAAATGGCAACTTTTGAAACGCAACTTCCCGATTGGTCACAATGGGATCAAACCCACATTCAACGTTGCAGAATAAAAGCGCTAAAAAATGGAATCATCATTGGTTGGGCTGCACTCTCCCCTATTTCCAAACGAGAAGTATACAAGGGAGTTGCAGAAGTAAGTATATACATTTCCAAATCATTCAGGCATCAGAAAATAGGCACTCACCTTCTACACACATTAATCGAAGAAAGCAAAAAAGAAGGTTTTTGGACACTACAAGCAAATATATTCAGTATCAACACTGCAAGTATACGACTTCATCAAAAAGCAGGGTTCAGAGTTGTTGGCATTAGAGAAAAAATTGCTCGATTAGATGGTGAATGGTACGACAACACCTTATTAGAAAAAAGACACAATTAAACAAAACAAATATAATCATCATGAAAAAAATCCTCGTTTTATGTACTGGTAACTCTTGCAGAAGTCAAATGGCAGAAGGCTATCTCAGACATTTTGCCAAAGAAGCAGCAACGATATATAGTGCTGGAGTCGAAACACACGGCGTAAACCCCAGAGCTATCAGCATCATGAAAGAAGACGGTATTGATATTTCCTCTCACACATCCAATAACCTGGATGAATATCTCGATATCACTTTTGACTATATTCTTACAGTATGTGACAATGCAAAAGAGCGATGCCCTTTCTTCCCTGGAAAAGCAGAAAGATTTCATTACAATTTCTTTGACCCTTCCAAAATAACAGGAACAGAAGAAGAAATTCATAAAGCATTTGAAAAAACAAGAAATGAAATCAAAACTTACTGTGATAATTTTATTGAAGATAACGTAGCTTAAACAAAAAGGCAGCTATTTGCTGCCTTTTTTATTTTTCTTCTACTGCTTTAAAATATTTTTGTTCCAACTCTGCCTGAAATTCTTCCATTACAGGTTTAACCGTACTATCGGGCAGATCCGAAATCCTGATATACATCAATCCATCCACTGCATTGTTAAATAACGGATCTACATTAAATGCCACTACTTTTGCATTTTGCTTGATATACTTTTTAATCAATACAGGGATACGAAGACTTCCTGGTTCTATCTCATCTATAATCTTATCAAACTTGTTCAGATCACTTCGACTCTCATCAAAAACAAAATCTTTATCCGCATCATTCAACTTTACCTTAAATTCTTTTTTAGGCCGTACGTATTGAGCCACATATGGATCGTAATAATGCGACTTCATAAACTCGATCATTAACGATTTAGAAAAGTTACTAAACCTATTACTAATACTAACTCCTCCTATCAGGTATTTATGTTCCGGAAAGCGAAGCGTACAATGAACGATTCCCTTCCACAATAAAAATAGCGGCATTGGTCGTTGTTGGTACTCTTTAATAATAAACGCTCTTCCCATTTCGATAGACTCGCTCATCATCTTATGAAGTTCTGGTTCAAATCGAAAAAGATCCTGAAGATAAAAACCATCTATTCCAAACTTAGCATAGATTTCCGATCCCATTCCCATTCGGTATGCTCCAGCTATCTTCTTAGCATCATTATCCCATAAAAACATATGATGATAATAATCATCAAAAGGGTCCAAATCAAGTGAATTATTGGTTCCTTCTCCTATTGCTCTAAATGTAATCTCCCTAAGACGCCCTATCTCATGAAGAATATTGGGCACACACTTCTTAGTTGCCAAAAACACCTCATAATTTTTACTTGCCAAAAGACGCTTATCATTCTCCCTACAAAATTGTAATTCAGCTTCTATTTTATTTTTATTTCCTTCCAAAGCAATTTGTTTTGGAAGTTTAGGAAGTTTGAGATTTTGAGGGATTGATTCTCTCAATGTTTTCTTCTCGTACGGATTTGCCAGCATATATGTCTTCTTTCTCAGAAAACTGGTAAAATCTTCCAAACATGTATGTTCTTGCTGATCTTTTACTGAGACGGCATGACCAATCCGAACTTTTATCACTCGTTTTTCCTGAGAAAATAGCTCACTTGGTAATTTTGCTGTTCTCAAACTGTCATGAATAGCTGCTAATCGGTAAAACAAACGACTATTTCTCGCGTGAAAATAAATAGGTACAACTGGTACGTTTGCCTTCTGCACCAAGCGCATAGCTCCCGGCTCCCATGGTCTGTCTACAATATTTTTACCTTCTTTAAAGGTTGAAACTTCTCCTGCAGGAAAAATCCCTATCGGATGTCCTTCCGAAAGATGCTGAATCGCTTCTTTAATTCCTTTTAGACTTGACTTTGCATCTTTTTTATCTTCAAAAGGATTTACTGGTAAAATAAATGGTTTTAACGGATCAAAGTTCTGCAATAAAAAATTCGCCATTATCTTGGAATCCGATCTCTTCTCCAATAATAATTTTAATAAAATAATTCCGTCTAATCCTCCCAAAGGATGATTAGACAATGTGATAAAAGCTCCATTTTTTGGTAACCTTTTTAAATCTTCTTCAGGTACTTCAAAAGTAACTCCATACATCTCCAAAGCTTTTTCAAGAAATTCCAATCCTTCAAAATGACTTATAGAGCTATATTGCCTGTTAATTTTTGACAACCTTGTGATCTTCAGAATGATCCATCCAATAAAAGTCCCAATAAAACCTAACTTATCCAATTTTAGCCCTTTGGCTACTTCTCTTGAGGTTACTATCGACATAAATCTGTTTTGCGCGCTAACTACAAATATAGCAAATTCGCTGAATTCAATGAGCTATTGTTTAACAATCATCTGAAACGTTTCTCTTGTGGATTGCTTCAATAAAACGTCCTTATCCCCCTCTATTTTCTGCACTGCCTCTTTTGTAAAATGCCGTATGGTATACAAGGATACGTTTTTCTCAAAATTAACAGCAAATTTCAATTTCAACTTATCTGCCACAGTGTCAAACAGATTAAATTTATCTTCTACACAAACAGAGAAACTTATAGCCGAATTTTGTATCAAATCTACCTTTAATTTATAGCGGTCAAAAAGCTCAAATATTTCGCTTATATTTTTTTCTACAATAAATGAAAAGTCCAGAGATGAAAGTGAGAGTAATATCTGATCTTTTTTTACAATATAGCATGGCATATATGGCACAAGGGCTTGTCCTTTTTTTACTGATGTCCCAGGATTAGCAGGATGCAAAAAAGATTTGACATACAAAGGAATTTCTTTTCGTTGTAATGGTTGTAGTGTTTTGGGGTGAATCACCGAAGCCCCATAAAAAGCAAGCTCTATTGCTTCCTCATATGAAATTTCCTGTAGCAACTCTGTCCCTTCGAATACTCTTGGGTCTCCATTTAGAACACCCGGAACATCTTTCCAGATAGTGACATTTTCTGCATGCAAGCAGTAGGCAAAAATCCCAGCCGTATAATCACTTCCTTCCCTCCCCAGTGTAGTAGAAAAGTTATTGATATCAGAACCGATAAATCCCTGAGTAACATAAATTCCCCCTTCTGACACTACTTCTTTCCTAATATTCTCTTCCGTCCAATCCCAATCCACCTTAGCTCGTCTATACCCGTTATCTGTCTTAATTACATTTCTAGCATCCAGCCACTGATTAGCAACTCCTACAAACATTAAATATTCACTCAAAATAACAGTAGAGAACAATTCTCCATACCCCACAATCTGATCATAACAATAATCATATTGTTTTGATTTATTTCTTTCCAACGTTGTTCTTAAATCCAGGAATAACGCCTGAATTTTATCCTTGACATCCGTATCGTTATCTCCGAACAATTCTTTGATGATTTTAGTATGAAAATCAAATATTTTCACCAATGATTCCTCTAGACTATCCGGATGTTGCAGGTAGTTTTCTACAATAACCTCCATAGCATTTGTAGTTTTCCCCATAGCAGAAACTACAATGACTAAATCGGTAAATTCTACTGTTTTCAGAACGCGGATGACATTCCTTACTCCAGCCGCATCTTTAACCGATGCTCCCCCAAATTTGAATATTTTCATTATGTAATAACTCTTTACGGTTTATTAGTTTTAATCACCTCGCACTTCCATGAATCCCCTTCTTTGGAAGCAAGAAGAACCCCTTCCCCTTCGCTCTCCAACATTCCTATCCTATTTCCTTTTGAAGACCACACAGCACTCTTACCTGCAGACTCATAACCTCCAGAAGGTCCTCCATGATTACTCATCATTACAGTCAGGTTATAATTCATCGCGTATCGCTTTAACAAAACTTCATCTGCTTCATACCCTCCTGGTGTAATCAGAACACTTGCCAGATACACTGTAGCCTTATGCTTAAATGCTTTTTCCGGATGTGCTTCCTTTGAGATATCTGCACAGATAGCATTGTAAATTCGCTCTCCCTCATAATCAATCAACAGCCCTTCATCTCCTGAACTAACATAGTTTTCTTCTCCGTCGTGGAGGTATTGTTTTTTATAGACATCTGTTGTCCCGTCGGGGTACAATACGAACGAAGCAATATATAACTCACCCTCTTCAATGTAGGGCGCGCCAATAATCGTGATAATATGATGTTCATTAGCTAACTCATGTAATCTATGCAATCGAGCATCTCCAATATCAAAACACAATTCTTTTGCCAATGCCAACTCATAGCCGGTAAGAGAAAGCTCTGGAAAAAGAATAATATCAGCTCCTGCCTGAGAAGCCTGACGAATCATTCGCTCATGTGTGAGAATGTTCTGATCGACATTCCCTTTTTTTGAAATAGATTGAGCCAGCGCTATTTTCATGATTTTTTTATTTCACTGATTGCACATATCGATCCAAGCCTGCTTCATCCATTTGTACTAAATACCAATCTTTGAGTAAGGTCGCACCACTCTTCTCATAAAAGTCAATGGCTCCTTGGTTCCAGTTAAGCACTGCCCATTCTACTCGCCGAACTCCTTTTTCCTTTGCATAGGTAAGTACCTTAGAATATAGCGCTTTACCCAATCCTGTTCCTCTCATAGATTCCCGCACAATTAAATCCTCTAAGTGAACCGAACGTCCCTTCCAGGTAGAAAACCGATCGTACACCAATGCAATTCCTACTATTTCTTTTTCCACCTCAGCAACAAAACAATGAAACAATGGATGTGCTCCGAACCCTTCTTTCACCATCTCTTCTACAGTTACCTCTACAGCGTCAGGCTCTTTTTCAAAAACCGCCAATTCCTTAATCAAACCAAGTACTGCCGGCATATCTTGTTCCTTCGCTTCGCGTATTACGTAATCCATAATTTGGTATTTTCTTCAAAACTAAAAATTATGAACTAATCCATCCTCCTTTTAATTATTAATATTCCAAAAAAAATAAAGTTTTCAAATAGCTTGCACGAAAACGATATAGTTAAACAAAAAATAATAATTTTGCAAAAATCTTAAACTCACTAAAATGCCAAAAAGCAATCAAACTCTTGGAGAATTTATCATTGAAAATCAAACAGATTTTCCATACGCCAGCGGAGAGCTTTCCCGCTTAATAAATTCTATCCGATTGGCTGCAAAAATGGTTAACCATGAGGTTAACAAAGCTGGTTTAGTAGACATTACAGGAGCAATAGGAGAAACAAATATACAAGGTGAAGACCAACAAAAATTGGATGTTTTAGCCAATGAAACTTTTATAAACACATTAACGAACAGAGAAATTGTATGTGGAATCGCATCAGAAGAAAATGATGATTTCATCACGATCAAAGGGCATAAGAACGATCATAAAAACAACTATGTTGTACTTATGGATCCATTGGACGGTAGCTCTAACATAGATGTTAATGTATCTGTGGGAACCATTTTCTCTATCTACAGAAGAATTACACCAACAGGAACCCCTGTTACTCTTGAAGACTTTCTTCAACCAGGAAATTTACAAGTTGCCGCAGGATATATAATTTATGGAACCTCGACCATGTTAGTATACACGACCGGTAATGGGGTAAACGGATTCACACTAAATCCGGCATTAGGTACTTACTACTTATCACATCCGAATATGAGATTCCCAGAAGATGGTAATATCTATTCTGTAAACGAAGGGAATTATATCCATTTCCCTCAAGGGATTAAAGATTATATAAAATATTGTCAGGAAGAAAAAGAAGATCGTCCATACACTTCCAGGTATATAGGCTCTTTAGTTAGTGATATTCACAGGAATATGATTAAAGGAGGAATATACATGTATCCTAGCACTTCTAAGTCTCCTAATGGGAAGCTCCGATTACTTTACGAATGTAATCCGATGGCATTTCTTACAGAGCAGGCAGGAGGAAAAGCTAGTGATGGTCATAGAAGGATTCTGGATATAAAACCTTCTGAACTTCATCAAAGAACTCCCTTTATTTGCGGTAGCAAAAACATGGTAGAAAAAGTGGAATCCTTTATGCAATAAATTCATTATTAGCAAGCTTATTATTGTTTTTAGCTTTTTTATAACTATTTTTACAATAACAGCTAGAAAATTAAACAAATAACACAGAATGGCTAAAGATACAAAAGCGACAGACCAACCTGCTGCTAATGATCAGGCTTCCAAAATTGAAGCGATCAAGAACCTCATTTTCGGAGATAATATCGCCGCATATGACTCAGAGTTCGAGCAGGTTAAGAAAGATATTTCAACAAAAAAAAATGAATTAGAAGATTTCATTGAAGAAACTCGCAAAGAACTTCATCAGGCAATCGATAATTTAAGTACCGATATAAATATCAGAATTACAGAATTGGAAGACAAGGTCGCTGATAAAGTAGAAATGCTCAACACTAAAAAAGTAGATAAAAAAGTACTGGGTGACTTACTTATCGCAATGGGTGAAAAAATCATCCAAAAGTAATCCAACTATTCCAGAAATATGGGGGAAAAGGATAAACTTAAATTACTAAAAGATCTTCTACTTACAGAAGAGCATGAGTTTGCGGATTCTATCAGCAAAAAAGTTGAAGAACTGCGTACTATTGTCCTCCAGAAAAATGAATTGTCCGAGAAAGTCGATCCGATTATCGACGATAGACTGGATGAATTCGTACAGGAAATCCCCAGTACCCTTGGGCCTACTATTACGGAAGCCCTAAAAGAAGAAATTAAAAATTCACAGGACGCTGTTGTCGAAGCATTATTTCCAATCATTGGTAAAATGATCAAGAAATATATCGCTCACGAAATGAAACTTCTCAGCGAAAATATTAGCAACAAAACCAAAAAAGCATTTTCCTTCAAAAACTGGTTCAGGAAAACAAAAGCGAAAGCACAGGGAATCAGCAGTGGAGATTTAGCCATATCCGATTATGCAAAACCAAGATTGGTGCAAATGTTTGTCATAGAGAAAAACTCAGGTATATTAATAGCCGATTATAGCCCTCTTTCAAAAGACACTATAGACAAGGAAATGGTTGCCGGGATGCTTACCGCTATCAAGAGCTTTGTAGAAGATGCTTTCGAAGGAGGAGATCAGAATCTGGAAATGATCGAATATGAATTATTCACTATTCATATTCAGAATTTTTACTCCTATTATATTGCCGCTGTTATTTCCGGGGCATATAGTATGATGTTCAAAGAAGTACTAGAAGATCAGATCATAGACTTTGCTAAAAATCATATTTCCAGAAGGGATATTGAAAACAGCGACCTATTCACTAAAAAATTAAAAAAACATTTTGCCGATGAAATTGTCTAAAAAAGTTGTATTGTTAGGACACTTCGGTGTAGGGAAATCATCGCTATTCAGACGTTTTATAGACGATGCTTTTTCTGAAGATTACAAAGTAACCTTAGGTGTTCAAATCAAGAAAAAAGTCATTCAGCTCCCTGAAGGAAAAGAACTATCTATGATTATATGGGACACAGAAGGGCATACCGATATTGAAGAAACAAGAAAATCATACTTATTAGGATCTCACGCCTTTATATATGTATTTGATGTTACCCGACCAGATACGTATAAAAACATTAACAGAGACCTGGAATATTTAAAAAACAACTACCCCAACGTATTTCTAAAAACGATTGGAAATAAAATCGATCTAGTAAACCAAAAAGAAACGATTGCTAAACTGAAAGATGAACAAGTGACTTATGACTGTTTAACCAGTGCTAAGACCAGCAAAAATGTTCATGATTTCTTTGCTGAGCTAGCTCAGCAAATAACAAAATAATCATATGTCACACCAAGAAGAAAGATTACAGTTTAATAAAAAAATACAACTGATCTCAGTTTCCTTGGATGGTATTATAACAGAAACAGACGATCACCTGTTTGATTGGAAAGAAGGTAGTTCTATATATGATGCTCACCCATTTTTTGAGATTCTCAGAAGTTTTTTAGAAGACCCTGGTGATGCTCCATCCGAATATAATTTTCCCTGTATCCATATAGAGAACAAAGACACGGAAAAAATTTGCGATGTTACTCTTAAAATAGATTCCAAAGACATTCTTATCATTCTATTTGATTATACTGTAAAATATCACGAACTGAATGCGTTTGCTCAACAAAAAAACGAATCTATTCTCAGAGCTACCAAACTTGAACTCAAGAATAAATATCTGATCGAAAAAGAAAAGTTCAAAAACAACTTTATTGCTAATATTAATCACGAAATCAGAACACCGCTTACCAGTATTCTAGGTTTTATTGAAGTATTAGAAAAAACAAAGCTGAGCTTTGAACAAAGCGAACTTTCCAGGATCATTAAACGAGAGAGCCTTCATTTGAATGCCTTAATTGATGATATGATCGATATCTCTAAAATTGAATCCGGAAAACTAAGACTGGTAGAAGAACGGTTTGCTTTTCAGGATTTGGTAGATGGGTTTGTTGAATCCTACTCAAAAGTAGCCGAGAAAAAAGGAATTGCTTTTGAAACCAATATAGATCCTAGTATACAGGAATATCTCATCGGAGATAGCGTCCGTGTATATCAGATCTTAAACAATGTCCTTAATAACGCTTTTAAGTTTACCGAAGAAGGAAGTGTCAAACTATCCATAACCAAAAACTACCAGCGAACTAACAAGTTAACGATCAACTTCAAAATAGAAGATACCGGTATTGGTATTATGGAAGAAAACCTCGAACACCTCTTCGAGCGTTTTACACGATTTAATACCGATAAGCAAATTTCGGGAACAGGATTAGGGTTAGCCATTGTTCAAAACCTGGTTGACCTGATGAATGGAGATATTAAGGTTAGCAGTGAGGTTGATAAAGGAACCATTTTTAATATAAAACTTCCATTTAAATTTGAGATTTCGAAACCTACTCCTAAAAGGAAGAAAAAGAAATATTCACTTCCTTCCTCTAAGAAAAAATTCAGGATTTTACTTGTCGAAGATGAAGAAGTAACTCAATACCTAGTCATGAAAATACTCATCACACAAGGGAGTTTCTTTGTTGATCTTGCCATTGATGGGGAAGAAGCTATTAAGTGTATAGAAAGACGAAATTACGATTTGATATTAATGGATCTTAAACTGTCGAAAATTGACGGTTATAAAGCCACCCATATGATACGAAATAATTATGGGGACAAAGTTATTTCTGAAGTACCTATAATCGGATTTACCGCCAAAGCAAATGATGCCGAAAGAGACAAATGTCTTCGATCCGGAATGGATGATTTTATAACAAAACCCTTTGAACAAAAAGATCTTTTATATAAAATCATACGACAAATAGCAAAAAAAGCTGCCGATTAAGGCAGCTTTTCTTTATCTCTAGATCAATAACAATAAGTTACTATTGATTCATACTTTTAATTTCCGCTGCAAACGTATCTGCATCAACCCCCTGATCAACCAAGCATAATGCTTTGTCAACAATGTATTTTACATTATCCGTTCTAAAGCCAAGACCTACTCCTAACCTTTCAAGGATCGTTACCTGATCTTCTCCTTTTATATGATCTGCATATACCATTCTAGACAAATCAAAAAGGCGCTCTAATCTGGCCTCATAATTTGTTGGAGGATTTATCGGGTGACTTTTATAATCTTTAAGTATCTCTTGATAATCATCTTCAGAAATATTAAGCTTTCTGGCTAATCTGTCCAAAAACGCCTTTTCTTCATCCGTAATTATATCATCACTCATTGCTACTCTTACAATAGAAGCAAAGTGATCCTGATTTCTTTTTTGAAATCCACTATCAAACAAATCGGATATTGACATGTATCTTTAGTATTTTATTTCCTGCTTATTTATATTGCTGCAAATATAAATAAACTCCATTCCTTTTAAAATCAAAATCAAAACAATTTTAATTCCAGGAATAGAAGCCAACCTTACTTCCTGAAAAATAAACCCTAATTACTCCTTATAACTATATATTCAAGAATAGTATATTTGCTACAAATTTATGCCCGTGGACACTACTTTAATCGCGCAGATTTTTTCTCAGTCTCTGCAACTGCAGAAACTAGGGAAAGCTATTTCCAATACTGAAGAAACAACGAACACATTTCCTAATATACACCTCCAAGGATTAATCGGATCTTCGACCTCTTTCACCATAGCAAATACCTTCAAAAATGCAGACAACCCTTTTTTATGCATTTTTAATGATAAAGAAGAAGCCGCGTATCACCTGAATGATTTAGAACAAATCCTAGGAGATCAACAAGTTCTTTTCTACCCTGGAAGCTACAGAAGACCTTATCAGATAGAAGAAACGGATAACGCGAATGTACTTCTACGTGCCGAAGTACTGAACAGAATTAATTCTCGAAAAAAACCGGCTCTTATTGTAACCTACCCTGATGCCTTGTTCGAAAAAGTTGTTACGAAAAAGGAATTAGAAAAAAACACTTTAAAGATTGCGACAGGGGACACATTATCGCTCGATTTTGTCAATGAGGTTTTATTCGAGTATGAATTTAAACGAGTAGATTTTGTCACAGAACCTGGAGAATTCTCTATAAGAGGAGGAATTGCTGATGTTTTTTCATTTAGCAATGACGAACCATATCGCATAGAGTTTTTTGGAGATGAAGTAGATAGTATCAGGACTTTTGACATAGAAACACAATTATCGACAAAACCGGTAAAAAAAATAACGATTATCCCCAATGTAGAAAACAAATCCATGCAGGACTCTCGGGAGAGCTTCCTCAGTTATATTTCGTCAAAAACAGTAGTTTTCTGCAAAGACCTATCCATATTATCAGCGCGAATTGATAAAAACTTCAAAAAGGCAGGAGAGGCTTTTTCCTTATTATCTCAAGAAATCAAACGCAGCTCTCCTGAAGCACTTTTCTGCACTTCTGAATTACTAACAAAACAGCTGATCGATTTTTGTTTGGTAGAGCTAGGGTCTCAACCACTCACAAAAGCAGACTATACAATTGTTTGCAAAACAGCTCCTCAACCTTCTTTCAACAAGCAGTTTGATTTACTGATCAACAATCTGAATGAAAATACTAAAAAGGGTATAAAAAACTACATCTTATGTGTTAGTCAACAACAAGCAAAACGCTTTCACGACATTTTTAACGATGCAGATCTCAACGTAGAACAATACGAAACTATTGTTTTTTCTGCACATCAGGGATTCATTGATCAGGAACAAAAAATTGCCTGTTATACAGATCATCAGATATTCGAGAGATACCACAAATTCAATCTCAAAAACGGATACGCAAAAAAACAGGCCATCACACTAAAAGAGCTGACTAATTTGGAAATCGGTGATTATGTAACTCATATAGATCACGGAATTGGAAAATTCGGAGGACTTCAAAAAATAGATGTCGAAGGCAAAAAACAAGAAGCTATTAAACTTATATATGGAGAAAGAGACATTCTATACCTAAGCATACATTCTCTTCATAAAATATCGAAGTTTA
This sequence comes from Aquimarina hainanensis, assembly GCF_042684685.1. Taxonomy (NCBI): domain Bacteria; kingdom Pseudomonadati; phylum Bacteroidota; class Flavobacteriia; order Flavobacteriales; family Flavobacteriaceae; genus Aquimarina; species Aquimarina hainanensis. The sequence continues at coordinate 316,747 of NZ_JBHULX010000004.1, read as the reverse complement.
ATGGCAAAGACAGCAAACCTCCTCAGATATACAAACTAGGGTCAAAAGCATGGAAAAGCTTAAAACAAAAAACAAAAGCTCGTGTCAAACACATCGCTTTTAACCTGATCCAATTATACGCAAAGAGAAAATTACAAAAAGGGTTTCAATACAATCCGGACAGTTATCTTCAACACGAACTGGAAGCCTCTTTTATCTATGAAGATACTCCAGACCAAAGCACTGCTACTGAGGCTGTCAAAAAAGATATGGAAAGTGAACGCCCTATGGATCGTTTAGTATGTGGGGATGTCGGTTTTGGTAAAACAGAAGTTGCTATACGAGCCGCTTTTAAAGCTGTTGACAATGGGAAACAAGTAGCTGTTCTGGTTCCGACAACAATTCTCGCATTTCAACATGCCAAAACATTCAGAGAACGACTCAATGATTTTCCCGTAACGGTAGATTACGTTAATCGCTTTAGAACTGCCAAACAAAAACGCGAAACACTGGAGGATTTAGCTGCCGGTAAAGTAGACATTATCATAGGAACACACCAATTAGTCAATAAAAATGTAAAATTCAAGGATCTCGGCTTACTAATCATTGATGAAGAACAAAAGTTTGGCGTGTCTGTCAAAGACAAACTCAAAACAATAAAAGAAAATGTCGACACCTTAACACTTACCGCGACTCCTATACCAAGAACCTTGCAGTTCAGTTTGATGGCAGCAAGAGATCTATCTACGATAACGACTCCTCCTCCCAACAGGTACCCTATAGAAACTAATGTAATCCGATTTACAGAAGAAACAATCAGAGATGCCGTAAGTTATGAGATACAACGAGGAGGGCAGGTTTATTTTGTACATAACAGAGTAGAAAACATCAAAGAAGTAGCAGGGATGATCCAACGATTAGTTCCTGATGCCAAAGTAGGCATTGGACATGGGCAAATGGACGGAAAAAAACTGGAAGAATTAATGCTTTCATTTATGAATGGAGAATTCGACGTACTTGTCGCAACTACTATTATAGAAAGTGGTTTGGATGTTCCGAATGCCAATACCATTTTTATAAATAACGCTAATAACTTTGGTCTTTCTGACCTTCATCAAATGCGAGGTCGTGTAGGAAGAAGTAACAAAAAAGCATTTTGTTATTTTATTACCCCTCCTTATTCTGCTATGACAGATGATGCCAGAAAAAGAATAACAGCATTAGAACAATTCTCCGAATTAGGAAGCGGTTTCAACATAGCGATGAAGGACCTGGAAATCAGAGGAGCTGGTGACCTTCTTGGAGGAGAACAAAGTGGTTTTATTAATGAAATCGGATTCGACACCTATCAAAAAATTCTCAATGAAGCAATCGATGAGCTCAAGGAAAATGAATTTGCAGAATTGTACAAAGAGCACAATGAGAACAAATCTTACCTGAAGGATACACAAATTGATACGGATTTTGAATTGTTATTCCCGGATAGCTATATCAATAATATTGCAGAACGATTAAATCTATACACAGAACTCAATGAAATCAAATCAGAAGAAGAACTTCTTTCTTATGAAAAACGATTAATCGATCGTTTCGGAAAACTCCCCCCTCCTGCTCAGGACTTACTTAATTCTGTCCGGATCAAATGGATTGCTACCAATATCGGAATTGAAAAAATAGTAATGAAGCAGCAACGTTTAATAGGATATTTTATCAGTGATCAACAATCCGATTTTTATCAAAGTCCTGCTTTTACCAATATCTTACAATTTGCACAATCCCACCCCAAAACCGCTAAGTTAAAAGAAAAACAAACGCGGAATGGATTACGACTATTACTTACATTTGAGAATATAAACTCAATTGACAAAGCATTATCTGTATTACAACCTTTATCCCAGAAAGAGGAAATGTCGAATTAATAATTTAACAAGAAAATACGCAACCATATTTCACATTACACATCATTTAAGTAAATATACCGTAGAAATGATAAAAAGAACAGAGATTCTTATCGGAGTACTATTCCTTATTTTCCAAAGTTGCTCTACCAGTCAGGAACAAATTACTTTTTCCAAAGAAGAGCAGATGAAAAAAGACAGGGAATCACTTGATATGATGTATGAAGAAATTCTCACGATATCTCACTCCAATGAATGTACCACTCCTGACAATTGGACTTTTACTAAAATAGGAGCAAAAGCATGTGGTGGACCGACACATTATATCCCTTATCCTACCAATATTGAACGTACTGCTTTCCTCGAAAAAGTAACAAAATACACAAAAGCTGAAGATCAGTTTAACAAAAAATGGAAACTAAACTCAGATTGTATGATTCCAGCTGCACCAACAGCTATTAAATGCGAAAACGGAAAAGCAATATTAGTTTTCTAATAACTCAAATAAACCGAAATAAGCCCTCTTTATTCTTCAAAAGAATATAAGGGGCTTTTTTTTTGCAAAAAAGAATTCAACAACCCTACTCTTATGAATCAGTTTCTAATGCTTATCAACTCTTTCTTATAAAATTAATTCCCTCCCTCATTGGGCTACATTTTTTACTTCGAATACCTCTCCCAAACATCTCTATTATTTTGGATTTCTTTTTTCAAAAAAACAAAGGTTTACATCTTACGGAAAGACCTTACTTTTAATGATTCAAAAAAGTAACCCCCTTCGAAACAATATTTTAACTAAAAACCAACTTCTTTTTTAACAATTCCATAACAGTCTTTCTTTAAAACGAAAAAACGCTGGTATCCACCTCCATGTCCTGCATATATAAAAGTATACCATTCGTATATTTTTTTTTGTCAAAAGTCGATAAAAAACCAACTTAGAAGGCTTAGTCGGCATAACTGACTAAATTATTTAACACAAAATTTAATTACTAAGTTAAAATTCAACTTAATTCATGTAACTATGAAGAAAAAAACTAATTGCAAGAAAAAGAAGCTTTTTCACAGAAGTAGTTTCTCTAAACTATTACTGTTTTGTATAGCCTTTGTCAGCTATACAGGATTTGCTCAAATTAACTCTGGCGGAAGCCATACGACAGCAGATCACACAAAGCAAGTTATCGGGTACGTTCCCAACTGGGACGCATGGAAAGGACCCAAATTTGATGTCCTTGCCAAATCTTTAAACCATTACAATATTGACTACTCTCAATATACAATACTAAATTTTTCATTTTTTGGTGTTGCTGTAGATGGTTCATTACACAGTGGAGACTTAAGGAATAAAAAAATATATGCTCCAGATGAAATTCAGCAACCAGCAGATCTATTGCACCCTGATGAAAATAGTAGTCACGATAAAGCCTTTGTTCTGGGACAACCAAAAAAGTTCTGGGGATGGGATGAAAAACTACGTGCTTTAGGATATGAACCGAACCCTGGAGGGGCTTATCTAGGATGGATAAGAACTGCTACAGGAGAAGAAGGAGCATGGCCATTAGAAGAATATGTAGAAAAAAGCATGATCGCTATCGCCAAAGAAAACGGAGTAAAAGTAATGGCGTCTATTGGAGGATGGAGTATGTGTAAGCATTTCCCTGAAATGGCTGCTGATGTTACTAAAAGAGCCCGTTTTGTTGCTGATTGTAAAAAATTAGTAGACGAATATGGCTTCGACGGAATTGATCTTGACTGGGAGTACCCAGGACCTTTTGCAGGAATGAATTTCACCGGAACAGAAGCTGACTACAGAAATTTTACGATACTCGTAAAAGAAATAAGAGCAGCAATAGGTCCAAATAAATTAATCACCTCTGCAATGTCTGCCGCTCCTAATAAACTAGGAGGACTTGAATGGGCTGAATTAGACAAGTACATGGATTATTATAATATGATGACCTATGACTTTAATGGAGGATGGTCTAACAAAGCAGGGCACAACTCTCCTTTATACGACTACCCAGAAGCCGAATATGCAAACTTCTCACTAGATGCTACTTATAAAAGATTAGTAGAATTAAACGTAAACCTATCAAAAGTAAACTTAGGAGTTGCTTTTTACGGACGAGGGGTGATCACTGACGGAGCGCCATCATTAGGAGCGAAAACTAAAAAAACATCTCAAACTTTTTCTGTAGACGGACCTGTTGAATCTGCTTCAGATTTAGTTCGTTTTAAAGACATGGAAGGAACTCCATATTACACGACTATCCTAAAAGAGCTTGCCTCAGGAAACTGGACAGAACACTGGGATGATACTGCAAAAGTACCTTACCTTACTCATAAGACAGCTAATGCTTTTTTAAGCTATGACAATGAAAAGTCATTGACTTTAAAAGCGAATTACATTTCGAATAAGAAGCTTGCTGGTTGTATTGTATGGGAAGTATTCAGTGACTTTATCGTTGGTCCTGAATCTAAAAAAATCGGAAAATACCCATACTGCCCTACAACAAAAGCTCCTCTGGCAAACGTAATAAACAAGGCTTTTGCTACTACTGACGGAGGAAATAACAATCAAGCTCCAACACTTACAGTTGTTGCTCCAACTGCACAGGAAGATATCAAGCAAGACGCTTTACAGGCAATTACTTTAGTAGCAGAAGCTAATGATGTTGATGGATCTGTAGCCAATGTTACTTTTGAAGTTGACAACCAAGTATTAAATGCTACGTTAAGCAACAATCAATATACAGTTTCCTGGACACCTTCTGCTTTTGGAAACTACACCGTAACAGTTACTGCTACTGATAACGAGCAAGCTACCGCTAGAAAATCGGTTCCTTTCTCTGTTTCCAAAACAACAGGAACTCCTAATGAAGCACCTACCCTGACAATCGTTGCTCCTACTACACAAGAAGATATCAAACAAAGTACATTACAAGCAATCAATCTTGTTGCTGAAGCAAATGATACTGATGGTACAGTTTCTTCTGTAGAATTTACTATTGGAAACGAAACCCTACAGGCTGCTTTATCAAATAACCAGTACACTGTATCATGGACTCCTAGCTCTTTTGGAGCTTTCACAGTTAAAGTTGTCGCTACCGATAACCAACAGGCAACTACAGAGAAAACAGTGTCTTTTTCTGTATCCAAAAGAACAACAAATCCAGGAGGAGGGCACCCATTAGTTTCTAAAGAACTATGGAATACCTTATTCCCATACCGATTCGGTTCTAAAGATACTGGAGGAGGTGTATGGGTACTCGATCCAAAAGACGATTTCTATACATACGAAGCGTTTATCGAAGCAATTAACAGAATGGGCAAAATCAAAGTTCTTTTCGAAAGAAGATGTGGTACTAATGCCTATAAAATTACCAGAACAGATAAAACTACAGGAGTATCTAAAGTAATCCGTACTGATGTAGATTACAATGCACCAAGAAATGTAGATAAAGAAGTAGTTTCTGAAGAGGTAGATTATGCTTCTTTCCTAGAAGAAGGAAATTTAGAAACAAGACAAAGAGAGATAACTGCCTTCTTTGCTAACATCTCTCATGAAACAACTGGAGGATGGGATACTGCACCAGGAGGGAAATACTCTTGGGGATTACATTTCCGAGAAGAAAACACAAATGCACCTTATGCATATCCAGATACAAACTATCCTCCTACTCCAGGAAAATCATATAAAGGAAGAGGACCTATACAATTATCATACAATTATAACTATGGCCCTGCCAGTGAATTTATTTTTGGAGATAAACAAATTCTACTAGACAACCCAGACAAAGTAATTCAGGATGCTGCCTTAGCTTTCCAAACTGCTATCTGGTTCTGGATGACTCCTCAATACCCTAAACCATCTGCACATAACGTAATGGCAAACAAATGGGTACCTAATGATTTAGACAAAACTAAAAACAGAGTTCCTGGATTAGGAATGACGGTTAATATTATCAACGGAGGAGTTGAATGTGGACAAGGAACAGAAAAGCCTCAAGTACTTAGTAGAATAGGATATTACCAGCGTTATACCGGTATTTATAATATCGGAACAGATATGGATGGAGTTCATGACTTATCAGATTGTGGATGTAAAGACATGAGTAAGTATGGTGGTGATTCAGCTGATTTAACCGCTGAACCATGTGCGCAAAAACCTGCCATTACTTTCACATCTCCAATAGACAATCAGGTAATTCTTCAAGATGCTTTCAGTGCCATAGCAGTAAACATAGAAGTTGATGAGAAAAACTCTGTTTTACAGTCACTAACTACAACCGTTGGTAGTCAAACATTTAATGGAAAGACATTCTCCTGGACTCCTTCGTCTTATGGAACACATACATTTACAGCAAATGCAACATTCCAAAACGGTCTTACAGCTTCTTCATCTATCAAAGTAATTATCTGGGATGGAGTAAACCTTGACTGTACTGATATTCCTGAGTGGAGATCTACAAGGATTTATGAAAAGCCAAATAACTACGTAAAATACAAAAACGTAGTTTATAGAAATAAATGGTATGCAGCAATCGGAGCTACTCCTGACACCAATGGTGTATGGGAAAAAGTAAAAGATTGCGGAACAAGTCCTGGAGCTGCTCCTGTAGTTACTTGGGAAAGTCCAACAAGCGGTCAAGTAATCGAAGGAAACACAATCCCTACAGTAAGCTTATCTGCTACTGCAACTGACAGTGACGGAACTGTACAATCTTTTTCTTTCTCCTACAATAACAGCACAATCAACGCTACAAAAACAGGAGATCGATACACAGCAGATCTTACTCCTGTAGCTTTTGGTCAAGTAACCGTTACCGCTACAGCTACTGATAACAGTAATAAGACGACAAGTAAAGACATTACATTTACTGTACAACAAACAGGGCAAAATACAGCTCCTGTAATATCTCAGGTTTCTCCTGCTGACGCAGCTGTTATAGAGCAAGCACAACTTGCAAGTATTGAGCTAAAAGCAATCGTAAAAGACAACGCTTCAGTAAGCTCCGTAGCATTTGTTGTGAACAATGCAACTGTAGCAGTTACTGCTAATCCAGCAGACAGCTATACCGCTACATGGACACCAACTGCTTTCGGAAATGTTACTTTCGAAATAACAGCTACTGATAACGAAGGTGCTAGCACGACAAGCACAACTACCTTCACTGTTAAAAAGAAAAATAACAATACTGGATGTAATGGAACTCCTGCTTGGGAACCTAAAGTATATGCAACATCTGGTCAATTAGTAGCATTTAACGGTATCGTTTACAAAAACAAATGGTACGCCAGTGCTTCTGAAGAACCAGGAAGTAGTGATGTATGGGCGTATGTTAGAGATTGTAATGGAGGGTCATCTGATGAATTCTGTGGACACAATCGATGGATTTCTTCTTTAGTATACAATACAGGAGACAAAGTATACTATCAGGAAAAAATATACACAGCGAAATGGTGGACTCAAAATAACACTCCAGGAGCTAGTAATGAGTGGGCGTTTGATTCTGATTGCCCTCAAACTAACCCTACAAACATTATTTCCAGAGTATACCCTACTGTAGTAACTGATCAAGTTAACTTCAGTATAGAATCAGACAAGAATGCATTTGTAAAAATTGTATTATTCGATTACTCAGGAAAACGTGTAAAAACATTAGTAAATGAAAACATCCAAAGTGGCGCAAGAACATTTACTAAAAGTCTTGGGACTCTTAAAAACGGACTTTACATCTATAAAATCTATATGGATGGAAAGATTCAGACAGAAAAACTAATTAAAAATTAATAATTATTAACCACAGAGCTGGTTTAATTAACTATTAAACCAGCTTTCTTTTAAACCAGTAAATAACCAAAACACACAAGGTCATGAAAAGAACGCTTGTATTACTCAACTTTATATTTTTGAGCGTATTGCTACATGCGCAATACCAATTCCCTCCCTGCCACCCGGCATGGGATTCGACAAGGGATCATTACAAACAAGGAGAAAAGGTATCTCTGGACGGTATTAACTACACCGCTAAGTACTACACCTCTGCCAGACCAGGGCATGGTTCCTGGCAGCGCGAAGGAGGGTGTGGAGACGGAGGATTAGGTCCTGATTATCCTGGAAAACAACGAATCATCGGGTACCTTCCTACCTGGATTCCTGACTATGATATTAAAAACAACTTCAACCCTGAAGTAGCAACTAATATCAACGTATCCTTCTTAATGTTCAAACAGAACAATAAAGATTATAACAGTGCTAACTTTGCTTCTATTTCTTTTGATGAATTTCAGTTAAGAAAAGTAGACTCTGTATTAACAGATTGTAATGTATTATCCAAAGCAAGAGCAAAAAACGTAAAAGTATCTGTAGCGCTAGGAGGAGCAACGGATTACGCATTCTTATGGCTAATGACAAAATATTACAATAATGATCAAAAGCTAGAAGAAATTGCTAATTTATTAGCTGATTACATTACTGTTCGTGGATTAGACGGTATTGACTTAGACTTAGAATGTTGGTGGGCTGACCCAGCCATCGCAGGAACTTCTGACCAGGGAGGTCGTGTAAGAGGTAGTAAATGGGGAGACGGTGATCAAGGACCTCACCCGGCAGCTATCGGACTAACAAACTTAAGTAAGAAACTAAGACAAAAACTTCCTAATAAACTTATTACCGCAGCTGTTTTTGGTACTTCTTGGTACGGAAACAATTACGATGCTAAAATGGCAGACTATATGGATTGGGTTGGTTTAATGACCTACGATTTCACTGGTTCTTGGGATAAGTCTCCTATTGGACCACATGCTTCGTTATACAAACTTCCATTGGGTACATATTCCGGACAATCCGCAGACAACCCTATTTATTCTGCTCAAGATGCTTTGGAATACTGGTTAGGAATTGCAGAACCTACCTGGAACCATGCAGGAGGATTTGGAATGAAAAAAGCAAAATTAGTTATCGGAGTACCTATGTACGGGTATGATTTTTCTGAGAAAAAGCCTGATGGTGGTAATGGTGTAAAATTTGTACCATACAAAGACATCATAACTGAATTCCCTAATGCAGCTACCAGCTATGACCCAAAAGATCCGAAGAAACTAAATGGACATATCGGATTAAACGGTAAAAATATTTATTACGAAACACCTAAGCAAGCAGGTGAAAAAATTAAGTATACTAAGAATTACGGACACCAGGGAGTAATCATCTGGGAACTTACCCAAGACGCAGATTACAACTCATCATCCAGTATCTTAAAAGCTATTAATGAAGCAGCAGGGAATAACAATCCTATTAACAATGCTCCTGTAGTTACATGGCAGAATCCTTCAGAAGGTCAAGTAATAGAAATGGATACATTATCTGCTATTACATTAAAAGCAAAGGCTGTTGATAGTGACGGTACTGTAAAATCTTTTAGCTTCAAGCATAACGGAAGTGTTATCAACGCTACTCAAACAGGTAATGAGTATACTGCTAGTTTTACTCCTACTGCTTTTGGTCAGGTATCAATCACAGCAACTGCTACAGATGATAAAAATGCTACTTCAGAGCGTGTCGTAACATTTACTGTGAAGAAAAAATCCAACGTAAACACTCCTCCATCTATAACAATGGTAGATCCTGCAGATAATAGTACAATTGAGCAAACAGCTTTATCTCCTATTACCTTAAAAGCGACAGTAACAGACAATGGTTCTGTAAGTGCGGTAACATTTATGGTTGGAAATACAACATTGACTCCTTCAAATGCAAACGGAGGAAATGTGTATACTGCTAATTTTACCCCTACTGCTTTTGGTCAGGTTTCTTTCAAAATTACAGCAACAGATAATACAAACTTATCTTCTGAAAGCATGACCAGCTTTACTGTAAAAGAAAAAACTTCTACCAATACTTGTGTTGATATTGCTCCATGGGAACCAAAAGTATATGCTGCCAGTGGACAAATTGTAAAATACAATGGTATTGTTTATAAGAATAAATGGTATGCTAGTGCTTCTGAAAAACCAGGTAGCAGTGATGTATGGGCATATGTTAGAGATTGTAATGGAGGATCATCTGATGAATTCTGCGGACACAATCGATGGATTTCTTCTTTAGTATACAACACCGGAGACAAAGTATATTATCAGGAAAAAATATACACAGCGAAATGGTGGACTCAGAACAACACTCCAGGATCTAGTAATGAATGGGCCTTCGATTCTGACTGCCCTCAAGCTCCAGCTGCTGCAAACGGATTGACTTATCCAACGGTAGCAAGTGAACGTATTGATATCAGTATCAATCCTCAATTGAATTCTAGAGTAAAAATTGAACTTTATAATTTTTCAGGAAGATTAGTTAGAACCTTATTAGACGATACAATGTCTAAAGGAAATAAATCTTTCTCTAAAGATGTATCTGATTTAGAAAGCGGTCTTTACATCTACAAAATTAATATCAACGGAGATATTATTACAGAAAAATTACTGATTAGAAAGTAACCGCTATTTAAAATAACTATAAACCAGGGTCGATTATTTATCGACTCTGGTTTTTTATTTTTTATCTCTCCCCTGCCCTCTTTACCAGACTAGTTTTAGAAATGGTAAAATGCATTTTCCAAGTGTGTAACATCTAATATCCCTCCTTTGTTAATAATCGAAATAATATCAAACCGAACTTCCATATCTATATCTTTCTCTACTATATAATGGTCAATTACCTTGACTAGTGATTGAATCTGTTTAGGTTTTACAAACTCATGGGGAGCTCCATAAACTTCAGAACTTCTGGTTTTAACCTCAACCACAATAATCAATCCTTCATTTTCTGCTATTATATCTATTTCTGATTTTTGAAAACGATAGTTTTCCTCCAGAATCTTATACCCTTTTTGGACTAAAAAGTCCACAGCTAACTTTTCTCCTTTCTTTCCTAATTGATTATGCTCTGCCATATATCTATTTATACATTACCAACACTTGATCTGTTGTCACTTCCATTTTTGCCTTTACACCAAAAACAAGCGCCCTATTATCTTTAATATGCCCCATTGGAAAATCAAATACTACAGGATATGAATACTCCTTTACTACATCTAGTATAATTTCTTTCGCGTTCATCCCAAAAGGGATAGTATTATCGTGCAACTGAGTCATTCCACCAATAATAAGCCCGGATAGATCCTCAAGTATTTTGTTTCGTTTCAAATTCTGAAACATTCTATCGATATGATATAAATACTCATCCAAATCTTCTATACATAGAATTTTGTCTTTTGTATCTATAGAAGAAACCGAGCCACAAAGAGAGTACAAAATAGATAAATTCCCACCTATTAAAACTCCTTCACCAGTTCCTGTAATGTTTTTCTTATGACTAGAAATCTGATACTTAATTGGTGTTCCAAAAACTGCATTTTTCAAAGACATTTTTGCCTCTAACGTACATTTATGGATATCAATTGGCATAGGACCATGAATAGATGGTATTGCCAATGTATGTAAATGTGCATGTAGTACTGTAATATCAGAATACCCTATCACCCATTTAGCACATTTATTTTTTAAAGAAAAATCAATAGCATCAATAATCCGAATAGTACCATAGCCGCCTCTTGCACACCATATTGCTTTTATAGAAGGATCATTCCACATTTCCTGAAAATCTTGAGCACGAATAGTATCTGAGCCTGCCAATTGATTTTCTCCGATTCCAATTGTTTTTCCCACTACCGGAACCAAGCCCCATTCCATAAGAAGGCTCACTGCAAAAGATACTTTTTTTCTATCAATCTTTCTTGCAGTAGAAATAATACCTACTCTATCTCCTTTTTTAAGCCTTTCTGGCAACATAACCATATTTTTTAAAAAACTTTAACACAATAATTAACATAAATTTTCGTTATTACCCATTACATCGACATGAAATCACTAATAACCTACTAAATACAAAAAGATACAGCCATGAGTTTTAATCCTTCCTGTAATCTAGATCCACTCGACCCCTATATTCCTACTCCTGAAAACCCATGGAATGTAAGTAAAATAAATCACTTATACAGGCGTGCTGCTTTCGGTGCCAAAAAAAATGACGTAACTGATGCCCTTGCTCAGAATGACCCATCTGCACTAGTAGATATGTTAGTCGACGAAGCAATTAGTGCCATTCCGACTCCAGACCCTTCCTGGGGGTATTGGACAGGGGATAATTTTGAAAATGCCCCTGAAGAAATGTCTCACTATATTGCCGAGGGAAAAAAAATGATGTTTAATGATTTTACAAATCATAAACTTAGAGATCGTTTATCTTTATTTTGGAGCAACCATTTCGTAACCGAAGATGATGAATACAGAAGTGCAGCCTATCAATATCAATATTATAATTTATTACAATTTCACGCCATCGGAAATTTCAAAGATTTCGTTCATGATATTGGTATTTCCGCTCCCATGCTGGTGTACCTCAATGGGGATCAAAATATAAATGACCGCCCCAATGAAAACTATGCCCGCGAACTCTATGAACTCTTCACACTCGGAATTAATAATGGCTACAATGAAGATGATATTATCGAAACATCCAAAGCACTAACCGGATGGGTTAATACCAACGACATCTCATTAGGTCCCATTACTTTTGACCCCGAAAAGTTTAGCAATGAAACCAAATCAATTTTTGGGCAGACAGGTAACTGGGGGTATAGTGACGTTATTGATATTTTGTTTGAACAACGAACTGATAAAATTGCTACGTTTATTTGTTCCAAGCTTTATCGCTATTTTGTCAGTCCAGTTATCCAAGATGATATTATAGCCGGAATGGCACAAACATTTATTACAAATAATTTTGAGATTGGTCCTGTATTACGTCAACTCTTCAAAAGCCAGCACTTTTTTAATCAATATGCTTTTTCTGTAATTATTAAAAGCCCCATTGATTTACTGGTCACTAATTATAATGAAACAGATTTCACCCTACCTGCTGATCTTGATTATCTCAATTATTTTAGAAATACATCAAGAGTTTTAGGACAGGATGTATTTAACCCTATTGATGTTGCGGGATGGCAAGGTGATAGTGACTGGATTAGCCCGGATTTGTTAATTGGCAGATGGGATGGAATACGCTATCTCATCAATAGATCATGGCAACACAATGAAATTCAGTTTAAGAACTTTCTGATTGGGCTTCCTATTGGAACAGCTACAGAAGGCGTATTGGCTACTACTACTGACGATGTCATATTAGTAGTAAGAGCAATCACAAATTACTTTTTCGCTAAGAGGGTAGAAGACCCTATTATATTCAATGAGCTGTTAGGTGTTTTTAAAGGAGATAGTGTTCCTGAAAATTACTATGAAGATGGAACCTGGACACTTGACTATCCTGGAGTTGAACAACAATTATACAATTTATTACTGTACATCTCTGAAATTCCGGAATTCCAATTAAAATAAAAAACACCCGCAACAAGAATAGTTTATAACATAGTAAGGTAATTGAACGTATATAGAAGCAAAGTAGATAAACAAAAAGTGTCATGAGCTCTCAAAGAAGCTAATTCAGCATCTATTCCTGTGAAATAAGCCATAATAAAGTGCATGCTGGCTAATTTCATCTAATACATTACCTGATTAAAAAAAGAACAGATGAAAAAACAATATACCCAATCGAAAACAGCATTTGACAAACAAACAGAAAAAGGATGCAACCCTGATGATCATAAAAAATGGAGCAGACGATCTTTTCTTCAAACTTTAGGGCTTGCAGGAGGAGGATCAATGATGTTGGCAAACACACCTATTTCTGTATCCAGGCCCTCACCTCTTTCAGTAGCACTTAACAGTGTAGAAAATGACAAAATTTTAATCATATGCCGTCTTAGCGGAGGAAACGATGGGTTTAATACGATAATACCTGTATACGATTACGACACCTATGCCAATGCCCGCCCCTTGATCAAAATTCCTCCAAGTGAATTTATTACTTTGAACGATGATTTTGCAATGGCAAAATCTATGAACAAACTTGAGCGTTTATGGGGAGATGGTCAAATGAAAGTAGTACATGGAGTAGGATACGAAGATTCCAGTTTATCACATTTTCACGGATCTGATATATGGGCAAATACCAACCTAACAGAAGAAGACAGAACAGGATGGTTAGGGCGCTACTTTCAGGAATTATATCCTGATTATATTTTTAATCCTCCTACCAGTCCTCCTTCTATTCAAATCGGAAGTATTGGAAATTTAATTTTTAAAGGACCTGAAAACGATTTCTCTTTTGCAGTTTCAGATCCTCGAAGGTTATTGCAAATTGCTGAAAACGGAACTTCATACGGTCTTGACACCTTACCTGATTGTACTCACGGACAACAAGTAAAATACTTAAGAGAAGTCACCAATACTACTTTTACCTATGCAGATGTTATTAGTCAGGCTTATGAAAATTCCACTGATTTTGGAGGATATCTCGAAGATAGTCTGGGTAGACAACTCAGTATTATTGCACGTCTTATAAAAGGAGGATTAGGAACTAAAGTATACATGGTTACACTAGGGGGATTTGACACACATTCTGGTCAAATAACCAGACACCAAACATTGATGAATAGTTTTTCTGAAGCAGTTAGTACTTTTTATCAAGACTTACAAGCTGCCGGGTGGGATGATAAAGTACTGACCATGACAATTTCCGAATTTGGACGTCGATTTAAAGAAAATGGTTCCTTAGGAACTGATCATGGCACTGCCGCTGCTGCTATGTTCTTCGGCACTGGATTACAAGGAAGTGGATTTGTTGGAGAACATCCAGATTTATCAGATCTTACTCGTGGTGGAAATGTATACAACACTAATGATTTTAGACAAGTATATGCCACGGTCATGCAAGAGTGGTTATGCATCCCAAAAGACATGGTATCACAAGCTCTTTTAGGCACTTCTTTCGAATCTTTGGATTTAGGATTTAATTGCTCTGGTAGTATTGATCCTATAGATGGAGAAGCCATAGGACATACAGTTACGTACAGAAACAATCAAACCTATATCCACATCACCACACCTTCTACTGCACATACCGACATCACCTTATATAATATTATTGGACAAAAAGTAGCTACCTTAAGAAATGAGGTGCTCTTTGAAGGTTCTCATGAAATTGATGTCAAAGAAACTGCACAAACCCGATTAAGCACTGGTCAATATGTATATCGTATTGAAACAAACGGAGCCAGTTATAGTCGCTCCTTATTAATTTCTTAGTCCCTACAAAATACAACATGCTTTTTTTTGCAAAAGAGCATATCAATTAAAAAAACTTATGGATATAATCCATAAGTTTTTTCCTTTTGCTCAATCCTCATTGTTTTCACAATGTTTTAACGCGACTTAATTGTAACAGCAATTTTTCTTTGCTTAATTTACATTCTCACTACTAATAAATACTACCCAATGAATTACGAAAAACAATTTGATGTCATCATCATAGGAGGCAGTTATGCTGGACTCTCTGCTGCTATGACACTAGGAAGGGCACTTAGAAATGTTTTGGTTATAGATAGCGGAACTCCCTGCAATCGAAATACCCCCTTTTCTCACAACTTCTTAACTCAAGACGGGGTTCCTCCTCAAGAAATTTCTCGTATTGCCAAAGAACAGGTATTACAATATCCCACCATAGCTTTTTATGAAGGAATTGCTATTGAGGGCACCCAGACATCTGAGGGGTTTGAGATTTTAACCTCGTGTAGGCAACACTTCAAGTCTAAGAAGCTAATTTTCGCAACGGGTCTACAAGATCAATTGCCAAAAATAGAAGGATTTACTCCTTGCTGGGGTGTCTCGATTTTACATTGTCCATACTGTCATGGATATGAAGTAAAGCACCAAAAAACAGCTATTATTGCTAATGGAGAAACGGCTTTTGAACTCACTAAAATGATAAGCAACTGGACAAAAGAAATTACAATATTCACTAATGGAGTCTGTATGCTGTCTGATAAACAAATAGCGATTCTCTCCAACCTAGATATCACTATTATTGAATCGCCTATTCAAGAAATCAAACATACAGACGGGTTCCTAAAAAGTATCAAGACCGAAAACGGAACCTCTATAGTACTATCTGTCGCATATACCCGTTTACCTGCAACACAGCAATGTAATATCCCGCAAACATTGGCATGTTCACTTACTGAAGAAGGAAAAATCGAAGTAAATGAATCATTACAAACAACGAATTCTGGAATATGGGCTTGTGGAGACTGTAGCTCGTTTCGATCAGTTCCAACTGCTGTATATACTGGTGCTATAGCCGGAAAGTCTGTCAATAAAATACTAACAGAAGAAGCCTTTACCCCTACTGCTTCTTTGACATAAAAAAACCCTTGTATAAGTAACTTATACAAGGGTATACTATTTTTTAAATTATATAGCTACGGCATTACTGACGTATCAATTCTTTCTAACACAAAGACATCTACCACTCCGGAAACCTTTAAGTCATTTCTTGTGCTATTATCTACTGCCGCTACATCAAATGCAAAAGAAAATTTTAAATTATTCGTAGTCTCATCAAAACTATAATTTGTTATTTCCAGATTCGTAATCTCTGAATCAAAATAGTTATTTATTTCAAAATATTTATTGTCATTAGAAACCACATAATAACTAAGACTCAATTTAAAATCAAAACTTTGATCTGCCTCTCCAACTCTATTTACATTTAATACAATATCAGATATAGAATATTGATATGTATCATCAGGAGCAGTTAAAAACCTACGAACTCCAAACTCATAATTATTTGTTTTATCGGCATTTTCTGTTCTAAAAAGGTTATTATACGGTCTCTCTCCATAATCTAAAACAGAAGTAAATCTAAAACTAGTTGTATCTTTAAAAACAATATTATCTGGTCTGGTTCCATCCAGCATGATGGTAATATTTCCGTATTTTACCAGTTCATCAAAGCCTTCTCCATTCGTCCCATCTGCTCCATTCGCCCCATCTGTTCCATTTACTCCATCATGACCATCTTTTCCATCTACTCCGTTAATTCCATCTTTTCCATCGAGACCATTAGTCCCATCTTCGCCTTCGCAAGAAAGTAATCCAATAGTTAGAACAACCATCATTCCTATTTTCCTAAGTAATGTTAATTTCATATTATTTGTTTTGTTTATTAGCGCCGGCAAATTTATTCTTAGAAGAAAAAAAATCATCATCCACAATGTTAAAATCCACTTATAAAAAATGTTAAAAAAAGCTTCTTAAATTATTATTTGATACAAAAAAAATAAAAACACAAACATATTTTAATAAAATTAACACATTAACACTGCACTCTCTCACCCTCCCTAGCTTTAATTTAGTTTCACTTAACAACAAAAAAAGCTTCTTTTATAACTCATCCTTTATCTCATAACATTTCGCTTCTTTTTCTATTGATATATTACGTCCGTGTTTCTTACCTTTGTTCCCTTATTTATGAAAGATATGAGCACAGCAAAACGATATACAATTACAGCAGCATTACCTTATACCAATGGTCCTATCCATATTGGTCATCTTGCCGGCGTTTATGTACCTGCGGATATATACGCACGTTATTTAAGGCTTACCGGAAATGATGTCGCCTATATTTGCGGAAGTGATGAACATGGGGCTGCTATTCCTATGCGTGCCAAAAAAGAAGGAGTCTCTCCTCAGGTAATTATCGACAAATACCATACAATCATTAAGGATTCCTTTCTTGATTTTGGAATTTCTTTTGATAATTATTCGAGAACATCTGCTTCAATACATCACGAAACTGCTTCTGAATTTTTCAAGAAGTTATATGATGATCAAAAATTTATAGAAGAAACCACTGAGCAATTATACGATCCTGAGGCAAATCAATTCTTAGCAGATCGATTCGTAATCGGGACTTGCCCAAAATGTTCCCATGAAGAGGCTTATGGAGATCAATGTGAAAAATGTGGAAGTTCACTGAATGCTACTGATTTGATTAATCCTAAATCAACTATATCGGGAGCAAAACCAACATTAAAAAAAACCAAGCATTGGTTTCTTCCTCTAGATCAATATGAAGATTTCTTAAAAGAATGGGTGCTTGTTGGTCACAAAAAAGACTGGAAAGCCAATGTATATGGTCAAATTAAATCCTGGATTGATGACGGACTAAGACCTAGAGCCGTTACCAGAGATTTAGACTGGGGAATTCCTGTTCCGGTTCCTGATGCAGAAGGAAAAGTACTATACGTATGGTTTGATGCCCCTATCGGGTATATCTCTTCCACCAAAGAGTGGGCAGCAAGAGAAGGGAAAGACTGGGAACCTTACTGGAAAGATGAAAACACAAAATTAGTTCATTTCATCGGAAAAGATAATATTGTATTTCATTGTATTATTTTTCCTAGTATGCTAAAAGCAGAAGGAAGTTATATTCTTCCTGAAAATGTTCCAGCCAATGAGTTCCTAAATCTAGAAGGAAATAAACTATCTACTTCTAAAAACTGGGCGGTATGGCTACATGAATATCTGGAAGAATTTCCTGGAAAACAGGATGTACTAAGATATACATTGACAGCAAACGCTCCAGAAACCAAGGATAATGATTTTACCTGGAAAGACTTTCAAGCCAGAAACAACAATGAACTTGTAGCCATTTTTGGAAATTTCATTAATCGTGTTATCGTCTTAACGAATAAATATTATGATGGAATTGTTCCTGAAGCAGGAACATTAACCGATACTGACAAGCAGACTCTACAAGAGTTAAAAGCGTATCCTGCAGTAATTGCGAGCTCTATTGAACGCTATCGATTTAGAGAAGCAAGCCAGGAGCTTATGAATGTAGCTCGTTTAGGGAATAAATACCTAGCAGATGAAGAACCGTGGAAATTGATAAAAACAGATGAGGAGCGAACAAAAACAATAATGTATGTCGCACTACAAATTGCTACTGTCTTATCAACACTTTCGGAGCCTTTCTTACCTTTCACCTCAGAAAAATTAAAAACAATGCTTAATTTTTCTTCATTGAGATGGAATAACATCAATCAACAAGAGGTATTCCTTACCACAGGACATCAGATACAAAAAGGAACATTACTATTCTCTAAAATAGATGATAAAGAAATCCAGCAGCAACTGGATAAACTAGAAGCTACTAAAAAAGCAAACGAGGTAGCTAATAAAATTGTAGAACCACAAAAAGACATTGCTACTTTTGAAGATTTTACCAAATTAGATATTCGTATTGGTACTATCGTAGAAGCAGCCAAAATGTCTAAAGCTAAAAAACTACTCGTGCTAAAAGTAGATACCGGAATTGATGTACGAACAATCGTATCCGGAATAGCAGAGCACTTTTCTGCAGAAGAAGTCGTAGGAAAAAAAGTAAGTGTCTTAGTCAATTTGGCTCCGAGAAAACTCAGAGGAGTTGAAAGCGAAGGTATGATTCTAATGACTGAAACTCCGGAAGGGAAACTAGTTTTCCTTAATCCAGAAGAGCAAGAAGTTACCCCTGGAGCTGTTGTTAGCTAAACAACAGCTTTTTGGTTTAAAGCACAAAAAGAAATGCTTCGTATTGCCTATCACCCTATGTATACCCATCCTCTTCCGGACGGGCATCGGTTTCCTATGATAAAGTATGAATTGTTGCAAAAACAATTGATTCATGAAGGCACTTGTCATCATGATAATTTTTTTACTCCGGTGTTTCCCGATGAAGAAAACATTCTGGCTGTTCACACCCAAGCATATTATCAACAACTTATTGATCTTACTCTTTCTCCTAAAGCTTGCAGAAAAATCGGTTTTCCATTATCAAAAGCATTAATTGATCGCGAGTTACTGATTGCAGATGGTACGATCAAAGCCTCTAAATATGCTATTGAGCACGGTATTTCTTTCAATATTGCTGGCGGTACACATCATGCATACTCCGATCACGGAGAAGCCTTTTGCTTATTAAATGATCAAGCAATCGGGGCTCAATACCTCCTAACACATAAGCTTGCTTCTAAAGTTCTGATAATTGATCTGGATGTACATCAAGGAAATGGAACTGCAGAAATTTTTAAAGATGAACCTGCTGTTTTTACATTCTCTATGCATGGCGCCAGTAACTACCCTTTTAGAAAAGAGGAATCAGATCTAGATATTCCTTTACCTGATACAACGGGGGATGTAGAATTCCTCAATCTATTAGAAAGAACCGTTCCTCAGTTAATTGAAACCGAAAAACCTGATTTTATCTATTACTTATCCGGAGTTGATATTTTAGCTTCTGACAAATTAGGCAAAATTCAATGTTCCATGGAAGGGTGCAAACAACGAGATCTTTTTATTCTAACTATTTGTAAGGAAAAAGAAATCCCTGTTATGTGCTCTATGGGAGGAGGTTATTCTCCTGATATCAAAACAATCATTGAAGCACATGCCAATACATACAGAGTAGCACAGAACGTATTCTTTTAAAAAAAGAAAGCACTTGAATTATCATATTTAATCCAAGCGCTTTCCTAATTAAAAACCCGAGATATTCTTTAATACCAAGGAAGTATATACATTAAAAATTTGAAATAATTATAATTACATCGACTCCGTCCAGGTATCGATATAAAACACATGTTGATTCCTTTAATGCTCAAATTAATCATGTAGTCACCTAGCTAAAAAGCAGGCAGGTAACTTCCCTGACTATCGTAAACTTAAAATTGTGCAGTTTTATTTTACAAATTAATCGCTTTAACACAATAAAATTGATTTTTAAAAATAAAAACACTTAAAAAAATCACGCTACAACATTAAAAAACAACTGATTAACCTATGTTTTTTATTTCTAATTAATTTCCAATATTCTTATAAAAAATTATAATGACCTCTGGTACTACACAAACGGTATTACCTCCATATTTTTCTTACAAAACCATATTTTTTATCCGTTATTCATACGACATAATTATTGCCAAATTTCCTTTTCAAGAGCTTTTGAAAAAAAAATTTAACTTTGTTCGTATACACTCTTTCAGCTGAATTAATTACCTTGTACAAGTGATCTGCTTTCAAAACAAGATATCCTATACTACCTTGAAAGCTGGAATCACTGTAGTTAATAAGCCTATTCTATACCCCTTTTTGCAATAAGAGAGACGAATTATAAACCCCTCTTTGGTTTTTTCATATACTCTAGCAGTAAACCTCTTCGGTACAACTCCCGAAGCATTTAAATCTCGACTATCGAGTAAAAACCTTAATTAAATAGAACTTAGAATATGCATAGAAAATGTCCTGAATGCGGAGGTAAAATTTTAGGTAGATCTGATAAGAAATTTTGCTCCGATTACTGTAGAAACGCTTTTAACAACAAACTAAACAAAGACAGCAAAAACCTTATTAGAAATACTAATAATTATTTAAGGAAGAATTATCGAATACTGGAACGGTTAAATCCTAAAGACAAAACGAAAACCACAAAATCCCGACTTATTTCAGAAGGATTCGATTTTCAGCATTTTACAAGTATTTATACAACCAAAACAGGAACCATGTATTACTTTGTTTACGATCAGGGATATCTCCCTTTAGAAAATGAGTTTTACGCACTAGTAAAAAGAACAAGTTGAAACGTTTTCACTATAAACATTTCAACTGCTTTTTACTTACCTTGTTTTTAGAAAAAATTACTTATTCCAGTTTTGACCATTTAGTTTCAAGGCTGCCTTTAGCACATCTTTCTGACTAATCAACCCTACTAGTTTCCCATTCTCTACAATCGGGAATCGCCTTCTCTTGGATTGTAAAAACTTATTGGCCGCATCAAACACACTGAGATTTCCTTCAATTGTTTCTACATTCGTAATCATGAACTTCTCTACACTTGCGTTTTCGATAGGCATATTATAATACCTACTTTCGTTAATTTGCTTGATACAATCTCCTTCTGAGATAATTCCCAACAATTCATTTTTCTCATTAACTACTGGTCCTCCGGAAATTTTATTCTTAATTAATGTCTCTACTACTTCCATTACGGATTGTTTTGGAGAAAAAGTTATCAGCTTTTTGCTCATATAGTCAGAAACCTTAATCGGAGTTTCATCTATTTTCTTTCCTTTTGGTCTAGCTCCTTGAAAATTAATTATACCCATAACCACTCATTTTTAGTTCTTATTAAATATAGTGATTTACAGTAACTTATCAAATACACAAGTACAGAAGAAATCATCTCTTCTTATTTTACTATCTTTATCTAAACACAACATTTCATGAAAAAATTCCCTTCTTTATTTTCATTGGTTTTAATTCTTTTTGCAATCTGGTATACTTTTTACAGTAGCATGCCACAACGAATCTCCCAGCAGGACGCTCCCGAAACTAGCTTTTCTACCATGAGAGCCCTAGAGCATGTAAAGCAAGTTGCCAAAAAGCCACACTATACAGGAAGTAAAGAACAAGAAGATACTCGGGATTACATCATTAGCCAATTAAAAGCATTAGACCTTTCCCCTACAATTCAAAAAGGTTTTACAATATACAAACAGGGAGAATGTAGCGATGTTCAAAATATTATTGCTAAAATACCAGGGTCAGAACCCGGTAAAGCTGTCTTATTGCTTACACACTATGATAGCGATCCACATTCATCAATAGGAGCCAGTGATGCCGCAAGTGGAGTAGCCACTATCCTAGAAGGTGTTCGCGCTTTTTTAAGTCATAATAAAACCCCTAAAAATGATATTATTATTTGTTTCTCGGACGGAGAAGAAATCGGCTTATTGGGAGCTGATCTATTTGTAAAAAAACACCCATGGGCTAAAGACATAGGGATTGCCTTAAACTTCGAAGCCCGAGGAAGTGGAGGGAATTCTTTTATGCTTATGGAGACAAATGGGAAAAACAAAAATATGATTGAAGCTTTCTCAAAAGCCAATCCTTCCTATCCTGTAACCAATTCTCTGGCTTATAGCATATATAAAATGCTTCCTAATGATACTGACCTTACAGCCTTGAGAGAACAAGGGAATATTGACGGGTTTAATTTTGCTTTTATTGATGATCATTATGACTATCACACTCTCAATGACACATGGCAAAACCTGGACAAAAACTCCTTACAACATCAAGGAAGTTATTTAATGCCTTTACTAACTTACTTCTCCGAAGCAGATCTTCACAATCTAAAATCTGACAAAGATTACATTTACTTTAATGCTCCTCTTGTAAATATGGTAACCTATCCTTTTGATTGGATTTATACTCTCTTAATAATTGCTACAATACTATTTATAGCGGTCATTATCTACGGACGTGTATCTTATAAAATTTCCATCAAGGACACCTTTAAAGGAGGAATTGCATTACTCATATCTCTTTTGTTAGCAGGAGGAATTACGTTTGGAGGGTGGAGTCTTCTCCAAATAATATACCCTCATTATTCAGAAATCCAACATGGTTTTACCTATAATGGGCATCAGTATATCGCTGCATTTGTTTTTCTTTCTATTGGTATTTGTTTTAAGGTATATGCTCATTTTACATCTCACCAAACCCCTACTAGTTTTGCTATCGCCCCAATTGCAGTATGGATTCTCATTTGTTTATTATCCTCTTTATACCTCAAGGGAGCCAGTTATTTTACCGTTCTTATTTTCTTTTCTATCCTTTCAATCCTTGTCTTGATCAGACAAACAAAACCGAATGCCGTTTTAATGGTGTTATTATCTGTTCCTGCTATTTACATTATAACTCCTTTTATTGCCACTTTCCCAGTTGCTTTAGGATTAAAAATTCTTTTTGTATCGGCAATACTTACGGTTCTATTATTTGGATTATTACTTCCTATTCTTGGGTTTTACAAAAGAAAAAAGAGCCTTGGAAATATTGCTTTTCTATTAGCACTAGTATTTCTCATCTCTGCCCATTTTAAATCGGACTTTACAGAAACCAGGCAAAAACCAAATAGTCTTGTATACATATTAGATACCGATGAAAACAAAGCGGTTTGGGCTAGCTATGATGCTATTTTAGATTCCTGGACCAAAAACTACATCAAACCGGGTGAAAATATCGCAGAAACCTATAACAAAAATACTATTCAGAATAAATATGAAAGAGGATTCGCTTTTGCCTCAATAGCTCCTTCAAAAAAAATACCTGCACCATCACTAGAAATCATAAAAGACACCATCACTGGTAGCAGCAGAATCCTTTCTTTATCCATCATTCCTAACAGAAATGTAAATAGAATAGATTTATACACTAAGAAACTGTTTAATTTCGAATCCTTAGAAGTCAATAACGAAACCGCAATTGATTTCACTTACAAAGACAATAATACATATAATGCCTTTACTAAAAGATGGAGCAAGAACCTATTGACGTATCATACTAACGGAAGAAAACCTTTACATGTACAAATGAAATTCCATAAGGACTCTATCCCTACACTCATCGTTTATGAATCTTCTTATGACTTATTAAATAACCCATTGTTCTCTATTCCTTCCAGAAATAAAAAAATGATGCCAAAGCCTTTTATTCTCAATGATGCTATCGTCACTAAAAAATCAATACGGTTAGCATATATTGAAAAAATCAAAGACACCATACAAACAGATTCTATCAACCTGCAAAAAACGCCTGTAGTTCCTTCTATAACAACCTCGAAGGAAAGCATGTAACCTTATATTTATTTTTTTACAGAGATTTTTGAAAGATTTATCAATTTAGAAGCTATTCCGATTTGTCCCAAGTGATATATATCATGTTGGATGATTCCTTCGATCATATACTTATAGGTATATGATTTCCCTGGCACTATCACATCCAGTATCGCATCTGTTTCGGACAGAAGAAGCTCTTTTATCCGTGACTGAGACACGTACAATGTACTTACAAGATCCTTCCAATCTTTTTCTGAGTGAATAGTAATTTCCGGCCAATCAGCAGCTGTATTCAACTGAATATCAAAAGCTTTATTTTTTAGCAATTTTTCTATCACAAAATCTCTCCAACTTACCATATGCCGGACAAGTTTAGCAATGGAATTTACTCCATCCACAGGAACTGTCCCTACATCTTTATAATCAATCGTATGTAACTTTTCTAAAACAGAAACGCCATACCAGGGCACACCTTCAAAACAATCATCCAAACGTGCTATATACTTTCTTATTTCTCCTTGATTCATACATTAATTAGTATAGTTTTCTTGTTCATCTAACATAAGAAACACTCCTATAATATGTTCTACCGCATCAAAATAAAACTCAGGCTGAATTCCTTCAAATTCATCTGTCTCTTTATGATAGTCTGGATGATCTTCTTCCCCAAAATATAAAAAGGGAATTTTTTTCTGATAAAAAGGACCGTGATCAGATGCTTCTGTCCAATCATCCTTACCATCTGAACCATCATGCCCTATCAAAAGTTTTACCTTATTCGTTATCGGATTATTTTTTACAGCATCAGCTAATGATCTGTGATACCGCGTTCCTACAACATAGAGTTCATCATTAATATTTCTCCCTATCATATCCATATTTATATTCAAAACAATATCACCTCCTGCAAGCATATCGTAATTCTCGACAAAATAAGAAGCTCCCAATAACCCTATTTCTTCTGCATCAAAAGCAATCAAAACAACAGAGTGCTTTGGTGGGTTTTTCTCAAAATGTTCTGCAAAAGCAAACAATGCACTAACTCCGGATGCATTATCATCTGCTCCATTATAGATTGCCTCATTCTTTATCCCTAAATGATCATAATGAGCTGTAATGACAATATACTGGTCCCTGTAGGTAGTTCCTTTTACTGCTCCTATCACATTGACTCCTGTTAATTCTTCTACTCCCCTGTTTATAGTAAATTGTTGTTCAAAAGAGGTCGTTACAGGTACTACATTTAGTTTTTTAAACGTTTCTTTTATAAAACCTCTAGCCATTTCATTTCCTCTTGTTCCTGTTTTTCTACCTTCATAGGAATCTGAAGCTAATTTTTCTAATCGTTTCAAAAGCTCCACCTTATCAAAATAAGGAGATACCAGTTCTTCTGAGGTAACTACAGGAGCATTTATTATTGTTTCAGGTGCTTTTTTACGCTCCTTACAAGAAGACACACAAAGCACACTAATCATTATCGCAGTTACTATCTTTTTCATTTTATACTACAGGTATTTAATCTATCAGGTATACTACAAAAATACTATTATATTTTACTACACTTATTTTTGAGTTTATTATAAAATACAAAATCCAAACTTTAAATAAGTTTGGATTTTACATAAAAGTATATTATGTTATTTTCTTTATCCTTTCAAGCTTGCTTTAAGAAACTCACTATTCATACGAGCAATATTTTCTAAAGAAATTCCTTTAGGACATTCTATCTCACAAGCTCCTGTATTGGTACAGTTACCAAATCCTTCTTCATCCATTTGATTTACCATTGCCAATACTCGATCTGCTGCTTCAACCTGACCCTGAGGAAGTAATGCATACTGAGATACTTTTGCTCCAACAAATAACATTGCAGAAGCATTTTTACAAGTTGCTACACATGCCCCACAACCGATACAGGTAGCTGCATCCATTGCTTTATCAGCAGCTTCTTTTGCAATAGGAAGCGCATTTGCATCCTGAGTATTTCCAGAAGTGTTTACCGAAATATACCCTCCTGCATGTTGTATCCTATCAAAAGAAGATCTGTCTACAACCAAGTCTTTTATCACAGGAAATGCTTTGGCCCGGAAAGGTTCTATTGTAATTGTATCCCCATCCTTGAACATACGCATATGCAACTGACAAGTCGTAATTCCTCTATCTGGTCCGTGTGCTTCTCCATTGATAAACATAGAACACATTCCGCATATTCCTTCCCTACAATCATGATCAAATGCAACAGGCTCTTCTCCTCTAGCAATTAGCTCTTCATTAAGAACATCCATCATTTCTAAGAAGGACATGTGCTCTGATATATCTGACACCTGGTAGTCTACCATTTGCCCTTTATCCTTAGGACCTTTCTGTCTCCAAATTTTAAGCGTTAAATTCATAATCTCTTCTTATTTGTACGAACGTTGTTTTAGTTCAATGTCTTTAAATTCTAATTCTTCCTTATGCAGAACTGCATCTCCTGGTTCTCCTTTATATTCCCAGGCAGCTACATATGCATAATTCTCATCATCTCTTTTTGCTTCTCCTTTTTGCATTCCATCCAACTCCACAGACTCTTCACGGAAATGTCCTCCACAAGATTCATTTCTTTCTAAAGCATCCTTAGCAAACAGTTCCCCTAATTCTAGGAAATCAGCAACTCTTCCTGCTTTTTCTAACTCAGGGTTCATTTCATCTTTTCCTCCAGGAACCGTCACATTCTTCCAGAAATCTTCTCTTAACGCTTTGATTTCTGACATTGCTGTTTTTAGTCCTTCTTCATTACGAGACATTCCGCATTTCTCCCACATAATTTTACCAAGCTTCTTGTGATAATAATCAACTGAATGCTCTCCTTTATTATTAATAAAGAAATCGATACGTTCTCTTACAGACTTTTCTGCTTCATCAAACTCTTTTGTATCTGTAGAGATTTTTCCAGTTCTAATATCATCTGCCAAGTAATCTCCTATTGTATATGGTAATACAAAATATCCATCCGCTAGTCCCTGCATCAAGGCAGAAGCTCCTAATCGATTCGCTCCGTGATCAGAGAAATTCGCCTCTCCAATAGCATAGCATCCTGGAATAGTAGTCATCAGGTTATAATCTACCCAAATTCCTCCCATCGTATAATGAGTCGCCGGATAGATCATCATAGGAGTTTTATATGGATCTTCGTCGACGATTTTTTCATACATCTGGAATAAGTTTCCATACTTAGCCTCTACGATTTTTTCTCCCAATTCAGTTATTCTCTCCTTAGAAGCATTTGAAATTCCTTGAATTTTAGCCTGTTCTTTTCCGTAACGTTCAATCGCAGATTTAAAATCAAGATATACTGCTTCTCCGGTTGCATTTACTCCATAACCTGCATCACATCTTTCCTTAGCCGCTCTTGACGCTACATCACGAGGCACCAAGTTTCCAAAAGCAGGGTATCGTCTTTCTAAGTAATAATCTCTATCTTCTTCTTCAATTTGAGTAGGTTTTAATTTCCCCTCTCGAATCGCTAATACATCTTCCATTTTCTTGGGAACCCAAATCCTACCATCATTACGCAAAGACTCTGACATCAAGGTTAATTTAGATTGATAATCTCCTGATCTCGGAATACATGTCGGGTGAATCTGCGTATAACATGGGTTTGCAAAAAAGGCTCCTTTTTTGTGTATTTTCCATGCTGCTGTGGCATTAGACCCCATTGCATTAGTAGACAGGAAATAAACATTCCCATATCCTCCAGATGCTATAACAACGGCATGTGCCGAATGACGTTCGATTTCTCCTGTCACCAAGTTTCTAGCAATAATTCCTCTTGCTTTCCCATCAACGATGACAATATCCAACATTTCATGTCGGTTAAACATCTCTATCTTTCCACGAGCAATCTGACGATTCATCGCAGAGTATGCTCCCAGTAACAGTTGCTGTCCTGTTTGCCCTTTTGCATAAAAAGTACGAGATACCAATACCCCTCCAAAAGAACGGTTATCTAATAACCCTCCATAATCACGGGCAAAAGGCACTCCCTGAGCAACACATTGATCTATAATATTTGCTGAAACTTCAGCTAAACGATATACATTTGCTTCTCTGGATCGATAATCTCCTCCTTTTACCGTATCATAAAACAAACGGTAAAAAGAATCTCCATCTCCCTGATAATTCTTTGCTGCATTAATCCCTCCCTGAGCGGCAATTGAGTGTGCCCTTCTTGGAGAATCCTGATATGCAAACGCTTTTACATTATACCCTAATTCTGCTAATGTAGCAGAAGCAGAGCCTCCAGCTAATCCTGTTCCTACAACAATCACATCAATAAGACGCTTATTCGCTGGATTTACTAAGTTGATTTTATCTTTATAAGTAGTCCATTTATCTTTTAATGGCACTCCCTGTGGTACTTTTGAATCTAATATTGCCATATCCTCGTCGAATTAATGTGGTTGATTGAAAAAGTGAAACAAAGCAATGATTATAAATCCTAATGGTATTGCTATCGCATATAATTTCCCAAAAGTTTTCAATCCTCTTGTGTATTTATTATTAGCTCCTACTGATTGAAAAGCCGAATTAAATCCATGCAGTAAATGCAATGACAAGAACACAAATGCTAATATGTAAATCCCAACTCTTACCGGACTGACAAACTTATGTTGTAATTCCGTAAAATAACGATATCCTTCCTGACCTTCAATTACTCCTGTCCAATCACCATCTACAAATTTTGTTTTCAATTCCGGAATCCAGAAATCGTAAAAATGAAGCCCCATAAAAAACAAAATCACCAATCCACTCAAAATCATATTTCTTGACATCCAAGTAGAGTTAGCTGCTCCGTTATTCTTATAATACTTCACTTCTCTCGCTCCTCTGTTTTTTAATTCTAAAATAAATCCCATCACAAAGTGAAAAACAACTCCAAAAATCAAAACAGGCTGTAAAGCGTATTGAACAGCTGGATTTGTACCCATAAAATGAGATAACTCATTGAATACATCCGCACTAAAAATTGAAGTTACATTAATCGCAAAATGTTGTAGTAAAAAAAACATTAGGAAGAAAGCTGAAAGTGCCATGGCTACCTTTCTCGCTATTGAAGATTTTATCAATCCACCCATTATTTAAAAATGTTTAATATTTCGGTTTACAAAAGTAAGGTTCAGGTATGTTTTTAACAACATTTACGATTTCTTTATTCAGTATTTATAATGAATAAAAATACCGAGCTGTTTTTTGTTTAATAAAATTCTTAAAATTAGGTCGAATCAGCTATTCTGACTAAACAAATTCTTTTTTCTTTTCAAAAAAGTTACTTTTACGAGATGCAAGATCTTATTTCCAAACTTCCGACGGTTTCCACCAATATTTTTAGTGTCATGAGTCAATTGGCAACGACACATAATGCATTAAATTTATCACAAGGTTTCCCTAACTTCGAAACAAGCCCAACACTCATTCGTTTAGTTTCTGAAGCGATGCAAAATGGCTATAATCAGTATGCTCCTATGGCAGGATTACTCCCTTTACGAGAGATAATCTCTAAAAAAACAGCCTCTCTATATCAACGGAATTATAATCCTGAAGAAGAAATCACAATTACTTCTGGTGCCACTCAAGCCATCTTTACAATTATTGCCGCTTTTATCCGACAGAATGACGAAGTTATTCTCCTGAAACCTGCATATGATTGTTATGAACCCACAATTGAATTATTTGGAGGAAAACCTGTTCCTGTACAACTAAATGGTCCTGATTTTTCGGTAAATTGGGATGAAGTGGCTTCAAAAATCACAAAGAAAACCAAAATGCTGATTATCAACACCCCTCATAATCCTACCGGAACTACTTTGCAGAAAAAAGACATGCTCCGTCTGGAGCAAATTTTAAAAGACACTAACATATTACTCCTTAGTGATGAAGTGTATGAGCATATCGTTTTTGATAATAAATCACATCAAAGTGCTGCTTTATTTCCTCATCTGGCAGAACGCAGTTTTATTACTGCTTCTTTTGGAAAAACATTTCATACGACTGGCTGGAAAATGGGATACTGCCTGGCTCCTAAAGAATTAATGAAGGAATTCAGAAAGGTACATCAGTTTAATGTTTTTTGCAGTAATCATCCTATGCAACATGCACTAACAACCTACCTAAAAACTCCCGAAAATTACACTTCACTTCCTGAGTTTTTTCAAAAAAAGAGAGACCTGTTCCTATCGTTACTAAAAGATTCTAAATTTACTTTCACCCCTGCATCAGGGACTTATTTTCAATTACTGAATTATCGCAATATTACTGATGAATCGGATGTTACTTTTGCCAAAAAACTCACTATAGAGCACAAAATTGCTTCTATCCCTGTGTCTGTTTTTAATATGAATCAGCAAGATGATAAATTATTGCGATTCTGCTTTGCTAAAACAGATGATGCACTACAAAAAGCAGCTGAGATTCTATGCAATATCTAAATCTCATATTCGAATTAAAAATCAAATTTTAATTGAATGATTTCGATTTCTTTTTTATCTTTTTTATCGACGTTGGCTGTATTCAAATTAGACAAAGAAATTCCCAGCAAACGAACTGAGTTTTTCATCTTCTCCTGATACAATAATTCTTTTGCCGTCTCTAACAACAAAGCCATATCATTTATAAAATACGGCAATGTCTTACTTCTGGTCTGGATTGTAAAATCGCTATATTTTATCTTTAGGGTGATAGTCCTTCCTGCTACACCACTTTTTTTAAGTCTTTTTTGCAATTCTTCAGCTATGCTTTGCAAACGCTCCAACATATACACCTCTGATGCTATATTCTCACTAAACGTTCTCTCAGCTGCTAATGATTTTCGTTCCCTATTGGGCTTCACAGGACTATGATGAATCCCCCTTACAATGTGGTAATAATGTTTTCCTGCTTTCCCAAAATTAGCTGTTAAAAATTCCAGTGATTTTGCTTTTAAGTCCGCTCCGGTATAAATCCCCATTTGATACATTTTGGCTTGCGTCACTTTTCCAACTCCATAGAATTTTTTGACATCCAACCCTTCTAAAAACGCTACTACTTCTTCTGGATTTACTGTTTTTTGACCATTAGGCTTATGATAGTCACTTGCAACTTTAGCTACAAATTTGTTAATAGATATTCCTGCTGAGGCCGTCAATCCTACTTGATCGTATATCTTTTTTCGTATCTCTTCAGCAATAAGAGTAGCGCTGGGGTTTCCTTTTTTGTTTTCTGTTACATCCAAATATGCTTCATCCAGAGACAAAGGCTCCACCAGATCAGTATATTCAAAAAATATTTTTCTGATAGTAGTGGAAATTTCTTTGTATCGATCATATCTGGGACGTACAAATATCAGCTCCGGACAATTGCGTCTAGCTGCCATCCCACTCATCGCTGAATGAACTCCGTATTTTCTTGCTTCATAACTCGCTGCACTGACGACCCCTCTTTTTCCGCCACCACCAACAGCCAGTGGCTTTCCTTTTAACTCAGGGTTATCCATCTGCTCTACAGAAGCATAAAATGCATCCATATCCACATGTATAATTTTTCTATATCCCTCTTTTTCTCCCATGAATTACAAAAATAAACATCTCTCGCCATTTTAATCTCTAATAAACATACAGAAGAACTCGTACCTTTGTCTCTTTCTTAAAAATTGTTTTTATGGTAGAAATAGAAAGAAAATTTCTGATCAAGTCTTCCGATTTTAAAAAAAATGCTATTAGCAAAGCGAGAATTACTCAGGGATTTTTATCCACTGATCCCGAAAGAACTGTTCGAATTCGAATCTATGGTCAAAAAGGGTTCATCACAATAAAAGGAAAAGGAAACGCTACTGGCACTACGCGATTCGAATGGGAAAAAGAAATTAATCTGAAAGAAGCAAAACAGCTGTTATCGCTTTGTAAAAAAGGAATTATTGATAAAACTCGGTATACCATCCCTGCAGGAAATCATACTGTAGAGGTCGATGAGTTTTTTGGAGAAAACTCAGGTTTAATCATTGCAGAAATTGAATTAACCCATGAACACGAGCAATTCGAACGTCCTATTTGGTTAGGAGAAGAGGTTACTGGTGATAAAAAATATTACAACTCTCAATTGAGCAAACATCCATTTGTCGAATGGAGCATTTAGATTTGTTAACTAAAAATTAACAATTTTTAACATTAAGCAATTCTTAACAAAAGCGTCTAAAGCCATTAACATTTAATTTTTTCACAATGAATCTTCTACACAAATCACTAAATTCACTGGCTCGTCTTTTGTTTTTTTTACTTCCTATTTGGAGCTTTTCTCAAACTCCAATCAACGGGTTTTATCACAAAAAAAATGAGCTGACGATTGCCACTACTTACACTACCAAAAGCTATGATCAATTTTACAGAGGTACCACGCTTACTGATGGAAATCCTGCTGGTTTTGGTAAAATATCTTCTTCAATTTTTAGTTTTTTTGGGGAGTACGGAATCACTGATTGGTTATCTACTACAGTAACACTTCCGCATATATCAATAAAAAGTAATGACGGAGCTATTGATCCTGTTCAAGGAAAAAGTAAGGTTTCAGGATTACAAGACTTACAACTATTTTTAAAAGTCAAAGCCTTTGAAAAAAAATTCAAAGATAATTCCAATATTACCATTGGTGCAGCAGCAGGAACAAGCATTCCTGTTGGGGGGTATGATGGTAGAGGAATTCTATCCATAGGCACTGACGCAACCACATTCGATGGTTCAGCAGTATTACAATACACCACCTCTTTTAACTTATTTACAGAGGTACAGGCAGGATATAGTCTCCGGAATAATTCTGATTACGATGTTCCCAATGCTTTCTTAAGCAGTTTTAAAGTAGGCTATTTTAATGACTCTTTTTATGCGCATGCCAAAATTGGTCTTCAGAATTCCACATCTGGTTTTGATATTGGGTCTGATGAATTTGTCGCAGCCGGAGGTCCTAGTTCACTTCCTCAAACAGAAGTTGACTTCACCAATTTGCATTTTGGGCTTTATGTACCTTTATACAAAAACATTCTTGGAATATCTTCGGGATATGGACTTGCAATAGATGGTAGAAACTACAACAAAGAATCTACTTTCTCCTTTGGAGCCGTATATAAGCTATACTAAACAATCATTTTTTTATAGAGAAGGGAACCTTATCAAAATAAGACCTTTCTCTTATTTTCTTATAAATCTTTTCTGATAGCTTCGTCCATTAGATATCACCTCTAAGATATACATCCCTGACGGCAACTTCCCAACTGGTAAAAATGATTGAAATTTCATTTTTGTTACTACGTGCCCACTAACATCATACACATACATCACAGCATCATTGTTTGCTTTAAAAGAAACATACAACGTATTCTCTAAAATTGGATTCGGATATACTTTCAGCTCATTTTTTACAGGAGGAAACTCAATCGACCCCTTAATCTCCCCTTCTCCACACACTCCTATGTATGACCAGCCTATTTCGGAATAATCTTTAAAGAAAATACGCTCTTTATATACCACCATATTCCCTTGCTCGTACTCAGTTCCTGCTTCCCATACAGAAATTTCTTCACAGGGTTTTTCCGGCAATGTCTCGACAAGCACTTCCTCACTGAAATCGGACTCATTACCTACTTCGTCTCTTGCTTTTATTTTTATTATATACTGAGTCCCGCCTCTTAATTCCGATAGAAGTACTGTTGTGTCTTCCACAAAAGCAGATAACTTATCATTCACATACACATAATACCCTATAACGTTACGGTTATCTGTTGAAGAGTTCCAAGAAACACGAATCGTTGTTTCCTGTACATCATCTACTCTTACTCCAGTAACTTTTGTTGGTCGCTCATTATCTACAATATCACTTATTATCGGTTGATATCCATCCATCACTTTCTCTGAGCATCCTGGAGCTAACCACTGACATATATTTGGATAAGTAACTGATAATCTACCATACCAATCACTATCAATAATCCCGCATGCAGCATCGCCCCCATGCAGTTGCCCTATAATTCTTTTTTCCGGATTAAACAGTGCAGACCCGGAAGACCCTTTTTCTGTTGTACCACTTTCCCAATTTTTGACATGCCAATGAGTAATCCCACTTCCTTTTTCTCTATCATAATACTTTGTAACCTCAGGAGCATCATGATCAAAAGATATCTTCTTTATATCTCCCCACGGGTGATGAATTCCAACTGTATTAGTTGGTATTATTTCTCTGGCATCCCATCCGCTGTAATAAACATTATATCGTTCTGGAGGAGTAACACTCAACTCCAGCAACAAATAATCTGAATCTACACCATTAGCCAATACCCGACATCCAGATATCGAATCATCCGTACTCACTTCTACACTCTCACAAGAAGGAGATTCATAATTAAAAATAAAAATCCAATTAGCAGGATTTCTTCCTTCATCTTCTGTGCAGTGATTTGCCGTCAGAAAATAAGGAGTTCCATCATTTTTAGAATTATTTATCAATGTTCCCGTACACCAGCGCGTACCATTTCCTAGAGTAACTAGAGCCACTGATCTACTTTGGTCTTTCCATCCATCTCCTTCATCACAATTAATATTATTATGACAACTTCCTGAATCACCAAAATCTTTGGCTAATTTATATATTCCTTTATAATCATGCGCAACAGTACTAATTTGCAACCTGGATTTTCCTTTTACTGTTTTAGGTTGGTAATATTCTAAAATGATCTTATCCCCTTTAACTGGTGCAATACTAAAATCCCCTGTCTTTTTATTATTAAAAGAAGTAAAAGCTCCTTTTACCATTGTCTTTCCTTCATTATAGACAAACAGAGACGCCCCTTCAGCCATAAAAAACTCATCAAATGTTATATTTAGTGACTTTGCTCCTGTAGATTCTATTTCCAGCAACCAGAACTTATCTCCATTTTTAGCCGTAAACCAATTTCCTGAATTCTCGAAATTCAATACCACTTTATGTCCATAGGCAAACCTCATCGGTACACCTTTTTTTTCTTCTTCGATATCTTCTTTTTCTAATTTTTCAATATCTAAAGAAGGTAGATGCACCTTCATCATTTTTGCAGATTTAGCCACCTTTCTTCCTTCAAAAACCGGAGTTCCTTTTTGACTAACCTGAGATTGTCCTTCTAAAAAAACCAGTAACAATGCTACTAAAAACAGCAATATTCTTTTCATAATTTCAATTAGATGATTGTGTTTTACTAATTTAAAATTACAAAGTCACTTTAAGTCCTCAATCTTTTTTTAACTTTTTTATCACTAAAATCCTGTTTTTTAAGACTTTTTAGTATTTTTTAACATAGTGGATTCCTCTGAGACAGACACACAAAGCATTACAATATCAAGAGAGTTTACTTTCTGCACAAACTTCCATCTATAAACCTCAATAACCGAGAAAACCTTATTCTCTTATTTCAATAACTCGCTTAAGAGTATTCCCCAACTCATCTACTACAGTAATTGTATGTTCTCCGATACTAGGTTGTATGGCTTTTTCATGGAATTGTTCTGTAGTTCCTATATAACGATCATCTACATACCAAAACACTTTCAACCCGGGGTGATTATGTGCTATTTGCAAAACAACTTCGCTGGTTTTTCCTGTAAAATCCTTAGGTAAAAACACACTACTATTCGGTTTTGGAAATATGAAATCCATCATTTGCTTTCCTTCTTTCTGACAATCTGTTCTAAAAGGAGGCAATGATCTATACGTAGCATTTTTCTGCTTATAATAAAACTCTTGTAGTGGAGAAAGTACAAACCAGGATTCATGTACTATATCCGAAATGGGCTCACACGATGAGTTAACTCTATATTTCTTTTCTGCGTCCAAATGAACCAAGGTGTGGTATGCACATGGTGATGACCATATTCCTGTTACCGGGATGTGATTAAGTACTCTCGGACAATTACTGCCAGCTACATATCCACTTTTTTTGCATATTTCGATTTCCTTCAAATCATCATATGGTTTTTCAAACCACTTGGCATCAGGCAACAAATTAAACACATCAAAAAGAACTGGAGCTGCTGCATTTAACCCGGTAAGCTCCGGTCTTCCTTCTCCATCTGCATTTCCAACCCAAACTCCTACTACATTATTCCTGGTAACTCCAATTGCCCAGGCATCTCTATTCCCAAAACTCGTCCCGGTCTTCCATGCAATTTCTCTAGATGAATCATAAAATTTCCAGGCTTCTCCTTCTTGTGGACGGTTTACTTCTTTCATCGCCTCAAAAGTAGCCCAGATACTCCCTGCTCCCAGAAACTCTTTCTCTTTCTTCAAACTCCCGAAATCAATCTTTTGTTCTGTAAGTAAAATAGGCGTAACAAATTCAGACTCGTAATATTCACTAGAGCTTTCTGTGTAATTGGTCAATATCCCTGAGAACCCTGCATACGTCTTACATAAATCCCACAAGCTTGCCTCTGCTCCTCCCAGAATCAGTGACAACCCATAATGATCTGCACTAAATGAAATTCCTTCGATATCAAAAACATTCATTTCATCTCTGAATCGCTGCAGCCCATACTGCTGCAACAACCGTACTGCCGGAACATTTAACGAGCGTGCCAAAGCTCTATCTGCTGATACTACTCCACTAAATTTCTCATCAAAGTTTTTAGGCTGATACCCTGAAATAATTGTAGGGACATCTGATATCAGTTGCTTAGGCAACAACTCTCCCTTATCCATCATCAAAGCATATAACAACGGCTTTAATGTACTTCCCGTACTTCTTGCTGCTTGTACAATATCCACATCTTTTTGATGTGTTTTAGTAGTAGGCGTATTTCCAATATAACTACGCACTTTTCTTGTATTTACATCCATTACTAATACTGCCATATTATGTACATCGTTTTGTTTCAGCACTTCATAATGTTGTTTTACTACCACATTTACTTGCTTCTGCAATACCTCGTCAATAGTAGTTCTCAGGAGCTCTCCTTTATGTGTTTTTTCTAAAAAATCGATAAGATGCGGAGCATGTCGCGGAAGAGGAAAGGGTTTTTGAGGCAAGGTTTCTGCAACAGAAAGCGTATAGGTTATACTATCAATAATTTCTTTTTCCAATAATCTTTTTAAAACGAGATCTCTTTTATTTTTTAGTCTTATCTGGTTTTTTCCCGGATAAATTAACGATGGAGCATTAGGCAATACTGCTAATGTGGCCGATTCCGCCCATGATAATTGATAAGCTGGCAACCCAAAATATCGCCATGACGCCATATCGATTCCTACGACATTGCCTCCAAAAGGAGCATGTGATGCATACAGGCGTAAAATATTCTTTTTGGATTCTTTTAATTCCAGACGAGTCGCCTGAATTAGTTCAATTATTTTTTCTGTATATGTTCTTTTTTTTCCTTTTCTCGATAACCGTATCAACTGTTGTGTAAGTGTACTCCCTCCCCTGACAATCCTTCCTTCTTTGGCATTTCTCTTTATCGCCTGAAAAATAGCCACAGGATTAAAACCTGGATGGTAATAAAATTGTTGGTCTTCGAACATCAACAATGATTGCTCAAACTTATAGGGAACACTATCAGTTTCAGGAAAGCGCCATTGTCCATCTTCTGCTATTTTTGCTCCCAGAAGCCCTCCATCTTTCCCAACAACAACCGTAGAAGTGGGCTCCTTAAAAAGCGTAGCAGGCAAACAGAAATAAAACCATAAGAATACCCCTCCTATTACAGAAGTTAACAAAGGTCTTTTCTTAATTATACCTAATAGTGTATGTCGTATCACCTTCAACAAAATTCATTAAATACAGCGAACTACTTCAGAACGGGGTTATAATATTCTACCACAGGAAAACAAATCACAGAAATGACGAAGTAATTCTTTCCATTTCTGATATTCATCTGAATCGCTGAATCCCTTCTTATCTTCTCCTATACATTTTAATAAACCGTACTTTATATATCCACTAGAAGATTGCATGTATTTTGCTGCTTGTCTAAACAGTTCTTTCAAATACACTTTTCTCTCCTTTGGCGAATAACTCCGATTACTCTAATCCCAATTTCCTAACTTCAATGATTAAAACATCAATAAAAGGAGGCTGAAAATAACTCACTCTACTGAACTACTTCCACCCACTTCCCTTTCGTTCTTGACATATATGAATTATTATACATAGCTTCACTTTGTACTCCAGGTAAATAATATCTCCCTATATAGGATGCATTTAGTAAAATCGTAAATGTTTTACTCTCCTGTGCTTTTAAATCAAAATAAAAATGAACACGATCATCTCGTATATCGGTATAGGTAGCTTCACTTGGTCTAAAAATACCGTACTCAGTAAAACGCGTATTGACAATTTCCCATCCTGAAGGAAACATTTCTGACAAAGCAACATTTGTGATCTCTTCATGAGTCGTATTTGTAATCGTAACTTCTGCAACAAAATCCGTTCCCTGAGACAATTGTTCTACGGCTATATTACTTCCTTTTTTATCTTTGTAATCAATAATTGTTCTTATTTTTTGTTCTAGAACCTTTTCTTTTCCAACCTCCAATACTCCGCTATTTGCTATCTGAACAAACACTGTGTTTTCTCCTGAATTTTTCAATGATAACGCATTCATTTTCTTCAGTTTCATCGCTGGAGTGTTCGTCATTGTTTTAGAGGAAGAAATACTATTTGATATCCCATTTAGCACATATTGTGCTTTCACTCCCTTTCCTCCTACGAAAAGCACATATTTAGACATTGCCTGTAACACATAAGCTGTTGTCTGAGTACTCATCCATTCATCAGCACTTAATGCCTGCGCTAGTTGATCTGCAATTTCTTTTGCCCCAATTTTATCTTGTAAAATCATTTTGGTTTCCAGTACCATTGCCTTATTTCTATATTTAGAACCATAGGTATATCTATTATTTTTCTCTTTTTCTTCTTTAGGTTTCTTAACCTCTTTTAAGAGATCTTCTGCTATTACTTTCTGACCTATCAATGCGTAAGCAGCAATTAACCGTATTCCTGCATTATATGATATATTCTTTGTTTCCCGCAATCTATTCATCGAAGCTAAATCCGGTCTGCCGGCTAATGCTAATGTATATAAGCGATATGCCTGCGCTAAATCGTTTCCTCCTCTTCTCCACTGGCGAGCAACTCTTTGTTGATATCGTACCCAGTTATTTTTAAATCCTATTGGTAATACATATCCTTTTTTAGAGGCTTCTAACAGGAAATGTCCTGCATAAGTAGTTCCCCAGTCATTTGCATTTGTCGCACCCGGCCAATAGGACAGTCCCCCATCTGGTCGTATATAACGTTTAATCTTATCAATAGCAGTTTCTACATTTTTTTGAACACGATGTTTCTGATCGGAAGATAAGTCAAAGATATCTCCTACAAACAGCTGAGGAAATACAGAAGATGTTGTCTGTTCTACACATCCATGAGGATATTGGATCAGATATTGTAATCGAGATTCAAAATTCATAGGAGGAATCGAAGAGAACTCCAACACAACTTTATTACTGTCTGCTATTCCAAAAGAAGCAATATCTATTGATTTTTCGCTATTAGGTTCTAATACTACCGAGGTCACTTCTGTGGTTACCGGATTAGGATTCACAATTTTTATTGGAGTATTATAGGATGACTTAGCACCATTTCCTGCTGCTATCACCTCAATATTTGTAGCCCTTACACCAGGCAAGACTTCTATATCGAAATACACCATCTTTTCATCTGGATTAGGGAAAGAGATTTTCTTTGTTGTTTCTCCTACGACTGTAAATCCTGCCTGAGGTTTGATAGAAACCGTTACATCTTTTATTTTGTTTTCCATCGCAAAAACCGTAACTGGAACAGTCACTCTTTCTCCAGGAGTTATTTTTCTTGGAACGGAGGTTAATACCATCAATGGTTTTCTCACCGGAGTAGTTTTTTCTACGCTTCCATATGCAGCATTCTCAGCATCTGATGCAACAACCATTGTTCTTACAGACCCTATATACTTAGGCATTTTGATCGTATGTGTCTTTGTTTTTCCCTTTTCTAGTTCAAAAGGACCTAAATAAACCACCATTGGCTTAAATCGATTTGCCTTTTTAGATTTACTTCCTCCTGCTTCGGCATCTCCTCCAATACTAAAAATCTGATTTATACTCCCCCCGTAGGCTCCTATCACATCATCGTATACATCCCAGGTTTTTACTCCCAGGGCTTCTTTGGCATAGAACGTATCCCATGGATTTGGTGTTTTAAATCGGGTAAGGTCTAATAATCCATCATCGACAATAGCAATAGCATATGTCATTTCCTTTCCTTTTTCTTCTCCTACTTTTACCTCAATCGTTTCTTCAGGTCTTAACACTGATGGCATTTTCAGTGTTGGGACAATTCTGGTAGCAGGATCTTCGACAGCAATTGGTACTACTCCATATAGTCGGATTGGTAAATCATTCTGTGTAAAGGCATGTGGCTGTAATAAGGTTATATGTATATACACATTTGGTGTATAAATAGCTTCTATCGGTAATTCAAATTTTGTTTCTTCTTTCTTAGCAGAAACCCAAAACGAATTAAGAACTTCTGTTCCATTTTCTACAGTTACCAGAGCTCTTCCTCCTAAACTCGATGGGAAAGTAATGGTTGCTTTTTCCCCTACCTTATAAGAATCTTTATCTGTAGAAAATAATAGCATTGTAGCTGCCGAA
Organism: Aquimarina hainanensis; assembly: GCF_042684685.1. Lineage (NCBI taxonomy): Bacteria > Pseudomonadati > Bacteroidota > Flavobacteriia > Flavobacteriales > Flavobacteriaceae > Aquimarina > Aquimarina hainanensis. The sequence goes on along the minus strand of NZ_JBHULX010000004.1, from coordinate 275,478 downwards.
GGATCATTTTTTCTTGATTTCCCTGCCCATCCCGGCCAATCGATATACATTGTTTTTCCGGTAGCATGCCCTCCTTTAGTATCAACTACTCTAACCAGATAACGACCCCATTCAGGGTATTTCAGTTCAAAATGAAAAGTAGCTTTTCCATTATTTCCCGTTGTCACATTCTTTTTGAAAATCTGCGTATGATAACTACTCCCGTTATATGATGACAAGTTATCCTCTGAAGTATCCCACCACCATTTCCAGTTTACTTTATAAATACGCACTTCTAATTCTCTATTCCCTACTATTTTCCCCTTATCATCAACAGAAACTACTTCGAACTTATGTGGTGTATCCGTCAGTAGCATCCCTCTTGCTTTATCTCCTTTTGGCGTATTTAAACCTACATATACCTCATAAGGAGAAAACTCTTTGGATATTACATCTGTACTAAAATCTCCTCCATTTTCATACACCTTCGTCACAAAAGAAGCATTTAATTTTCCTGCTGCTTTTTTATGTAAAACCGGTCTCAAATCAAATGAGGCTTTTCCTTCGGATGAAATGTTGCCCTTAAAAACTTCTTGCTCCTCCGTTCCGAATTCTCTCGTAGGGTCATCGAATACATAACCGGGAAATGTCGAAAAATTAGTTTTTTTAGCTGAAAAACGTGCAGTAACATCAGCTTTCAGATTTCTAGCAACCGCTCCATGTAACCAAAGCACTTCTACCCCTCCTTTTATTAAGGTATTATTCTTTAATACCTCATTCTCAAAAGTAGTTTTGATCTTTAGTCTGTTGGGTTTTATGGTTTCAATCTTTAACTGCTTATTAAAACTGGCTCCACCTACCGCTATTTTGGCATTCCAGTTTCCTGTAGGGTCTTCTTCGGAAGTAATAATTTCAAAAGCATAGAAATTATTGACTCCTGTTGTTTTTGTTTCTTGATGTACTAACTTCCCATATGGATCTCTAAGTTCCAGTTTTACCGGGTGATTTTCCGGTAGCTTATTCGCATTATCATTCAACATAAACGAGAGAAAGATTGTATCCCCAGGTCTCCACACTCCTCGCTCTCCATATATAAATCCTTTTATTCCTTTTTTCAGCTTTGCTCCAGCAACATCAAACTTACTCACTGATAACGCATTACCATCATTAAGTTTGACATAGGTTTGTTGCTTTCCAGAGGTTACAATAGCAAAAAAGGCAGCAGATTCTGCATCTATGATTACCATTCCCTCTGCATCTGTAGTTCCGACTGCAACCTCTTGTTGCTGATAATTGAATAATTGTACTTTGGCGTTAGAAACAGGATTTGTAGTAATAATATCATTTACTGCGATCATACATGAGTTATTCGCCCCTTTTTTGACAACAACTCCCAAATTAGAAGCCAGTATATTCGCTCCTACTTTTTTATCATAATAGTATGAATTCGTACATGGATCATTTCTATCCCTCCAGTTGTAATCATAATTATAATCATAATAATACTGTGCACTATCCCAATAGCTGGATTCTTTGTTCTCTTCATCAAAATTATCTTCCAACTCTTTTAATGGACTTGTATCTACAACACCATTACATTTGTATAATGAATATTCTTTTTTATAGGTTAGTTCTACCCTGTAAACAGCTCCTAAATCCGGAACGATTAATTCCTTTAGGTCAATTGCAAACGCATTCCATTTGCTTAGATTCTTAGTCTTGTTATTTTGAAGATTAATGAGTTTTCTTGCTATTGGTCTCCCCACACTACGAATATCACTAGCTCCCCCCAGGTTATTGCTTTGCAAAAACTGAAGCACATTATTTTTATAGATTTTTACAACTTCAACCTCTACAGCTCTCAGATTTATCGCTTCAAAATTAAACTTCAGATCGTCCGATGTTGGAAGAATTACCCCACTTTGTAATAACCGAAGTTCTGGATTGGGTTGCTGAAAAGAAACTCGCTGCTTATAGGTTTCTTTGATTTTATACCCATCTTCACTTTTTATCCCTTGAAAAACCATCACTTCTAACATTCCCACCGGATCACTCTTTGGATATACCTTAAGAATATTTCTATCTACAGTATATCTCAAATTTTTAACTCCAGAAATTGTAACCAGTCCATTGAAGTTTTGATTTTTTTGTAAAGGGTCAGAAAAATTAATTTCAATATATTTTTCTTCAGTATCTGCTATATCCACTGCTAAAACAGAAAAGTTATCCTTCCCAGGAATCTTTATCAGGTCTTCTCCTTCTGAATCAATATTAAACGAATCCCCAGACCACACTAACTTTACTTCAGAATCCTTATCGAATCGCTGAATACTATCAATTCGAAAAACGAATTCCCTTCCTAACACAGCCTGATCTTCAAAATCTATTGACAATTGTTTTCCTTTCTGAGAGGCGTTTACTAATTGCCTCACTGTCTCTATTTGCAATTGATCACTGGAAGTGATCGTTCCCTCGACATATTGCCATTTTTTATCATATGATTGTATGTGATCTGTAAACACAGAAAATTGCTGCTCCAAAGTTCGTACTCCAAAAACAAAATCATTACTTAGATCTTCTGTTACCTGAACTCCCAGTTTTTCTAAATCCAACGTAAATGTGTAGAAAGTGTCTTGTGCTAGTTTTTCTTCTGGCTCAAAAGAAAGTGTTCTATTGTTTACTGCTATTAATTTCCCTTTAACAGCTGGAGATATTTCTATAATATCATTTGATAACTCCTGATGATCACTCCAACCTGCTATCGGATTTTGCAATATTACCTGTATCTTATCATAAGCTGATATCACTCCTGTTGATACCTGAGAAATATACTCCTCATACTTATGGGGTTCACTAAGGTTTTCTATTTTCTTCTGATCGCTATTCTTACAAGAAATAAGTAAGACTAACGCAATTAAAAAAGCGTTAATTTGTTTACAATTCATCTGGATGGACTTTAGTTGTTTTCGGATCTGTAAAATTAACCAATAAAATACGAATTATATCACTGAAAACAGTGGTTTTGCTACTTTTATTAAATAAAAAAGATCTCCTCAAAAGGAGATCTTCAAAAAGCATCTTATCAAACTTTTTCTCTTGTAATACATCCCTGTAAGAACTTAGTTCTACAGAGGGTTATTTTACTCTTCTTTATAAATTCCTACGGTAACATCTCCTTTTGCATTCATTGCCGCTCTGTACATCCCTGCTGTATTGAATTCCATAGCTATATTTCCTTCATGATCTATTGCGACGATACCTCCATCTCCACCAAGGTCTTTCACCTTTTTCTGTATAACCAGACTTGCCGCTTCTTTTAATGACATTCCTTTATAATCCATTAAAGCGGAAATATCATGTGCAACCATAGCTCGTATAAAATACTCCCCCCATCCTGTACTAGACACTGCACATGTTTTATTATTCGCATATGTTCCTGCTCCGATGATTGGAGAATCTCCTATACGATTCCATTTTTTATTTGTCATTCCACCCGTAGATGTTCCTGCCGCAAGGTTCCCGTTTTTATCAAGAGCAACACAACCTACAGTTCCGAATTTCGAATCTTTTATCGTTGCATCATAAAAGGCTGTCTTTTTTCCGGCTGTCTTTTGCGCTTCTCTTTCTTTTACACGCTTCAATGTATTCATTCTTGCCTCGGTATAAAAATAAGAAGGGTCTACAATCTCTATCCCTCTCTCCTTTGCAAATTGCTCTGCTCCTTTTCCAGACAACAATACATGTGGAGAATTTGTCATTACTTGTCTAGCCAGATTTATCGGGTTCTTTACAGTCGTTACCCCTGCAACAGCTCCTGCGTTTAGTGTAGCCCCATCCATTACAGACGCATCCATTTCATTCGTTTCATGATGGGTAAAAACAGCTCCTTTTCCTGCGTTAAACAAAGGAGAATCTTCCAAAATATTAATCGTTTTTTCTATCGCTTCCAGACTGGTTCCCCCTTCTTTAAGAATTGCATGCCCAACTCGAACAGCTTCTTCCAATTTGGCTTTATACTCCGCTTCTTTTTCTGGAGTCATATTTTTCTTAAGTATGGTTCCTGCTCCCCCGTGAATTACAATTCCAAAATTCTCTCCCGTTTGTTTTTTTACCGGTTCTTCTACATTCGCTTTTGTGTCTTTCTGAACTTCTTCTTTTACTTCTTTTTTGCAAGAAAAAAGTAGCGTCAGTCCTACTAATAAAAATAGCTGTTTCATCCTGATATGTGTTTCTTTATTACTGTAATGATTTATGGATTATCAAAATCTTATTAGGAGTAAAAATATTGTTTTTTCTATAATCTACCTATTCCACAATTATCCATATACATATTTATTCTTAATACAATAATTGGATTTATTCCTATTTTATTAGGATTTATTCCAAAATATATTGTATTTTGCTCATAAAAAATTGAAGTCAAAAAACTACATAAAAGGAAGGGGAGCACAAGAAAACATCAACAATTCTTTTTTTTCACACACTCATGAGGTCAGAGATGATTTCCTAAATTATTGCTTCCATGAAGGAGAACACATCAGAAAAAAAGAAACATCCTTTATAAATGTATTCCCAAAAACAATCGTAAATAAGGTAAAAAGCCCGGATGTAGGCATGTATTATTCACTAAATCCATACCAAGGCTGTGAGCATGGATGCGTATATTGTTATGCCAGAAACTCACATGAATATTGGGGATATGGAGCTGGGTTAGATTTTGAGAATACAATTTTAATTAAGAAAAATGCTCCGGTCTTATTAGAAAAAAAACTAAGAAGTAAACACTGGTCAGCCTCGCCTATTTCCTTATCAGGGAATACGGATTGCTATCAACCAATAGAGAAAAAACTACAAATTACCAGAAGGCTTCTCTCTTTATTTTTAAAATACAAACACCCGGTTACAATTATTACCAAAAACGCACTCATTCTTCGAGACCTGGATATTTTATCACAATTAGCAAAAGACAATCTCATTGCTGTTATGATTTCTATTACTTCTCTGGAAGAAAAAACCCGAAGAATTCTGGAACCCAGGACTTCCAGTATAAAAAAAAGATTAGAAACTGTAGAGGCACTAAATAAAGCTCTTGTTCCCACCAATGTAATGATGGCTCCAATTATCCCCTCAATCAATAGTCATGAAATCTTACCTCTGACCAAAGAAGTTGCTTCCCGGGGAGCTCAAAGTATTGGATACACTGTGGTTCGATTAAACGGGGCCATCGGGCAGATATTTACCACCTGGTTAGAAAACACTCTTCCTGACAAAAAAGACAAAATATTGCACCAAATTGAAGAATGTCACCTGGGAAAGCTCAATGACAGTACTTTTGGTCATCGTATGAAAGGTTCCGGGAAAATTGCAGAGCAAATCCATCAACTCTTCGCAATCGCCCGAAAAAAATACTTTCCTGTAGACAATGAAGCGATACTTCTTAATTGTGAATTGCATCAGCAGTATAAAGATGGACAATATCGATTGTTTTAAAGTTTTTTAAGTACATTTGAATACAGCAACCGTTTTATCTACATTACTTCATGAGTACGTTTCGAGTACTATTTTTTTTCTTATTTGCTATTCAATCTACAATAGCACAGTATGATGCTATTACATCTAATAAAACGATCGAAAACTTGCTGCATAGCATACGGTCTCTAGAAGAAAGTGAAGTTGACGAAATAACGTCATTGAGTAAATTACTCTATAAAACTGCTTTCGAAAAAAAAGACACCGACAATATGATTATTGCTATGCAATACCTAAGTACTGCAGCACTAAACTCTGGTGAAAACAAGCTTGCTATACAATACATTGATAATGCAATTAATATTGCCAGAGACAATGGATTAAAACCTCAAATATTAATCAATTTAATCACACTTAAGGGGAATCATTATTTCGATATCGAAGAGTATGATCATGCTACTACCATTTATTACGAGGCATTATCAATAGCCAAAAAAACAGAAGACACTTTTCTATCATGGGCTTTAAATGCTAATCTTCAGTTTATAAAATTACGTACAGGAGATGCCCATGGTGCGCTGGAAGGACTACAGCAAAGCGAACAAACGATTCCCAATATCAGACCACGCTTAAAAAAACGAAATTTAGCACTTGTCCTTGCTAGAAAAAGCGAAGCTTATATCCTATTGAACCAACTGGATAATGCTTTACTAACTAACAACAGAGGAATCGCTATCGCTAAAGAAATTAAAAACTACAACATTCATATAGATCTTTTAATGCATAGAGGTCTTATTTATATGAAGAAAAAAGCCTATCCAAAGGCATTGACCTTCTTAAAACAGGCAAAAGAGTTATCTCATGAGGCGAATGACATTGTTTTTTTAGGGAAAATATTAAATTTTACTGCTGAATGTTTTTACGAATCGCGAGATTACCAAAAAAGTATTGCTTCACTAGAAGAAGCCTTACCTCTCCTAACAAAAAAATACCGGAATTCCGATGAGCTTAGCAAATGCTACAAACTATTAGGAATGGCTCATAAAAAGAGTGAAAACATCGAAAAATCAAACACTTATTACGAGCTGTATATCTTAAGTCTAAGTAAATTAAACAATAAAAAATCTACCGTTTCTCAAAAATTACGAGAAGCAACTATTGCCGGATATGAGGGGCAAATAAATTCGCTTCAGCAACAAAAAAAACAACAACAAAACAGACGTACTTACTCTGAAATCGCTTTAGCCATTGCTGGAGCAGGTTTACTGACATTTTCTTTCTTTTTTATTCATATAAAGAAAAGAAACCAAAAGAAATTTAATGCATTACTTTCCAGAATAGAACAACAAGAGGCTATTCGAGTTCACAAGAACGACCAAATAGAAAGCACCTCAAAACAGATTGAAAAATCCTCCTTAACAGAATCCCATGATATTAATGAGAGCTTGCATAAAAACATTTTGAAAGGGTTGGAAAAATTAGAACAACAAGAATATTTTTTGAATACGGATTGTAACCTATACAATGTCGCTAAGAAGATAAACACAAATACTTCTTATTTATCTAAGGTTATCAATACTCATTTTGACAAAAATTTTCATGCATACATAAATGACTTACGAATTAATTATGCTATTCTCCGTTTAAAAAACGATCCAAAATTCAGATTATTTTCGATTAAATCTATTGCTAAGGAAGTAGGATATAAAAGTTCAGATTCTTTCTCTAAGTATTTTAAAATTCACACAGGACTTCTTCCATCTTTTTATATTAAAAAACTGAAATCTCAGGACAAAACTTCTCAAAAAACACCCTAAATTCATAAAAATAGGGCTGATAGCTTCTTTCTTCTCATTCCGAAACAAACAAAACACAAAATACTCAAAACCAACATATTAACACCTTAAAAAGCACCCGTTTTTCATAAAAAGAGGGAAGCTTTTCTTGTATATAGCATATAAATGGAGGTACTTTGCTATTGTAAAAATTTCTGATCAAAAAAACCATTGATGAAACAGCAGATCGCTTTATTTATTTTAGGTACCATCGTAGGAGGAGCAATTATCTTCTCTACTCTATCCAATAAAAAAGAAGATAAATCGACTGCTATATTAAACGTTTTGGAATCCTATTGTGATTGTGAAGAGATCCAACAACTAATCTACATCAAAGGATTAGAATCTACTGAAAAGGGAAGTTCTACAGAAAGTGCTGAATACGAATTAAAAAATTGCCAGTATTCGGATTTAAAAAAAGAAACAAAAAGAATCAATCAGTTACTTATAAAGAAAGTGACTGATTACAAAGACATCGATCGGTTTACGCTTTCATTCGTGAATCAACGAGAAACAAAGCTAGTAACAATTTATAACGGAAAAATTAATTACTGAATCATGGTAGCATTACTAAAACTCCTATTAAACTTCATTTTAAGTTATTTTATCATTCTAATAAACTTTGCTATTAGCTTTTTTAGCTAAAAAGGCATGCCCAATCAAAAAACGAACTTTCCAATCATATGAAGGTAGGAGCTGAATTAACTCCTACCTTCCCACTCATTATAAAATTGTGCTAAAAATTGCTCCATAAACTCATGCCTCTGAGCTGCAATTTTTTTTCCTGTTTCTGTATTCATACGATCTTTGAGCAACAACAGTTTTTCATAAAAATGATTAATAGTAGGAGCTGTTGATGCTTTGTATTCTTCTTTGGTCATGGACAGATTTGGTGAGATTTCAGGATTGTACAAAGCCCTGTTCTTATACCCTCCATAATTAAAACACCTGGCAATTCCAACCGCTCCAATTGCATCTAATCTATCTGCATCCTGAACGACTAAAAGCTCTGGTGAAGAAAAACTTCGTTTTACATTTCCTCCTTTAAACGAAATATTCTCAATAATCTTAACTACATGATCTATTGTCTGAGAATTAACCTGTTGCTTCAATAAAAAATTTCTAGCTATTTCTGGTCCAATTTCTTCATTCCCGTTATGGAATTTTGAATCAGCTATATCATGTAATAACGCAGAGAGACTTACGACCTCCAAATTTACATTTTCGCCTTTAGCAATTAGCAAACTAGTATTATAAACCCTCTCTATATGAAACCAATCATGTCCCCCCTCTGCCTCTTTTAATTCTTCTTTGACAAAAGTAATTGTATTCGAAACAACAAGATCGAAGGCACTCATAGTATTTAATTTTTATTTAGCCAAAGCCGGAGCTACCCAGTTAAACTGAAAAACTTCATTAGGGATTACCAATCGCTCATTAATTCGCTTCATTCTCGCCGGTAATTTCATCACATAATCACGTGCTCTTTCTGCTTCGTCAGTTAAGTCGACTAGTTTGTCTATTTCCCATCTGCTTATCAATCGTTCCATTATATCTATATAATCCTGAGAAGTATACACACCTATTCGCTGTGCTGCCCATGAAAACTCTTCGAATGCTGTTCCTATAGACTGACCCGACTCTCTCAAGAAATGAGCAGGCATTATGATTTTCTTTTTCATCATATCACAAAAAGCAACCATCATCTGGCTGGGATCAACCTCAAAAATGCTTTTTACAAACTCGCTATATGCGTTATGGTGTCTCATCTCGTCTCCTGCAATAATTCTACACATTTTTGATAAAGACTTATTAGAATATTGTTTTGCAAGTTTTGCTACTCGATTATGAGAAATGTACGTTGCTAATTCCTGAAAACTTGTATAGACAAAGTTCTTATACGGATCCCTATCAGTTCCTATATCAAACCCGTCATTAATCAGGTGGTGGGTTGTCCTTTCTACTTCGATCATATTCACCCTTCCGGATAAATACAAATACTTATTTAGCACATCTCCATGCCTATTTTCTTCTCCTGACCAATATCGCACCCATCTGGACCATCCATTACCTCCTTCTTGCTGATTAATTCCTTCCACATCCATTAACCAGGACTCATACGTAGGCAACGCCTCTTCTGTTATGGTATCACCTACTAAAACTACCCAAAAATCATATGGTAATTCCTTCGCCAATTCTCTTAATTCTTTTACCTCATCAAAAAACGTATCTTCGTTTTGTGAGTCAGGTAAAAAGTCTGTCGGCTGCCAAATCTTTTCTACCGGAATAAGAAACTTATCTATAAAAGAATCAATTTTCTTTTCCAGTAATTGCATTACTTCTAATCTAATATTATCTAACGCCATAATAATATAACTTTTGTTTACTTATCGTATTCCTTCCACAACTCGTTGCTCTAAGGTCTCTATCAAGACATCTGTCTTGGTTGTTTTGATCTCTAATGGTTCATGTACTTCTAATGATAAATGAAGCCCTATTCCCATCGGAAAATTACCATAACGTACCAATTTCCAACTATTATTTATCGTCACAGGTACAGCAACTGCATCGGGAGCATATTTAAATAAAATTTTTAATCCTGTTTCAGCAAATTTTCTCGGTTTACCATTTCGACTTCTTGTTCCTTCAGGAAAAATAACCGCCGAAAATGTATGTTCGGAAATGAATTTTCCGAATTTTGATAAAGCCGGGATCGACTGTTTCGGATTCTTTCTATCAATTAACACATTCCCCCCGTGTTTAAGATTAAAAGAAATACTAGGAATTCCTTTTCCTAATTCGATTTTAGAGATAAATTTTGGTTTCCATTGTCTCATATACCAAGAGATTAATGGGATATCAAACATGCTTTGATGATTAGAAACTATTATTAAAGGACGATCATCAGGAAGTTTATGTTTGTTTTTAAAACTAAACTTTACTCCTAAAAAATGAAGACAACGAAGTATTGCTAAATTCATAATATTAACAACTCCTCTGTGACCTTTGACTCCTCCTAATTTTAAACCAAGCCATTGCAATGGATGGAACACCAATAATGTCAATCCAAAAAGTAACAAAAAAACAGCACTTAACGGATAAGATATGATCTTTTTTATTAACTCCATAAACGTATACATCATTGACAAAAAACTGTTTAGAGATGCAAGCAGTTTGTTTATCAAAAATTATCAATTAAAAACGCTGCAAGGTCTGATATTATTTTTAGGAAACCAATAGTTTCCTAAAATAAAAACCGTTTGATAAACAAACGGTTTTATATTTTATCTGCTAAAAAAATCATTAGCAGTGCTCGTTATATGCATCTTTTAGATTTTCTGCAATCATATCAGCTGGTCTTCCCTCTATATGATGACGCTCTAACATATGCACTAGTTCTCCATCTTTAAATAAAGCCATAGAAGGAGAGGATGGAGGAAACGGAATCATATATTCTCTGGCTTTGTTGGTGGCATCTTTATCAACCCCTGCAAAAACCGTCACCAAATGGTCTGGTTTTTTTCCATTATCTAAAGAAGCTTTCGCTCCTGGTCTAGCATTTGCCGCTGCACATCCACATACTGAATTTACAACAACCAATGTAGTTCCTTCTCTATCTATTGCCTTATCAACAGCTTCTGTTGTATGTAATTCTTCGAATCCGATATTCGTAAGATCTTCTCGCATTGGCTTCACTAAATCTGCTGGATACATATTCTATTGTTTTGTTTTTCTATTTTTCTTGGTAAAGATACAAATAATGTACCACACCCTTACTTTCATGACAAGTCGTCTGCTATCATGAAATAAAGCAATTATTACTATTATAAAAACTGTCATAATTTACGCAACACACCATCTCTTCTCATCCTAAATAGACAACTATTCTTATCCCAAAAGCAGCCCCCTTCTTAAAAACAAAAAATTCTTCCTACTTATAAAAAAGTGTTATTTGTTTTGTGGTTTTCATCGTTAAGAATGGTCTTACAACGAATGTAAAGTCAATTTAACCTTCCAAAATGTTTATTCAAAAAGGGTATTTTGTATTTTAGGTAATAAGATGAATTACAAACCAATACATTCTCGTTCATCTACCCGTTTATTGTACAAACTTAAAACCATTATTAAATGAATTCACCCTATTTACACCGTTATAGAAACGGAGAATATCTACAATACATGAAAGATATTCTAGAATTAGTTAATGAGCAAGACACAAATGCTTTACAACTAACAAATTATGTAAATAATTTATTACCCTTAATAGACAAGATAGAAATTGCTTTTTTAAAAAGTCAAGGAAACGGATTGACCAAAGATATCCTTGCCCTTGACGAACGAAGGGACAGAGCTATTGTCGGCTTACGAGGTTTAACCGATAGTTATAAATATCATTTTGACAAGAAAATCTCAAAAGCAGCGACAGCTCTACACGACAATATTATCTTACACGGAAACAATATACAACGCATGAGCTTTCAAGAAGAAACCACTGTTCTCAATAGCATTATTACTGACTGGGAAAGAGAGGAAGATCTCATTGCTGCTGTACAAGTTCTAAAGCTGGGAGATTGGCTTTCTGATCTAAAAAGTACAAATATTGATTTTTCTACCAAATATATTGACCGTGTTGGCTCTGCTGCTGTGAACTCTTCTTCTAACATCTCCAAATTGAGAGAAAAAGCAACCAATGCGTACAAACATCTCGTATCCCGTATTCATGCAGGTTCAACTCTTGCTATCTCTCCTGAATATGACATCTTATTAGATCAGATGAATATTCTTGCCGGACAATACAACTTTGTTGTAGACAACAGAACCGGTCTTAAAAAAAAATCAACAAACCCCTCTACAGAATCTTAATATCTATTCGAAAATACTATTACTTACAAGCAACCATATTTTACAAAAACACTAATTTGCTTTAAGAGGTAGGTTAGTGTTTTTTTCTCTTATTAAAAAACCGAAACTTCCTTACAATGTAACAAAAACATCAATCTTTCTACCTATTCTACAAAGTAGCACTATCCTTCACTGGAAAAAATACTACTATCTTTACACTCGAAAAAATACCAATGTATGTTTAAATGGATTACTGCCTTTGCAGGATATGCTTTCTTTAATTTCCCAGGAGCCATATTGGGGTTTATCATCGGTAGTCTTATTGACGCTGTTACAGGAAAAAACAGTGCGACTATAAAACAAGTGTTCTCTAATGAGACAACCGTAAGTCCCGGAGATTTTGAATTAAACTTACTATCTCTTTGTTCTATTGTGATTAAAGCTGATGGAAAGGTAAATCAAACAGAGCTTGATTATGTTCGTCAATATTTTGTCAATGCCTATGGAAAAGAAAGAGCGAATGCGACATTCAGAACGTTTAATGATGTTATCAAAAAAAGGGAGGTCTCTGCACAGCGAATCTGCCTATACCTTTCTCATAAAACCCGGTATGCTTCTAGATTACAAATTGTTCATTTTTTATTTGGCATTGCTAATGCAGACGGACATGTCAGTAGTGCAGAAGCCGAAGAAATTCGTAAAATAGCTGGTTTTCTAAGAATAAGTGCAAATGATTTTGAAAGTATTAAAGCTATGTTTTTCAAAACTGAAGATCATGCATATAAAATTCTGGAGATAGACAAGAATGCCTCGGAGGCAGAAATAAAAAAAGCATTTCGTACGATGGCAAAAAAATATCATCCCGACAAAGTACAACATTTGGATCCGGTACACATAAAAGGAGCCGAAGAAAAGTTCAGACAAGTACAAATGGCTTATGATCAAATTCGAAAAGAAAGAGGTATAAAATAAAATCTGCCGGAGAAACAGCTCCTCTTTTTTATGTATCTTGTAGCAACTAACAATTATAAATGGTATGCTTCGCTACTTGCTATTAATGATCGCTTTGCTATTTATGCATTCCTGCAAAGCTCAAAATACCGCTATTAATCGGCAAACAGAACTATACATTGGGCAATCACTGGATTTTGATAACACCATTATCACCCTCATCGATGTCAAAAATGACTCCAGATGCCCTTCAGATCTGACATGCATGTGGTCTGGAAGTGTTCTAGCAATTATATCCATCCAAAAAACAGGTACCCCTACTGTTACAAAAGAACTTACATTTGGTGTTAATAATATCAACCCTAAAAACCCTGCTTCTTTATTCCAAACTAAGGACAAGACCATTATCACTCATACCATAAAACCATACCCTTCTTCTAAAAAGACTTTTCATAAAAAAGACTATTACATAGAAGTATTAACACAATAAAAACAAATGGATACTTCTATAGTTTTTGTTTCTTTGTCAGATGATATCCAATACTGTTAAATCTCATCTTGCTTTATTAAGTGTCAATATTATATATGGAGCAAATTATTTAGTCGCCAAAGGGTTAATGCCTCATAAAATTGAAGCTTCTGCATTGGTTTTTTTGCGAATAGGAGGAGCCGGACTTCTTTTCATTGTTCTCAAAACATTCATCAAAGAGACTGTAGCAAAAAGAGATATTGCACGTCTGGCATTATGTGGATTTCTCGGAGTAGCTGCCAACCAATTTTTCTCTATGAATGGTCTAAGTCTCACTTCTCCGGTTGATGCAGCAATCATTGTGACTGCAATGCCGATTTTTACAGTAATTATGAGCTACTTTATTTTAAAAGAACCTTTGACTATTTCCCGGATTCTCGGAATATGTGTAGGTGGGGGCGGAGCTGTTATTCTTATCTATCTAGGAAAATCAGGTACAGGCACAGGATCCATACTGGGAAACTTTTTTATTTTTATCAACGCATTGGTTTTTTCTTTGTATTTGGTTTTAGTTAAACCTATAATGTCTAAATACAAACCCATAACTGTTATCGGATGGACCTTTTTATTTGGCTTCCTATTCATGCTTCCTTTTTGCTTTTCTTCATTGATGCGAACTGATTTTACTTCCTTTGCTCCTACGAATTGGACAGCTCTTTTTTATGTAGTTTTAGGACCTACCTTTTTAGCATACCTACTTAACATGTTTGCTTTAAAGCATGTAAAACCAACGGTTTCCAGTAGTTATATTTATGTGCAACCTGCTGTAGCAATGATCTTAGTAGCAATCGTATCCTATATGATTCCTGATAGTCTTTACAAAGGAGACATTACTGCTTCCAAATTATTATGTTGCGGATTAATCATTATCGGTGTTTATTTAATTAGTAGTAATCGTTCTTTTGGCAAACAAAAAAAAACATCTATAAACTAACAGTTGCAATCATGTTTGCTACAGCCTTTTTTTTGTTTCCCTGATGATTTTACAAAAAAAGATATACCAATGAATCTTGTTATCAAAAAGAAAACAGCCCATCCTATAATTAACACAACGATAATATTCTGTGTAAAAATATTCATTTCACCTAATCAATTATATCAATAGTTGATATGCTATTAGCGCTATAATATACGCAAAACCACTCATAACGAAAAACTGAAGCATTGGCCACTTCCAGCTATTAGTCTCTCTTTTTACAATAGCTAGTGTACTCATACATTGCATCGCAAAAGCATAAAACAGCAATAAAGAGATCCCACTCGCCAAATTATATAATGGTTTTCCTGTTACCGGATGTATTTCTGCTGCCATTTTATTCTTAATCGTATCTTCATTATCTCCATCAATACTATAAATTGTTGCTAGTGTTCCTACAAACACTTCTCTTGCTGCAAAAGAACTAATAACCCCAATTCCTATTTTCCAATCATACCCTAAAGGGGCCACTACTGGTTCTATAGCCTTTCCTGCATACCCAATAAATGAATGCTCCAATTGATAAGAGGCTATTCTATGTTCTTTTTCTTCCTCTGTCAAGGATGGATATTTCTCGGTTATTATAGTTGCTGCATTATTAAAATTCTCATTAGGACCAAAACTTGCCAATCCCCAAAGCACAACAGATATCGCCAGAATAATCTTCCCCGCATCAAATACAAAAGCTTTTGTCTTATCAAGTACTGTAATCAGAACATTTTTAAACAACGGAACCTTATAATCCGGCATTTCTATTACAAAATAGGAGATGTTTTTTATTTTTAACAACTTATTGAGCAACCAGGCTCCTCCCACAGCACTTACAAAACCTAAAATATACAACACTAACATTGTCAGCCCCTGATAACTGATTACTCCTCCTATTTTTTCTTCTGGTATAACAAGAGAGATAATGATCAAATACACTGGTAATCTTGCTGAGCATGTAGTAAAAGGCACAACCAGGATCGTAATGAGTCGCTCTTTCCAGTTTTCTATATTCCGTGCCGCCATCACAGCAGGGATTGCACAGGCAGTTCCTGATATAAGAGGAACAACGCTTTTTCCACTCAATCCGAATTTTCGCATCGTTCTATCCATTAAAAACACTGCCCTACTCATATAACCACTCTCTTCCAGCATAGCGATAAAGAAAAACAAAAATGCAATTTGAGGAATAAAAATCACGACTCCTCCTACCCCTGGAATGATTCCTTCTGTTATCAGATCTACTAAAGGACCTGAAGGTAAAATGAGTTTTGATTTCTCACTCATCCATGCAAATAATGCATCAATTGCATCCATAGGGTATGACGACCAATCATAAATCGCCTGAAAGACCAGCAATAAAATCATAAAGAAAATAATATACCCCCAGAACTTATGAACCAAAATACGATCCAGTCGTTCTCGTATTCCAGTTGCCTTTGCCGTATCTACAGAGAAAGCTTCTTTTAGTGTATTATTGATAAATTGATACCTAAGGATCGTTTCCTTTTGTTGAAAACGCTTTAATGCCGCTACAGAATCTACTTCATGAGCAAAAAAATCGTGTAATTGCTCTTCTTTTTTCTGTTGAAAATAAATCTCCTGTGTTCTTTTTATCCAGGCAACATATTTTAATTGCTCTGAAGACCTTTTTTCCAACGCTTGAAAATACTCTGGTGCAAATCGCAATGCATCTAAACAAGGTTCTAAAGACAACTCTTTAAAAGATAGAATACTCTCTTTTAGCGCTTCAATCCCCATTTTTTTCCTTGCACTGATCAGTACTATTCTGGTCTTTAATTCTTCTTCCAGCTTCGGAATATCGAGAGAAATGCCTTTCTTCTCCATATTATCTACCATATTGATCGCTAAGACAACAGGAACTCCAAGCTCTTTTATTTGGGTAAAAAGAAGCAGGTTTCTTTTGAGATTGGCAACATCACAGACTACGACAATAACATCAGGATAGTTCACATCTTTCTTATCCAATAAAACATTAACCGCTACATTCTCATCCAGAGAAGATGCATTCAGGCTATAGGTTCCTGGAAGATCCATTATTTTTGCACTTACCTTTTCAGATAATTGACAACTCCCTTCTTTCTTATCTACCGTAATACCAGGATAATTACCTACCTGCTGATTCAAACCTGTCAACACATTAAATACAGATGTTTTTCCTGTATTTGGATTTCCGATCAGTGCAACTTTCAATTTTGTACCCATTTCGTTCTATTATCCTATAATTTCTACTTCAATTTGTGTTGCAATATTTCTGCGAATTGCCAAATGAGTACCATTAACCATCAAATACATAGGGCAGTCAAAAGGAGCCAATTGTAAAAGCTTGACTTCATTTCCCGGAAGACATCCCATTTCCTGTAACTTTAGTGGAATATTATCGGCATTTATCTCCTTTATGATAGCCTTCTGCCCTATTTTAAGATTTGCAATAGTCGTAATCAATGTTTCGTCGGATGAAGTTAAAAGAATACAAAAATAACACAAAAACACAGATCAAAAAAGCTAAAACCTTACCCCAAAACTAACATCAACTTTATATTATGCAGGTGTACTGCGTTCCTTTATCCTTTGCAAAAAATAAGAAAGTCTCTTTTCTGATTAGACAAATCATGAGCTGGCAACTTTTCGAGCAAAAACGCAAGTATCCGCGAAAAATTTAAATTCTAAACCTCAGCTTCTTCTGACGAATTAGCCATTTCTTCCTGAAAAATAGCCCGAAAAGCTTTAAACTCACTTCTGGATACAGGAACACTATGCGTAATCCCCTCAAAGAATAATCGATAATTCCTAGCATTTCCTTCTGTAAAACTAATCCTGCGAATATTAACCAAAAACGAGTTGTGGGTTTTTACAATAAATTGATAAGATGCTAATTGCTCCTCTATTTCGTTTAACGACTGGCACAACTGTTTTTTCACTGGTTTATCCCCCTCCATTAAATACACTTCTATACAATTCTCTTCTGCTTGAATAAATAATATGGTATGAACAGAAACGGTAAGAATACTATTGGTTTCCCCTGTCGAAAATAAGGTAACTTTTTCTTCGACTGTCATTTTCTTTTCCTCCATCTCTAATTCTTTCTTTATTATTTCATTAAGTTTTTCATTATATGCTTTAACTTCTAAAAGATTCTTTTTTAAGAACATTTTATAATTAACCCATATAGCAATACTAAAAGTAGGAGCACTCCCTACTACAATCACCCAAAAGAATATTTTTGCAATATAATTAACACTTAACAAAACGGATGGTTTTGAACTAAACAGAAAAGAGACTCCATAATTCAATAAAGTAATAACTGTAAGCAAAAAAAATATTAATAAAGATTCCTTTCCAATTGTCCATTCATCTTTATTTTTCTCTGTTATACCTACCTTAGGAAACCACTCAAGAACAAGAAGAGTCCCTAAAAAAGTATTAAAACCATATAATAATCCCAGTGTAGTTCTGGATATCCCCATATACCCTTTCAGCACTTGTCCATCTATTAAGAGCGTACTGACAACAACTACAAATAATCCTATTAAAACAGCCCCCAGGATGTTTCGTTTGAAAGAATGCAGGTATGGATATGGTTTATTTAATAAAGCGCGCATCGTATATACGTTTCAAAGAAACAAAATAACTTATCAAGTAAGACCCTAAAAACCCTTGTTTGTTACAAATTATTGTATAAAAAACAATCTAAATTTTTATCATCTTATCTCTTATCGATTTAAAGAAAAAACGAATTGCAAACAGCAAAACACACAAATCTCTATGATCAAGAAAACCACAACGTTAATTAGTGTTAACAGGCGTAACAATTTAAAAACAATACATACTAATTAACAAACATGTATAATCACTTTGGAATGTGTATAAAACCAGTATCTTTATTCTGTTATTTGATCTGTATATAAATACACCCCGAAGTAGCACTATTTACAAAACAACCAGTTAACAATCTAAACTCATGTACAAGTCAATTTTAATTTTATTGTTCGGGGCCATAACAAATTATAGTATGCAAGCCCAAGAAACAAAGAAAAAACTACCTGGAGACACAACGCTCCCTTCTTCCAAGGAAGAACTTGCTTCATTAGCAAAACTCGAAAAGCAAAAATATGCATATTCCGTAGAAGATTATTTCCAAAAACCAAAACAGAGTTCTTTTAAGTTCTCTCCTAATGGTTTATTCTTTTCTTATAGAGAAAAAGATCAAAACAACAAAAACCATGTCTACATAAAGAATACGGAAACAAATGAAATAAAAAGGGTTATTGAAGAAAAAGAAGATCTAATCAGAGGATACGGATGGGCTAATAACAGCCGCCTGATCTATGTCAGAGATAATGGAGGAGACGAAAACTATCATTTATTCGCAGTAGATCTAGACGGAAAAAATGATACCGAGCTAACACCATTCGAAGGGGTGCAGGTAAGCATCCTTAACTCCTTAAAAGATCAGAAGGATCATATGATTATCCAAATGAATAAAGATAATCCTCAAATCTTCGAACCTTATAAGATAAACATCAAAACCGGAGACCTTGTAAAATTATTCGAGAATAAAGATCCTAAAAACCCTATCAGTGGTTATGATTTTGACAAAGACGGAAACCTGAAAGCATACACCCAACAGCAAAATGGAACCGAATATGTTTTATACTACAGAACAGATGAAACAAAACCTTTCGAAAAAATTGTAAAGACCACCTGGAAAGACAATTTTTATATCGCGGGATTTGATTATTCGACTAACAACCCTCATGATGCTTATGTTATCTCTAATTTAGAAAACGATACGAACGAAATCTTACTTTATGATTTTGCAAAAAAATCAGTAATTAAGAAAGTCTATGCCAATAAAACATTCGACGTAGGAGGTATCAATCGCTCCAGAAAAAGAGGTTACGAAGTAGATTATTATCATTATAACGGGGAAAAGTCTGTTGTAATCCCTGTTAGTGAAACCTACAAGAAATTACACCAAAAATTCACTACTCAATTTGGAGATAAAGAATTTTCTATTGTCAATAAAACTGATGATGAAGATAAATACCTTATCTATGTAGGTAGTGACAAATTATATGGAGTTTACTATCTGTACGACACCACAAAAGATTCTTTTAAAGAAATCTTCAACCTTATGCCTCAACTCAAGGAGGCGGATATGGCAGAAATGCGACCTATTAAGTTTTCTTCCCGAGATGGTCTTACGTTGTATGGTTACCTAACCATTCCAAAAGGAGCCAGTGCAACAAATCAAGTACCTTTAATCGTCAATCCACATGGAGGTCCTTACGGTCCCAGAGATTACTGGGGGTTCAATCCTGAAACACAGCTATTTGCCAGTAGAGGGTATGCCACATTACAAATCAACTATAGAGGATCAGGAGGATTCGGAAAGAAATTTTCTATGGCCGGAAATAAACAGATCGGTAGAAAAATGCTCAATGACCTGGAAGATGGAGTTGCCTATGCCAAATCTCTCGGGTTTATCGATGAAAACAAAATAGCAATTTACGGTGCTAGTTACGGAGGACTTGCTACTCTGGGAAGTTTGGTAAAAACTCCAGATCTATATACTTGTGGAGTTGATTATGTTGGGGTTTCTAATCTCTTTACTTTTTTCAAATCATTCCCTCCCTATTGGAAACCATATCTAGGGCAGGTATACGAACAATGGTATGATGAAAACTCTCCAGAGGATCAAAAAATCATGAAAGAAGTATCTCCTGCACTTAATGTTGAAAAAATCAAAAAACCATTATTTGTAATTCAAGGAGCAAATGATCCTCGTGTAAACATTGACGAGTCAGATCAGATAGTTACCAATCTGAGAAAAAGAGGATTTGATGTTCCTTACATGGTGAAATATAATGAAGGACACGGATTTGGTCATGAAGAAAATAAAATCGAACTATATAAATCGATGATGGGATTCTTTGCCAAACACTTAAAATAACACTTAAACACAAAAAAACCACCTGAAATAAGGTGGTTTTTTTGTGTTCTCTCTTTATTTGGTAGTTTCCCCTCCCATTTGAGTAAAAACATGATCTACCGGCTCCCATAATTCTATCTTATTACCTTCGGGATCCATAATGTGCACAAATTTACCGTACTCAAACTCTTCTATCTCATCCACTATAATGACTCCTTTTTCTTTTAATTTAGCCACAAGTCCTTCAATGTTCTGGACCCTGTAATTAATCATAAATTCTTTTTTCGAAGGATTAAAATATTCCGTTTTTTTATCAAACGGACTCCATTGAAGATAGTTGATGTTTTCTGGGTGATTTGCATTTCTAAATTCAAAAGAAGAGCCGTAGTTATTAACCGCTAAGCCCAGATGCTCTCCATACCATTCTCTTATTTTTTTGGGATTCTCCGAGCGAAAAAAAATCCCTCCTATTCCTGTCACTTTTGGTGTTGAATCATTCATAATTCATTGTGTTTTTCTTAGAAAGTGCGTGTCTGTATAACTTAACCCTGTTATCAAACCTCAAGCACTCTTACAAGATATTAAATCCTTTGCTTACTTTATAACACTCCCAACTTTAAGACATAAAAAAAGAGGTTGTATACTAAGCCCAAAAACAACCTCTTCCTTAACCCGCTAACAAATAGTTACCTTTTTTACTCTATTGTAAGCACTATATTTTATTTTTTTCAGATGATAATCATCTGATTTTTTCTTGTAATTACACTTTCTTAATCAAGAACATATCAAAAATAAAACAATACTCCTTATAAAGAAATCAGCAAAAACACCTGTTTTTCAATTAATTAATCTTTTTTTTCATTTTCATCAAACCACTTACATTCTTTATAAACAAATACGAAACAAGTCACATCTCCTCCTTCTTTATTTTACAATTGTTTTCTTCCTTATCTTTGAGAACGTAACAAAAAACACATGTTTTCTATTCCTCAATTAAATTATACATATGAAATTAACAACAATCATCACATGCCTCCTGTTTAGTCTTACTTTAATAGGACAGACTGCTACCAGGAATGACAACTCTACTGAGACGAAGAAGATACAAGAACTATTGGATAACTGGCATCAAGCTGCTGCTAATGCTAATTTTGACACGTATTTTGGTTATATGACCGAAGATGCCATTTTTATAGGCACTGATGCGACCGAACATTGGGATATGAATGCATTTAAAGCCTTTTCCAAACCTTATTTTGACAAGGGAAAAGCATGGAGCTTTACTGCTATAGAAAGAAATGTTTTTCGTCAGGAATCCAGTATTGGCACATTTGCCTGGTTTGATGAACTACTCAATACACAAATGGGAATATGCAGAGGAAGCGGGGTTGTTGAGAAAACCAAAACAGGCTGGAAAGTAAAACATTATGTTCTTTCTATTGCGATTCCTAATGAGAATGTATCTGATGTCACTTCTTTGAAAAAAGACTTCGATGCTGCTCTAATAACAAAACTAATCAACAATTAATCTGAAAAGAAATAACTTTGGAGCTCTTCTATTGAATCAAAATAATGCTGAGCTCCTAATTTTATTAATTCCTTTTTATTTTTGGAGCCTATTCCAACAAAGTCTAATGACATCTCTTTTGCGGTTTTCAAATCCCAAACTCCATCTCCTACAGAGATAATTTTAGAAAACCCAGAGGTGGCATAGTATTTTTTAGCCTTTTCTATAGCTTCTGCTACAAATCCCGTTCTTGCTTCATGTGTTTTGGAAGTTGCCAAAACAGCTTCATCGCACCAAATACCACTTTGCTTCATTTTTAGCAATGCAGGTTTTGGCAAGGATCCCGTCGCAAAACAAAAAGGAATCTTAGCGGTTTTCAGAAAATCAATAAATCGCCCAGCTCCTTTAATTTCTGTCACCGGAGAAAATGTTTTCATTTCTTCTATCAAAGCTTTCTCAAACAGCGTAAGTATTTCTTTAGTATAAGGAATTTCAAAATTCCGTTCATAATTAAATCGCAAAGCATAGCTATCCGAGTGATGCTTATATGCGTTATAGTCTGTATCTATCTCTTTGATCCCAAGAGCGTACATTGCATTTGTAACTGCCATTAAATACATTGGCACACTGTCAGTCAATGTTCCATCAATATCAAAGACAAAAAGGGTATTCGTATTAGCGAAGTGCGACATTTATAATGAGTATTTCATGGATACAATAAAATTTCTTCCCGCAGCTGCGATTCCAGAAGAATAGGGGCGATACCGTTGATCTGTTATATTCTCGATAGCAAAGGTTCCCTGAAGGTTCTCAGATAGCTTGTATTGAGTCCGAAGGTTCACGGTATACCAAGAAGGCGAATAAGGATTCCCTTCACCATCTATGGCATATAAATATTCTTTATTCTGTTCCGAAGGGGATAAATCATCAAATTTTAAAGTTCCATTATAAACAGTAAATGCATCAATGGTCCACGATTTGGAATTAAATACTAAATGCGTATTTCCAAATTGTGGAGCTACATGTCTGGAAGGAGCTACCGTTCCATTATCCAACTCCTCTTCTCCTCCTGTAATAGTATATTGAGATGTCAACTTAAAATACTTAGCGAATGATACTTGAACCCCTGCTTCAAATCCATAGATTTTTGCTCTAGCAGCATTCTGAATTGCCTGCACTCTACTAGGCTCTCCTTTATAAATAATCTCTGATTCTCCATTGAGCAAAAAATCTCTTCGCACTAATGCATCGTCTAAATGAGTATAATACGTCGCCAAATCAACTACAAAAGCTTTTCCTAATTTTGCCCTCACTCCTAGTTCTCCTGTATAAGAATATTCAGGATTCAAATCAGGATTAGGCACAACAACAGCTCCTGGTTCCGAATCAAAAACTTTTCCGATATCATCTACATTAGGAGATCTGAAAGCTGTTGAAAAATTCAGTTTCCAATTCAAGATCTCGTTAGGCAACCAACTAATCCCTGCAGATCCCGTCAAGGCTCCTGTATTAATAGCTGCCTCATTAAATGGGAATTCAAAAAATGTATTATCAAATTCAGATTTCAATAAAATCTGATTGTACCTCAAACCACTGTTCAGTCTTACTTTTTCACTAAACCTATGTTTAATGCTAAGATATGCCGCAATTGATTGCCATGTCGATCCATCCGGGTACCTAGAAGGAGCAGCAACCACCTCTTCTGTTCGAATATTTTTTTCTAGTCCTATAGAAGAGACCTTATTAAAGACATATTCTCCTCCATAATAGAACAATGTATTTTTAGCCAATCGCTTTTCAAAATCCATATTAAACGAATACGCCTCTACTTGTTCTTCTGTCATTCCTAAAATATCTTTTCCAAAATCGCGATCATTCCTGCTTTCTTCAAAATGCTGATATGCTGCTGTTAGTTTCATTTTATCATACAACGTATTCCCTGTGTGTTGCTCTATGTGTATATTCCCCATCAACCATTTTTGTGGTCCATAGTACCATTCTGCAGACCTCAGACTTCCTTTTCTTCTGCGAATTAACCTATCGTATCTCGGATAATCTGAGGTAGTCGTATACACGAGTCCCGCATAAAAATCCCATTGTTTATTTGGTTTAAAACTAATTTTCTGAAGAAAATTAATTTGGTTATACCCCGTATAGATTTGTGTTTCGGGATCACTATTAGCCACTACTTTATCTACTCCATCGGATACTTCTACATATTCATTTCTCAGATATTCTTCCGGACCATGACTCCCCATTTTGAGGTCATCAAAATCCGTATAACTCACACTTGTCAGAAATGCCCATTTTTTCAATCCTATATTCACATCAAAGTGAGCTGTTTTTTCTTCACTCGTGCTAGCATACCTGGCAACGGCATTTACATTAAAAAGCGGAGATTCTTGTTTCGAAAATCTAGGAGATGAGGAATAAAAATTCATCACCCCTCCAATCGCATCACTTCCATACACTACTGATCCCGGTCCCAAAATCACTTCTGTTCTTTCTATAGAAAACGGGTCAATAGAGATTACATTTTGTACATTTCCTCCTCTAAAAATAGCATTGTTCATACGTACTCCATCAACCGTGATCAACAACCTATTGGTAGAAAACCCTCTAATCATAGGACTTCCTCCTCCTAACTGACTTTTCTGGATAAAAACCTGTCCACTTCCCTGCAATAGATCCGCTGAAGTTTGTGGAGTTGCCAGTGCTATATCTTTGGATCGTATACTTACTATTTTTTGAGACACATCTTTTTCGTCCTCTTCCCATTTAGAAATAGAAATCACTACCTCGGAAAGTTTATTCTCGTCTGTTTCCAGATACACTACATTTCCATTGGTAATGATTTTCTCTTTTGTTATCTCGAACTCTTGATGAGAAACATGTGTAAAATACAGCAGTTCTGTTCCTTCAAAATCAGAAATATCTGCCATCCCATCAAAATCAGTAATTGTACTTTTCTCTTTTTGTTTATTATAAATTGCGACATTAGATATTGGTTGCCTAGTAGTTTTATTTAGCACTTTTATCTTTTGAGCCATGATTGTCTGCATAAAAACAAACATCAATAAGCTTAGGGTGAATAATCGCATTTTATTTATCTAAAAATTTCGTTTATAATTGAAAGTGACTTTGGTTTACTAAAACCTTGCAAATGTAATTCAAAATAACCTAATATCATGTTAAGAATATCTTTACGCACTTTCTTCGTTAACTTGATATTCATACTTCCCTCAAATGTCATTCCGAAAAACTCTTTAAACGCTTCTACATGTACTCCTTCTACACAAAAAGCATCGGTACTTATTGACTGAAAACATCCATCATACATATTAAACCAACTAAATTGCATTTGTGATATATCGGGATAACATCCCAAATATTGCATCAGCTTAATTAAAAAAATAATATGGAAGTTCCCTATCTGGTCATGCGCATCTAACCATAGAAAGGTAGTTTCCAGATACTCATATAGTTCCTCATTCGTTTCTTCCTCCTGAATTAAACTCTTTAGCATTTCTGAAATAAAAAAAACCATGGATGTTTTTACAAAATCAAGATGAAGTGTCTGATAAGGCATTCGGACTTTGGCTTCCTTTATTCGTTCCAGCGTATTTTTATCTTTATGGACTGCTTCTATATCTAATAAGGTAAGTGGCTGGAATAAAGCTGCTCTTAACTTTCCTTTCTTAGACTTTAGCACCCCTTTGAGAAGATAGGAGCGCACTCCATATTTTCTAGTGAATAACGTCACTATCAAATCTGCCTCTCCATATCGCAATGAATGAATAACAATTGCCGCAGTTGTAACAACCATATTGTTTTACCCTTTACTCATTTTGTGAAATTTTACTTTTACAGAGATATCTCTACATTCAAAAACTGTCACAAACCAATATCTCACAGATTTGCTACAAAGTTATTATCTATAAATGCTAATCTCCAAAAATAAAAAAGACCACTTTAAATAAGTGGTCTTTTCCGGTTTCATTATATAAAAAGCAGTATTTATACTACCCCTTGTGCCAGCATGGCATCTGCAACTTTTACAAATCCAGCGATATTTGCTCCTTTTACGTAGTTTACAAAACCATCTTCTTCTGTTCCGTATTCTACACATTTAGCGTGAATATCATTCATGATCTGATGTAATTTTGCATCTACTTCTTCTCTTGTCCAGTTATAACGAAGTGAATTTTGAGACATTTCTAATCCCGAAGTAGCTACTCCTCCCGCATTGGATGCTTTTCCTGGAGAGAATAAAATCTTAGCTTCTAAGAACACTTCTACTGCATCTGCTGTACAAGGCATATTTGCTCCTTCTCCTACACAGATACATCCATTGCTCACCAATGTTTTTGCATCTTCTTCCTGTAGTTCGTTTTGTGTCGCACAAGGTAGTGCTATATCACATTTTACAGTCCAAGGCGTTTTTCCTTCTACGTATGTTGCTTCCGGATATTTCTCCACATATTCTTTAATACGACCTCTTTTTACGTTTTTAAGTTCTTTTACAAACGCTAGTTTTTCTGAGTCAATTCCTGCTTCATCAACAATATACCCTGAAGAATCTGATAATGTAACTACAGTAGCTCCCAGTTCAATTGCTTTTTCTGTTGCAAATTGCGCTACATTTCCTGATCCAGATATAACTACTTTCTTCCCGTTAAAATCTTCTCCTCTGGTTTTTAGCATACTTTCTGCAAAATATACTGTTCCATATCCAGTAGCTTCTGGTCTGATCAGAGATCCTCCGTACTCCAGTCCTTTTCCTGTAAGTACTCCTGTAAATTCATCTCTCAAACGTTTGTACTGTCCAAACAAGTATCCTATTTCACGAGCTCCAACACCGATATCTCCTGCTGGTACATCCGTATTTGCTCCGATATATTTAGACAACTCTGTCATAAAGCTCTGACAGAAACGCATTACTTCAGCATCTGACTTTCCTTTTGGGTTAAAATCTGACCCTCCTTTTCCACCTCCCATAGGAAGTGTTGTCAAACTATTTTTAAACGTTTGCTCAAACGCTAAAAACTTAAGAATACTAAGGTTCACAGATGGATGGAATCGCAATCCTC
Organism: Aquimarina hainanensis; assembly: GCF_042684685.1. Lineage (NCBI taxonomy): Bacteria > Pseudomonadati > Bacteroidota > Flavobacteriia > Flavobacteriales > Flavobacteriaceae > Aquimarina > Aquimarina hainanensis. The sequence goes on along the minus strand of NZ_JBHULX010000004.1, from coordinate 248,356 downwards.
CTTTATAAGGTCCTATTGCAGAATTCATCTGTACACGAAATCCTCTGTTAATCTCTATTTCTCCCTGATCGTTTGTCCAAGGAACTCTGAACATAAATACACGTTCCGGCTCGACCATACGCTCTAGAAGCTTTGCATTCTGATACTTTTTATTTTTATCTATAAAAGGTATTACTGTTTCTGCTACTTCTCTAACAGCTTGGATAAATTCTGGCTCGTTAGCATTACGCTTCTCTACAGAACTAATGAAATTTTCTATCCTTTCTTTCATTATCTATTCAGTTATGTTATAACTACTTTCGTTGTTTGTTTAGTAAAATAAAAAGAAAACTACTTTTGTCTTAAGGCTTTCTTCTCCATTGAGTTGTCAAAAGTAAAGATATATTATTACACAATTATAATTTTATTAAAATTTTAAGCCTCATTTTTTAAGAATTTCGCATTTCGAAAACGTTCTCGTGTAATTTCCTTTTATTTTTAGTGATTCCGTTAATTTGATAATGCTTGTTCCAAATCAGCAATCAAATCATCCATATCTTCTATTCCTACACTCAATCGAATCAAAGAATCTTTAACACCTGTTTTCTCTCGTTCTTCTTTAGGAATAGAGGCATGTGTCATACTTGCCGGGTGACCTGCCAAACTTTCTACACCTCCCAGGGATTCTGCCAAGGTAAAAACCTTTAACTTTTCAACCACCTGTACAGCTCCTGCTAATGAGTCTTCTTTAGTTGTAAAAGAAATCATTCCTCCAAAATCATCCATTTGTTCTTTGGCAATATGGTGATTCGGATGATCCTCGAAACCAGGCCAGTATACTTTATCTACTTTGGGGTGTGTCTTTAGGTATTTCGCAATTGCTTCTCCGTTTTCACAATGTCTTTGCATTCGGACATGTAATGTCTTAATTCCTCTTAGCACTAAAAAGCTATCCTGAGGACCACAAACAGCTCCACTCGCATTTTGTATAAAATACAGGCGTTCTGCTATTTTTTCATCTTTAACAATTAAAGCCCCCATCACCACATCACTATGTCCGCCTAAGTATTTTGTTGCACTATGCATAACGATATCTGCTCCCAAGTCCAATGGTCTTTGCAGGTATGGGGTAGCAAATGTATTATCGACCGCCAAAAGAATCTGATGTTTTTTAGCAATAGAAGCAATAGAAGCTACGTCAATAATATTCATCATAGGATTGGTTGGAGTTTCTACCCAAATAAGTTTCGTCTTATCTGTAATATAACGCTCAATTTTATCAGCATTCTCCATTCCTACAAAATGAAATTTAATCCCAAATCCTTCAAAGATCTTGGTGAATAAGCGGTACGTTCCTCCATATAAATCATTTGTACTGATCACTTCATCTCCTGGTTGTAATAGTTTTATAACTGCATCAATCGCTGCCAACCCGGAACCAAAAGCCAATCCATGTGTTCCGTTTTCTATACTTGCCAGAGAATTCTCCAAAGCATTTCTTGTAGGATTATGCGTTCTACTATACTCATATCCTTTATGCCCTCCAGGGGTAGTTTGTGCATAGGTAGATGTCTGATAGATTGGTGGCATTACCGATCCATATGCCGGATCATGTTCTTGCCCTCCATGTATCGTTTTTGTATTAAATTTCATTCTTTTATTTTTTTAGTACAATTGGCTACTATATTAATAGTATTTTCTCTTTCACCTGATTCTCAATATTTTTTAATGCCTTATATGGTTATCCTGAGATAATTCATTTGCTATACATTCTTAAACAGGGAAAGATGCTAAAGCTAATTTTAAAAATACGACAAAAGGAGGTCTTTTTATAATTTTTCAGCTCCTCTTCTTTTTTTACGCTACAATTGGGATTTAAATATCTCCAAAGCTTGTCTCTAAATAACATCTAACACCTCATATGCTTACCCCAAAGCGATTTATTTTATCAAGCAAAACAATCATTATAAACCTTTTAGCATATAGCTATATCAAAAGGCACTACAAAAATATCATTTAATTCGTTCTAATCATATTCATTCAGTACCTTTAGTGGATGATTTGGACAAAAACTTACTTCTCTAAAAATATAATTGGAATTCTCTGTATTTCTATCCTCTTATCTGCCTGCAATAAGGTTGAATCATTAACATTCCAAACCTCAAAAATAACCACCGACTCTTTATTTCCTGAAGAATGTAGAGATATTGATTGTGCCAATATCGAGATAAACCTTATTGAAGCAATCGAAAACTCGGCATTAGCAGAAGCTGTAAATTCAGAAATAGAAAAGGTAATCACTGCTGATCTAACCATGAGTCAGGAAACCGCCGAATCTACCATACAAAAAGCAGCTATAGATTTTAATGATGTGTTTAAAAAAAACATTGAGGAATTCCCTGACGAAACTCATCTTTATGAGGCGATCTTTAATACTTCAGTTTCTCTTCAAAATGACTATTTAATATCTATTCTGGTTAATAAGTACACATACACAGGAGGAGCCCATGGAAATAGTTATTCTACTTATCTAAACATTTCAAAAAAAAATGGTAAGCTTATACCAACTGATCAATTATTTGCCGACAAGCAGTTATTTCTGAAAGTAGCAGAGTCTGTTTTTCGAAAATCTCAAAAAATCCCTTCTGACGCTCCTATAAACAGTACCGGGTTCTTTTTCGAAAATGATGTTTTTTCACTTCCTGAAAATATTGGATTCACAGATCAGGAAGTGATATTATATTACAACACATATGAGGTAAACTCCTATGCGAATGGTCCTATCGAAGTAAAAATTAACAGGGAAGAGATTGATACGGCTCTTTCTTCAGAAGTTTTATAATCCTTTTTTCATCGCCAGTATATACCCCAGATGGATCCCTTCATGAAAGTTATTAAAATCCATCGCATCTTCTATTGTTTCTAAAACGAATCCTGTACTCGTCGGATACTCTGTATATTTCTTAAATACCCCCGCTTCTATATCTTTCTCTGTTTGATCTAAAGTAGCGAACAACAGTTCTTTTACTTTATCAACCTCTTCCTGAGTAGCATCTCTTTCTGTTTTAGTCCCTTTTCTGTATGTCTCGACCATTTCCTCATCCAACATCATAGGCAACCCACTCAATTTATACACCAGTAGTTGCTGTGTCACAACAACATGCGCTACGTTCCAAATTAAGTTATTAGAAAACCCTTCCGGAACAGTATTAAGTGCCTCTAAAGAATAGGAGTCTAATATTTTTTTCATTAATTTCCTGTTCACATGAGTGATACGAAGTTTTTCTTTCATTTCTACTGTTATTTTTTTCTCAAAAGTATGATTTTTATTTTCAAAAGAATTTCCTTTGCATCAAATACATATTTCTAGTTTAGCAGTCATGCTTATAAACTAAAAAAGATCACACAATCTTAATTGTAACAAAACGATACCCTATGAAAAAAATATATCACTTATCCAGCTGTGATACCTGCAAGCGAATTTTGAAAGAACTCGCTCCTGATACGAGTTTTGAACTACAAGACATAAAGTCTGATGCTATCACTCCTGAGCAATTAGAAGAAATGAAAACACTTGCCGGGAATTATGAGTCATTGTTCAGCAAAAGAGCTCGTTTATACAAAGAAAGAGATCTCAAAAACCAACACCTAACCGAGGGAGATTTCAAAGCCTTACTATTAGAACATTATACTTTTTTGAAACGTCCAGTTATTATCAACGGAACATCCATATTCATCGGAAACTCAAAAAAAACGATAGAAGCCGCCAAAGCTTCCATATAAATTACCTATGAGTAAAAGAACTCTTGCCCTTATTGCTGCTAGCTTTGTAGCTATATTCTACGGTGCGAATTTTACTATTGCCAAAGATGTAATGCCACATTACATTCAGCCTTTTGGTTTTATTGTTCTTCGGGTATTAGGAACCATGCTCTTATTTTGGGCAATTAGTTTCTTAGGACCAAAAGAAAAGATAGCTCCCAAAGATTTTAAACGTATCACTGCAGCTGCTTTTTTTGGTGTAGCTCTAAACATGTTGGCTTTTTTTGAAGGGCTAAACTTAACTACTCCTATCAGCGCATCTGTATTAATGATCACAGCTCCTATTATTGTTCTTATTCTATCCGTTATTTTTCTAAAAGAAAAAGCCAGCATAATAAAAATCATAGGAGTGCTCACCGGGCTTTCGGGGGCATTATTGATCATTTTATACGGAAAAGGAAATAGTCTAACGGCTTCGAATCCTACATTAGGTAATTTTTTGGTTTTCGTCAATGCTGCATCCTATGCTTGTTATATTATTGTAGTAAAAAAAATCACGCAAAAGTACCACCCATTTACCTTTATGAAGTGGATGTATACCATTGGTTTTTTTATGGTACTTCCATTTGGCTACGAGCAAATCACCCAAATGCAACCAGCACACATCCCTCTTGATGGGTATTTAAAAATAGGATACGTAATCCTTTTTGCGACATTTGGAACCTATGTTTTAAACATCTTTGCTATCCGTGAGCTAAAACCAACTACTGTTGCTGTTTTTATTTATTTACAACCACTTTTGGCATCTATTTTTGCTATTGCTCTAGGAAGTGATCATCTGGACAGCATTAAAATTGTAGCAGCCATTATAATCTTTACAGGAGTATACCTGGTAACCAAACCTACTGCTCAAAACAAAAAAAAGATTAACTCATAGCTATATCCTTTGGCTTTTTGCCGTGTTTCCTTGTATCTTCTTTTGTTAGAATTCTGAAGTTTTCAGCTTTGGGAAAAGCTGCTATTATCCCTTTAACAGAAGAGGGTAATGGGTTGATTTTTCTATCTCTTAGATTCATCCATGCTCCCATCATCTCACAATATGCCAGGTTTCTTCCCTTGTAGTCATAAAAATTATGTGTAAACTCAAAAAAAGCACCATCTTCACTCAACCCTGTTAACTCCAAACTTACTGTAATTGGCTTCCCCTGAAAAGCTTCCCGATAATAATAAATATGTTCATAAAAAATAACGGGACCTATCTCAAAATTCGCCATTTCTTTATGCCCAAAACCATGCGCTATCAAAAATGCCATACGGGTATGACTCATAAAATTTTGATAAGCACTATTTGCTAAATGACGATTCGCATCAATATCGCTCCATCTAATGTCAAAATCTTTTGTATACATCTATATTATTCTTTAAAAATCAATATCATTTCCACAGGTACTTCCTTATCAAGAAAGACCTGTTAAAACTACAATTATTTTGACATGATCGGAATATAAAAACCTTTGATTTCTGAAAAATCAATGTATTTTTGAAATCACGCTATTTTGTACTTCTTTTATGCCTATAATTTCATCATCCTACTCCCCTTCTTATCTATTTAGAAATGGTCATATCTCTACTATATATCCTAATCTTTTCAGAAAAGTAAGTGGAGTCATCCAACAACGAGAAAGAATCGAATTAAAAGATCGGGATTTTATCGACCTTGATTGGAGTTATAGCACAGTGCAAGCCTCTAAATTATGCATCTTAATTCACGGTCTAGAAGGGAACGGACAACGACAATATATAACCGGACTTGCCAAATATCTAAATCAAAACAATTGGGATACTGTAGCGATCAATCTCAGAAATTGTAGTGGAGAACCCAACAGGAAATACCGTTCGTATTACGCAGGAGTTAGTGAAGATCTGGATTTCATTATCAATTACATAAGTTCTTCTTATGCATATTCATCCTTATCAATCTGTGGATTTAGCCTGGGAGGTAATGTATTACTAAAATACCTAGGAGAGGGAAGAGAAATCCCATCTCAAGTATGCTCAGGGGTAGCCATTTCTACCCCATGTAATTTATATGATTCCTTACTTCAGTTAAACAAGCCTGAAAATGTACTCTATAGAATACGTTTCTTGAGACACCTAAAAAAGAAGTTACTGGAAAAACAGATCTTATTCCCTGATAAAATTAGAATCTCAGACATTAAAAAGTGTAAAAACCTGATCGACATTGATAATTTATATACAAGTGTAGCTCATGGGTATACGAATGCGCTGGATTACTACCAAAAGTGTAGCAGCAAACAATTTTTACCTTCTATCAAGATTCCTTCCTTAATTATCAATGCTAAAAATGATACTTTTTTAGGAGCAGATTGCTATCCATATACCGAAGCATCACAAAATAAAAATGTATTCTTAGAAACTCCTGATTTTGGAGGGCATGTAGGATACTATCTACCTAATCACGTCTTTTACAATGAAATTAGAACCTTTGAATTTATTGAGGAACACCTTTGATTTTATTTTTTCTCTAAACTACCTCATCAAAATCAACTTACCTGGTTGATTCTCTCTTTCAGAAAAAATACAATGTTCCTCCTCAATACAAGTACGCAAGGGATCTAACTCTCAATTATCCCGCAACCCCTTACCTAAAAATCATTCTGTCTCAGAAAAACAAAAGAAGGCAATACAATCCCAGTGCTTAATCATCTGATACAAGAGGACGTTACTTCTTGTTTGTAATCTTTTTTCTTACAAAAACAAAAAATCATTTCAAAATCATATCGATTATTTCACAAAAATGTTCGAACACACTAATTTATTTGCATTTTATCGAAAAGTCTGTTTTTTCTATATTTTTTTTAAGAAATTTGGGACTAACTACTAACTTTTTTTAACAAACTCAACGTCAAACAAATGAAATCCTATAAACGCCCTTGTCTTAGTTTCCTCGTCAAACTAACCAACACACGTACATCATACAGTATTTAACGATTTAATTCTATACACAGATAGCATCGAGGTTAATCGAAACCTACTTGCATTTGTTCTTTATTCCCCGTATTTAGGCAGCCTAACTAACTTCCTATATAATACCAAGACACGCAAGTAGCTATTAATAGCTATGCTTATCTTATGTAGATACCATAATAAACAAACACAAACTTTAGAATTAAAATTTAACTAATTTAACACAAGCTCAACTAATGAAAAAAACATTAATTGCCTTAATTGGCCTGACCTGTGGTATCAGTCAGGCTCAATTTAATCCTGATGCACCATGGGTAAACCAGGGGAACAAAGCCAAATCAGGAAAAACGATGGAATTCCAAGAAGTAAGTCAAGCTTTTGACTCTTATTGGAAAAATAAAGACCACACCAAAAAAGGAAGTGGATACAAGCCTTTTATGAGATGGAGAGAGTACTGGAAGCATGCATTACTTCCTGATGGAACAGTGCCTACTCCTCAGTTCTTCTGGAATGCCTGGGAGCAAAGAAAAAAAATGACGGCAACTACCAAAAATGCTTCAGCAGCTACCTGGACTCCTATGGGACCATTTGATCACAATCAGGCAAATTCCTGGTCTCCAGGACAAGGACGTGTCAATGTAGCCATCATAGATCCTAACAACCCTAGCACTTTTTATGTAGGAGCACCGGGAGGAGGAATCTGGAAATCTACAGACAGAGGAGCTAACTGGACGCCACTATCCGACAAACTCCCTCAAATAGGAGTTTCTGGAATTGCTATTGACCCGAATAACTCTAAAGTTATTTATATCTCTACAGGAGATGATGATACCAATGATAATTACAGTATTGGGGTATTAAAATCTACTGACGGAGGTGCTAGCTGGAACAAAACCGGACTGACCTTCACCAGTAGCAGAGCATCCAGTAATGATATCTACATTGATCCGAATAACTCCAATACCTTATGGGTAGCCACCGATACGGGAGTTTATAAAACTACCAATGCAGGAACAAATTGGACAAAAACACTGAATGGCAACATCAAAGACATCAAACTAAAACCTGGAAACTCTAAGGTGATTTACGCTGTTACCAGTTCTAATTTTTACAAATCTACTGATGGAGGAAATACATTTAGTCAAAAACAGAGTGGCCTTCCTTCCCGATCAGGACGATTAGTGATTGATATTACTCCAGCTAACCCTGAGTATGTATATGTATTAAGTGCCAACACTAGAAATTCTTTTCAAGGTCTATACAAATCGACAAACAGCGGAGAAAGCTTCACTAAAACGCAAGAAACTCAAAATATTTTTGAGAGTACTCAAGCTTGGTATGATTTAGCTCTTGGAGTATCTGACAAAAACCCTGACATTGTTTTTGTAGGATGTCTTAATGTGTGGAAGTCAACTAATGGAGGAAACAGATTTACCAAAATCAACAATTGGAGTTCCCCCAGACAAGCAACTTATACACATGCTGATATCCACTTTTTGAGATATTATAACGGAAAACTATTTTGTGGTAGTGATGGAGGAGTATACCTTTCTGAAAACGATGGAAGTAGCTTTAATGATTTAACCAAAGGATTACAGATCGGACAGTTCTATAGAATATCTGTAGCTCAAAACAGTAGTGCTAATCGATTAGTTGGTGGCCTACAGGACAATGGAGGATATGCCCTCAATGGAACAGAATGGAATAACTATTACGGAGCTGATGGAATGGATTGTGCTGTAAGTGGTAATAATTCTAATACATATTATGGCTTTATACAAAATGGGCAACAACTATATGTTACAACCAACAGAGGAGTTACGCAGCGTCAAGTAGCAAGAGGACCAGAAACAGGAAATTGGATTACTCCACTTGTCTCAGATAAAAATGGGGTATTATATGCTGGATATAGCAAGTTCTACAAAGTGAGTAACAATTCCTTCCAAAAAGTGTCTAATTTTAACTTTGGCGGAAAAATAGACCATATAGAATTAGATCCTAACAATGCCAATAATATGTATGTGGCAAGAGATAGAAATTTATATAAAAGTACGGACAAAGGAGTTAATTGGAGTTCTATCCATACCTTCCAAACAAATATCTCTTCTGTAGAAGTTCATAATGACAATTCTAATATTATCTATGTAACCACCAGTGGTTCTGGTAACGGAGGAGTTTTTAAGTCTACTAATCAGGGAACCAATTTTAGCAATATTGCAGGAGGTCTTCCTGGAGAAGCAAAAATTGTTGTTCGTCACCAAAAAGGAACAGAAAATATCTATCTGGGAACTTACCTGGGGGTATATTACAAAAGTGGTAATAACAATTGGGTAAACTATTCTTCGAATCTGCCAACTATTTCTGTAAGAGACCTGGAGGTTAATTTAAAAGATCAGGTACTGATAGCCGCTACTTACGGTCGTGGTGTATGGAAAGTTCCTCTTGCCGGAGCATCCGGAGGAGATACACAAGCTCCAACTACTCCGACGGCTTTAGTCGCTTCTAATATCAGCAGCACTTCTCTTACATTATCATGGAATGCCGCTACAGACAATGTAGGAGTAACAGGG
>NZ_JBHULX010000004.1:0-239047 GCF_042684685.1 Aquimarina hainanensis | reverse complement strand
TCAGGAAATTCTGCTACTATTACAGGGTTAACTCCAAATACCAGTTATCAATTCAGAGTTAGAGCTAAAGATGCAGCAGGAAATCAATCCGCTCTGAGTGATGCGGTATCTGCTACAACAAGTGGTACCGGTGGAGACCAATGTACTGCAGCAGTACAGACATTCCCTTATAACCAGGGATTCGAAAACTCCTTTGGTTCATGGAAGCAAAGCAATAATGACAATATTGACTGGTCAACAAGAACCGGACAAACACCATCAAATGGAACTGGTCCTTCCAGTGCACATCAGGGAAGTTATTACATCTATGTAGAAGCATCTGTAACCGGTACTGGTCATCCTAACAAAAGAGCTATTCTTACTTCTCCTTGTTTCGACCTGACAAATTTGACTCAGGCAACTGTAAGCTTCAACTACCATATGTATGGAGATAATGACATGGGAAGCATCGCTCTGGAAGCAAGTAAAGATAACGGTGCAAACTGGGTAAGCCTATGGAGCCAAACTGGTAACAAAGGAAACAATTGGCTATCTGCCAGTATTGATCTGTCTGCATACTCAGGAGGAACGGTACAACTTCGTTTTAACAGACTAACAGGAGCTACCTGGAAAGCAGATATTGCTATTGATAATTTTGCTTTAAAAAGCGCAGGAACAACTGGAGATATCTGTGATGGTATTGAAGAGTGGAGATCTGGTCAAACATATCAGGTAGGTGATAAGGTTACTTACCGTGGTTATCTGTTTGAAAGAATTGCTACAGGAAGTGGTTGGAAAAGATTAGGTGCTTGTGGCACAACTTTTACGAGAGACCAAAAGACAGCTTCTCTAAATGTAGAATATCCTCCGGTAATCAACAAATTGGTCATAGAACCTAATCCGATAAAAGGAAATATTTTACACACTCTATTTATTCCTTCTAAGGATGCCACATACTCTATCATTGATATTCAAGGAAAAATTATTAGAGAAGGAGACTTCTCTACTGATATCAATGTTACAGGAATTCCAAAAGGAGTCTATATTCTTAAAGTCCTTTCAGATAAAAAAGAACATACACAACGCTTTATTAAATAATAAATATTAGGGCACATTTATTATTTAAAATCCCTGTGATTTCTAAAATAGATCACAGGGATTTTACATGTAAAAATATATATTTTACTTTGTCATATCAACTAGGTAGTTTGTCATATATTCATTGTTTTTGGTCGAAAAAACAATTCTAACCATCTTTTTTTTCGGAAATTTGAAATGCAAAACCTAATTAATAATCATCAAAAAAAGATACACTAACTAACATACTCTTTCCTTGTTATTTTTCGGAAAAGCCAACTTCTTTTCAAACTCCCGAAAATTAATACCTCTAATTAAACCTAATCATTTTTACTCACACCGAAACCTATGCAAGAAAGAAAAAACAAACCCAAAACTGGTATATCGTAATCAATATACTTCCATTCGTATTATTTATAATGTAATTACTTAACTGCCACTATTTATTTCAAATAGTTCCCAGAAGTAAAACTGTATTCTTTTGTCATCAATATTCAAAAACATTGAATATTGATTGAAGGGAGCCTGTACTCTTTTCCGAATTTCGAATACATTTTTTCTTCAGGATTCCTATACCCTACTATCAAGGAAATTACAACTAAATAAACTATTAAACCTTTAAAATCATTACGATGAAAAAACTACTATTGGCCGTTTTCGGCTTAAGTTGTTCATTTATCCAGGGGCAATATGTATCAGGTGCTCCGTGGATGGAAACCTTACAGCAAAAAGAGCGTTCCGTTAATTCTCAACAACACACTCCTACTCTGGAAGAAATAACCGCTGCTTTTCAGGAATATTGGAAAGACAAAGATCACACCGTAAAAGGAAGTGGATACAAACCCTACATGAGGTGGCAGGAATATTGGAAATACTCCGTACTTCCAGATGGGACAATTCCATCGAGTGATATTCTCTGGAATGCCTGGGAAAAGAAGGAAAAATTAAGTATCGAGAAAAACAGCAGTAATACTTTCTGGGCACCAATGGGTCCTTTTGATCATAACCAGAGTGTTTCCTGGTCGCCTGGACAAGGTCGGGTTAATGTCGCAATGCCAGACCCTAACAACCCAAACATCCTATATGTAGGTGCTCCTGCAGGAGGTCTTTGGAAATCTACCGATAGAGGAGCTAACTGGATTCCGCTAACAGATAAAATTCCACAGATAGGAGTATCTGGAATTGCCATTGACCCTAATAACTCTGATATTATTTATATCTCCACAGGAGACGATGACAACCGAGATTCTTATAGTATTGGAGTGTTAAAATCTACCGATGGCGGAGCTACCTGGGCTAGGACAGGTCTGGTATTCTCTTCCGGAAGCCCTTCCAGTAATGATATATATATCGATCCTTCGAATTCTAATGTCCTATGGATAGCCACCAATTCAGGAGTATATAAAACTACAGATGCCGGAGTTTCATGGAGAAAAACATTAAACGGAAATATAAAAGACATTAAATTAAAACCAGGGGATGCATCTGTAATATATGCTGCTTCTACCAGTGCTTTTTATAAATCAACAGATGGAGGAAATAACTTTACACAAATCACCGCTGGTTTACCTACTCAATCCAGTCGTTTAGTAATTGATGTAACGCCTGCTGATCCTAATTATGTATACCTAGTCAGTTCGGATTACAGTTATGTTTTTCAAGGGCTATACCGTTCTACGGATAGCGGAACAACTTTTACAAAAACAAGAGAAACAAAAAACATCTTTGAAAACACCCAATCATGGTACGATTTAGCACTTTCTGTTTCAGATACGAACCCGAATGTTGTTTTCGTCGGATGCCTCAACATCTGGAAGTCTACTAACGGAGGGGATACTTTTAATAGGATTAACTATTGGGCTTCTCCTAAACAAGTAACCTATACTCATGCAGATATCCATTATCTAAGATACTTCAATGGGGAATTATACTGTGGTAGTGATGGAGGTTTTTACCTTTCTAATAATGATGGTGCAACATTCACCAGTTACACAAAAGGGCTACAAATAGGTCAGTTTTACAAAATTTCTGTAGCTCAAAATTCAAGCTCAGACAGGCTTGTGGGAGGATTACAAGATAATGGAGGATTCGGACTAAGAGGTACTCAATGGAATGTATATCACGGAGCCGATGGAATGGATTGTGTAGTCGATACCAGAAATCCCAATGTCTACTATGGATTTATTCAATACGGTCGCTACTTATACAAAACAGAAGACAGAGGTCTTTCTAACAAATATGTAGCAAGTGGTCCCTCTACAGGAAATTGGGTGACTCCATTAGCAATGGATACTGATGGGGTAATTTATGCAGGATACAAAGGCTTCTATAAACTAGAAGGAAATGCATTTACAAAAATATCCACTTTTAATTTTACCGGAAACATTGATCATATAGAAATAGACCCACATAATAACAGTACCATTTATGTAGCTCATGATTACAATCTACACAAAAGTACCGATAAAGGAATCAACTGGACAAAAATACATACTTTTAGAGAGCCTATTACTTCTATAGAAGTAAACAATGACAACGGTAATACGCTATATGTAACTACAGGAGTAACTTATAGCGGAGGGGTATATAAATCTGTAAACCAAGGAGTAGATTTCGAAAACATCACTGGAAACCTCCCTCATGAATCTAAGTTTGTTGTCAAACATCAAAAAGGCTCTGATATTATTTATTTAGGGACTTATCTTGGAGTATACTTAAAGAATGGAAACGGAGAATGGATTAATTACTCAAACAATCTTCCAAATGCTTCGATACGCGATCTGGAAATAAATTTACAAGACAATGTATTAATAGCAGCAACCTATGGGCGTGGTGTGTGGAAAGTCCCATTATCTAGCTCTAATCAAGGAGAAAATCCATCTGCCCCTACAAACTTTTCTGCGAAGCAGATCAACAAAACCAATGTTAACCTGGTATGGGATGCTTCTGTCGATAATACAGAGGTTGCCGGGTATAAATTATATCAGGATGGAATTCTAATAACCACTACTAATAAGAGAAGCGCTACTATTTCTCAATTAAACCCATCAACTTCTTATAACTTTAAAATTAAAGCGTTTGATATTGATGGCAATGCATCGGAATATGGAAACTCTTTAACTGTTACAACTACAGACGGATCTATAGAAGGATGTAGCAGTACGATCTCTGTTTACCCATACCATGAAGGATATGAAAACACATTGGGAGCCTGGGTACAATCCTCAAATGATCACTTAGACTGGACAATTCAAAACGGGAGAACTCCTACCGCTGGAACCGGACCTTCTTATCCACAGGAAGGCACCTACTATCTCTATGTAAAAGCTTCTGAAAACGGAGTTGTAAACTCCAATAAACAGGCGATTCTAACATCTCCTTGTTTTAACCTAAGCTCAGGACCTGACCCTGTATTCTCTTTCAGCTATCATATGTATGGAGATGGTGATATGGGGAATTTATCTTTAGAAGCAAGTGCAGAAGGAGAAGCAAACTGGATCAGCTTATGGCATCTAACTGGAAACAAAGGTGACGGCTGGTACAACACCACAGTTAGCTTATCTCCTTTCTTAGGAAGAACTGTAAAACTTCGTTTTAACAGAGCTGTCGGGGCTTCTGAAAATGCAGATATTGCGATTGATAATATTGCCTTATCCTTATCAGGAAATAACAGAGCAAAAACCAGCTATACCTGTAGTGGTATTGCTCCCTGGGATAGTCAAAAGATTTACAAAGTAGGAGAAAGAGCATTGTTTGAAAATACAGTTTCTGAAAGAACAACATCTGGATGGAAAAACCTGGGATCTTGTACTTCCAGTACAAATGGGGCAACATTTTTAAACATTATTTCTGCAAAAACACCTCCTGCTAATAATGAATTAATGATAAAAAACAACCCTGTAACCAACGGTACCCTTACTGTCTCACTAAAAAGTCCTGCTGAAAATGCTTCTTATCAGCTGATAGATCTACATGGAAAAACAGTAGGAACAGGCCTATTAAAGACACACATTACCGTAGACCGATTAAAACCCGGAACGTATTTACTAAAAGTAACTACAAATGAACATGAATTTTTAAAACGCTTTGTGAAACAATAAGCTAATAAACCTATTAATTTATTGATTTTTCAAAAAGCCCTGAGATTATTTCTCAGGGCTTTTATTCATTTATACAGAAATTATCTCTTCCTCATCCAGTAATTCTTCTTGTCGCAAGCGCAAGAGAATCTGCGCAACTGCTACCGTATCCTTTTCACAATACAGAATGATCCGATCAATATCTTTCTCTTCGTAATAAACTTCTCGAACCTGACTGCCATCAATATCATCTTTTGGAGAAGGAATTCCCAGAATAGCCGTCATTAGCTTTAGGGAAGTATAATGTTTATAATCTCCAAATTTCCAAAGATCTAATGTATCCAAATGTGCTACCTCCCATGGCTTTTTACCAAATAGATTCAGTTTCTCAGGGAGCGATATTCCGTGAATAATCATCCTTCTGGCGATATATGGAAAATCAAACTCTTTTCCATTATGAGCACACAACAAATGATGAGGGCGCGAATAATAGGCTTCTAATAAATGCTTAAATGCTATCAAAAGTTCTTTTTCATCACCAAAAAAAGATTTCGTTCTAAAAGAGCGACTATCTCCACGCAATACGAAATACCCAACAGAAATACAGATAATTTTTCCAAATTCTGCCCAAATACCTGCCCTCTCATAAAATGCTTCTGCTGAGAATTCCTCTTTGCGCTGATATCTGGTTTTATCAGCCCATAAGTATTTCATCTCCTCACTTAAGTCCTGGTAACTTTCATGCAAAGGAACTGTTTCTATATCCAGAAATAATATATGTTCGAGATTAATTTTGTGAAGCATTTTCTAACATTTTATAGGCTTCTTCAACATACACATAAAAATCATCTGTAAAATCCTTATCCCCTTCAAAAACACCTCGTTTATGCCCTAACCGGACAATCACCAAATTATCTTCGGGAATAGAAATTACATATTGTCCTAATATGCCTCTCATCAAAAAAATCTTTTTTCCCATATGGTTCGATAACCAGTATCCATACCCATAAGGAGTTCCATTTCCAAACCGGGGATTGGTTGCTATATCTACAAACTCTTTTGGAATAATTTGTCGACCATTAAACATTCCTTCATGATTCATCAAAACCCCAAACTTGGCAAAATCTCTGGCATTACTAGAAATACAACAGTAGGCTTTTTCCATTCCGTTTTCTTCACTATCCAATTGCCACAATGCATCTTGCTGCATTCCTAAAGGTTTCCACAACGATTCACTCAGGTAATCCGACAAGTTTCTCCCTGTGGCTTTTTCCAGTACCATTGCTAATAACTGAGTATTACCACTAAGGTATTTATACGATTTTCCTGGCTCCTCTATTATCTTAAGGTTTTTAAATATCGGTCGAATATCATCATCGTAATAGGTTCTGGCAGTAATAGAAAAAGGACTTGTATAATGCTCTGTCCAGTCCAATCCTGATGACATGGATGATAAATCTCCTACAGTAACTTTAGCTGCTATTCCTTCTGAAAACTCTGGTAAAAAATCTCCGATTGGCTGCTCTAGGTCTTTGACATATCCATCCGCTATAGCTTTTCCCAACAGTAATGTCACAATACTCTTAGCCATTGAAAAAGAGTTTGTCTTCGAGCTTACTCCATACCCTTCTTCATACTTCTCATACCAGATTTGATCATCTTTTATGATGAGATAAGCAACCGTTCCGTATTTTTCGTTTGTAGCAATTAGCTTATCCGTAGCGGTAGCTGTATTATATCCCGGGTGTTGTTTCCAGGCAATAACTGTCTCTCCTTTTTTTATTGTTCTATTATCAAAACTGGGATAATCATCTATATAAGCAGAGGTATATCCTTTGAGATACACAACCCTGACTCCTTTTAAAATATAATCGTAGTCAAAAATATACAATAGGAGTATAATCAACCCTAAAAGTAACAGAAGACCTTTAAAAAATCGTTTGATGTATTTCATGCTTTTATATTTATAAATGAGCTTATTATTAGCTAACGGCGCACTCCTTATGTACTGATAAGAACAGCTCTACTAATTTATAAATTTAATCCCTGAGATTGTACCCTAGAATAAAGATTGTTGTTTCACAGGATTTTCATGATCCAATAGCCATTTTTTTCGCCATAAACCTCCTGCATAACCTGTAAGGGATCCATCACTTCCTATAACACGATGACACGGTACAACGATCCACAATGGGTTTTTTCCATTCGCAGTAGCCACTGCCCGAATTGTTTTAGGATCTCCCATTTTCTTCGCCATATCCATATAGCTCCAGGTTTTCCCATATGGGATCTCCAATAACATTTTCCAGACTTTTTTTTGAAATACCGTTCCTTTGGGATTTAATTCCAAGTCAAATGTTGTTCGTTTCCCTTCGAAATAAGCACTTAACTGATCTGCAGCTTCCTGAAGACACGAAGGTATTGCTGCTGATTGTTCTATATCTGTCTCTTTAGTAACTGTAATTTCGCAAACTCCCATATCATCTCCAGAGATAATTGCTTTGCCTAAGGGGGTTTCTATTACAATTGAATGCATTACGAATCTGGTTTATCATTAATCAGCCCCATTTGTTTTGCTCGTTTTTCCCAGTTTTTTCTTGCCAGATCCTGCATGTCTTTTTCTGCATCACTTTCATCAATAATTTCTAATCCTAACAGGGTTTCTATAACATCTTCCATAGTTACCAGACCACTTACGGATCCATATTCATCAACAACTAAAGCAATATGGTTTTTTTTCTCTATAAAAGTGTTAAACAATTCAGGAATTGGAACATTTCTATGAGTATATAAGATTGGTCTTTTTATATCAGTTAATCGGATATTCCCATTGTTATTGGCCATCTCTCTAAACACTTCATCTTTCAGAACAACTCCTGTAATATTATCCGAATCATCTTTATATATCGGTATTCTGGAAAACCTAAGTTGTGCGTTTTTATCAAAGAATTCTTTTACTGTAGTATCTTCTGATGCAATTTTCATCACAGTTCTGGGGGTCATCACATCTTTCGTCATTACTTCCTTAAAGGTTAGCAAGTTTTTAATCACTGTCGACTCCGAATCTTCAAACACTCCTTCTTCTCTGGCAATATCCGCCATTGCAGAAAAATCTTCCCTACTCAAAATAGAACCATGATGCCCTTTTTTCCCAACTAGCTTAGTTGCCAATCTCAGAATCCATAAAATCCCGGTCCATTGTAGTACAACTATAAAAATTTGCAATACGGTTGCTGTAAATCCAGATAGTTGTTTCCAATAAGTAGCTCCTATTGTTTTGGGAATAATTTCTGATAATACCAGAATCAAAATAGTCATAACAACCGACACTATCAAGACTCCATTTCCTTCATCTCCAAAAGCTTTCTTTGCTTCCACTCCAACCAAAATAGCTCCTACTGTATGTGCTAGTGTATTGATTGTCAATATAGCAATTAACGGTTTATCAACGTCTTTTTTCAGGTCTTCTAATTTTGTGGCATACGATTTCCCTTCTTTTTTCTTTACATTGATAAATGTGGAGGTCACACTTAGCAAAACAGCCTCAAGGATTGAACATAAAAAAGAAAAGAAAATAGATAGTAGCCCGTATACTAGTAAAAGTGTCATAAAATGTGTTCCAAAAATTGTTTTTGCTAAGGTACGCATTTTGGTCTGTATTTTCAGGATTAAGAACTCCTGATCCTTTTTTTACTTGATAATCGAGATTGAAACACCCTGGGGTTTCCCCTTGAAATTAAAATGTTCTTCTATATAGCGCCTTGTACAATTGTCTCAACAAAAGTTACCATTTAGATGCTGTTTTTGCTTTGTGGGTTATCTTCATTACAAATGCTGTTTTTGCTTTTCTATATGAAATCCTATCAGTAGCAAATTTAGTTGCCAATTCGACTTTTAACCTTCCATATTCTTCTGCTATATCAGGATGTGTTCTCAGATAATCTCTAAAAAAAATGCGTTCCCAGATTTCTTCGTGACTCAAGGTCGTCATATGAATAAAAAACCGCTGTTCTGCTCCTTCTCCACATTCAAATCCCTTTACAAAAATCATATAATGAGGATGACTTTTTTCTTGCTTAAAATACCGATACCCGTATTTCTTCATTTGCGATATAACTTCTGGATCAAACACCTTTTCCTCTGGGATTCCAATAATTACATCAATGACATCCTTAGAACAAACCCCATCTATAGAAGTACTTCCGCAATGCTCTATGCGTTTGATTGTATGATCTGGAAGTATTTTTTCTAACAACTTCTTCTCTTGCAAGAAATTTGTATTCCATTCTTTTTTATGTGGTCTTATTATCACCGGAAATAACATTCCCCATTCTTCTACGGTTAACTCGTCTTTTTTCATAGGTTTTAATCGTTCTCAAAAATTTATTTCCCACAGAAAATTGCCTTGCCACCCATCTCTAACATTAATTGTCTTCATTTGTATACTTTTTCAACCTTCCATCAGAAAAAGCTCTTCATAAAAACGATATCTTAGTCCTCTTTGATTTCTATGGAGAAACAATAAAAGGAATCTGGTTTCTTTGTTTATTGCTGGATCTTAAATATATAGACTTTATCACAAAGTTCCTTATCTAATCTGCAAAAAACCTCTATTCTATCTATTTTGACCTCAATCCTTATATGAAAAATATCAGAGGTTAAGTATTCCAAAATTTGTCTCAAAATCAGTACTGATCTCCTCTTAATGCTGCGTACATCTCATTCTGAGGGAATTTACGTACCAAGTATTTTTTATTTAAAATACGACCACTACTCTTAATACAATAGTAGCTTTTTAGTAATCAGCAGATAGCATCTCCCTTCTACTTTTGTTTCACAAACAATAAAAAACGCAAACCATGAAATTTCGAGTACTTATCCCCTTATTTTTCTGTTCTATATTTTTAGTTTCCTGTTCTAAAGATGATGATACCACGCTACAAAACACGATACAAGAGAGTTCTTCTAAAGTTCCTTTTATACAAAAATCATTGCACGTAATGAGCTATAATATTTTTCATCTACCTGGTATTGCTTCGGTTAGTCATTACAAAGAAAAAGAACGTGCCATTGCCCAACTGGAATACCTAAAAAGCATGCGCAATTCTATTGATGTTATTGTTTTTCAGGAAGGCTTTAACCAACAAGCAGAAACCTATTTACTAGATAAACTATCACGTTATTATCCATATAACACCCGTCTGGTAGGTCAATTTTGCTATGCGGGAAACTACTGGAACTCAATCAGCGGCAACTGCTCTAACAGCCCGTTTGTTGTCAACGGAGGAGTAACCATATACAGCAAATATCCTATTTTAGAAAAACATCAGCTGGTTTTCGAGCATTCGGGATATGGAACTCCAGATTATTATGCAAACAAAGGAGCTGCTTTTGTAAAAATCAAAAAAGACAACTACATATACAACATCGTAGGAACACATCTTCAGGCGGATCATAATGCTTATAACGGAAGTAGCGTACGACTGCGTCAACTTCGGGAAATAAAAAACTGGATCACTGGCTTTTCTATTTCAAAAAATGAACCTCTTATCTATGCAGGGGATATGAATGTCGAATACACAAACCCCTCTGATTATGCTCAAATGAAGCATATTCTACATGCTGAAATTAATTACACATTCAATCCTTCTACAGAAATGGGGACCTATTCGAATCAAAATACAATCGTTGTTAAAAATTATCCGAACTACAATGATTCTTTAGATTACATCTTACATAGTACAGAACACAAATCTCCTGTAACACCTCCTGAAATGAAGGTATTGAGACCTATGAAAAACGGTGAAGATTTATCGGATCATTTCCCAGTATTTACAAAATATTCATTTCGCTATTAAACGTAATGCAATTACGTCTACATTTCTTTTAAATCAAGATCGCAGGGAGTTTTCTATGCTCCCTGTTTTTATTTTTCTTGCGTACTTACCGTAAAGGTCGTTTCCAAGTACTTTTTCTTCCACTCTCCATCTATTAATTCCCCTACAATAAAAGAGTAAGTAGCATCATTTACATACTTCCACATATCCGTAAGCAACACTTCACCATAGCGATATTGGTAATAGATATCTTTCCCCTTGCTATACATTGTCCCTGTAGTCATATTACCAAACACATCAAACTCCCAGAAAACCAAGGTATTTGAAGCTACATCTACCTGTCGCACTCCATGAGCACGTTTACCCCATTCTTTTTGATCTTTATCTACAAAACCATAACTATCTGCAGTAATTATAGTTCCATTCAAATCATATGAAAAGATTAACTCCTGTTTAAAGTTACTCCCATCTCCCCAGGTTCCTTCGGCCACCCATGTTTTATTCACTAAATTTTCAAATACATCCAGTGACACTTTTTGACTAAAAACCCATACAGGTATCAACCAGCAAATCAATACAGTTTTCATGCACATATAAGTATGTTTTACGTTTTCGATTCATAGAAAAAGTCCTCATGCTCACTCTCGTCAACAAAGAAAACCTATAGTGTTTCCACTACCTTTTTTATCTTATCAGAGACCATTTCCCATCCTTGATTGATATGGTGTAACCGATCATAATTCCCATCAAAAGTCTCGTTGATAATTTTTAATATTGTTTTATCATTTTCACTAGATATCAGATAACTCACATGGATATAGTTCTTCGGGATATCTTCCAGACCGAAATTAGGATCAAAAGTGGAATATTTTATCTTTTCATAAGGAATTATTTCGATTACTTTACCTTTTTGAAAAGCTTCATACCCTTCATAGGTTCCTTCCCAAACAATCGTATCTCCTGCTTCCCAATTGGAAGTTACAGCACAATTAAGCATATATTGTTTCGTATATGTTGATTCTGTTAGCACCTTCCACAGATCTTTTGCGTCTATTCGCAATGTCAAAATTCGCTCCGATTTCAATGAGTGATCCATCGTTTTTTTATTAGTTTCTAGGTCGCACAATATACTCAAAAAACAGAAGGAGACAACACCTCTTTTCTCTTGTCTTTACTTCTCATTTTTCTTTGCGCCCAGCGTGCATATTCCTTTGCAGCTTTAATAATACCTTGTTCCTGTTTGGGGTTGCATGGTAATTTTCCTAGTCTTTTTTTTAACAAATTCACCTCATCAAGTAACTGACATACAGCAGGGACACTTTCTCCTATTTCCTCTGCAAATGTTTTGAAAAAGAGCAATGTTCTTCCTGTTTCTTTTATTCTTCTATCATTTTCAGAAATCGTTACATATTGATTTTTATAGATTTCGAAAAGCATTTCTGATATTGTCCCATTTCTTACTTTTTGTAATCTATTCCTTAGCCAATCTTTAATAGTTGGAATTTTTTTATCAGCCCCCAACACCATTCCAATTTTTAACTGTTCATTGAACACTTCTTCAAATAGTATTGCATATTGGTGACGCAAGGCGTAAAGCGCTACTTTTATTTTATTTCCTTTTGCTGCTAACAATTGCTCTCCATTATCACATATGGCTGCTCCATTGATTGCTGCAATTGGAGAACCTAAAGATGCGAATAGAGGTCTCCCTCCATCTACAAATGTGTCTGTATCCTTATTAAATCCACATACCTCATTAAAAAAGTGTATCAGAATACGTCTAAGATTTTGATCTTCATAAGCTAATGGTATAGCACTTTTTACCCCTTTTATATTGATGATCTCCTCTTTCCCGTATTGTTCTTTTTCTCTCGTAGAGAACACAGGAGAATAAGCTACTATCCCCGAAAAAAAATCATCAGAAGACATCATCCAATTTGCCCCAAACACTCCCGGAAAAATCAAAAAAGGAATCTTTTTATCTTTTATATATTCTTTTTGTTCATAGTTTAATTGATAGACATTATCATATTCAGGAAATAACCCACAATACAAAATAAGGTCTGCTTTCTTTATGAGATCATCTAAAGAATATGTTATTTCTGGTTTAAATACATCTTTTGGAGGTACGTTTATATTTTTTGCACTGTTTCGGATTTTTATGTTTTCTCTAAAAATCCCTGACTTATTTACGCTTTCTTGTTTGCTTTTATTCTTAAAAGCGATTACTTGTTTTCCTGATTTTTGAATAAAGTAACCGATGCCACAACCTACTGCACCAAGACCGATGATTCCAACTGTACTAATTTTTTTCAATGCTTCCTTTTAGTTTTAAGAGTTTATCACTCTCGAAACTAAAGGAATTAAGATTCTAAATTTTACGGAAAACCATAACCAAGTCAATTATTTATTTCCAATCATTGGTTTTATTTTACTAACAAAAACTCATGTGCTTCTTGTTCTTTTCCGTTTAAAATCAAAGAAATCTTATGCTTTCCCACATAGAATTTTCTCGTAGTAATGATCTTAAAGGATTGTTTTCTACTAATAGGAGTTACCGAGTTTCCTGCATATGATTTTTCACTGATCTTAAACACTTTTTTTGCCAGTTGCCCATTCGCCTTCATATAGTAAAGCCCGTATTCTACCCTGATTTTTATAGCATGGGAGCTGGTATTCTTTACTAAAAATGAAAAACGGAGTGCATCCCCGATAATCACCGTTGGCGTGTGTATCGTAAAATCACTGATTGTTATCATATCTACCGCTCCAAAACCAAATAACTGTAATACCTTTGTATTTCCTGCTTTCAACAATGTTCTGGAGGCATGTTTCACTACCCAATCCACCTCTTTAGAGATTCCTTTCCACTTTTGAACCAGATCAATAACGATCTCGGGATTATCCTTGGAAATATCATTAAGGTTATTGGCTACACTTCTCCGTACAGATGCTGATTCATCCGTTTTTAATTGTTCTAAAATAGCGAGAATTGGCGCTGGATTCTTTTTGAGTTCTGGTAATGCCATCGCCCAAGGCAAGCGGGGACGGCAACCTTCTGTTGCTAACCTCCTTACCATAGGATGTGTATGTGTTGACCAGAGTAGCATCTGAGAAATCGTCTTTTCGGGATATTTGATAATAAACGGACGAATTGCAAATTCACAACTGGTAAACTGTGTAATTCTTTCAATGGCTTTTATCGATATTTCATATTGTGATATCCCATACATTTCTATAAAATCTGGAAAAAACATGAATTCTATACTTTCTTCTCTAATCCCCTCTTTTTCCAGCATATCAATAACATCTGTAATTACAGCAACCTGATCAGAAAATGTCCCTTTAAGACAGCTATGTAGCACTTCTGTTATATGACGCATTCGTTGCTTCAGCTCTTTCTTTTCCCAATCTTTATCAACTATTTTTCGGATAAACTCTTCAGCTTCAAAATACGGGACCACTTTTTTTACATAAGGAATTATCTTATTAAAAAAAGAGAGGTTGTATATGTTTTTGAATAATTCTGCCATGAATTCTTAGTCTTATTAAAGCACACAAAAAGGAATAAAAACGATCCCTTATTTAACTTACTAAAGTAGGTTTAAACGCTCTGACACTTCTGTCTTACAATTTTATAGTAGTTTCTTTTGAATACTTTGCAGGCTTTGCCCTGAGGCAGTTGCCTTCTGTCACTTCTTAAGAATGCTTCTTCTTGCTTATTATCCGATAAGTTTTACCGCATCTTTTGCAAAGTAACTCGCTATTACAGATGCTCCTGCCCTCTTCATAGCTATCAATTGTTCCATCATGACAGCATCATGATCCAACCATCCTTTTTCGGCAGCTGCTTTGATCATTGCATATTCACCACTAACTTGATATACCGCTACAGGGACATCAACCACATCTCTCACATCTCTGACAATATCCAGATAACATAATCCTGGTTTTACCATTACAATATCAGCTCCTTCATCAATATCCATCAACGTTTCTTTTATCGCCTCCTCTCTATTGGAAAAATCCATCTGATATGTTTTCTTATCTCCAAAACCGGGAGCAGAATCCAGTGCATCTCTAAATGGACCATAGAATGCGGAGGCATACTTAGCACTATAACTCATAATTCCCGTATTAAAAAAACCTTCTTTTTCTAACAAGGTTCTCATTGCGAGAATTCTACCGTCCATCATATCACTGGGTGCGACAAAATCTGCTCCTGCCTGCGCATGAGACAATGCCATTTTTGCTAAAACACCGCATGTCTTATCATTCACTATATATCCTTCTTCAACTATCCCATCATGTCCGTAAGAGGAGTATGGATCCAATGCTACATCTGTCATAACCAGCATATCGGGCGTAGCATTTTTAACGGTTTTTATGGCTTGTTGCATCAATCCATCAGGATTAACAGCTTCTGTCCCCTGGTTATCTTTGAGATGATCCGGCACTTTTACAAACAACAATACAGCTTTCAACCCCAGCGCCCATAATTCTTTTACTTCTTTTTCTAAAATATCTAAGCTATACCTGTAATAATTCGGCATAGACGGAATTTCTTCTCTAACATTTTTCCCTTCTACGACAAAAAGGGGAACTAAAAAATCATTCGGTGTAATATGTTGCTCTCTTACTAAAGATCGAATCGCCTCGTTCGTTCTCAATCTTCTGTTTCTTCGAATTTGTTGCATGAATTCCTACTATATTTTGATCTAGCAAAGATACCAATATATCTCCTATCGTCTCTATTTCTCCTCCTTAGTTTTCTCCTCTTTTAACAGTCTGAAAAACACCTGCTGTAACATAACATCAAAAATAGCGTCCAATTCATAAATTGATTCATAAAAAGAATTGTATGCTTACGATTAAAAACCTAAATAAGACATATGCCAACGGGACACAAGCATTAAATAATGTGAGTATCACCTTAGAGAAAGGAATGTTTGGTCTTCTCGGTCCTAATGGGGCAGGAAAATCTACTTTAATGAAAACGATTGCTACCTTGCAATTAGCTGATAGCGGAGCTATAACTTTTAACGACATTGACGTTTTTAAACAACCGGAGGAGCTCAGAAAAATTTTAGGATATCTCCCTCAGGATTTTGGGGTATACCCCAAAGTAACCGCAGAAATGATGTTAACTCATATTGCAAAAGTAAAAGGAATTACGAATACCAAAGAACGAAAAGAATATGTACTGGAACTTCTTAATAAAGTAAACTTATACAAATTCAGAAACAGAAACCTCGGGGATTTTTCCGGAGGGATGCGACAACGTTTTGGGATTGCACAGGCAATAATAGGAAACCCTCAGTTGATTATTGTAGATGAACCTACTGCAGGGCTTGATCCGATGGAAAGAAACCGTTTTCATAATTTATTGAGCGAATTAGGAGAAAATGCTGTGGTAATTCTCAGTACGCACATTGTAGATGATGTTATTAACTTATGCCATGAGATGGCTGTCTTTAATGAAGGGAAAATTTTAGTAAAGGGAAAACCTCAGGAACTTTCTGACACACTAAATCAAAAAGTCTATTCTAAAAGCATTGAAAAATCAGCATTAGCTGATTATGAAGCCCATTATAATGTTTTGACCAATTACCTAAGGGCTGGAAAATTAAATATCAACATCTTTAGTGAGACTCCTCCAGGTGAAGGGTTTCTCCCGATAGCCAATGACCTCGAAGATTTCTATTTTTATAGTATCTCCCGCCCTAAAAAAGCACCTCTAACGCTGTAATCATTTCAGAAAAAACAGATGTATAAACATCTATTTTTCTATCAAACATGACATTTCGTGAAAAGCACCCAACTGCTTTATAAATAAAAAACTGATGAAAGAAATATTCTTATTCGAACTGCAATATAGACTGAGAAGGCCTGTCACCTGGATCTATGTAACACTATGCCTTGGTATGGGAATACTGGCTGCTGTGCTTCAAAAATCCGTGACCGCAGAATTCACCAACAGCCCTAACAATATCATAGATATCATTACTATTATATCGATCCTTTCTATTTTCTTTTATGCCGCTATCATGGGGGTTCCTATTTTTCGGGATAAAGAACACCATACTGCACAGACCTATTTCACTTTCCCTATTTCTCAAAAATCCTATGTATTAGGTCGTTTTCTAGGAAGTTTTGCTATCGCATCCTTATTAAATATATGCACCACATTAGGAGTACTTATTGGTTTTGGGATTAGTATCTTTTTAGATAGACCTGATTACGGTACTTTTATGTCTTTTCATCCTTCTTCTTACCTATTGCCCTTCTTCTTTATTCTGCAAATAAATGCCTTACTCGTAGGGGCTCTTTTCTTTTGCCTGATGGCATTTTTCAAGAAGATGCCTATTATTTATCTCGGGGGGATCTTACTATTCATTCTCTACAGCATTTCTGGAAATATCCTGAATTCATTCGATAATCAATGGCTCAGCGTATACTTAGATCCTTTTGGCGGAAGAGCTTTTCGGTTTGTAAAAAAATACTGGTCCATCAATGAACTTAATTCAAATCAACTTCCGATATACGGAAAGTTTTTACTAAACAGACTTATCTGGCTTGGCATTGCATTCGGTTTGTTTTTTCTCACTCTTTTTCGCTTTAATTACAAAAGCTTTCTGTTATCCAAAAGCAAAAAGCAAAAAACCGATACGGATGCTTTTGTCTCTTCCGGGACACTCATTCCTACTCAAAAATTTGATAAGAAAACAAACATCAATAACTTAGTATCATTAACCAAAATAGAGTTTTTATCAATTGTTAAAGATCCTATTTTCAGCATTCTTTTAATTATCGGGGGAATTATTGCAATTTTCACTACCTATTTATCCAATAAAACCTACGAAACACCAAATCTACCCCTGACCAGATTTATGGTAGAAAAGCTTTCGGGAGGTGTCACTTTATTAGCTATTGTTATATTGATCATTTATGCAGGAGAAGCAGTTCACCGAACCCGAAAAAACAAAACATTTGTTTTTTATGATGCGTTACCTATCAAAAACACCAGTCTTTATCTTTCCAAGATCCTTTCCCTATCAGGTATTGCTGTTTTACTAGTCTTTGCTAATATTTTATTAGGGTTGCTCTATCAGACTTTCTTAGGATACACCAAGTATGAACTGGGAATGTATTTTACCTTTTATTTCACATCCGTTCTCCCTGCCTATCTCATTACACTTTTTTTAGCATTTTTTATTCATGTTATTGTAAACAATAAATTTTTAGGTCACTTTATCATCATTGCCATCTATATTGGACTACCAATGTTGGTTTCTCTTGGTTTTAAAAGCAACAACCCTTTATTACTATTTGGGAATACCACCCCCAGCTTTGTCAGCGACTTGAATGGTTTTGGTCATTACTTAAAAGGCACTATGTGGATGAATGCATATTGGCTATCCCTAACTTTATTGTTAGTCATCATAGGAAAGTTGTTTTGGACTCGTGGTTTCTTTTCTTCCGGAAAAGAACGTTTAACGCTAGCGAAAAACCGGTTTTCGATACAAACTGGTTTAGGTCTATGTCTGGCATTAATTTCTTTTATTGCCATTACAGGTTTTTGCTATTACAACCTAAAAGTTCTCAATAAGATTCACGGAGAAGAATACAATAATTTAGTTCAGGTAGAAGCTGAGAAAAAATACTCAAAATACCTGGATAAAGCACATCCTCAGGTTACGGATTTAAAAGTGACTATTGATCTTTTCCCAAAAAAAAGAAGTGTTGCGGCAAAAGGGATATATACAATCACCAATAATTATCCTACCCCCATTGATACACTGTTTATGGAAATCACCTATCCGGGGGCAAATACCAAACTGACCAAAGTAACATATAACAATACGGTACTATCCCCTGCAATACAAGATAGTGTTTATAGAGTTTCCATATATAAATTACCCAAACCACTACTTCCTGGCACCAGAGCTTCTTTAGTGGTAGAAGTTTCCTCTGAAGCTAAAGGATTTGCTAATCAACTGGAAAAAGAAATTCTATACAATGGCTCCTTTATAAACAGTTCTATTTTCCCTAGATTCTACTATGAAAGAAGCCTGGTAGACAATGGAATCAGAAGAAAACACGGACTGGAAAAACTAGAGTATCTGTTTCCTCCCAGAACAGATTCTGCTGCTCTAAAAAAGAATTTGTTTAATGAAGATGCTAATTATCTAAATTTCGAAGCAACCATTAGTACGGTTAAGGATCAGATTGCTATTGCTCCCGGAATTTTAAAAAAACAATGGACAAAAGACGAACGAGCGTATTATCAATATCAGTTAGAGTCTCCTACCGATTTATTCTTTAATGTCGTATCTGCTTCTTATGATACCGAAAAGGCTAATTGGATATCCCCCAAAGGAAAAGAAGTGGCTATTGAGATCTATCACTCTCCAAAACACAAAAGAAATCTGAAGCATTTTATTAATGGAGTCAAGGCAGCTCTGGACTACTGTTCTAAAAACTTTTATGAATATCCTAATTCTGTGATTCGAATTGTAGAGTTTCCTGCCTATGCTACTTTTGCACAATCTTTTGCTACTACTATTCCTTACTCAGAAGATTTTGGGTTTGTAGCTGATTTTGACAAGGCAGAAGATTTTAATTATGCATTCCGGGTAACTACTCATGAAGTTGCACATCAATGGTGGGGGCATATTGTTACTCCCAGTAAAACCTCTGGAGCTAATATTATCTCAGAAACACTGGCAGAATATACTTCGCTCATGACAATGAAACATGAATATGGAGAACACGGAATCAAAAATTTTCTCAAATACTCTCTTGATAGTTACCTAAGAAGCCGAAGTTTCAGTCTTAAACCCGAACGATCTCTTCTCAATGTAGAAATCGGTCAACATATCTGGTATAGAAAAGGATCTATGATTATGTACGAATTACAGGACTTGATTGGAGAAGAAAAAATGAATCAGGCACTGCAATCTTTTCTTATGGAATACAAGTATTTTGAAAAAGGGGTATACCCAACCTCTGAAAATCTTTATCACGCCATCAGAGACATCACACCTGACTCTCTAAAATATGCAGTAGATGACGGATTCAAAGAGATTGTTTTATACGAAAACAGGGTTACTAAAGCGACTACTAAAAAGCTGGAAGACGACACCTATGAAACCACCTTTACCGTCGATTCTAAAAAAACATACTACAGCGATAGTGGTAAAGAAATAAAAACAGACACAAACACCAACTATATAGAGATTGGTCTTTTTGGAGAGGATATCACCGATGCAGAAGATGTGCCTATTAAAAACCCGTATTATCTGAATAGAAAATGGCTGTCTCCCGGAGAAAACACCTTTACAATTATCACTGATAAAAAACCGGTAAAAGCAGGCATTGACCCTTATAATAAACTCATTGACAGAACATCAGGAGATAATCTAAAAAATGTTGATGAATTATAATTTTTTATACTAACTTACAGACAAACACTATCTCATAATAAGGGAATCCCTTATTGAATAGTTGTCTCTTGAGAATCACGATTAAAAAGCGCTGTTTTAGTCGTGATTTTCTATTTATGACATTTTTATACCAGGCTTCATGTAACAAATTCATTCCCAATCAGTCTTCTGTATATCATCATCAATCAAAATACCATCCATTATGAAAAAAATTACGGGTTCCTTACTAATATTATTCCTCTTCTTGTCTACTATCTCTTTTTCTCAGACAATTACCTCGAGAGTAATTGACCAAAAAACAGGAGCCCCAATTCCATATGCTACTATTGAGTTTTTTCCTAATGAAGGAGTGATTACTAATGAAGAAGGCATGTTTAGTTATACGATCTCTAAAAAGCACACTCCCCAAGATTCGATTTACATCTCTTCTATGGGATACGAAAAAACGGCTGTCGCTTTTCACATTCCAATCGACAGTATTATTGCCATAGCTCCAAAAACGATTGAACTCAGCCGTGTATTTATCTCTAACAAACATCTAAGCGCAGCGGAAATCATAGAAAAAACAACAGAACGACTACAAGAAAATTACAATACGTCGCTTACTCACAAAAGATTGTTTTTAAGAAACTCCGATTTTACAAACCTGAGTAAATTAGATGTCGACTTCAAAAAATCAACCATAGAAGAGTTTAATAAAGCATTTGTGGATAGTGTAATTACCACCATCCCACAAAAAACATCGTATTACACAGAAATTTTAGGGGATTTATACGGCAATAAGAATACACAAAAACTATCCATCATCAAAGCAGCAGAACTATATGATAAAAACAATACCGGGTCGTTGGAAGAGATGGGCAAAAAGATAGAAACCATCTTTAAAAACAATGTAAAAAAAGACTCTTATTTAAAATTTAAATCCGGGATCTTTAGTCAGAAAGTCCAGGTAGACTCAATTATAGAGCATGAGAAAGAAGCCGCTGCGGTTAAAGAAGCTATCGATTCCCCAAATAAAAATAATGGCTTTTTTATTTCCAGTAAAAGCAACATCAATCAACTCTTCTCTAAGCTGTTTATTCACGGAGCATCCAAACTAAATATTTTAGAAAAACCGGGAAGGTATCATTTCTCCTTAAAGGACTATACCTATATAGACGATAACAGTGTATATATTATCGAATTCACCCCTAAAAGGAGGGGAGATTTTAAAGGAACGTTATATATTAACACAGAAGATTTTGCGGTGGTTCGTATCGATTATGAAAACACCCGATTATTAAAAAGCTTTAAACTATTGGGACTTATGTTTCAGGAAACTACCTATAAAGGGAAGTTACTGTTTTCAAAGAATGCAAACCAAAAATACGATCTTCGTTTTATGGAAAAGATTACCGGAGAAAAGTTTGGTGTAAACCGTCCTTTAAAAATCATCGAAAAGAACAAGTTCGTCTCAGGAAAAAGAAAACAGAACGAATTATCATTAGGGATTGACATGGTTATGTCTACCATATATAAATCAGAGCTTGTCGTCTTTAATTCTGAGAACATCGATCAAGCTACTTATGATACTCATAAAGAAAACAAGAATAGCAAACCTACGTATTTATCAAAATATACGCCTGAGTTTTGGGAAGGATATAATATTATAGAACCAAATACTGCGATCAAAGCTTTTAAAGTTCTGGATTAAGTAAACCACCTCGAAGCAAGTCCTTTGGCAGTACCGATAAAAAGTGAGGAATAATATATCGCTATTCCTCATTCTTTTCTTCAGCTTACAGGGCTTATTTTTTTATCGTACAATTACCCGATCAACAGGTATTAATTTCATCAAACACCCCTATTTCATCAGTTAGATATTGATAATGTCTACAAAAACACCCTCTCCACAGCTGTATACAATAAACAAGGGGGCGACCCCCTCTAGGCATGGAGTCTAGCCCAGCAAAAAGTATTTCGAAACATTAAATTAATACTTCAAAGGCTTCCGAAACGGATTCTGAGCCTTTCTGTTAATAGCTGTTTACCCAAAATAATAGAAAGAAGGGCTTTCATTAAGGGGTTGCTCCCCAAAACTGTGGATAGACAAGCATTAAATGAACGCTTCGAACAAGTCTTACAAGGGGATCTAAGGGGAAGGTATACGATCGAGCCCCTATAGATGGCTATACCCCATAAAGAACGTGTTCGTCTTCTTGTTCTATCCTGCTTCTATAGGAGCGATCACCCTCATTGCCAAATGACCTGTTTCTGGAAATACAACAGAAAAGATAATACCTTATATAGTTTTTTATTTTTTCTGCCTTACGGAAATCCGCAAAGCATTTTTATTTTTTATCTCTATCATTGACTGATAAAACAATAGTTATTATTTACAATAGATATATAATTACTAAGGAACTATATCTGATTGTAAGACTAAATTTAAGAAAAGAATGACAGAAGAAATAGACCCAAATAAAATCATCGCTGAGTTTTTAAATTTAAAAGTCAATGATTTAACAAAAATTAGTGAAAATTTAATTCAAGGTACTAAAGAAAAAATTCAACTAACATTAAAGACTGGTTATAAAAAATTCCTTGATGAATCCTTCTCAAGATATGGTAAATCTAAGACTTTCTTTTACAGGGATTCAAATGTAAATCTAAACACTTTTTATGTTCCATTAGGTTTAAAGTGCAATGATGTATTAATAAAATCAGCAAATATAAAAGCTTTATTAGATGCAAATAAAAACATAATAATTGCTGGTACTGGAGGAGCTGGAAAATCAATTATGTTAAAACATCTATTTGTTAATTCTTTTTCTGCAAAAAAGCAAATACCCGTTTTTATTGAATTACGTGATCTTAACTCTAAAGATTTAACTTTAAAAGATTTTATTAATCACACATTTAATACATTCGGATTAGATTTTGATAAAACCTTTCTGAATAAATCAATGAAGAAAGGGCATTATATCTTTTTTTTAGATGGTCTAGACGAAGTCTTTCCTGAAAAAAGAAAATATCTTTTAAAAGAAGTTGATGATTTAACAAAAGGCTATTCAAATTGTAGCATTATACTTTCTACAAGACCTGATTTAAATATTTCTGAATTAACAACCTTTTCAATTTTTAACATTGAACCTTTATCTCTTGAAAAAAGTATCAATTTAATCAAAAAGTTACCTGCCGATAAGATCATTAAAGAAAAGTTTATTTCCGATTTAAAAAACAATTTATTTGAGAAACACAAATCCTTTCTTTCTAATCCTTTATTGTTATCAATAATGCTAATTACATATGGTTATAGCGCTGATATCCCTAATAAACTTAGTGTGTTTTATAACCAAGCTTTTGAAGCTTTATTTCAAAGACATGATGCTTTAAAAGGAGCGTTCAATAGGAAAAGAGAAACCGAATTAGACATTCAAGAATTTTCAAAAATCCTATCTATTTTTTGTGTTTTAACATATGAACAAAGAAAATTTAAACTAACCAGGATTGAAGCTTTAGAATTTATTGATCAAGCTAAAGAGCTATCATGTTATGATTTTAATTCTTCAAGCTACCTGACTGATTTACTACAATCTGTATGTTTACTGGTAGAAGATGGGCTTTTTATTTATTTTACTCATCGTTCCTTTCAAGAATATTTTACAGCAAAATTTATCGTAGAGTCCCAAACAGAAACTAAAAAAACCTTATTAAAAAAATACCAATCAAATATTAGAGAAGACAATGTCTATAAATTGGTTCATGAACTTGACCCTGACTTTATGGAATTCGAAATTATTATTCCATTTATTAATGATTTATTCGAAAAAATAAAACTTAATAAGAACATTGGAATTTCTCATTATTTAAGGTTTGTGAGAATAATGTGGGAAAAATTTGAATTTAGGAATGGTATATTATTTGGAACTGTAAAAAATGGTATCATAAATGAAATGGTATATTTTATTATTTTAAATATTAAAAATGGGAAAAAATCTAAATACTTTATAAGTGATGATTCAGAATGGATTAATAAGCATAAAAAAAACAGTGTAGATAGTGGAAAAAGTAAAATCTATCTAACAGCTGACTTAAAAACAACTGATATAGCGACGAAAGAGTTTTATAACAATGCTAGGTTTTTTTCTAAAGGCATTTTAGAATCATTAAATCATGCAAAAAAAACCATTGAATTGAGAAAAGAGAATCATTCATCCAAATTATTCGACCTTTTACTTAAAGAAAAAGCATAGTCTAACAACGATAACTATTGCACAACCAAAATATTTTTGGACCTATCCTTATATTTTTTCCTAAACGAGCATAACTTACTGATTTAAAAAAAACAATTATTTGTTGTATTCTTGCTTTTTTCCAATCATACCAAATACAATACCATAGTCGATTTCGTAGTTATTCATCTAAGCTTAGATAACTATTTAGAGAGAGAATCTTCCTTTATTGAATTGATCCATAAGAGTAGCCACAGAAGCCAATACAAGAAACTTTTTTTAATCTGACAGCAGAAAACCGTGATTTTACAGCTCGATTTATCGCTACGAAAGATTCAGTCCACTAATTTTAAAAATGAAAGCAGCTCCATGAACCTTTCTTCACCTAGCTGTTTTGGGTACATCCTTATTTTATAAGCTGTATTATATACCTTATAATAGGCACTTTTATCTGAGGTTATATCGTTTTGATGATCATCCAACAGTTCCTGAATAAAGCGGTTAATTAATACTACTTCCTGATAGGTAACCTCTCTTCTGTAGGTAGGAGCTTCACTCTTATAGACTAAATAATCATTGACAAAACTTAAGGATTTTTCGTTTCCTTCTGAATTAATAAAGGCAAAAGTAAAATCTTTTGATTCAAAAATTTTATTGATGTTATCTGTGGTAGGAGGCAACTCGATAGCGCATCCACATATAACTACTGCCAGAAAAACAAAAATAGAAGTTCTCATACCCGAATTCTTTAAGGATACCACCAGACAATCTCAATGCATGATCAACTCCGTAAACTACTCCAGACAAGCCTCGAGGCATTATACTCTTTCTAGCGGTACCAATAAAGTTACCAAAAATATATCAGGAGCTCTCTTTATTAACGATAATTATGATATTACACCCATGTTCTCGGTGCTTTTAGCACAGAAATCAGGTCATTCTCACTACTTCCTTCTTCGGGATGGTGATCATATCGCCATTGTACTCTGGGGGGAAGACTCATCAAGATACTTTCGATACGTCCGTTTGTTTTTAACCCGAATAAAGTACCCTTATCATGGACAAGGTTAAACTCCACATATCGTCCTCTTCTGATCTCCTGCCAATCGATTTGTTCCTGGGTAAACGGAAGTTCTTTTCTTCTCTCTACAATAGGACAATACGCCTGCAAAAAACTATTTCCTACTTCCGTAACAAAGGCATACCAGTCTTCCATTGTTTTTGTTTCTGTTTTCTTACAGTAGTCAAAAAACAATCCTCCTACTCCTCTTGCTTCTCCTCGATGCGCGTTATAAAAATAGGTATCACATTTTTCTTTATACGCAGGATAAAAAGTAGTATCATGTTTATCACAAGCATCTTTGCACACCTGATGAAAATGTTGCGCATCTTCCTCGAACAGATAATAAGGTGTTAAGTCCTGCCCTCCTCCAAACCAGCTATCGACAATAGCTCCTTGTTTGTCATACATTTCAAAATATCTCCAATTAGCATGTACTGTAGGTACCATTGGACTTTTGGGATGGATTACCAGAGATAACCCACAGGCAAAAAAATCTACATCTCCAACCTTGAAATACTGCTGCATTGTCTTTGGTAATGGTCCGTGTACTGCCGAAATATTCACTCCCCCTTTCTCAAAAACAGCTCCATTCTCTATCACTCTTGTTCTTCCTCCTCCACCTTCTGCCCGCTCCCAAATATCTTGTTTAAAGGTAGCTTTCCCATCTATCTTCTCTAAAGAAGCTGTTATCGTATCCTGTAACTCCTGAATATATTGATAAAATTTTTCTTTCATATTTCTTTAGTTTCCAAGGTGGTTCCTTCAAATTTTTTCTCATTTTTCAATACCCGTACCGTTTCTGTAGAAGCGGCTACCACCGAAATGGGTAATGTAAAAATAAATCCCAGTACTGGAATAAATAACATCAGCATAAACAGAAGACCATTTCCTATGGCTACTCCTCTATGTTTTCTGACAAATTCGATACTGTCTTTATATGAAAAATGTCGTTCCATTGTATAATCCATATTCCCAAAACCAACATAGTACGCCTGTACTACAAAAATCAAAATTGTAGCGACTATCCCAACCACAGGAATCAGACTTAAAACAACAAGGGGTAAAATAAAAATGAGCTCTCGTATCAGGTTTCTTATATTGATCCTAATTCCTCTTAATAATTGTGCTCTAAAGGTTGTCTGTCTGTGTATATGTGATATATCTCCGACCAAATGCCGTTCTACTTTCTCAGAAACCGGACTCATAAATGGTGCTGATAAAGCCATTACAATATGCTTATACACGACAATTCCCATTACAATAACAAGAAAGCCTCCCAGGTACACACTGATAGAAGTAAATGTTTCTTTTCCATATTCCCATACCCATATTTTGGATATGAGCATTCCTAACGGAGAAGCCAGAAAATATGCCAATGCAATAAAAACACCTCCCAACAGAAAACTGATCAAAATCGGAATTGCAAAATACTTCCACAATTTCAATTTTGAGATTAACGATACTGTCCCAAAATAAGATTTAATTCCAGATAAAATGTTTTTAAACATATATTACTTCGTAATTGATAAACAAAAAAGCCCCTTAAAAAATGGATACAAAAACAGTCGATTTATACTATAATTCGCATCTGTTAGTATGTTCCATACTCTTTGACCGCATCTACAAAAGCTCTGGCATTATCCACAGGAATATTGGGTAAAATACCATGTCCTAAATTAGCAATATATCGATCTTTGCCAAATGCATCAATCATCTGCTTAACCATCTTTTTAATCTCTCCCGGAGGCGATAATAATCTCGAAGGATCAAAATTTCCTTGTAGTGTAATATTCCCTCCACTTAAATATCTCGCATTTCTGGCTGAGCATGTCCAGTCTACTCCAATAGCTGAAGCTCCTGATTCTGCCATTTCTTTTAATGCAAACCAACATCCTTTTCCGAAAACAATAACTTCAGTTTCATCTTTTAAGGCATCTACAATCTGCTGGATGTATTTCCACGAAAACTCTTGATAATCTACCGGGGATAACATTCCTCCCCAACTATCAAAAATTTGCACTGCATTTACTCCTGTCGCTACTTTGGCTTTTAGATATGCTATGGTAGTATCTGTAATTTTTTGTAATAATTTATGCGCTGCTTGAGGCTGAGAAAAACACAATCCTTTTGCCTGATCAAAGTTTTTAGATCCCTGTCCTTGTACTGCATAACATAAAATAGTCCATGGAGAACCTGCAAAACCAATTAAAGGAACTCTGTTGTCCAATTGTTCTTTTGTCAACTTAATTGCGTCAAAAACATACCCCAGTTCTTCGTGCACATCCGGTACAACTACCTTATCTACGTCTGCCATAGTACGAACCGGATTAGGCAACCATGGTCCGACACCATCTTTCATCTCTACTTCAATGTTCATTGCCTGTGGTATCACCAGGATATCACTAAACAGAATTGCTGCATCCGGACCAATAATATCTATAGGCTGTACCGTGATCTCTGCCGCTAATTCCGGAGTTCTACATCGTGTAAAAAAATCATACTTTTCTTTTAGTGCTCTGAATTCAGGTAAATACCTTCCTGCCTGACGCATCATCCATACTGGAGGTCTTGATACTGTTTCTCCCTTTAACGCTCTTAAAAATAAATCGTTCTTTATCATTTCTCTTCTGATACTGCATATGCAGCATATATTTTATTAATTATTTTTTTATTCCTTTCACTTATCTACACCATTACTGATGAAGTAAAGTACCTGATCAAGTACTCCTTCCACTGTTGGAGTATTGGCTACTACTACCATATCAGTGTGTTTTTTTGCCTCCGAAGCAGTGGTATTGCCAATACAAAATACCAGGGTATTCTGTAGATTATTTTTTCTTACAAAACTCTTAACTCCTGATGGGCTAAAAAACAAAACAACATCAAATTGTGTATCAAACTCCTTAATGATTTTACTGGTAGTATAGGTCACCACCTCATCAAACTTCACCTTATTTGCTAACAAAATCGCCGGCAATTCATCTCTTCTTTCTTTTCCACAAAAAAAGGTAAACTGTTCTCCTCTGTATTTTTCTACCAATCTCTCTGCCAGATTTCGTGCATTACGCTCGGTAACCGCTACCTGAATAGCCTGTGTTTCTAATCTTTTTTTTGTTTTTTCTCCTACACAAAAAGCAGTTTCAACCTGTATTCTTTTTTTTAAAACGGAATTGACCGAATTTACACTTGTGAAAATTCCATTTTTCACAAAACTGCTATATTCAAAATCAATAAACGTTATTTTTATAGCACTATATTCAGAATACCTAACCTTTTGCTGAAATAGCTGGTGTAATTGTTCTTTTTTCAGCTTTTTAGTAGATAATATGCTTAGGTATTCATTCAATCTTTCTTAAGAATTTCTTTTATTTCTTTCATTAATTCCTTCCCTCCTTCATCCAACAGTTTCTCTGCCAGTTTTTTTCCCAAGCCTTCGTGTTTTCCTAAAGAAAATGTTTCTTCTACCTGAATTTTTTGAGTTCCGTCAAGACTAAACAACGCTCCTTCAAACCGGTATTCCACATCATTTACTTTACTCGCTAATGCACCAATAGGAGCGGTACACCCTCCTTCTAAAGTGCGTAGAAAATCTCGTTCTATAGCTACACATTCTTGTGTTTCTTTATCGTTTAGAAGCGATAGTGCTTCCAGACAAAATGCATCTTCTTCTTTTGCTACAACTAACATTGCTCCCTGAGCAGGTGCTGGAATCATCCAGTCCAAATCTATAAAATTATCAGGAGTAAGATTAATTCTCTGTAGACCCGCTGCGGCAAAAATGGCACCATTCCAATCATTGTCTTCTAACTTCTTCATTCTGGTATTGACATTTCCTCGAAGATCCACTACTGTATGCTCAGGATATCGATGAAGCCATTGTGCTTTTCTTCGAAGGCTTCCTGTAGCAATTATTCCTTTATTATCTAAGAAATCCAGTCCTTTATGCACCAAAATATCTTGCGTTGCAGCCCTTTTTAACACTGCTGCTTCGACAATTCCTTTGGGTAAGGCCGTAGGCACATCTTTCATGGAGTGTACTGCAATATCAATATCCCCATTAAGCATAGCAACATCCAATGTTTTAGTAAAAATACCTGTAATTCCTAATTCATAAAGGGGTTTATCCAGTACAATATCTCCTGTAGACTTAACAGGAACTAATGTGGTTGTATACCCTGATTTCTCGAGCTGCTCTCTAACAGTATTCGCTTGCCATAAGGCAAGTTCACTATCTCTGGTTCCGATACGAATAGTTCTTGTCAAAATTATTGCTTTTGAAGTTGAAATACCTTTTTTATCAGCTCAATACTTTCATCTGCCGAAATATTTTCATCTTTAAGATGATTAGCAAAATGATTGGTGATTTTTTGGATAATTCGATCGCTAATAATCGTTGCCTGTTCTTCATTAAAATCAGAAATCTTCTTTCTTTGAAGTTCTATTTCAGAGTCCTTAAACGTGGATAGTTTATTTTTTAACGCTTTGATGGTTGGTGCAAATTTTCTAGTTTGCAGCCAACTATCGAATTCCTCTTTTATTTCTTCAATAATGGCCTCTGCTTGAGGAATATATTGTTTTCTTTTCTCCAGCGTATCATCTGTCATCTTAGACAAGTAATCCAAATGGATAAGAGAAACTGCTGCATGTTCTTCTACGTCTGCAGCTACATTTCTGGGAATCGATAAATCCAAAATCAATAGTGGTTTTTCTCTATTGATCATCTCTTTTCTAATGGTAGGTTTATGCGCTCCTGTAGCAACAATCAGTATATCTGCCGTATTTACTTCTTCTTCCAGATTCTCATAATCTTTTACGATCAGATTAAACTTACCAGCGATTTTTTCTGCCTTATCTTTTGTTCTGTTGACCAGAACAATATGATCATTCTTAGTATGTTTAATAAGGTTTTCACATGTATTCCGTCCGATTTTTCCCGTTCCGAATAACAAGATTTTCTTATGAGAAATATCCTGTACATTATTTAGCATATATTGTACTGAAGCAAACGAAACAGAAGTAGCGCCTGAAGAAATTTGCGTTTCATTTTTAACGCGTTTGCTTGCCTGAATAACTGCATTGATCAAACGCTCTAAAAATGGATTGGTCATACCTTCTTGCTTAGAGGTTTTAAACCCTTTCTTTAATTGACTGATGATTTCAAAATCTCCCAAAATCTGACTATCCAATCCTGTCCCTACTCTAAATAAATGATGAACTGCCTTACTATTTTTATGTACATAAGCCACTTTCTCGAATTCTTCTATCGTTCCTTGCGTATGTTCACATAGTAATTTTATCAGCTGAAAAGGGTGTTGAGCAAATCCGTGTAGTTCTGTACGATTACAAGTCGAAGTAACAAGTAATACCTCTATACCTTGTTTTTTAGCTTCATTAAGAATTGTGACTTTAGCATCTTCTGGGATACTAAAATGACCTCTTGTTTCTGCATCAGCCTTCTTGTAGCTCAATCCAATCGTATAAAAACTCGCTCCTTTTGCTCTTAACTGGGACTCCATTAATCGTATTCTATATTTTTCCTTTACAAAAGTATTCCTCTTCCTTTGTAAAAAATAACGCCAGAGGAATTTAAAATAACGCAAAGGTGGTTTTCTGAGGTTATTTCTACCTAATAATCATAAAAATCCCTTATTTTTGTAGGGATTCCAACGATTTTCGGTTTCACAGTTTAGACTCATTCTAAATAGATAATATTTTATAACGATG
This sequence comes from Aquimarina hainanensis, assembly GCF_042684685.1. Lineage (NCBI taxonomy): Bacteria > Pseudomonadati > Bacteroidota > Flavobacteriia > Flavobacteriales > Flavobacteriaceae > Aquimarina > Aquimarina hainanensis. The sequence continues at coordinate 207,628 of NZ_JBHULX010000004.1, read as the reverse complement.
GAAATTGAATTAAAAAATAACGCTCCAGGGATTTTAGAAGAAACAAAAATAGAAGAAGGCTTTTTCATTTTGAAATTCCAAAATAAAACCGATAACAGTCAATGTGTTATACGTGAAATAGACAGTAGTTTTATTCAATTTCATTTTTGTTTAAAAGGAAGTACCAAATTCAATTTCAACAATGGAAGCTATGCTATCGGGCTAACTAAAGATCATTCTTTACTTCTTTATAATCCGCAACGGGATTTGCCAATGAACCTGGAAATGGAAAAAGGTTCGGCACTGATATCTATTTTGATCTCTATTCAAAAGTTTCATTCTCTTTTTTCTAAAGAAGCTGACTACATTCCTTTTTTAGGTGTAGGAAACCGTGACAAAAAATACTATTCTGATGGAGTTACTTCTCCTTCGATGTCTGTAGTACTTAATCAAATCATCAATTACAGCCTACACCAATCTATTAAACAATTATATTTTAAAGGAAAAATATATGAACTATTAAGTCTCTATTTCAACAGAACAGAAGATACCGATATAGAGCAATGCCCTTTTCTGGTAGACGAAGAAAATGTTTTGAAAATAAGAAAGGCTAAAGAAATTATTATTGCCCGAATGGCAGAACCTCCTACACTTCAGGAATTATCTAATGAAATAGGACTTTCTTTGAAAAAATTAAAAGATGGTTTTAAGCAAATTTACGGAGAGCCTGTTTACAGTTTCCTTTTTGATTATAAGATGGAAATGGCACGAAAACTTCTAGCTTCTGGAAGTTATAATGTCAATGAGGTCGGTCTAAAAGTAGGCTATAGTACAGCAAGTCATTTTATCGCAGCGTTTAAAAAGAAGTTCGGAACAACACCTAAAAAATACATTACCAGTTTAAGCTAATTATTTTTTATCTGACAATCGAAATGTTACTACACAATGGTTTCTTAGAAAAGAAAAATTCATTTCTAATATAATCCTTCATGTATTCCTACTAAGATTGTTTTATTTAGGAATCCCTTCTCCTTTTTGCAGAGAAACAATCGAATCATACATTCCTTTATCACCTTCTGTCTCATCATTAATTACGGAAACAAATTCGAACTGATCTAATAGCTCTAAAAGAAAAGGCAGTTTTTCTTTCTCTACATCTAAAATTATTCTTTTCATTGCTTTCTGTTTTTATGTTCTAAAAATACTAATTTCTACACATCCAGCTATTACTTCCTCTGGTTTTAACGAAAAATATGTTTTCATTAGCACATAATACTTTGCCCAAGATGCTATTTATCAATTATTTCTTAATACCATCATTAATAAGTCTTATTACTTTTTCACTACAATACAACCAATAGTTTGTATTTTTGCCTCATTAAAATTGTTTTTGAAGATGAGCAAAGGAGTTCTCCTTGTCAATCTGGGATCACCAGATAGTACAAACCCCAAAGATGTAAAAAAATACCTAGGCGAATTTTTAATGGACCCAAGAGTAATTGATGTCCCTTTATGGGCTCGTATTTTACTTGTCAAGGGAATTATTCTTAATACCCGTCCCAAAAAATCTGCAGCGGCTTATGAAAAAATATGGTGGGAAGAAGGTTCTCCCCTTATTGTGATTTCTGAAAGGCTGCAGCAGAAGGTCTCGGAAAAGACATCCATCCCTATCGGTTTAGCGATGCGATATGGATCAATGAATATCAAAAAAGGATTACAGGAACTACATGATCAGGGAGTCACTGATGTGCTTATCATTCCTCTATATCCTCAATTCGCAATGGCTACAACTGAGACTATTCTTGTCCTTGCAGAAGAAATCAGAGCTGCACATTTTCCCGATATGACACTTAGTGATCTTCCTGCTTTTTACAACAAGCCTGAGTATATTGAGGTTTTATCCAAGAGTATTGCAGAAAGCTTAAAAGACAAGAACTATGAGCATTTATTGTTTTCATATCACGGTGTTCCGGAAAGACATATCAGAAAAAGTGACATTACGAAATCTCATTGCAAAATAGACGGATCATGCTGTAATACTCCTTCTAAGGCACATCAATTTTGCTACCGTCATCAATGCCTGAAAACAACAGAAGAAGTTGCTAAAAAACTCAACTTAAAAGAAGGTTCTTATTCAACTTCTTTTCAATCTCGATTAGGGTTTGACCCCTGGTTACAGCCCTATACTGACAGAACCATCGAAAGAATGGGGAAAAGCGGTATTAAAAATATGGCGATTGTCACTCCTGCCTTCGTTTCTGACTGCTTAGAAACCTTAGAAGAAATTGCAATGGAGGGAGAAGAAATTTTTCACGAAGTAGGGGGAGATACCTTTACTACCGTACCTTGTCTTAATGACAATGAAGATTGGGCACAAATCGTATCCAACTGGGTAAATGAATGGTCTGATCAAAAATAACAAAAACGATATATGGCGAAAGCAACATCCGAAGAACTCGGAATTAAACCTATTGGTAAACTATTAATACAACAGGCTGTACCAGCTTCTATAGGAATTCTGGTTATGTCTCTTAATGTCTTAATAGACTCCATATTCGTCGGAAATTGGATTGGTCCTGTAGCAATTGCTGCTATAAACGTTGTTCTTCCAGTTTCTTTTTTTATTGCTGCTTTGGGAATGGCAATAGGTATTGGAGGGTCCAGTATCATCTCGCGTTCGCTTGGTGCAGGAGACAAAGAAACCGCACTAACTTCTTTTGGAAATCAAATAACACTTACTTTTTTATGCACGATCTCTCTGGTTCTTGTAGGCTTATACTACGCTGATAGTATCATTCCCCGATTCGGAGGAAAAGGAGACATCTTTGAGTATGCAAAAATATACTACATCATCGTGCTATATGGAGTTCCTATTCTGGGTTTTGCCATGATGGGCAATACGGTAGTAAGAGCAGAAGGGAAAGCTACTTTTGCCATGATTGCTATGATTATCCCTACCATAGGAAATCTTCTTATGGATTATATTTTCATATACCTTCTGGACATGGGGATGCATGGTGCTGCTTGGGCTACCACCCTCTCTTACACCTCTTGCTTTCTCACTATCTTATGGTTTTTCTTATCTAAAAACTCCGAATTAAAAATTCGACTCCGCCACTTAAAACTCAAAAGAAAAATCGTCCATGAAATTTCTTCTTTAGGAGGAGTTACCCTAGCAAGACAGGCCGTGGTAAGCATTACCTATCTTATCATGAATAATATCTTATTCAATCTGGGACAAGAAGCATTAATCGCTGTATATGCAATCATAGGGAGAATGTTAATGTTTGCCCTTTTTCCCGTTTTTGGAGTTACGCAAGGGTTTCTACCTATTGCAGGATATAATTATGGGGCTCAAAAATACGATCGTGTGCGTCAATCCATAAATACTGCTATAAAATATGCAGCTTTGGTAGCTACACTGGTTTTTATTGGCCTTATGATCTTTCCCGCAGAAATTGCTTCTTTATTCATTGGTAATGATCCGAATATGACAGCTAAGGAACTAGCTCTGAATCAATATGTTCTGGCACACGCTCCCAATTCCATGCGACTTGTTTTTCTGGCAACTCCGATTATTGCACTTCAGTTGATTGGCGCTGCCTATTTTCAGGCGATTGGCAAAGCAACCCCTGCCCTACTGCTCACCTTATCAAGACAAGGATTCTTTTTAATTCCTTTAATCCTCATATTACCTAATTATTATGGAGAACTTGGTGTATGGATGTCGTTCCCTATTGCCGATCTTTTATCTACTCTTCTTACCGGATATTACTTAAATAAAGAAATACGCAAAGAACTCATTCCTAAAACCACAAATTAAAAAAATCATTTAAAGATATAATTACCATATAAATCAATACCTTGCAAAAAACCTGTGACTTACACATTATCTTTTATGTTAGCATACTACCCTTATATTAAATCTCTTCATCTTATTTTTGTTATTACCTGGTTTGCCGGATTATTTTATATCCCTAGATTATTTGTGTATCAGATTGAAGCCTCCCAAAAACCCTCTCCTGAAAAAGAAATTTTGGGGGACCAACTCAAATTAATGGCGAAAAGGCTTTGGTTTATCATCACCTGGCCCTCAGCTATTTTAGCTACTTTGTTTGCAATTTGGCTACTAATTTTAATTCCGAATTATCTAGAACAACCCTGGATGCATGTCAAACTTACTTTTGTAATACTGCTATTCGCATATCATTTAAAATCTCATCAAATATTTAAGCAATTACAAAACGATATTGTCAAATGGACTTCGAACCAAATGCGATTATGGAATGAAGGTTCTACCATTATTTTATTTTCAGTTGTTTTTCTGGTGATTGTTAGAGATGCTATCAATTGGATCTATGGGGTTATCGGAATCATCCTGCTTTCCATACTGCTGATGCTGGGATTTAAGCTTTACAAAAAAATCAGAGAAAAAAACCCAAATACCTAAGAAAACCAAGTTGTTTGTTTAGCAATAAACAATGATACACTTTGATCCCTGTAACAACGTATAATCACTCTCCATTACTTACACCTCAGTACTTTTCCGTATCTTCGTGTACTTTTTTAACGAGAATCGACAGAATGCTATGATTAAATCAATGACAGGCTTTGGGAAATCCGTCTTACAGCTTCCCACAAAGAAAATAACAATAGAAGTAAAATCTCTAAACAGTAAAAATCTAGATCTCAACGCGAGGATCCCTTCTCAGTACAGAGAGAAAGAATTAGAGATGAGAAATACTATTGCAAAAAAATTAGTCCGAGGCAAAATTGATTTTGGCTTATATGTAGAAGTCACCGGAGAACAAACATCTACCAAAGTGAATGAAGCAATCGTTAAAGAATACATCAAACAGCTTTCTAATATTCATGACGGGGAAGCCTTAGAGCTTATGAAAATGGCTGTTAGAATGCCTGATGCATTAAAAACCGAACGAGAAGAAATCAACGAAGAAGAGTTTAATGCAATCAAAGAATCCCTAAACACTGCCTTAATCGCAATAGAAAGCTATAGAGTTGATGAAGGGAGTGCTTTAGAAAAAGACTTTAACATCCGGATTAAAAATATCAATTCGTTATTGAAGCAAGTTATAGCAATCGATCCAGAACGGATTGAAGCAGTAAAAGAACGATTGCATAAAGCTGTCTCAGACCTGAAAGAAGATGTAGACGAAAACAGATTTGAACAAGAACTCATTTACTACCTGGAGAAATTCGATATTACAGAAGAAAAAGTCCGACTAGCTAATCACTTAGAGTACTTTGTCACCACACTGAACTCTAAAGATTCCAACGGAAAAAAACTCGGTTTTATCACTCAGGAAATCGGGAGAGAAATTAACACCATAGGAAGCAAGTCCAACTACGCTCCTATGCAACAATTAGTCGTTCAAATGAAAGACGAATTAGAAAAAATAAAAGAACAACTTCTCAATGTTTTATAAACCCTATAGAGAAGTTTTAACCAAATAAGAGATTAATAAAAAAAGACATGAAAGAAGGGAAACTAATTGTTCTATCTGCTCCTTCGGGAAGCGGAAAAACAACCTTAGTAAAATATCTACTTCATAAAGAAGAATTAAATTTAGGATTTTCTATCTCTGCTGCCTCCAGAGAACCTAGAGGAGGAGAAATTCACGGAAAAGACTATTATTTTTTATCCCTAAAAGAGTTTAAAGAAAAAATCAAAGCCGATGAATTTCTTGAGTGGGAAGAGGTATATCGCGATAATTTCTATGGGACTTTAAAAAAAGAAGTGCAACGTATCTGGGATAATGGAAAACATGTCATTTTTGATATTGATGTAGTAGGAGGACTGGATATCAAAAAGACTTATCCAGAAAGAACACTTGCCGTATTCATAAAGCCTCCTAGTATTGATGAGCTAAAAATCCGATTAAAGAAAAGAAAAACAGAATCTGAAGATAAAATTAATATGAGGGTTGCCAAAGCCTCTACCGAGCTGGCTACCGCTCCTCAATTTGATGCCATTGTAACCAATGACAATCTGGAAAATGCAAAACAAGAAGTATATCAGTTAACCAAAACATTTTTATCCGAAAAGTAGCGCTCTTTTAACCATGAACACCTCAAAAAAAATCGGTTTATACTTTGGAACATTCAATCCCATTCATATAGGGCACCTTATCTTAGCCAATCATATGGCTGAGCATTCAGATCTTACCGAAATATGGATGGTTGTCACTCCGCATAATCCTTTTAAGAAAAAGAAATCACTCCTTGATAATCATCACAGATATGAAATGGTTTACAGAGTAACAGAATCGTATCCTAAAATCAGACCAAGTGATATAGAATTCAAACTTCCACAACCTAATTACACATCTCATACTCTGGCATATCTAGAGGAAAAACACCCTTCATATCAATTTAACCTGATTATGGGAGAAGACAATCTAAAAAGTTTTCACAAATGGAAAAACTATGAAGCCATCCTCGAAAACTATCAAATATATGTCTACCCCAGAATCTCTGAAGGAAGTATTCCTGAAAACTTTATTGACCACCCACATATACATCGTATTGAAGCCCCTATTATGGAGATTTCCTCTACTGCTATTCGAAAAGGAATTAAAGAAGGAAAAAATGTAACCCCTCTCCTTCCAAAGGAAGTCTGGAAATACATTGACGAGATGAATTTTTATAAATAAACGACCTTCGAAACAAACCCGCGAGACATTCGCTGGAAACAAATTTTCAATTTCAAGGCGAGCCTTGGGGGATTACACCCTTTGGCAGTACCAATAAAAAAACCCTGATAAACAGGGTTTTTCCTTACTATTATTTACCAGGAAAATCTGGTTTTCTTTTTTCTAAAAAAGCAGTTGTTCCTTCTTTAAAATCTGCTGTTCCGAAACACACTCCAAATTCATGAATTTCAGTCTTAAATCCATTCACCCCATCTTCATAAGCCGCATTAATTGCCCTTATAGCACTACTAATGGCTACAGAAGAGTTTTTAGCTATTTTTCCTGCCAGTTTATACGTCATTGGCAATAATTCTTCCTGAGATGTAACATGGTTCACCAACCCATACGACAACGCCTGATTGGCATCAATCATTCCTGCTGTCATAATCAGTTCCATTGTTCTTCCTTTCCCAATCAATTGAGATAAGCGTTGTGTTCCTCCATATCCAGGAATAACCCCCAAAGAAACCTCTGGCAATCCCATTCTTGCATTATTACTCGCGACTCTGAAATGCGCTGCCATAGCTAATTCCAAACCTCCTCCTAAAGCAAAGCCATTAACCGCTGCAATTACAGGTGTTGAAAGGTTTGCTACAAAATCAAATAGTAACGCATGTCCTTTTTCTGCTAATTCTTCTCCTTGTGCGACAGAAAAATTCGCAAACTCACTAATATCAGCTCCCGCTACAAATGCTTTCTCTCCACTTCCTGTAACCACGATCACATGTACCGTTTTATCCTCATCTGCTTCTTTGAATGCCTGATGTAATTCCTGAATAGTTTCTTTATTAAGTGCATTTAACTTAGAAGGTCTGTTAATTGTTATCGTAACAATCTCTTTTTCCTGAGATGTAATAATATTAGTATACATATATTTTGCTTTTTAATTCTTAGTAAACCACCCAGGTACAAACACCCAAGATATTATATTAGGGATGCGTTTAAATTTTGGAAACATCCGGAATAAACCACATTAAAATCAATACTACCAATAATCCTTTGCGAAAATATTATATTATTTTCATTAATAAAGCCTATCATACATTAATACCTGCTTTATTCTCATTAAAAGGTCTTATTTTTTAGGAAATCTTACAGTAAATATGGTTCCTTCACCTTCTTTGGTAACAAAAGTAATACTCCCTTTGTAGGTTTCGACAATATTCTTAACCATACCTAGTCCCAGCCCCATTCCACTACTTTTAGTGGTAAACTTCGGTTCGAATATTTTTCGTTCATATTCTTTCGAAATTCCAATTCCGTTATCAGATACACGTATCACAACTTCATTTGCTTCTATCAGTACCTGAACCGAAATTTTTGGTGTACTATCATCCGGTATTGCCTGAATTGCATTCTTAACCAAATTTGTAACCACTCGTATTAATTGAGTTCTATCAAAAATTGCAATAATTTCCTTTTCCTCGGGAATAAAAGCGATATAATCTTCATTAAAAATATCCAATGCCAGCCCGACAATCTCAACCACATCCAGGGTTTCATTTTTCTGAGCAGGCATTTGGGCAAAATTAGAAAAGGCCGAGGCTATCGAGCTCATGGTATCAATTTGCTGAATCAATGTATTACTATATTCATTAACCCTTTGATTTATATCCGGAGCTAAAGGATCAAATTTTCGTTGAAAACTCTGCACAGTAAGTCGCATAGGAGTAAGTGGGTTTTTTATTTCATGTGCTACCTGTTTTGCCATTTCTCTCCAGGCTGCTTCCCGTTCACTTTTAGCTAATTTTACGGCGCTTTCTTCCAGTTCATCGATCATACTATTATACGCGTTTATTAACGAGTAAATCTCATCATAGGTGTCCCATATTTCGATCCGTTTATTTTGCTTATCGAGTCGTGTCTGGTCGATCGTATCTGAAATAGTTTTAAGGGATCTCGTTATATATTTTGACAAAAAATAAGCCAAGGCAATTGCAATGACCAGCATCAACAGATAGACCCCTCCTAATCGCCTTAAAAACTCCAAAAGCTCTCTGGTAATAAGATCATCATCTTCTATATAGGGCAGATTTAAAATTGCCAGAGGTTTTGACCGCCAATCCGTGATATATGTATAAGACGATCTGGATTTTTCCCCATTTCTCTTTGATTTTATAAGATATCGTTTATCTGGCAGAAGCATCAGTGTATCCATAACAACTTTACTCAATTGGCTAATGGCATTATCATCACTAAATGCTCCTTCTGATTTGAGTAATAACTTCCCTGACAAGTCATAAATATTGATTGGCAGCGTATGCTCCTGAGAGATTTGATATATCCTATTATTTTCTCTAAATATCAACGGAATATTCTCTTCGCTAATCGGATAAGTTGTACTTCGCAACGCATTATCTATCGCTACTTTTATACGCTCTTCTTTTCGTTCCAATCGCTTTTTATGATAATCTTCTGCTTCTTCCTTATACTGATATATAGAAACCGTTACAATCAATATGGAAGCAATTAACACTAATAGTGTCATCGACACAAAAATTCGTGTTCGTAGTGAAAGTTTAAATAGCCTCATGGTATACTTTAAGGCATAAAGATAGCAAATATCAATCCAAAATAGTTTTCGCCAAACACTCCTAAATACAGAACTAATTCCCTAAATTTACCTTTGTTATTAACTTTATGGACAACACTACTTTACTTTCCGTACAAAACCTTTCCGTGTCTTTTTTTTCAGAGAAAAAATACAGAACCATTTTACATGATATCTCCTTTACCATTGGGACTAATGAAGTGTTAGGAGTTGTTGGGGAGTCCGGAAGTGGAAAATCCGTAACCTCCCTCTCATTATTAGGTTTACTTCCCAAGAAAAAATCCCGGATTGATCATGGGAATATATACTTCAAAGGGAATTCAATTCTTCAACTTTCCGAATCAGAATTTCAAAACATCAGAGGGAATCAGATTGCTATGATCTTTCAGGAACCTATGAGCTCTCTTAATCCTTCTATGAAATGTGGAGAGCAAGTACTGGAAGTTCTCAAGCAGCACAAAACCATTTCTTCTAAACAAGCAAAAGAAGAGATAATCACACTTTTTGACAAAGTAAAATTACCTGATACTGCGCATGCTTATAATGCCTATCCTCACCAATTAAGCGGCGGTCAAAAACAACGAATTATGATTGCCATGGCGATTGCTTGCAAACCTGATCTCTTAATTGCTGATGAACCTACCACCGCATTAGATGTAACTGTGCAAAAAGAAATTATCCAACTCCTAAAAGACTTACAGAAAGAATATAAAATGAGTATTCTTTTTATTTCTCATGATCTTTCCTTAGTCTCTGAGATTGCAGACAATGTATTGGTTATGTACCAGGGAAAAACAGTTGAATATGGTCCTGCTTATTCCATTTTTAAGCATCCGCAGCAAGAGTATACAAAAGCACTTATAAGCGCTCGCCCATCCTTAGATGTTCGACTAAAAAAACTCCCTACAATAGAAAACTTTCTTTCAGGAAACACTTTTGAACAAAAAATTATTTCTTCTGAAGAAAGACATGCTTTTCATAAAAAGCTATACAGCAATCCTCCTCTTTTGGAGGTCATTAACCTGGAAAAGACTTATTTCTCTAAAACCGGCTGGTTTCAAAACACTTCTTTTAAAGCTGTTAATGATGTGAGTTTTAAACTCTACGAAGGAGAAACCTTAGGTCTTGTAGGAGAGTCAGGCTGTGGAAAATCAACACTGGGAAATACAATCTTACAGTTAGACAAAGCCACCAAGGGACAAGTTCTCTATAAAGGCAAGGATATAACACAGCTATCTCCCCGAGCAATTAGAACATTGCGAAAAGAAATCCAACTTATTTTTCAAGATCCATATGCATCACTAAACCCAAGGCTAACGATTGGGAATGCTATTATGGAGCCTATGAAGGCTCATAAATTATACAACAGCAAAAAAGAAAGAAAAGAAAAAGCACTGGAACTTTTACAACGTGTAGGTCTCTCCAGCGAACACTTTAATCGATATCCTCATGAGTTTAGCGGAGGACAACGTCAACGAATAGGAATTGCCAGAACTATCGCACTTCAACCTAAACTTATTATCTGCGACGAGTCTGTCAGTGCCTTGGACATCTCTGTACAGGCACAAGTACTTAATCTACTAAATGAATTAAAAGAAAAATTTAATTTTACCTATATTTTTATCTCACATGATCTCGCAGTAGTCAAGTACATGTCCGATCAACTACTGGTTATGAATGAGGGTAAAATAGAAGAAAAAGGAGATGCTGATGATATTTATACTTCCCCTAAAAAAGAATATACCAGACGGTTAATTAATGCCATCCCTAAAGGTCTCTAAATTTAGCCCTAAAAAAAACCTGTTAAATAGAAATTTAACAGGTTAGTTCATTGCTGATTTGGGATAATTGTAGCAACAATCTTTAATTTTTTTTTACATCAACAAAAATACTTTTTTAGCCAAGTACATACAATTAGAAATAAAGTCCATTGTAGGTTTTACTGATTTTTGAAGACGATTAAATTGCTTTTTCATAATTAAGTGCAATAATAAGGGGGGTTAAACTTAGTATTTAATATGTATGGGTGTTTTTATCTTGATTTTCAAATTTTTCGCATCCTAAGTTGCAAAAAAAATATTCAAAACACGTTAAAAAACACAAAAAATCGACAAAATACACATAATTTTAACATTTAAAATAAATACTTATGGTTTTACCGTTAAAGTATCACTTTAAGTATTCGTCAATTTAATTTTAATTGTAGTCTTTTATTTACATATTTACTAAATAAGCACTTTTACAGAAAACGTAATTTCCTTTTCTTTATTTTAATCAAGCTGCATTTCCGGAATTTCTCCTTCAATCACTAAATTTCCTTCTGTTGCGTTTTTGATTTCTTCCACACTAACTCCAGGAGCTCTTTCTAACAGCTTAAAACTCCCATTTTCTATTTCCAAAACAGCCAAATTAGTCACTACTTTTTTTACACAGCTCACTCCTGTCAATGGTAGAGAACACGCTTTTAGCAGTTTGGATTTCCCTGCTTTATTTGTGTGCATCATCGCTACAATGATATTTTCGGCACTTGCCACTAAGTCCATCGCTCCTCCCATGCCTTTCACCATTTTTCCGGGAATCTTCCAATTGGCGATATCTCCATTTTCAGCCACTTCCATTGCTCCTAAAATTGTAAGATCGACATGTTGCCCCCGAATCATTCCAAAACTTGTAGAGGAGTCAAAAAAAGACGCTCCTGGCAAGGTTGTAATTGTTTGTTTACCTGCATTAATAATATCAGCATCTTCTTCCCCCTCATACGGAAAGGGTCCCATCCCCAAAACTCCGTTTTCACTTTGAAATTCTACATTTATTCCTTCAGGAACATAATTAGCTACTAAAGTAGGAATTCCTATTCCCAGGTTAACGTAATACCCATCTTGCACTTCTTTTGCGATGCGTTTTGCTATTCCTATTTTGTCTAACATATCATTTGTTTTTAGGAGAATAAACGCCTCTTGTCTATCTAAAACAAGAGGCATATAAATTTTCTTTAGTTTAAATCAGGCTGAGGCGTATATCTCAAATAAGGTTTCACCTCTCTATGCCCTTTAGGAAATAATGCTGGTATTTCCTCATTAGAAACGGCCGGAGAGATAACACAATCTTCTCCGTGTTTCCAATTTGCAGGCGTAGCCAGCTTATGGTAGGCTGTCAATTGTAATGAATCTATAACACGTAATAGTTCATCAAAATTCCTACCAGTAGAAGCGGGATACACAATAATTAATTTGATTTTTTTATCTGCACCAATAACAAAAACAGAACGAACTGTCATTTTACTATCTGCATTGGGATGAATCATATCATATAATTCTGATACTTTTCGTTCTTCATCTGCAATAATAGGAAAATCAACCGTTGTCTGTTGCGTCTCGTTAATATCCTTAATCCATCCGTGATGATCTTCCAGTCCATCTACACTCAGCGCAGCTACTTTTACATTTCTATCGCTAAATTCTTTTGCATATTTAGCCACTGTTCCTAATTCTGTTGTACAAACCGGGGTATAATCGGCAGGATGCGAAAACAAAACTCCCCAACTATCTCCTAGCCAGTTATGAAAATCGATTTCGCCTTGTGTTGTTTGAGCTACAAAATTGGGTGCTTCATCACCCAGTCTTAATGTTGCCATGATTTGTGAATTTTAAAATTTATAAAAAATGATAAAACACTGTCTGAAAATCAATATGGGATTATTTTTTTCGCACTGTACGCTGTTCTATTCTTTTCTCATACTTTTCTCCTTGAAAAATACGCTGTACAAAAATACCTGGGATATGAATATGATCAGGGTCTAATGTTCCAGCTGGCACCAGTTCTTCCACCTCTACCACTGTAATTTTAGCCGCTCCACACATACAAGGGTTAAAGTTTCTTGCTGTTCCTTTGAATATGAGATTTCCTGCTTCATCCCCCTTCCATGCTTTAATAAAGGCAAAATCTGCTTTGAAAGCATGTTCCAAAACATACATTTTCCCATCAAACTCTCTCGTTTCTTTTCCTTCGGCTACTTCTGTACCGTAACCAGCCGGAGTATAAATCGCAGGAAATCCTCCCTGAGCTGCACGACAACGTTCTGCCAGTGTTCCCTGAGGGATTAACTCTACCTCCAGTTCTCCACTCAGCATCTGTCTTTCGAATTCATCATTCTCCCCCACATAAGAAGAAATCATCTTCTTTATTTGCCTCTCCTGAAGTAATAAACCTAATCCAAAATCATCAACTCCTGCATTATTAGAAATACAGGTTAATCCTTTTACATTTCGTTTTACTAATTCTGCTATTGCATTTTCCGGAATACCACATAAACCAAAACCTCCCAGCATTAAAGTCATATTATCTTCAATCCCAGCAACGGCTTCAGTAACCCCACTTACTGTTTTTCGAATCATAGTGTTCTAATTTTAGCACTCTAAAAGTACTAAAAATTACATCACTTTAGCCTTTACAGACCATATATCTCATCACAAAAAACACATCGATTAAAATCCAAACTCATCTCCGGAGTCATCATCCTTTTGGATACTCTTTCTAAACTCCTTACAATCAACCTCTATACTCAGATCTTTTGGTTTTGGAAATGCTTTTGTGGATACTTTTAATGATTCATCGGCATAACATTTTTTCATATACAATCCCCAAATAGGAAGCGCCATCGCTGCTCCCTGTCCAAATAAAGTACTTCTGAAGTGGGTTGCCCGATCATCTCCTCCAACCCAAACTCCTGTACATAGATTAGGTACCATTCCCATAAACCATCCATCACTTTGGTTTTGCGTAGTTCCTGTTTTTCCTGCTATCGGGTTTCTGAATTGATACGGATATCCTGTGATCACATTTTTGTAGTCATATCTGTTTGACGGTCCTGAACGAAGTCTCGCCCCTGATCCTGACTGAGTTACCCCCTCCATCAGGTTCACAGTTACATAAGCTGCATCTTTACTGATTACATCTTGCGTCTCGGGCACAAATTGATATAGAATAGTTCCGTTCTTGTCCTCAATACTAGTAATCATTACCGGTTTTGTATAAATCCCTTGATTAGCAAATGTACTATAAGCACCAACCATCTCTGATAATTTCAGATCTACAGATCCTAAACAAATAGAAGCTACTTCCTGAATTTCTGATTCCACTCCCATCTTCTGAGCTAATCGCACAATGGGTTCCGGACCAATTCGATCTAGTAAACGAGCTGATATTGTATTCACCGAGTTAGCAAGTGCAGCTTTTAAAGTCATATACCCTTCATACTTACCATCACTGTTTTTAGGAATCCAATCTTTACCCACAACCCCATGTGATCCGTCAGGAATCGTAATCTGCGATCTCGGCATGGTATCACAAGGAGAAAGCTTTAACTGATCTATCGCTGTAGCATATACAAAAGGCTTAAAAGTAGATCCTACCTGACGTGCTCCCTGATACACCTGATCATATTGAAAATGCTTGTAGTCTACTCCTCCAACCCAGGCTTTTACCTGCCCTGTTTGCGGCTCCATAGACATCATTCCAGCTCTTAAGAAACCTTTATAATATCGAATCGAGTCTCTCGGTGTCATAATAGTATCAACCTCTCCCTTCCAGGAAAATACCTTCATTTTAGTCTTTTTATCAAAAGAAGCTTTTATTTCTTCCTCACTTTTTCCTTCGGCCAACATCGCTCTTCTTCTGGCAGAGTTTTTAATCGCGCGGTTAATGATCCCGTCTATTTGTTCTGTTGTAAGATCTCTAAAAGGACTTGTTTTATTGCTTTTTTCCTGTTTATCAAACTCTTTTTGCAAATTAGACATATGCTCTTTTACAGCCTCTTCTGCATATTTCTGCATTCTGGAATCAATCGTTACATTAATTTTCAACCCATCCCTGTATATATCATATAGTATCGGACCATTTTCATCTTCTCCTTTTGGGTTATCTCGCACCCATTTCTTCATCCAGCTTCTTACAAATTCTCTAAAATAGGTTGCTAATCCATCGGAATGCCCTTCCGGGGCGTAATCTATCCCCAATGGTAATTGCTGTAAGCTATCTTTTTCTGCTACATTTATGTATCCATATTTTTCCATTTGAGATAGCACTACATTTCTTCTTTTTGTTACCATTTCAGGTCTTCTCAAAGGGTTGTATAATGCGGAGTTTTTCAACATCCCCACAAGCATTGCAGCTTCTTCCTTTTTTAATTCCTTTGGACTCTTATTAAAATAAATTCTCGAGGCAGAACTAATACCAATTGCCTGATTCAGGAAATCATATTTATTCAGATACATCGTCATAATTTCATCCTTGGTATACTGACGCTCCAGTCTGGTAGCAATTACCCATTCTTTAATTTTCTGAGTATATCGTCTCCATCCTTTTGTTCTTGTTCCGTGAAAAAGCTGTTTCGCTAATTGTTGTGTAATTGTACTTGCTCCTCCATTCTTTCCTAAATACACAATTGCCCTTAGCGTACCTCTGGCATCAATCCCCGAATGCTCATAATATCGTGCATCTTCTGTAGCAACTAAAGCTTCTGTAAGATGTGTTGGCAAATCTTTAAACTCTATAGGAGTTCTGTTTTCTTCAAAAAAAGTTCCTATCTGAACGCCATCAGAAGAAATGATCTGCGTTGCCAAATCATTTTTAGGATTTTCTAATTCCTCAAATCTCGGCATATCTCCAAAAGCTCCCCAACTTGCTAAAAGAAATAATAAAATCACCGAACTAATCCCCAGAATAAAAACAATCCAGAACCACTTAATATATTTAATAGTACCGGTACTGGAAGGTTTTGCCACTTTTTTTGTTGATTTGGGTGGTGTTTTTGACATATAATTAATGGTTTATTGCGAATTCTATTCTAAATCCTACTTCTGTTATTCCCAGTAGTTCATCAACCCCATACACCTCTCCGTTTTTTCTCATAGCATGTTGTATTGAGATTTCATAGTCTCCATCCTCCAGAAATTTAACCTGCTCTTTATACCAGAGCTTACTTTCTTTAAGATCTGAGAAGCCTGTTCCCAACCAACTACCATTTGGAGCCGCCATCTGATATTCTAGTGTATCCTTAATAATTTTTCCATTTGGAAATTTCATTTCACTAATCAAAAACAGATTGCTGTATTCGTAGTCATCATTATTACGGATATTTATAAATAAATTATAGGGTTGTAATGAATCTAGTTTTGGGATAACAAATGTAAGTGTTTTATCTTTTTTCCAAACGCTAGCAGGCAGTGTTTGATATTCATCAAACACTCTGTTATTGTCACATGAAACTACACTTATAAAAACAATGGCTAAGATAAACAGCTTACACTTTATCATTATTTCTTTTCTGCGGTTTTCGTTTCTTATTGCGTTGTTGGTTATTCGTTTTTTTAGCAGCTTTATTGTCTACTTTCTTTTTGGAAGCAACATTTCCTTTCGTATTCTTTTTCTTTTCCTGCGTTTTCTTTTCCTGAGCTTTTTTTTGCACAGGCTTTCTTTTATTTTTTGACCGGTTTTTTCTTCTTGTCCGTTTTGGCTGATCAAATCTGGTCAAACTATCTTGTCCTACAACGTTTTCAAAGTCAACTTTAGTATCCTCTAACAAATCAGAAGCATACTCTTCCAGACTTGCTACTTTTTCCTTATTATTATTTGCCTGAACAATTTCATTTGCATCTTCTGCGGAGATTTTATGCCAATTCATCCACTCCCCTTCGTACGCATACCACAAATATCCTTTAAAAACATCAATTTTCTGGCATACTGCCACTCCTTTTTCTGTTTGTAATTTTGTTTCTGTTCTAGGAAAATCTTTCAGGGCATCAATATACGCATCTAATTCGTAATTAAGGCAGCATTTTAGTTTCCCGCATTGCCCTGCCAACTTTTGAGGATTGAGTGATAATTGCTGATATCGCGCTGCACTGGTATTAACAGACCTAAAATCTGTAAGCCAAGTAGAACAACATAGTTCTCTACCACAAGAACCAACACCTCCGAGTCTCGCAGCTTCCTGTCTAAACCCAATTTGACGCATTTCAATTCGGATATTAAACTCGTGTGCAAACTCTTTAATCAATTGCCTAAAATCAACTCTTTCTTCTGCCGTATAATAAAAGGTAGCTTTGGATCCATCTCCCTGAAATTCAATATCAGAGATTTTCATTTGCAATTGAAGGCGGATAGCGATCTCCCGGGATTTGACTTTCATAGCCTCTTCCCTGGCTCGCACTTTCTGCCATATATCTATATCTTTTTGAGAAGCTTTTCTATATATTTTTTTTACCTCTTCGCTTCCTACCTGAACTTTCTTTTTTTTCATCTGGATTTTCACCAGTTCACCAACAAGGGATACAACACCGACATCATGTCCCGGAGAAGCCTCCGTAGCAACAATATCGCCAATGCTTAAAGAAAGGTTATCTATATTTTTATAAAATCCCTTTCTTCCATTTTTAAAACGTATTTCGACACAGTTAAACAGCTCCATACCATTCGGTAACGCCATATTTGACAGCCAGTCAAAAACTGTTAGTTTATTACATCCATCGGTACCACAGGTACCATTATTATTACACCCTCTTGGTTGTCCGTCATTTTTAGAGGAACAACTACTACAGCCCATAATCTCTTTCTATATTGCTATTTGCCAATGATTTCTCATTGCAAAAACGGTTCTTAATTTGATCTGAAATTTTATTTTTCTCTTACAATCTTTACTGATAAAGATACAAGAATTATTTTACGAACCACAGTCTTCAAAATATTTTAGCATCACTGCTTATACTTCAACACTTCTGAACGTCCTTTTTTAAATATTTTATTGCTATTCATCTTTCCTTTCCTAAGGGCTTTTTGCTCTTCGTAAGGAAGACTATTGATTTCTTTGCACTCATTAGAGCAACAACTGTCCATTGCTTTTGCACAATCTTCACACTGAATAAACAATAAGTGACAGGCTTCATTAGCACAATTCACATGCGTGTCGCAAGGTTTTCCACATTGGTGACAATTAGAAATAACATCATCAGAAATGGGTTCTGCTCTTCTATGATCAAAGACAAAGTTCTTTCCCAAAAACTTGTTTTCCAACCCTTCTTCTTCTACTTGTCTCGCATATTCTATAATCCCTCCTTCTAGCTGAAAAACTTTTTTAAATCCCTTGTGCTTGTAATACGCACTGGCTTTCTCGCATCGAATTCCTCCGGTACAATACATAACCAGGTTTTTGTCTTCTTTATGTTCTTTAAGATCTTCTTCTATAATATCCAGAGAATCTCTAAAAGTATCTACATCTGGGGTAATCGCTCCTTTGAAATGCCCAATCTCACTTTCGTAATGATTTCTCATATCTACCAGAACGGTATCCTCTCTGCTTATTAGCTCATTAAACTCTTTTGCTCCGACATGTACTCCTTTGTTTGTTACATCAAAAGTATGATCATTCAATCCATCAGCCAGAATTTTTTTCCGGACTTTCACTTTTAATTTTAGAAAGGATTTCATATCCTGTTCTCTAGCAATATTAAGACGGACATCTTTCAGGAAAGAAACACTATCCAAATGTGCTTTGAACTTTAAAAAATTAGGAGCAGGCACAGATAACTGTGCATTAATTCCTTCATGAGCGACATATATTCTACCTAATACATCCAGGTCATCCCAAGCAATATAAAGATGGTTTCTAAAAATTTCAGGATTTCCAATCTGCGCGTATTGATAAAAAGACAACGTCAAGCGTTCTGTTCCAGCTTCGTCTATAATGGCTGCTCTCTCTTTAGCGCTTAATTTATTGTACAGTTGCATGCTATACTATTATTTTAAGTTTTTAAAGAAAATATTTTTGCAAAAATACAAATACTAACTGTATAAATGCCAGAAATACTACTTTCTTACAAACCTCTACCTGTAATATAGATTTATTTAAAATAAGAGAGAGGGTGTTTTCTATAAAAAAAGCGTTCTATGTGATCACATAGAACGCTTTTTTTTGGCTAATTCGTTAATTTAATTTTTCTTACGATAAAATATTAAACTAACGAAGCTAGCCTCCTTCAACTATACAATAACTGACAGCCGTGATGACAGATTCTCCTACATGTTGCTTTGCAACTGTTTTAACAAACTTCATAATGCGCTATCAAGGAATTGTAATTTGTTCAAAATTGCTTTTATACCCATAAGATGCGACTCTACTTAATTGGTTGCGTACAAAGAATAAAAATATTTTTTCTTTGAATTGTTGATAAATTCAGACATATCCTTTGAATGAAAAAATTGGGATACAAAAAACTTGTAGTATTTTAGCCAACATCAATTCAAAAGAAGCAAACGCATGAGCACTGAAAAAGAAAAAGAATCGAAATTAAAGGCATTAAAACTAACACTGGATAAGTTAGACAAAGCCTATGGAAAGGGAACTGTAATGAAGATGGGAGACAGTGCCATCCAGGAAGTTGAAACAATATCTACTGGTTCTCTGGGCTTAGACTTAGCCTTAGGTGTCGGAGGATATCCAAGAGGAAGAGTGATTGAGATTTTCGGACCTGAATCTTCAGGTAAAACAACCTTAACTCTTCATGCAATTGCACAGGCTCAACAAGCCGGGGGAATTGCTGCTTTTATTGATGCGGAGCATGCTTTTGACCGTTTTTATGCAGAGAAGCTCGGAGTTGATATCGATAATTTAATCATTTCTCAACCCGATCACGGAGAGCAGGCACTCGAAATCGCAGATAACCTGATACGTTCTGGAGCAATTGATATTATTGTAGTGGATTCTGTAGCTGCGCTTACTCCCAAAAGCGAAATTGAAGGAGAAATGGGAGATTCTAAAATGGGGCTTCATGCCCGATTAATGTCTCAGGCATTAAGGAAATTAACCAGTTCTATCAGTAAGACGAATTGTACTGTAATTTTCATTAACCAGCTTCGTGAAAAAATTGGGGTTATGTTTGGAAATCCGGAAACAACCACCGGAGGAAACGCACTAAAGTTTTATGCTTCTGTTCGTCTGGATATTAGGAGGTCTACTCAGATAAAAGATAGTAATAGCGAAGTCATCGGTAATAAAACAAGAGTTAAAATTGTAAAGAATAAAGTAGCCCCTCCTTTCAGAACTGCAGAATTCGATATTATGTATGGAGAAGGAATCTCTAAAAACGGAGAAATTATCGATATAGGAGTGGATTATGAAATCGTAAAAAAGAGTGGATCCTGGTTTAGCTACCAAGACACTAAACTTGGTCAGGGTCGGGATGCCGTAAAATCATTACTAAATGACAACCCCGAATTAATGGAAGAGCTCGAAGAAAAAATCAAAGAAGCAATCACAATCGCAAAAGGCTAATTTCTTTTTTCTTAAAATACTAAAAACCCGAATCTTCGGGTTTTTTTTGTACTTTATACGCAACCCATTTTGCTTACTTCCATCTAATGAAAAAAACATGCAATGAAGAAAAAAAGTTTTATGAGAAAGGTAAGCATATTGTTAATAATACTCACTGCGAGTATATTTTTAGGTTGTGTAGAAGACGATGATAACATTAGTTTTTTCTACGAATTAGTTCCTGTTGAATCTGTAGATATCCCGGAAGCGTTTGTAACAGGAAAAACATACAAAATAAAAACATCCTTCTTTCGTCCTACCACATGTCATACATTTAGTGGATATGATTATAGAAGATCTGAGAACAAAAGAACGGTATCTGTTGTCAATATTGTTTTTAACGAAAGAGCATGTGACACACTTCCTAAGAACGACACCACAACGGTTTCTTTTGACTTCATTGCCGGAAGAGAAAAATCATACATATTCGAATTCTGGCAAGGAGAAGATGCTGCAGGAAAAAATCAGTTTTTGACAGTCGAGGTTCCTGTCGTACAAGAAGAACCTAATTAAAAAATAAGAATATTGAGTATAGACCAACTCATACAAAAATGCAAAAAGAAAGACCCAAGAGCACAGGAGCTGCTATACAAACTGTATAGCAGCAAACTGTTTTCTATTTGTCTTAAATACAGCAGTAGCTACACTGCTGCAGAGGACATATTACAAGATGCTTTCATTACTATTTTTGATAAAATTGGTCAGTTTAAAAACAAAGGTTCTTTTGAAGGTTGGCTGAAAAGAATTACGATCAACATAGCTTTACAACAGTACAGAAAACAAAAAGTACTTGAGATCGTTAATGAAGAACAAATAGAAGATATCGAAATAGAAATTGATGAAGAAGAAATCTCTCTAGACTATTTATTAGAGATTATTCAAGAGTTACCTGATAGATATAGACTCGTTTTTAATCTATATGTATTAGACGGATATTCTCATAAAGAGATTGCCGAGATGTTACACATTTCTACCGGAACTTCAAAATCTAACCTGGCGCGAGCCAGATATATATTAAAAGGCAAAATAGAAACTATTGAAAAACTAAAGCTTCAACAAGTTGAAGAAAGGAGATGAAAGATAAAAAAAACATAGATAGATTATTTCAGGAAAAATTCAAAGATTTTGAAGTTACTCCTGACCCTGCTGTCTGGGAAAGAATCAAAGTTCAACAACATCAGCGCAAAAAAAGACGTGTTGTTCCTCTTTGGTTCAAAATCGCTGGAGTTGCTGCGATTATTGCTATAATCGTATCAATAAGTATCTCAAAAGAAAATCCGGAAGCCCCTACACAACATATTGTCGTTAATGAATCTCCTGTTCAGAAAACTGACAACACCTCATCTGAAGAAAAACTTTCAAACGACAATCCGGTAGAAAAAATAAAAAACACCTCTTCTAACACTACTATCGCAAGTGAAAAAGACACATCCATAGAGTCTAAAAGTACACCCCCTACCCAGAGGGAATTTCAAACAGTAGAACTACAACCTGCCCCTTCTAACACTCATACCATTTCTTCGAAAACTCGTAGCGCGCAACCACTTCTTGCTCATCAAAAAAATATTTCGAAAAAACCAGAGACTCATATATCAGATACTCCCGAGCATATTCCTAGCCCTGAAAGTAAAAAAAATACTTTTACCTTTAAAAACAACGATGCTCATCTGAAAGAAAATATTGCTCAAAACGGCACAAAAAAAGACATTGAAGATTCCTCCACTCCAAAAGAAAAAACCTCAGCTTTCATTACAGAAGAGCCTGCTAAAAAGTCAATTTTTGATGCCATTACCGAAAAGGAAACCAACCTTAAAAGAACATCAGAAAAACCTTATAAGAAATGGAGTGTAACCCCTAATGCTGCGCCAGTATATTATGGTTCTGTTGGCAATGGCTCTTCAATAGATCCAGAATTTGCAGACAATAACAAAAGTAGTGATATCAACATCAGCTATGGAGTACAAGTGGCTTATAAAATAAATAAAAAATTAAGCATCCGTTCCGGTGTCAATAAGGTAACGTTGGGATATGGCACAGAAAACGTAGGATACTCTCCTGCGATAATAGGAAACAACCTGGAAAGTATTGATTATGCACCAAACGCAAATGCAATTGTTGTTTCTGACATAAAAACGCCGGTTCCTTCTCCTATATCTCTGGATGGCGAAGCCTTTATATTTTCTAAACAAAATCCTGGGTTACTGAATCAGAACATACGATATATAGAAATCCCTATAGAGTTAAAATACACCCTTACGGATCAAAAAATAGGAATTCATCTGATTGGTGGATTTAGTTCTCTTTTCTTAGATGATAATAGCATCTCTATCAGCTCAGGAGATTTTGAAACGAATATCGGAAAAGCTAATAACATCAACGACATTAGCTATAGTAGCAATCTGGGACTAGGGCTGGACTATAAACTATCTAAGCACTTTTTACTTAATCTGGAACCCATTTTCAAATATCAAATTAATGGCTTTAATAGCAATGCAGAAGATTTCAAACCTTATTATTTTGGAGTATATACCGGAGTAAGCTTCTCTTTTTAAACAGTACCCCCCAACAGGCTTTTCTGGTCACTCTCCAAAGCATGTAGGATTACTGATCTGGAAGCTTCTTTTAATACTTTCTTATCTTCTAAAGAAAGAGTGTTCGTAGGAATTTCTTTATGAACAACAGCTCGCATCACCCCTGGTGACCCGCTAAAAAACGTATAAGAAAATCGTTTCTTATTATCAAAAAATGTCAATGGCAATATCGGAATCTTGTGATCAATTGCCAATCGAAAAGCTCCATCTTTAAACACGTCCAATATTACACGTTCATCATCAGGCACTCCTCCTTCAGGAAAAATACAAATACTAATTCCAGACTGCAATCGTGCCTGCGCCTGAACAAAAACTTCTTTCCTGCTTTTCTGACTACCTCTATCCACCAAAATGCAAGTCCTCTTATAAAAAAAACCAAATACAGGAATTTTCACCAATTCTTTTTTTCCTACAAAAACAAAAGGATTCTTCACACAATACAACATCAACATAATATCAGCCATAGAAGTATGATTGGCTATAAACATATAGCTTTTCTTTCTATCTATGGTAGCTTCTCTGGTTACCTTAGGAAAAAAACCTGTTCCATAAAGTACAATTTTTGCCCAAAATCTAGCCAAAACAAAAAAATAAGGATACCACTGATCCCGGGAAGTAAACAATAATAATAAAGGAAACATTATAATAATAGGAACCCCCATCATTATATAAAACCAGATCCTCCAAAACAGGATGATTATCTTTTTTAAAATTACCATAACTTCAAAAATACATAATTGATTTGAGCTATCTGAACAAAAGATATACCTTTGCGCGAAACCAAAATATATTATGTCACGAATTCTAACAGGCGTACAAAGTACAGGAACTCCACACTTAGGAAACATTCTGGGAGCTATTATGCCGGCTATTGAAATATCTAACCAACCAGAAAATGACTCTTTCCTGTTTATTGCAGACATGCACTCTTTAACCCAAATAAAAGATGCTAAAACACTGCGAGAAAACACCTATTCCACTGCTGCTACCTGGCTTGCCTTTGGACTAGACATTCAAAAAAGTGTATTTTATCGTCAAAGTGATATTCCACAAGTAACAGAACTATCTTGGTATTTAAATTGCTTCTTCCCATATCAAAGGCTTACGCTTGCCCATTCATTCAAGGATAAAGCAGACAGGCTCGAAGATGTAAATGCAGGATTATTTACCTACCCTATGCTCATGGCTGCCGATATTCTACTTTATGATGCAGAAATCGTTCCTGTAGGGAAAGATCAATTACAGCACCTGGAAATTACGCGAGATGTGGCTTCTAGAATACATAACAAAGTAGGAGAAATCTTTGTTCTTCCAGAAGCACAGGTTCAAAAAGAAACAATGTATGTCCCCGGAACTGACGGCTCTAAAATGAGTAAGTCCAAAGGAAATATCATCAATTTGTTTTTACCAGACAAAAAACTGCGAAAACAAATTATGGCTATAGAAACCGACAGCCTTCCTCTTGAAGCACCTAAAGATCCTGATACTTGTAATGTGTTTTCACTATATAAACTCTTAGGCTCTCCTGCAGAGATCGCTGAAATGAGAAATAACTATACCGGAGGAAACTATGGATATGGTCATGCAAAACAAGCTTTATACGAATTACTGATCACCAAATTCGAACAGCCTAGAGAACGCTATGACTACTATATGAATAATCTAAATGAAATTGACGAAGCATTGGAGATCGGTGCTAAAAAAGCTACTAAAATAGCAAATGAGGTATTAAATCGAGTTAGAGAGAAAATGGGATATTAAAAAGCCCATCAAAAGAATACACTACATTCCTTAAATTCTAAAAAATTAAAATACATCCCCTGCCACGTTGATATCATTATATCAGCGTGGCAGTATTTTTAGCATTATACTGTACTGCATAATTTCGACCTTCCTTCTATCTTTTTATTGGCTAAAAATTACCTTATTGTATTCTTTGGTTTTCCTTCAGGTTTTGCAAAACACCAAAAAAGACATAAAAACTTCTTCTGAGTACACAAAAACCTTAACACCTATAAAATAACAAGTTACTAATTATAAAAAACAGATAGTTTTACCTGTTTTTAGGACTCCTATTTTTCCTTAAATTAAAATACCAAACTCCACATTCCGAACTCAATACACTAATTTAAATTTTTTCCATGGAAAAAGAAATCCTTGAAACAAAGGAAAATACAACCCAGAAACCTACATCTATTATTGGCATAGGAGCTTCTGCCGGAGGATTAAATGCGTTACAAAAATTCTTAAACAACTGCCCTAGGAACACAGGATTTTCCTTTGTTATCATCCAACACTTATCTCCTGATTATAAAAGTGTAATGCCAGAACTACTATCCAAGCACACCAATATGATTATTAGCGAGATAGAAGAAGGAGATGTTTTGAGACCTAATCATATTTATTTTATCCCTGGAAACAAAAACATTATTATCAAAAACAAAAAGCTTTGGTTAACAGCCAGATCTTCTTCCAATTTGGTGAACTTTTCTATTGACATTTTTTTTAGGTCATTAGCAGAAGATCAAAAAGAAAAGGCAATTGGAGTTATCCTTTCTGGCACAGGTTCTGATGGCACAAAAGGAGCCAAAGCCATTAAAGAAGTTGGAGGTACATTATTTGTCCAAACACCTGAAGATTCGAAGTTCGATGGAATGCCCATGAGTATTATATCGAATGGACTAAGTGATTTTATACTGCCTGTCAAAGAAATTCCCGAACAATTAGTGTCTTATGTCCAAAACCTTAAAACACATCATGATATTTCCTCTATAAATGAAGGAGAGGAAGATTTTCTAGTAACTATTCTCAAAATATTAAAAAACCATATTGGATACGATTTCTTTTTTTATAAAAAACCAACCTTATCTAGACGTATAACCAAACGTATCAATATTACAAAAAGCCCTTCTACTCTAAAGTACATTGAACTATTAAAAAATGATGCCGAAGAAAAATTTATTTTAGCACATGAATTTTTAATAGGCGTTACTTCTTTTTTTAGGGACAAAGAAGCTTTTAATATCCTTCAAAAGAAAGTAATTCCGGCAATTGTTAGCAAGAAATTAAAAGATAAAAACAGCGACCAAATTAAAATATGGGTCATTGCTTGTTCTACAGGAGAAGAGGCTTATTCTTTAGCCATTTTATTTGAAGAGTATTTCCGAGCAAAAAAGATCAATTCAATTGGATATAAAATTTTTGCCACTGATATTAATCAACGTTCTATCAATACCGGCTCTAAAGGGATTTATCACAATATCGAGCACGAAGTTTCTAAAGAAAGAATAGACAATTATTTCGTAAAAAAAGATAACGGGTATCAGATATCTCCGATTATCCGTCAGAATATTATATTTTCCAAACACGATATATTAAACAACCCTCCTTTTAACAAAGTTGATTTTGTTTCCTGTAGAAACATGCTTATCTATATGGAGAACAACATTCAAAACCAAGTATTAACTAATATTCATTACGCTCTTAATCAACATGGATACCTTTTCTTAGGTAATTCTGAAAGCCTTGGTTTACTCGATAAAAATTTTGACAAAACAGACACTAAATGGAAAATATTCTACAAAACAATAAGTCCTGAAATCACCTCAGCGAATACCAAAGAAAACTGGAGAATCTATAAAGATGATCTGAAAAAATCTCCAAGCAATAGAATTCAGCGTCCGTTTACTGATAAAATAGAAAAGTTGATTAATCAAACCTTAATCAACGAAACAAAAACAGTAAGTATATGTGTCGATAAAAACTATGAAATTATCCAGGCATTTGGAGAAGTAAAAAAATACCTTCATTTTCCTGAAGAAGGGTTTTCTAACAATCTGCTCAAAATGCTCTCTAACGATTATAGTGTTCCCCTTCTTACCAGTATTAGAAAACTACTGTCCAGCAAAAAAACTACCTGCAAAAAAAAGGTAACTCTTATTCAGCGAAACAAAATAAAAATAGTCTCAATAGTCATTCAATCTATAAAAACAATGACTGATAACAACCCTGTTTTTATTGTAACATTTATCGAAGAACTTCACAGAAAAGTCACTGCAAAAGAAAAGCAACAATCCATAGATCTCAGGTTTTCTCAGAAAAAAGAAGTGGATGAATTAGAACAGGCACTTACAGAAACCAGAGAAAGCCTACAAGCTTCTATAGAAGAACTGGAAACTTCCAACGAAGAAATGCAAGTGACTAATGAAGAATTATTGGCGTCTAATGAAGAACTTCAAAGCACCAATGAAGAACTTCAATCTGTCAACGAAGAATTACATACAGTCAATGGTGAACTACAAGAAAAGAACACCTTGCTTATGGAACTCAACTCCGATATTGAGAATTTGGTAAAAAACACAAATATTGGAACTATATTCCTGGACAAAGAATTAAAAATAAGAAAGTTTACCCCATTAATCAATGAGCATTTTCAACTGAGGGTTGAAGATATCGGTCGTCCAATCCACCATTTTTCGGGAACACTAGGAGGCGATAACCTTGCTGAATTTTCCAAGATTGTTATAGAAACTCATGAACCTTATAAAAAAGAGGTTCAAAATGCTAAAGGAATCTGGTTTATGATGGAGATTGTGCCTTATAAATACCATGGGGACACCATTAGAGGAGCTGTAGTAAACTTTATCAATATTCACAATATAAAGTCTATCATGTATGACAAGGAGCGTCTCAACGATTTCCTAACACATATTATGAATGCCAATCCTGCCATCATATATATTTACGACCCTCATAATGATCAGTATATTTACAGCAGTGGCAGTATATGGACAGAAGCAGGATACACTCCTGATGATATCAGTTCCCTGGGGAATCATTTCCTAGAAAAAATCATTCACCCAGATGATTATCCAAAGGTTATTGATCATTATGCAAAATTAAAGCATATAACAGAAAAAGAAACTTTCCAAATCGAATACCGGGTTTTAAAAAAAGAAAAACCTGAGTATATATGGATTTTATGTACTGATAAATTAAATGAAAAAGAAGAAGACGGACGTGTAAACAGCATTTTAGGAATTGCGAATGTAATCACTAAGGCAAAAGACATGGAACAGCAACTAAAAGAAAGTGAAGAACGCTTTAGGTTAGCAATTATGGGATCAGGAGCAGGTCTCTGGGAATGGAGTAACCCTGAAACTGATGCTGCCTGGTGGTCAGAAGAATTCCAGAAACTATTAGGGTATTCCATTAATGAAACGCCATCAAATTTTACATTTCTCAGAAAATTAATCCACCCTAATCAGTTAACAAGCTTTGAAAAAGGATTAGAAAATCATATCAAAAACGGGGATTTATTCAAACAAGAAGTTCAGATAAAAACCAAAAAAGACGGATATCGATGGTTTCTGATCAATGCACAGGCTTTACTAAATCATAAAAAGCAAGTTCAGAAAATCGTAGGAACACTCATGGATGTCGACTACAGAAAAAAGGCTGAACACAAACTCAATGAATTAAACGAAGAACTGGAACGTTTTGCTTACTTAGCCAGCCACGATCTAAAAGAACCTTTACGAACCATTACTAATTTTACAGGGCTCTTTAAATCTGAATATGAAGATCTTTTTGATGAAGAAGCTAATAAATATCTGGAGTTTATAGAAAATGCATCTAATAGAATGATTACGTTGACAAATGACCTTCTCGTCTACTCTCAATTAGATGACAAATCATTAACCTTTGAAGCTGTGGATCTCAATATACTTATGAAAGAAGTCTTAGATGATTTACAACAACCAATATCAGAAAACAACACTATCATTAATATAAAGAAACTACCAACTATAATATGTGACAAAATACAAATAAGACAATTATTCCAAAACCTATTATCTAACAGCATTAAATACCGAAATCCAAACACCTCCATTATTGACATTGGATACAAAAAGGAAAAGTCATTCTGGAAATTTCATGTCAAGGATAACGGGATAGGAATCGACCCTAAGAATCATAAAAAAGTTTTTGAAGTATTCAAACGCCTACATGGAAGAAATGAATATGAAGGAACAGGCATTGGCCTTGCAAATTGCAAGCGAATTATTGATAATCATAAAGGAAATATTTGGGTAGAATCTCTTAAAGAAAAGGGAGCTACCTTTTATTTTACTATTTTAAAAACTAATAAAACATGAAAAAGGTAAACTGTATTTTATTAGTAGACGATAGTCCTTCTACTAATTTTTTTAACAAGAAGTTAATTCAGGTAGCAGATATTGCTAATGAAGTACACGAGGCACTTAATGGAATTGAAGCACTTGATTTTTTATTAAAACAAGGGAAATTTTCTGAAGAACACTCTTCTAAAAAGTTCCCCCGTCCTAACATTATTTTTCTGGATATTAATATGCCGTTAATGGATGGTTTCGAATTTCTGGAACACTATTCCAAAATCAAGAAAAAAGTAAGAGCAGATATGATTGTTGTGTTCCTTACTACCTCTAACTGGTGCAAAGACAGAATAAAAGCCTTAGACAATACATTAATATTTGATTACATAGAAAAACCTTTGGAACTCTCTAAATTAAAAACGATTGCCAAACATTACATTAACAACTTCGAAGTACTGCATTAAAATCTAAGACCTTTATACACCTATCAGACAAACTATTTATATCCGTATTGCCTGATAGATATTCTATGCCGTATCACATCAATCTAAGTACGATACATTTATATAGAAACAAAGGTAGTTGGGTAAACCTTCATATGGCTTGAGTTTCGATTATCGAGTAGGTTTACTGAATTAGCTTAATAATACATTAGTTTATTTCTGAATTGAGATAGCTTATTTACCATTTCCCAAATGTGGTCTTCATTTATTCTGGAGCTATTATACCCTTGTATTTTATTTTTCTCATGATATTGCAAATAGTCCATTAGAATATTCTCCATTTTTATCTGGATTAAGGAGTTTTTTGTCAATCGATGCATATGCCAGAATGGAAATTTCCTTTCTTCTATCCCATCTATAGATTGAAAACTTAGTAGCTTATGCCTTTTGTCGTTTGAAATATTTTCAAACAACTGATCCATTTCTTTTTCTTCTCCTTCTATGTATTGCAAGAAATACCCTTTCTCATAATACAGATATCCACTTATTCCGTGTTGTTCGTTCATACCAGATGCCATATCTGATAATTCTTTCTGTTGTTCTGGAGTAAACTGATCAACAGCTTGACTCACATATACAATTCCTTTCATTGTGTTTTAAGAGGTTTATTAGTCTAAGTAATTTACTGTTTTTTTTCATCAAACACTATAAAAAACACAGCTGTTTTGCCATCAGTTATGAAACATTTAACAAAAAAGATTACTCAGTATTAAACAGCTAAGGTATTTTACACCTATGCTCAAATTAGATATTTACCTATTAAGAGTAAACTACCTCGAGGCAA
The DNA here is from genome assembly GCF_042684685.1 of Aquimarina hainanensis. Classification (NCBI taxonomy): domain Bacteria; kingdom Pseudomonadati; phylum Bacteroidota; class Flavobacteriia; order Flavobacteriales; family Flavobacteriaceae; genus Aquimarina; species Aquimarina hainanensis. The sequence goes on along the minus strand of NZ_JBHULX010000004.1, from coordinate 177,008 downwards.
GCCCACGAAATATTTGTTGAAAACAAGGCTAGCCTTGGGATAGTATACCCTTTGGCAGTGTCAATAAAACAATACCTTACAGAATGAATCGAATACTATATGTAATAACACTAATACTGATCTCTCAAATAATATATGCTCAGAATAACAAAACCTTGAGTAAGAAGCTTTGGACACAAGCACAAAGCTGCTACTCAATGCTTGAAGATATGGACGGTGATGGCAATGTGGACTATGATGAAATTATAGATGACTCCAAAAACGGATATTTAAAAATTTCAGGGAGTTTTCCTACTTGTGGCTGTAACTGTGAAAATACTATTGGTGCCTATAAGACCAGCAAAAATAAGTACATTTTTATAAAAGAATACTCCTGGAGTTGTTCCTGGAAAAAAGGCATTAGTCTAAGTGACAGTGTAAACAAAATATTCCCATTTGATTTTGAAGCAGAAGGTTTTTTTCAAAAGAAAATAGATAATCCAAATCACATTGCTGCTTTCTATCTTGATTTTGAAATTCCCAGAAAAGGAACAGATACAAAAGTTATGATACAGCTTATTCCATTAGGGTTACGAGTTGAAAGTGAAAGAAATATTGAATTTAGCTACACTGAAGAAAACAGGTTTTCATACAGTGACAACCTAGCTGAGATACAAAGAATTGCTTCCCAAATTAAAAACAATAAAACAATAACACATTTATTGAACAGGGACTTTGACAATATTACAGAAGAAGACCGTAAAATTATTAGAGAAGCAATTGGCAAAAATGACAATAGGTTTGAAAGCAGAGAGACATTAATTAAATGCCTACAAGAATTAAAGCAAATTTATGATTTATACACTCAAATAAAATATGAATGGCTTATTCTAGGGTGGGATAGAAACAATGGAAAGTTCTACATTAAAGAAAAGGGAAAAAGAACAGAAAGTCATTCATTTATAGCATTCCTAAAAAATAGCCCGATATGGAATGCCGTATGTTGATCAATCATATTTCCTTATCGAATAGATCATACCCCTCGAGACTAAGGACGTATGCTTTTCAAGTCACCAGACACACAAAAACCCTTTTTCATTTAGAAGATGGAGATGGTTTGGACAGCCGTACACCCTTACAATTCTCCTCTTGACATAAAGACTTTTACACTTAGGCTTCTTCCCTAAGAAGCAATAACTATCACTTTTAATAAACCACAACCAATATGAAATATATGACTCTTTTTCCGGTACTTGTACTATTAACCATAGCCATAGTCTTTATAACAGTTAGTATAAGGCATTTGAAAAGGTTGAATCGCATGATCAAAAAAGGAACAATAATAGATGCTACAATCATAGACTATGTAGAACATTATATGGACGATCACTTTAAATATTTTCCAAAAGTCACTTTCAAGAATAAGAAAGGAAAAAACATTACAACAAGATTAGAAACGGGATATGGCGCTCCTAAAAATAACATTGGCACAACAGTAAAAGTATTATACACTATAGATGAATCAGGGCATTATGATGTATTATCTTCACTTCGGGGGTGGAAATGGTTTGGCTATAGCTTTATGATCCTTGGGATTATTAGTTTAATTTGGGGACTCTGGACACTATATGTGAATTATCAAAGCATTCCGTAGATTTATCTACTTCAAAAGTAGCCATTATCGCAATTAATATAATACATAATGAAATATCCCCAGATGATTTCCTCGTAATCGACCTATAATAAAAAAAAGAAACTGCCTCTTCAGGCAGTTTCTTTTATGTTTTTATAATTTAGAAAATAGTCAGCTATCCAACACAATCCTACTCAACAGCAAGGGTTAAAACATCCCTATACGTATATTCTTTTTAGATAGTTTACTTAACAAGAACTCCTTTTTGATCCATTACCGGAAGATCCTGAAAGGCATTTTCATTAATTGTATTTTTTTTGAAAACATATTTTTTATCAAATAGTTTCCCTTCGGCAAAAAAAGTAACCGAAAACTCGTTATTCATGGCTAGTAGTTCTTCCTGAAGCATTTCAATCTTCGCAGAGGATTTGGCTGCTATGGTTCCAATCCCATGTCGTAATAAGGATGTTTTCCGATCCTTATCATATCCTTTTGTAACCACCAAAACCATCTCTATAGGAGTATCCCTATCATTAATGATATACGAATTCCAATCCCGAGCTAAAAATTCCTCATTCCATTCTCTTACAACGGCAATATATACGTTCTCTACTCTTGGGATTTCAATATCTTTCCTCATACATTTCTTTTCTTTAACAAAATACAATATGTGATATTACAATACCGATTTGAACTGTTCTAAGAAGCGAAGATCATTTTCACTCAACATTCTGATATCCGAGATTCCGTATAGTAATAATGCGATCCGGTCTATCCCCATCCCAAAAGCAAAACCACTATATTCCTCAGGATCGATATTACAGTTCCTTAAAACATTCGGGTCAACCATTCCACATCCCATTATCTCTAACCAACCAGTACCTTTGGTCATTTTATAGTCTGTTTCTGTTTCTAATCCCCAATACACATCTACCTCAGCACTTGGCTCGGTAAACGGGAAATAAGAAGGTCGTAATCGTATTTTAGACTTCCCGAACATCTCTGTAGTAAAATACTGTAATGTCTGTTTTAAATCTGCAAAAGAAACATCTTTATCAATATAGAGTCCTTCTACCTGATGAAAAAAACAGTGCGATCTTGCAGAAATTGCTTCATTTCGATATACTCTACCCGGAGAAATCGTACGAATAGGTGGTTGATTGTTCTCCATATAACGCACCTGTACGGAAGAGGTATGTGTCCGTAATAAAATATCAGGATCTGTCTGAATAAAAAAGGTATCCTGCATATCTCTTGCCGGATGGTATTCGGGTAAATTTAACGCCGTGAAATTATGCCAGTCATCTTCAATCTCTGGTCCTTCGCTCACATTAAATCCTATACGAGAAAAAATATCAATAATCTGATTCTTAACCAATGAAATCGGATGTCTGGTTCCCAGAGAAACCGGATCCGAAGGACGTGTCAAATCTCCGTAACTTCCTTTTTCTTCTTCCTTGGATTCCAAAGTGTTTTTTAAGCTGTCTACGCGTTCTAAAGCAACATTTTTCAGCGTGTTCACCACCTGACCAAATTCTTTTTTCTGCTCATTTGCAACATTTTTAAATTCCGAAAAAAAATCATTAACCAATCCTTTTTTTCCTAAGAATTTTATTCTGAATGCTTCTAATTCTTCCTTGGTCTTTGCCTGAAATTTTTCTACTTCTTCAATGTGCTCTTTGATCTTATCAATCATGGTGTTTTTCTTATATAGGACAGCAAATTTAAGGAATTTCAAGAATCAAATTCAGGATTCTTTCCCGATATTTTGATATTCTGGTATATCGTAACAAAAACGATCCTTATTTCTCATCAAAAAACACTGATAAAAAATAAGGATCATTTTTATATAGCTGAATTAAAACTCTTAATTCCTGCCTTATTCAACGAATATATTCGTTTTCTAAAAAATAGGTGACGATGGCCTCTTTCATCAGGATCGATTGTTCTCCTGATTTTAGATTCGGTAATCTTTCTTTTATTTTATAATGTGGCCACCCTTCCTGGTCAAAATAGTCGAATTCATAGTACCCATATGGTTCTAACAATCTACAAATAGCAATATGCATGAGGTCTAGCTTCTCATCTTTTTTAAAACTTCGATGGACCTGACCAAGCTCCTGAACTCCAATAAGGTAAATGATCGAATCTAAATCCAAGGTATCTCCATCTGCAAATTGATCGGACAATTTTTTGACCACTGTCTTCCACCTCTCCTTCAATTGTTCATCTCTGGACATAAGTCAATTATTTTGTTAAAGCACAAAAATAATGCTTCATCCATAAATCCATATTGTATTTGCTAATAAATCTTAAAATTTTGACAATATTCCTATGCCTACATATTGATTTCTATAGTTTCTAAATGATCGAGCGGCAATATCTGTATAATTTGTTTTTCTGATTCTAGAAAAAACAGTAGCTGTAAAAAACAAATTCCTTCCTATTTTATGCGCTCCGTTTAGTCCGAAATTGGCATATCCATAAGTTATCTTTTCCCCGGTTTTCCCTTCATTATCTCTTGCCTCTAAATCTGAATACTCTCTGGTGATATACGAAAAAGATGTTCTTATGGTTGTTGTTTTATTATCGTATTTCAATCCTATTTTTGGTCCGTATTGTTTAAATCCAGAACGCCCTGAGGAATTATCTATTCTCACATAATATGTATATCCTGGTTTGAACTCCAGTACTTTGCTTACCGGAAGCCCGTAATTCAATACTCCTTTGACATAATCCCAATCCCTGATTCCTTCCGGGGTAGAAGAGTCCCCATTATAGGTATCATACATCCGCTTTTTTAATGTAATAGAAAGCCCCAGCGTATGTGTTAATTTTCTAGTTCTGAATTTCTGTACAGAAGAGATTGTCCCTCCATATTCCTGATATTGTAAATCCCGTACTCCAAATGCATCAAAATCCTTGAAGTTATAAAACGCCTCCAATTTTAACTCATTTCTTCTAATCAACCCAAAAAAGACCCCAGAAGAAACTCCATAATTAGAAAACCCCAATGGGTTTATCAATACATCTTGACTTCCTCCCAATCCTTCTCTGTTCATTCTTTCGAATCGTCCTTCGACAAATGCTCCTGACTTTCTACTAAACTTATGTTCATAATTTGCCTTTGTTTTTAAATTCCAATAGCTATCATCTATGTTTTCATAGAAAATACGTGAAGACGGATTAATTGCGAACCGAAGCTTATTCTTTCTGGATTTATAGCGATAGTTATATTTCATTTCCAGGTCCTGATACAAACTACTGGAGATAAGGTCTTCTTTATGCAATATTTCTTCTCCAACACTAATTTCTGTAGGGCTTCTAAAATAGTTATACTCATACCCGCCTGATGTCCCCGCTTCAAATTTGTGCTTCCCTTGCGAGAAAACAATGGCATTACTACTTATCAGAATAAAAAGGCTTATTAATCTATTCATCATGTTTCTTTTACTATTGTATTTTTATTAATTGTTATATGAGGTACCGGCTTTTTTCAAGCCTTTTTTATTAACTAACTGAATAGCTAATCCTGGTCGAACATTAATTTCCATTATTTGGGGACCTTTGTCCTTATCGATAACAATATCAACTCCTAAATATTTATGAGGAAAAGCTTTGGCCGTTGCAATAGATATTTCAAGGATTTTATCCCAATATGGAATAGCTACTCCTGAAACAATTGCTTTGCTATCCGGATGGCAATTATAATACCGGTGCCCATCATATACCTCTGATAAAGTTCCTTTCTCCATATCAACTCCAATCCCAATCCCCTCCTGATGTAAGTTTGCTTTTCCGTCAGATCTGTCAGTCGGCATCCTGAGCATGGACATAATTGGAACATGATTCAGTAAAATGACTCTAAAATCAGGAACACCCTCTGGATATATTTCATGAAAAAAAGGATGAGGCTCAATACATTCTTCTATTAATACCTTATCATCTGATCCCAGAGAGAAAAAACCCATTATAATGGCTGCCATATGCTGAAAAATTTCTCGTTCTTCGACAACTCTTCCTCCACTGATCCACTTGTCGTTCTCATTCTTTTTTAAAATCATAATCCCACCACCACCGGATCCTTTTGCTGGCTTAATAGCAATCTTATCATACATGGAACAATTTTTCCACTTCCTTTTGATTTCACTATTGCTTCGGATTACTTCGTATGTTTGGGCACAAGGAATATTGCTCATTTGCAACACTTCTTTAGTCAGCACTTTATCATCTGCCAACACATAATATTCCCTCGGGTTATTAGGGTAAATCAGTTTTAAATTTCGTTCATTCAACCCCACAATTCCGGAGGTCTTATGTGCTCTGATATTTAATAATTTACTCAACATAGCATTTTTATTTAATGGGTTGTTTTAGGTTAATGGGACAATACGTTGATCAGTTTTAAAGAGCCTTATTATCAGTATGTGTGTTTTACATTTTATTCGTTGTTTTGATTGTTTTCTATTAAAAAAACCAGGATGATTCACAGGGATTCCGCAATCAATAAAAAGGTTATATTGAATACATGTTTAAACTAATTTATCGCTACAACAAATCTGTTTACTACTAATACCCTATATTATGACCCCTACTCACAGCGCCTGGTTTTTAATTAATGATGTATACTCTCCCTATGAGCTTCCTGCAAGCGATCTTTGCAGTGCCCATAAAAGCATGTTTTTTTATTCGTGTGAATTATAGTTTTTCGCGAAGCATTTTTTTTACATTTCCCTTACTTCTATAACTATAGCATCTTCTTCTTAATTAGTTTTAGTTTAGTATCGACCTGAAGCGATAAAACTCTACCCATCGAATTCCGATATATCGTCCCAGACAGGTGGAAGCCACAATAACCAGAAGGATTAATTCCGGAAATACAATTAAAACAGACGGCAACCATGGTCGGGAGACAACTACATAACAAATCACAGTTGCTAACAAGGTTTGTAAAAGTCGATCAATCGCTGTCCTATACCCTTCTTCTATAATGGTTCTGGAAAATCGTTCTGATGTGATAGTCAGAATAATAATCGGAAAGGTGGCAAAAGTGGTCAGCCAGGGAATTTCATTTTTCATACCTATATAAATTGCTCCAATCATAATGGAGACAATAATAACAAGAGAAATGACCAATTTCGGAGTATACAACAACCCCATTCTATCAAAAGGATAAGAGACTAACCCTACACAAAGAATCAGTGCTATTAAAGAAAGTACCCCTACAAAAACCCCTATTTTCATCAAGGAAAAAGCTATTAAAACCGGTAGAAACACTCCAAACGTCTTAATTCCTACTATGTTTTTTAGAAAAGCAACCAACAAACCTCCTATTGGTAATAACAATAACAGGTGAATTGGAAATTGTTTTGCATTTCCTTCTATCAGACTCCATAAAGTAAATCCGGTAAGACTCTTTAATTCGTCTGATGTCATATTGAAAAAAGGAATCTGGTATACTTTTTTTATTTGATACTCATAATCAAACTGAATACGAGGTGTATGTGTTATCAAAAATTCATCTCCGTTATAAATCTCTAAATAATTTGATGGCACATATGCGTAGTGATTATTCAGTGCATCAAAAGGCACCCACTCTTTATTGATCCATAACTCTGCCCATACATGAGAAACTCTTTTATTTACATTTTGCAAAATGATCCCTCCTTTAATCCTCGCGGCATATCCAGCACTCCTACACAATGCTACAAAAAGTCGACTCTTTCCATTACACGAAGCTCTGTTCTGCTCTATAGCAGTTAAGGCATCTGTCAGCGTAATAATAGGGGCCGAAGGTATTGAGAGTACATACTCATAATATGCACTGATTCGTTCTTTATCGTTTTTTGCTGAGCTTCCCAGCTGTATGGCTAATTGTTTAATTCGGTCGTCATCTGATTGGATATACTTACCCGGTCGAAGATACTCTGCATCTGTAGACATATCCCGAGAGAAATTAGCAGGAATAGAGAATTCTTTTGCTTTTCCTTCGAATGTAAATTCATAGTTCAATGAATAATATGAATCTGATAGTTCTGTTTCCCAATGCCCTCTATTGTTCCCTTTATAGTCTGTTATTTCAGAAAAGACGAGTGTACTATCCTTACTTACATTTTCTACAGAAATTCGCTGTCTGTCATTTGTTTGTGGTAAATATGTTTTTACATAAGTATTCGCATCAGAAGATTTTAGAAAATAATCATATGTAACCGTGTACACTTCTTCTGCATTGAATGCGTCATAGCTTTTTAGAATAGGGTCTAATTTGAAGCTAATAGATACGACAACCACTATCAGAATTGACATCAAAAGAACAATATTTGTTTTAAAACTCATAAACTGCTATTTTTGGCTTTATAACAGGTGAAAGGGGATACACCCTACCTTAAAACCTTCTTTTTTTTATTGTAATGACCCCGTCGCCTAAATCAATCTGTGAGAAAAAAGTCTTTACCGAAGTGTTCGAAACGAATGCCGAATCCCTGCGTAATTATATGTATTACAAATGTGGAGATGTCGATCAGGCAGAGGATTTAATACAGGAAGCATTCATCAAACTTTGGGATAATTGTAAAAAAATTATTTATGAAAAATCAAAAGCTTTTTTGTACAAGGTCGCTAACAATCTTTTTTTAAATCAGGTTGCTCATAAAAAGATAAAATTACACTATGCGAGTTTACCGCATACAGATAAAAACCTCGAATCTCCAGATTTTATTATTGAAGAAAAAGAGTTCATGGATAAGTTACAACGATCCATCTCTCAACTTCCTGATGGACAACGTGAGGTTTTTTTATTAAACAGAATTGACAAGAAAACATATAGGGAAATCGCAGAAATGCTGGAAATATCCGTTAAGGCCGTTGAAAAAAGAATGCACAATGCCTTAAAATCATTGCGAAAAACCATAAAAAACATATAGGCAAACCATATTTTATCAAAATAAAGGTAGGGTATTTAGCTTATGAATTGTTTAGATAGTAAACCTCCTCTGTGTATACATGCGAGGAATTACATAAGAAATGCTTTTTTGATTTCGAGGGGATCCTTAAAGCAAGTATTACTCGATGTATCGAGTATATCAAATCACTGATTAATAACACGACACTAGGATGTTATGTCAAAACAAGACAATGAAACATTTTTAGCCCGATGGTTAAACAATGAACTTACGGATAGTGAATTGGAAGATTTCAAAAATACTTCAGAATTCAAGGAATATGAAAAGATACGTCGTGGACTTACTTATTTCAGAGCACCTTCATTTGAAAAAGAACAACAACTACAACATACCTTTGATAAGCTTACTAAAAAACACTCAAAGAAAACAATACGTTTAAAACCTCTTTTATACACAATTAGCGCAGCTGCTTCTATTCTGCTTATAATAGGATTGTTCTTTAATACCATCACCCATTCTACTGCTCATGGAGAAAAACGTACTGTTGCACTTCCTGATGGAAGTTCTGTAGAGTTAAATGCAGCTTCTTCTATTAGATACAAACGTTTTTTCTGGCAGAACAACAGAGAAATTCAACTTAAAGGAGAAGCTTATTTCGTTGTTACCAAAGGAGAAAAGTTTAGTGTCCACACTACCTCGGGAGAAGTAAAGGTACTGGGAACCAGATTTAACCTAAAAGACAGAGCCAATCAATACAAAGTCAGTTGTTATGAAGGAAAAGTACAGGTTACTACTGCCGAAGATTATTCTGTAAAATTAGAAAAAGGAGAAACGATCTCTGTCATCAATAAAAAGATATCCGAAGAAAAAACACTTCATACAGAACCTTTATGGAAAAAAGGGGAAAGCCTGTTTGATAGTGTTCCTCTGGGAGAAGTACTGGACGAAATAGAAAGGCAATACAATATCTCATTTGTACGAGGTGCTATCCCACAGGAAAAAATATTTACCGGAGGGTTTATTCATACTGATCTGGAAATCGCATTAGAAACGGTACTTACTCCAATGGGAATAACGTATTCAAAAGAAAATACTACAGTCACATTGTTTGTAAAATAAAACCTCTCCTGCACAAGCAAAATCAGGTATTACACAAGAAACAGGTGTTAGTCTGGAGCAAGCTTCAAGGTATTTAAGCTGTAACTATCGAATCGACCCTTTTCGATGCAATGTAAATATTACTATACACCGGAATACTTTACCATATTAGAAAAACATAAAAAAGGGTTTGATATTCAACCATATCAAACCCTTTTTGCACACAACTCAACGCGGTTTTGAATAGAGAGACCGTATAAAAACTCTCCATCTAGGGGGAAATTCATTTTTTCTATATCATTTAGCCACATCAGAGCACGGAAAATTCTTAATAACCAAATGTACCTTCACTGACCGCAAAAAAATAGTTGTAGAATAATAACATCTGAAATGCGCTACACCCTACCTAAATAATTGATTTTTTACACATTACAAAAAAACCTTACAAAATGGTAGGGTAATCACGTCTTAAACTGTTATTTAAGAAGTATAATTTTGAAAACAAAGGGAATATAACATCTATGGCAGACAAAACATTTTATCAAAAAGCATTTCACTAAAAAAACAAAACACTGAATATCAAACAAAAAAATATATTCAATCCGAATACAGGAACACTATTTATGTATAAAGTACGTTATAAATTTATTTTCTGTTTCTTTGTTTTTTTAACGAAGTTTACTCCTGCTTTATCCCCATTATTTAATAAACCTAAACAAAAACAATAGATGCACTCCCCTGCTGAATGGTCTATGAGAAAACTATTTTTATTACTACTAATGTACTCCTTGTCAGCTAATGCACAGGTAACAAAAACATATAAAGAAACTTCTTTACAAACGCTATTAAATGAAATTGAAACATCGTATCAGGTTATTTTCTCATACGACAATGAAGTTGTACAAAATAAAAAAGTATCAATACACATTAACAATAGTTCTATAGAAGACATTCTAATATCTTTACGGGAGCTTACCGCCCTAGAGTTCAAAAAAGTAACAGAACGACAGATAATCATCCGTCTTCCTTCTCAGAAGGTCTCTATATGTGGATATGTTTATGATAAACAAAGTGGAAAAGCACTTCCTTATGCCACTATTGAAATTACAAATTCCAATAGAGGAACCATAACAAATGAGGAAGGGTATTTTAATCTTGATAATGTTTCTGCAACAAGCACCATTAATATTCTTTATGTTGGATATGATCATAAGAGTATTCCTGTTTCATCTATAAAAAAAGAAACCTGTCTCACAATTCATATTCAGCAACAAAGCACTTTACTTACTGAAGTATTAATCCTTGAATATATTACTACAGGAATCGATAAAAACAAAAACGGTTCCTTAACTATTTCTAATAAAAAACTAGGCATACTCCCTGGACTTACAGAACCTGATATTCTACAAAGCATGCAACTTATTCCCGGAATTAGCAGCCCAGATGAAACTGTAACGGGAATCCAAATACGTGGAGGTTCTCCTGATCAGAACCTGATTCTTTGGGATGATATAAAAATGTATAATACTGGTCATTTTTTCGGGATGTTATCTGCTTTTAACCCTCACATTGTAAAAGGAGCTACTGTTATCAAAGGAGGAGCAGATGCTCAATATGGAGATAGAGTTTCCGGTGTTATCGATATTTCTGGGGATACAGAAGTACCAGAAAGAATCACAGGGGGTTTAGGCATTAACGGTACACATGCTGATCTTTATTTAAAAACCCCTATCACAGACAAACTTGGTGTCATTGTATCTGGCAGGCGATCTTTTACCGATGTTCTGCAAACTCCTACTTATAAGACCTATGCAGAAAGAGTATTTCAAAACACCAAAATAACTTCTGAAAACAAAGGAATGGCGATTAGTATCGGAGATAATGACGAAGACGGTGAGGATGAAGATGAAGGGGAAATTGATGTAGAAGATGTCCTGGCTAATAATGATTTCTACTTCTATGACGGAAGTTTCAAAATGATATTTGATGCTACAGAACAAGATAAAATAACCACCAGCGGACTATTTACCCGAAATATGCTTGCTTTTAAGCTAGATGACGGAGAAAATATTGCAACTGATAAACTTCAGATACAAAATGAAGGAATTAGTATCGCATGGAAGGGAGCAAAAGGAAATTCTTTGAATCACTCCATAAAATCATACTATATCGATTATCAATATAATTATCATTACACTGAGAAAGAAAAAGAAGGCGTATCCATAGAAGATGAAATTACCAGAGAAAATACTGTACAAGATTTTGGTTTTGATGCAAACGTAGAGTACTATATCAATGATTACAATTCATTTACAATCGGATATCAGTTTTCTAAAAATAATGTCTTCTACAATATTCAATCAGACAGAGAATTTTCTAGTGCTGTCGGCAGTCTGGACAATATAAAAAACAATACGAGTACGATTTATTCCACCTATAAATATCAACCCAAAAACAAAAGTGTAATTAGTCTTGGAGTGAGAAAAACCTATTACTCTATCAATGACGAATACTATGCAGAACCCCGACTAAACATCACACACCCCATCACCAAAAACGTAAGGATTAAAGCCACCGGGGAATTTCGGTATCAACCTATTAGTCAACTTGTGGAATTCGACAACCCAGGGCTTCGTTTAGGAAATAATATATGGGTTAACTCTGATAACAGGGATATTCCGGTCCTAAAAAGCCGACAAGTGTCAGCAGGAGTCTTGTTTTCTAAAAAAGGGTGGAACTTCGAAATTGATGGTTATCTAAAAAAAATAGAAGGATTGACTTCTTTCACCAATGGTTTTACAACAGTATCTGACAAACCTTCTACAGGAGAAAGTAACATCTTGGGCATTGATGTATTTCTAAAAAAACGGTTTCAAAATTTCAGAACCTGGATAGGTTATACTTATAATAATGTCAAATACACATTTCCTGATATTCAGGAACATTCATTTTCCGGAAACAATGATATCCCACATAATTTTAGAATTTCCAATTCATACAAGGTAAAAAACTGGGAGTTCTCTCTGGGATGGCTATGGAGAAGCGGTGCTCCTTTTACCAGGGCAACGCTTAGAGATGAGGACATAAGTTACGGAAAAATCAATGGAGGCAGGCTTCCTAATTATCACCGATTAGATGTCTCAGCAATTTATCGCTTTAACTTCAATAAAGGAGACCATTGGAGAGGACAATTCGGTCTTTCTTTTTTAAATATTTATAACCGAAAAGTTCCGATTTCTGTAAATTACAAATTAGACGATAACGCCTTAACCGAAAAAATAGAATTGAACTCCTTAAAACAGCAATCGTTGGGTTTTACTCCTAACTTAGTGTTTAGAATGTATTTTTAGTGCTTCCTGAACTTTATTTGATATGCAATACATCCAATACTTCATTTCTGTGTAATAACCGAAAAAAAGTAAGTTCATTATCTGCTGTTTTTCTACTTATCAAGTAATAAAACCCGATCCCCATTCTATAGGAATCCTCCGTACCTCCAATACGTCTGAACTGAGAAATATCACTGATGTGATCAACGGAGGTAAGCTCTTTTATCACATTCTTTATTTTTTCCTGGAAAGAAGGGTCCTGTATCTTTTTAAAATCCGAGACAAACTGCATAGAAACTTTGATATCCATCTGCTTACAGGTTTAAAAACTCACCCCCACTAATAGCATCATCAGATTTTGCCTGTTGCATTAAAAGCAAAAGACCTAAATCTTCCTTTTGTTCCTGAGACATTTCGTTTATACGTTCTTTTTGTTTATGTTTAATATACCAAGACACTGCATCTTCCATAACTCTCTTTACGCTAGAATTCTCTAATGCAGCCAACAATTTAAGCTTAGGCAATAACTCCTCTTCAATATCAATAATTTTTCTCATAGTATATAGTATATATATCTTATATCAAAAATATAAATTTTATTGAATATAAAATAGTATCTTAGGCCAAAACACTTATTCCAAATGAATTATATTGATATTATTTTAGGTGTCCTTTTATTATGGGGGGTAATCAGGGGATTAAACAAAGGACTGTTTGTATCCTTAGCCTCTTTAGTAGCTCTTATAGCTGGTATTTATATAGCTATCCATTTTTCTCATCATATAGGTGCGTACCTAAAACAATATGTAGATTGGCAGGAAAACATATTAAAATTAACTGCGTTTGCTATTACATTTATCGCTGTTGTTCTACTTGTTTCTCTGGCAGGTAAAATCTTAACCAAAATTGCAGACTTTGCTTCATTAGGTATTCTAAACAAACTCCTAGGAGGTCTTTTCGGTCTTCTAAAGGTCGCTTTTATCATCAGTGTTATTCTCATGTTTCTGGATGCCGGAAACAAAGTAATTCCCATCGTAAAACAAGAAACACTACAATCATCTATACTATATACTCCGGTACGAAAATTTGCTCCTTCTTTACTTCCTGATATTCTTAAAGAAGTAAATCCCGAAGAAGAGAAGCAAGCATAACAAATAAAAAAAGCGCCAAATAGGCGCTTTTTTTATTTGTTTTAATGAATATCCTTTATCACTTTTTTCAGAGAGCTCATACAGGGATCAAAGGTTTCAAAGATTCGTTCTTCCGAAATCAAATCCGGGATCAAATCGATTTTTTTCATCAGGTACATTGGTTGTTTTTGTATCCCTACAATATAAACACTGATGGAACGCTGTTCCAGATCTAATAAAATATCTTCCATTGCATACAACCCAGACTGGTCAATATACGGTACCAAATCCATCCGTAGAATTACATGTGAGGCAGTATCGGGAATCTGCTGTGCTAATTGCTGGAATTCTGTAGTAGACCCAAAAAACACAGGACCATTTAAGTGTTTTATAAAAACTTCTTCTTTTAATTCTTTAGGGAAACCAGCCTCGTCTTTCCACTCTTTCTCTTCAGTATCCGATGTTTTTAATTTTTGCACCGTAGATTTAGAAGCCGTAAGATCTCCCATTTTTTTCATAAATAGTAAGGATGCTAAAATCAGTCCGATCCCTACTGCATATACCAAATCCCAGAAAACAGATAACACCAATACGACTAACATAATAACGACCTCTACTTTGGGGATATGAGGAATTGCTTTTAGCCCTTTATAATCCATCACTCCAATCCCTACTGTAATAAGAATTCCTGCTAATACAGCACTTGGTATCTGAGATGCGACAGGTCCCAGAGCTAATAAAACCACTAAGAGTAATACCCCTGCAATCATTCCGGATAGCTTTGTTTTTCCACCGGCATTAATATTTACAACTGTCCTAATTGTAGCTCCAGCTCCTGGAAGTCCTCCAAAAAGCGCAGAAATCGTATTTCCTATTCCCTGTCCTACTAATTCCTTACTGGGCTTATGTCTTGTTTTGGTTATATTATCTGCTACAACTGACGTCAACAAAGAATCTATCGCTCCTAAAAAGGCGAGAGATACAGCAGAAAAAATATAGGGTTTAATCTGCGCATAACTAAACTCCGTAAAGATATCCATATTAAATGTAGGGAAACCTTCTGGTATTTTTTCAATAGGTCTGTATTTAACTCCTAAAATATAGGCCCCTCCAGACACTAGTAATAAGGCTACCAATGTACTCGGAATCGTCGTTGTTATTCGCTTAAATCCATAAATAATCAATATGGTTAATAAGCAGAGTGTCAACTCTAGATAATTAATCTTAAAAATCGCTCTGGACAACCCTTTAACCGCTCCTAAAACCCCAGAAGAGTCTGCTGCTGCCAACGCAACTGCTTCCATCTGAACTTGTTCCTGAGTGATCTTCTCCGCTCTATCGATTGTCTCTTTAAAATTATCTAATACAAGAATCCCTTCTCCTGCTTCTTCCTTTAATATTTTATTCAAAATCACTTCTTCCGCCTCTGGTACAAATGTTTTGACAAAGTCAGTATCTTCTTTGGGATAATACCCCAAAGCAGGGAGTAGTTGTGTAATTAGAATCATCACTCCAATCGCTGTCATAAAACCGGATACTACTGGATATGGCATATATTTTATATATTTTCCAACTCCCAAAACACCAAGAACAATCTGTAACAACCCTGCTAACAGAAAAACAAATAATATAACGGGTAAGGCTTTTGACACATCGCCTTCATGGGCTCCGATCAATCCGGCAATAATCACCATACTCACAGCTGTCATAGGTGCGGTCGGACCAGATATCTGTGTATTTGTACCCCCGAAAAGAGCTGCAAAAAAACTAATAAAAATCGCTCCGTAAAGCCCTGCACTTGGTCCCAAACCAGATGAAACCCCAAAAGCTAGCGCCAAAGGAAGTGCCACAATACCGGCAGTAAGCCCTCCAAACACATCTCCTTTAAAGTTCGAAAAAAATTGCTTCATATAGTACTGAAATTATACTTTGTAATAAAATAATCAAACCAAAGTAAACAAATAAAGCCAGTATTCAAAAGAACACTGGCTAAAGACTATTATAAAAAGGTTACCTCTATATGATCTCTTCAATTTCTATATTTCAGAGAAGTATATCAGCCTTTATAAATTATATCTGATGTTCGAAAAAATCTACTTTTCCATTTTGAATGTCATACATTCCTCCAACGATAATGATTTCTCCCTGTTCTTCCATCTCTCTGAGTACTTCGCTATCTTTTCGGATTGCATCAATTGTCAACTGTACGTTCTTTACAGCTACTTCATTTACAAAATCAATATTTTTAGAAGTTCTCAAAGAAGCATCTTCTGGTTTTGTTACTCCAGCTACTGCAGGTTTAAGTTTACCTATCAAACTGGTCAGGTTTCCAAGTTTTGCATCATCACAAGCTCCTTTGATAGCACCACAACTGGTATGACCAAGAACCAAAATTAATTTTGTTCCTGCCAGCTTACACGCGAACTCCATACTCCCTAAAATATCTTCATTCACGAAATTTCCAGCTACTCTTGCACTAAAAATATCCCCCACTCCCTGATCAAAGATTAACTCTGCCGAGACTCTGGAATCGATACAACTTAATACTGTTGCAAATGGAAATTGCCCGCTTTTAGTGTCGCTAACCTGTTCTAACAGATTTCTATCAGCTTTTTGACTATTCTGAAAACGAATGTTCCCCTCTTTCAAAATAGCTAATGCCTGCTTAGGCGTGATTGCCGCCTGAGTTTCTTTAGTATGTGCTTTCATAATATATATTAGTTTGTTTTTGGTCTCAACTTGAAAAAGCCAATATAACTATCCGGATTCTCCACAATTCCTCGTTCCGAGATTAGTTTTATATCGATATTCCGTTTTTTAGCTTTTTCAGAGAAATCTTCCAGAATTTCTATAATGTCTGCATCCAAGTATCTGGTATTTCTCACATCTAAAGTAAGATATGTCTGCTCTGGTAAACGGTCTAATTCTTTCAAAATGGCTCCCTTATTAAAGAAAGTTACTTCTTCTGCCAAGGTCATTTTAATTCTGTTTTGTCCATTACCACTATCTTCTATATGTAAGAAATGAGAGTTCTGATAACTTTTGATCAGAATCACTACAATTCCTACCAGTAGTCCTAATCCAATTCCTTTTAACAGGTCAAAGAATACAATCCCTAAAATAGTAACGATAAAAGGTAAAAACTGCTTCCATCCAGCATTAAACATGCTCTTAAAAACAGAAGGTTTTGCCAATTTATACCCTACAACTAATAAGACAGCCGCTAATACTGATAGTGGAATTTTATTCAATAATGCAGGAATGGTTACTACAGAAATCAATAGTAAGAACCCATGAATGATTGCAGATAGTTTTGTTTTTCCTCCGGATTGCACATTCGCCGAACTTCGAACGATTACCTGAGTTACCGGTAGTCCACCTATCAATCCAGAAATCACATTTCCTGTTCCTTGTGCTAACAATTCTCTATTAGTTGGCGTTACTCTTTTTTCCGGGTCAATTTTATCAGATGCTTCTACACATAGTAATGTTTCTAAACTAGCTACCAATGCAATTGTAAATGCAGTAATCCAAACTTCGGGATTAGTTATAGCTCTAAAATTAGGGAAACTAAACTGTCCTAAAAACGAATCGAAGCTATCTGGAATTGGCACTTTTACCAAATGATCTGCTGCAATAGCAAATTGTCCGTCTCCCTTGGTAGACACGTAAAAAATAATCCCTAAAACAACCGCTACTAAAGGTCCTTGAATTATCTGAAAAATTCTTGCTTTTTTCACCAATACTCTATCCCATAAGACTAAAATTGCTAATGCAACTATTCCTATGATTGTAGCACCTAAACTGATGTTATTAAACATATTAATAATTCCTGAAAAGGTATTTTCTCCATCTACTTGAAAAAAGGCAAAATCTCCTTCAGGGTCATTATCATACCCAAAGAAATGAGGAATTTGCTTAAGGATAATGATTACTCCAATTCCTGTAAGCATTCCTTTAATTACTGAAGAGGGAAAATAATATCCGATAATCCCCGCGCGTAAAACACCGAACAAAAATTGAATAATTCCTCCTAAAACAACTGCTAAAAGGAAACTCTTATATCCCAGGACTCCTATAGCCGCCAGTACGATTGCTGCCAAACCAGCCGCAGGACCACTCACCCCTATTTGTGAACCACTCAGTGCTCCTATCACAATTCCTCCTACAACCCCTGCTATCAATCCTGAAAAAAGAGGGGCTCCACTGGCTAAAGCGATTCCTAAACAAAGAGGTAATGCTACAAAGAATACTACGATACTTGCCGGCAGATCATTTTTTATATTTTTAAAAATGTCCATAATAATAAATTAAGTCGGGCTTTTGTAACATGCTACAAAAGCAGGTTAGATTAAATAGAAATTAATAATACTTATTTTATCACAAACAAGCAACATGTTCACTACTGGAATCAGTAATTATTTGCTTATGATATACATTTTGGTAAGATGATTGTATCAAATGGTCTCCGGAGGAGGGGTGGTAAATTCCAGAAAGACGACCGAATTAAGAAATCGTTGTTGTGGGTAAACCTCTATAAGCAAATTGCATAAAGCCATGCTACTCATATCAAAAAATTGAGAGATTTTTCCTTTTTGATCGACACTTTCCTTTTCTTTTCCTTCTTTTTCTTTGGGGTCAGTATTTTCTTCTGAATCAATAAGGCTATAGGTTATTTCATCATGGCACATGAAAACGTTCACCAGCTCCAATCCATAGTTAGAGAGGCTAAGAATAAAACCAAACACGATTAATACTTTCGCTATTTGTCTTTTTCTTGCGAACATTATTGCAATTTTATGTAAATATACTAACACTTGTTCAAGGAATTGTTAAATCCTCTTTAAAATTCATAATTCTTTTAGATTATCAGCCGGCATCCATCCTATTTTACCGTCTGTTAGTCTTATTTTCTTCCAATCATTCACTGTTTCAAGCACTTTCACCTTGGTTCCTTCATGTAGCTCGAAGACTCTTTCGCTCTTCAAATTTGGTTCACTTTTTACCTCAGCCTCTGATGAAAAAATAACCGCAAATTGATTTTCTGTTACATAATCATACTGTCTAAAGGCCATAAAAACAGCCCAAAATCCTATAAAGAACATTGCCCACGCCCCTATAAAGAAAAACCTTTTTCTCATAGCGATCGTTGCTGAACTATACAAAAAGAATAAAACAACAAACAAAATAATTCCTATTACAGAAATCCATGCCCACCCATCAAAAGTAAACAGGTTCGTTACAGATTTTATTACTTTCGTAATTACTCCTTCTGGCATACTGTCTATCTTATCGATGGTTGCCTTTTGTGCAAAAGCAAGGTTATTCAATACATCGCTATCACTAGGATCTAGTTTTAATGCTTTTTCATAATAATAGATACTCGGTCCGATATTACTCAATTTATAATGCGCATTTGCTAAATTATAATACAAAGCAACTGACTCTTCCTGTTTCTGATCAATTACCTTCATATACATATTAATTGCCTCCTGATATTTCTCAGAGGTATATAATGCATTTGCCTGTTCAAGAAACGTTTGACCTTGCGCTGTTACTATCGCTGAACATAATAAAACTATGATATAAATTATTCTCTTCATTTTTCAGCTTTGTTTTATAATCGTTTATCCATTGCTGCAATCACTCTTGATGCCTTGTCGTAATCTTGTTGCATTGCCGAACCAGAAGAAGGTGTGTACCTCGCAAATTCGCAACTCTCTAATAACGCTATAAACTCAATAGAAGTTGCCTCATCCACATTCTTTTCTTTTAGTAAGCGCTGAATACGTTCTTTACTCATATCACTTGTCTGAATGGACAATTTTGCTTTCAGGTAATTATGCAATGCTTTTTCCATGGCAATATAAAATGCCTTTTGGTCTCCTAGATTTTTCTTCGCCTCAGACAGGTATTTTCTCGCCAGCTTATCAGCTTTTCTCACTCTGTTTCCTTTGACATCACTTTTTCTTTCCTCCCGTTTCTTCCCTAGAAAAAGAAATACTGGAATAGCTAATAAAGGGAGTGTCAGGGCTAACCAATACGGGGTAGATTTAAAGAAATATTTTTTTTCAACCAGTGTCAAAGTCGTATCTGTTTTTATAAATCGAAATTGATTTCCCACCTGGGTTACCACTTTTTTAAACGTCTCATTTGATTCATCATTTCCTTCAACTTCAGTATTCCCCTCTGGTCCTTTATTAACATTTATTATAATCTCATCTGAAGTAATTCTTTTATAACTTTCTGTCTTTAGATCAAAATAACTAAACGACAAAGAAGGCAAAGGATACTTCCCTTTATATTGCGGTACCAACGTATACGTATCGGATATCGTTCCTGCCATTCCTGACAGATTTGTACGCACACGTTCATTATGCTCTGGTTCGTACTTCTCTAATCCATTAGGCACTGATAAAGTAGGTATGTCAAATAATTTCAGATTCCCATTCCCAAAAACAGACACTCTAGCTTCTAGCGATTCTGTAGCGCTCAGGACTTTCTTGTTTACTTTCACATCAAATTCAAAAGTACCAACCGCCCCGGTAAAGTCATCTGGACGCCCTTGTTCTGGCAAAGGTTTTACGCGTATGGTTCTGTTTCCTGCAGCTACCCTTTTATCGATAGATGTATACAATCTACCTCCAAAAAAATCGCGTCTATTTGTTGGCACATCTACCGTTACAGAAAGCGTTAACGGTTCTATATTCAGTTTTCCTGTCTTTTGTGGATATAACACTGTTTTCCTCAAAACTACATAGCGATAAGGTTCTCCATTATACTCTCCATTTCTTACTTTGAGTTGTTTCATATCGATAGCCTGACTCCAAAAATCACTGTATTTGGGACTATCTAATTCTTTCCAGTTACTCACATTAATCCGGGGACTCACATAAAGTTTGTACTCTACAGTAATTGCTTCATTCAGATAAGGAGTTGATTTGGATACTTCTGCTACCAAATGCAAGTTCTCACTAGCAATAACATCCGAACTATTCCCATCCTTAGGCTTATCAACTGATGCTGTAACTTCTACTTTTACAGGTAGTGTTTTATAGGTTTCTCCATTGATCTCTATAGTTGCTTGCTTAATAGTAAATTTCCCACGACGTGTTGGCGACAAATAGTAGCTGAATGATTTCGAATAGCTACGTTTTCCATTTACCCAGGTATTACTAATCGATTGGTTAGGACCTCCTATCACCTGAAAACCTGAAAAATTAGGGGGTGTAAAATTATCTCCATCCTGATTCATTTCAAAATCCACCCGCAACCGCTCATTCATCCCGAGTTTTTCCTTACTCACTTTGGCTTCAAATTTGACCTGAGCCTCTACCGCTTGTATCAGCGTTAAAAATAGCGTTAGAAAAATTAATTGTAATTTCATTTGTTCTTATAGCATTTCTTTCTACAGACTGTTCTTTGCATTGCTTTACTCACTAAGTGAGGTGTAACTGCTCCGACATGTATGCCGAAATATTTTATGGTAGTTTCCTTTGAGTGCCTCATGTGCTTGTCCCCGAGGCAGTTGATTATCTCATAAAATCACCAGTCTTTTTCTGTTTTTACTTTTGCGCCTTTGGCTTTTTTAGCATTTATTTTATCCTGGACTTTTTTCTCCTGATTATTCATTGCTTCTAATAAGCTTTTTACCTGCTGAGGAGAAAGCTTTCCTTGCATTTGCTTCGGTTTTCCCTGTTCTGGTTTTTGATCCTTCTTCTCTTTATCTCCTTCTTTTCCTTTATCTTTTTTATCATCTTTATCTTTAGGATCTCCCTGATCATCTTTTTCATCCTTTCCTTTTTTATCTTTCTCATCTCCCTTATCTCCTTTATTCTCCTTCTCATCGCCTCCTTCTTTCTTGTCTTTATTCTGATCTTTATCTTTCTGATCCTTGTCCTTTTGATCTTTATCTTTATTGTCTTTGTTATCTTTGTTGTCTTTATTATCCTTATTCTGTTTATTTTTCTTTTGTTCCTTTTCTAATTTCTTTTTGGCCAAAGCAAGGTTATAACGCGTCTCTTCATCTTTTGGGTTATTTCTCAACGCATTCTTATACGCTTCTACCGCTTCTTTGTATTTTTTTTGCTCCATGAACACATTTCCTTGATTGTGGAAAGCTTTGTGTTTTTCTGCTTTGGTTGTGGCCACCTTGACCATGTCGCTATATCGCTTTGTCGCTTCGTCAAACTTACTGGAGTTGTAATATGCATTTGCTAAATTATACTTTGCCGTAGCATCTGCCGGGTTTACTGCAATTGCTTTTCTATATTCTCCTTCTGCTTTTGGGAAATTCCCATCTTTAACCAATACTTCATTAGCATTTGCTACAAAACGCGTCCCTTCTTCTTCTATTTTTTGTCTCTCTTCTTGTCCAAACCCTACAATTGTTTGTAGAATAAATAAGAGTATTATTTTCGTCTTCATCTGCTTATTTTATGTTAGCACTTGTTCTCTACTAATACTATCGCTCATTAAACAAGTTTAATTTCTTTAACCAGGCTGTTTTTCTTTCTAATAAAAAAACATCTAAAATTAATAAAAATAGGGCGATCCCCAGAAACCATTGGAACTGATCTTTGAAGTCTGCATATTGTTTGGTTTCAAACTCTTTTTTATCCATATTATGTAATAGAGATGTTACTTTTTCAATTACCTTATTCGTACTTCTCCCATCGATGTACTCCCCATTTGCCTGATCGGCAATCTCCTGCAAGGTATTTTTATCCAGTCTGGTGATTACCGTTTCTCCCTGATTGTTCTTTTTATAGTTCTGAACTACCCCATTTCTCTTAATAGGAATAGGGCCTCCTTTTGCTGATCCAACCCCAATGGTAAAAATACGAATTCCTTCTGCTGCTGCATCTTTAGCTATCGCTCCTACATTTCCTTCATGATCTTCTCCATCACTAATAATAAATAACACCCTATTTGTTTGCTCTTCATCATTATAATATGTTTTTGCCAGTTGTATTGCTTCATTAATAGCCGTTCCCTGTGATGATAAAATATCCGTATTCATTGACTGCAAAAACATTTTTGCAGAAGCATAATCTGTAGTAATGGGTAACTGAGGAAATGCACTTCCTGCATAAGCTATAATTCCTACCCGATCGCTCGCCAGATTATTCACGATTTGAGTTACTAGCTGCTTTGCCTTATCCAATCGGTTAGGAGCGATATCCTCTGCCAACATACTTTTAGAAACATCAATAGCAAATACAACATCCACCCCTTCTCTTTTTACAGTTTCTAGTTTGGTTCCCATCTTAGGATTAACCAACCCTATAATCATAAAAGCAATTGCCAGACAAGCAACAGTTACTTTGAGAATAGACTTCAGTACAGATTGATCCGGACTTAATCTTTTTAGCAAATGTTTCTCTGCAAATTTTTTCTGAGTGGTATTCTTCCAAACTAATACTCCTACAAACAGAAGTACAATGATGGGAATCACCAACAACAGCCAAAAATATATCTTTTCTTCCAGTACATACATAACTTACTATTCCTAATATTGTACTCACCAAGTGAGCTATTACTATTTTGAGGTGTGCCCTCAAAATCAAAAATTATTTCAAAATACTCCCCTAAGACTTCTATTGAGGTTCTTTTTTTGTTTATCAGACAAAACTTCTAAAAACCGTATACCTCAACAAGATCTCCAACAACAAAAACAAACCAGCAAGCAAAACTAACATTCTGAATTTTTCTTCATAGTTATAGAATTTAAATTCCTCTATATCGGTTTTTTCTAGTTTGTCTATTTCCTGATATATTTCTTTTAGTTTTGAATTATTAGTTGCTCTAAAATATTTTCCTTTGGTCACCTTTGCTATTTCCTTTAATAGCTTTTCGTCTATTTCTACTTGTACATTTCCATATTGAAACGAGCCATTAGGGCGTATTGCTACTGGAGCCAATGCCATTCCATTGGTACCTATTCCTATTGTATATGTTTTTATTCCATATTCTACTGCAAGTTCCGAGGCTATCTTAGGGTCAATAAATCCTGAGTTATTAGAACCATCCGTAAGCAAAATAACCACTTTGCTTTTTGCCTTACTATCTTTTAATCTATTAACAGCTGTTGCCAGCCCCATTCCAATAGCTGTTCCATTCTCCAGAACATTGTTATACCTAATATCCTTAAGCGCTCCTAAAACAATAGTCTTATCGCTAGTAATCGGAGTTTTGGTATAACTCTCTCCTGCATATACTACTAATCCAATACGATCACTTGGGCGACCTTTTATAAAATCAGCAGCTACCTTTTTTAAAGCTTCTAAACGATTAGGTCGCAAATCCTTTGCCAACATACTACCAGATACATCTATTGCCATCACAATATCAATTCCTTTTGTAGTTTTAGTTCTCGAAGAAACATCTACCGTTCTTGGGCGTGCCAATGCAATGATCAGCAATGCCAGAGAAAGTATTCTAAGTAAAAACAACACTGGCTTTATTTTAGCTAATACAGAGGTTTCTGCTTTGAATCCTTTGACACTGGAAATTTTCAGTACCGCCTGTTGTTTATTTCTTTTCCAAAAATACCAGGCAATTACCCCTGGCAGCAATAAAAACAACCAAAAAAACTGTGGGTTCTCGAATGTGAAATTTTCAAACATAATTATTTGGTGCTTTTTAATTCTACAGAGTTTACTATTCGGTCGGCTACCTCCTTCGCATATCGGTCCTCCTGATTATAAACTACTGTTATCTGCTGAAACCCTCCTCCTTCTGCAAAGTTTAGCATAACATATTCTTTCTTTAGCGTTTCTTTTAATACCGGATTCTCTACCTCCAATGTTCCGAAAATCTTAATTCCTTCTGCTCCTGCCAATGTCTTGTATTCGTCATCTTTAACGGTAATGTTTTTTGCTCCCTGAGCTTCAAAAGAACCTACAACTCCTTCTACTGCTTTTTTCAGATCAACTTCTGTATCCTTCTTGAACTTTACTCCAGAAATGACGATATAAAAGTTATCCAACAAACTTCCATAAGTAAAACTCTCATTCCCTTTCAGGATCTGTTTTTGCTCTTCTGTCAACTGATATGTGTTTCTGATCAATACTTCTGGAGTAGAAATAGTTACAGCTGGCGCTCCATATTCACTTGTTATCCACTGTTTTTCTGCCAATTCTTTGGTTGGATGCCCGAATATATCATCTTTAAGTACTCCAAAACCTCTTACTAATCCCAATACGACAATCATGATTGTTACCAATGCTACTGTAGCAACACTACCGATGACAATATTTTTATTCCGTTGTTTTATCGCTACTTGTTGACGATATGTTTCATCTGCTAACAGTTCTTCTTCGGTTGGTTCTGGAATAGCCTCCTTAGTCTTATGAATGATTTGCTCAATCACTGTTCGGTCAGCTTTGGCAATCCCTAAATCTGGTTTTGATTTTGCAAACTTAGCCATATCTGCTGTTTTCAAAACGTTTTCCAACTCCTTTACTGTTTCGATATCCAGTGTCAAACTCCCGGAAGCAATCTCTGATTCTAATCGTGTAATCAGCTCATCCGTTGTACTCTCCATCGCATGATCATATATCTCTTCATCTATATATTTTCTCGCGGTATCACTCAACTTAGAATAATATTCTTTATGAGAATCCTTTGCTAATAATCCCGATTGATCAATCTCCTGAAGGGTTTGAATAGCTCTCTCATAGGGTGGTAATTCTTTTTCTTTTGCGATCTTCTTCTTGCGTTTTCTCAGTAACAAAAATACTATAACAGCTATCAGCAGTACCCCTCCTATAATCATCAAAACCACTGGTAATATCCCGGAATATTCTGCTTTAGATTCTACCTCAACCAAAGGTTTGATCGCATACATTTTTTGCTTAGTAGTATCTACCGGTACATCACGCACTTCAACCTTTAAGGAATCTGTCAGTATTATTTTATCCCCTAACCGAATGTGCTGTTGAGGAATCGTATAATGACCAGAATCAAATTGAGTCAAACCATATTCTTTCAATAACTGTAACTTTCCATCTTTCTTTGTGCTGTCTATCGCATATGATTCAATAACTTCTAAAGGAGAAAAAGTAGCTCCTTCAGGAAACACTACTACTGCTGTTGTATCTACCTCTACCTTAAGAGTATACTTCAACTCTTCACCTATTTTTATAGAAGTTGCATTGATACTTGTTTTTACCTGCCCATAACTTTGATGCTTTCCCAGCCCCAATAAAAAGACAACTAAAGCGAGTATCAGGTAGCTTTTATTGTATGTATCTTCTGTTTTTTTCCGTATCTGCATCATGTTTAACTACCCTCTACGTTTAAAATATCCTAATAATTTTTTCACATAACTCTCATCCACCCTAGTACTTAATGAGCCCGATCCACTTCTGGTAAAACTATCTTTAAAATACGCTGTCTTTTCTGCATAAAAAGCGGCATAATTACGTCTTACCTTCTTAGAACTGGTATTCACCAAAACACTTTCTCCGGTTTCCTCATCTTCCATCTGTACCAATCCGAGATTCGGAATTTCTTCTTCTCTTTGATCATACACTCTGATACCAGTCACATCATGTCGTTTCCCTACTATTTTTAGCGTTTGCTGATATTCATCTGCTATAAAATCAGAAAGCATAAAAACAATCGCTTTTTTCTTCATAACACTAGACAAAAACTTGAGTGCTTCCGTGATATTTGTTTGTTTACTTTTCGGTTCGAATTCAAGTAATTCTCTTATAATCCTCAATACATGAGATCTTCCTTTTTTAGGGGGAATAAAGAGTTCTATTTCATCCGTAAATAGAATAAGTCCGATTTTATCATTGTTTTGAGTTGCAGAAAAAGCAAGTGTTGCCGCTATTTCTGTGATGATTTCTTTTTTGAACTGCTGTTTTGTACCAAACAACTGAGAACCTGAAGCGTCTACCATTAACATCATGGTTAGCTCTCTTTCTTCTTCAAAAACTTTTACATATGGTTCGTTATAACGAGCGGTTACATTCCAGTCAATATTCCGTACATCATCTCCAAACTGGTATTGACGAACCTCACTAAACGTCATCCCTCTACCTTTGAAAGTAGAGTGGTATTCTCCTCCAAAGATATGATCACTAAGACGACGTGTCTTTATTTCTATTTTTCGTACTTTTTTTAGTAGCTCTTTCGTATCCATAATCTTGTTTCAGCAGGTGCTCATGTAATTGTATGTTCTATACAGGGTTCTAACAGTTTGACAACTGTTCTCTATGGCACTTCGATCTCGTTGACAATCTTATTGATAATATCTACTGAAGTTACATTTTCTGCTTCTGCTTCATAAGTAATTCCAATTCGATGTCTTAATACATCATGTACAATAGCTCTCACATCTTCAGGAATTACATATCCTCTTCTCTTAATAAAGGCGTAGCATTTTGCTGCAGTTGCCAAATTGATACTCCCTCTCGGAGAAGCTCCGAAACCGATTAATGGTTTTAGGTTTTCCAGTCCATAACGTTCTGGATATCTCGTTGCAAAAATGATATCGAGAATGTATTTCTCGATTTTCTCATCCATATACACTTCCTTCACAGCTTGTTGTGCCTTAAGGATTTGTTCTAAGGAAACCACTGGATTTACAGTATCAAAAGATCCCTTAAGATTTGCTCGTACAATCAGTTGCTCTTCCTCTAATTTAGGGTAGTCTATAACTGTTTTCAGCATAAAACGATCGACTTGTGCTTCTGGTAGCGGGTATGTTCCTTCCTGTTCTACCGGGTTTTGAGTAGCCATTACCAAAAATGGCTTATCTAACACAAAAGTTTCATCTCCGATTGTCACTTGTTTTTCCTGCATTGCTTCCAGTAAGGCACTTTGCACTTTGGCAGGAGCCCTGTTAATCTCATCCGCTAAAACAAAATTAGCAAAAATTGGTCCTTTCTTGATCGAGAAATCATTCTCTTTCATATTATAAATCAAGGTTCCTATTACATCTGCCGGTAATAAATCCGGAGTAAACTGAATTCGGCTAAAATCTCCATGTACTGCTTTGGACAACGTATTAATCGCCAGGGTTTTTGCTAAACCAGGAACCCCTTCCAATAGAATGTGACCTTGTCCTAACAACCCTATCAGTAATCGTTCGACCATGTGTTTCTGACCTACGATCACTTTATTCATTTCCATAGTTAACAAGTCTACAAAAGCAGATTCCTGTTGTATCTTTTCATTTATTGAGGTAATATCAATAGAACTGTTTTCTTCCATCTATTTTTATTTTTAAAGCCGTGAATTTAATATTCCTATACAAACATTGCAAATCGTCCAAATATTTTTCGTTTAACTTACCAGATGAGATTTGCTTCTCCTCAACTATCCTAATTTTAAAAGTTTCTTTCAAACAGCTACTTTATAAATCAACTACAAAATAGCCTGCTAAAATCATTACGCAAAACAATTTCTATTAAACTCTTTTTTTGCATTATATTTAAAGAAAAATTTGACATAGCGATTTTCATCGCCTTCTGCAATGGTATATCCCAAAGACGAAACTCACTTTGTAATGTTGCAGGATTGAAAAAAACAAAAAACTATGAAAACGGCATTCATTACTGGTGCGACAAGTGGTATCGGAAAATCTACTGCAATTGAACTTGCTAAACACCAAATAAATCTCATTTTATGTGGAAGAAGAAAAGAACGATTACTCGCATTAAAGGAAGAATTAGAAAAACAGGTGCAAGTACACATCTTAGCTTTTGATATCAGAGACCGGGAAGAAACATTAAAACAAATCGATTCACTTCCTGATAATTTTAAAAACATTGATATTCTAATCAACAATGCTGGAAATGCACATGGGCTCGATCCAATTCAAGAAGGGAATATTGATGACTGGGATGCTATGATTGATATTAATGTAAAGGGATTACTGTATGTTTCTAAAGCAATTATTCCAGGAATGGTCAGCCGTCAATCAGGGCACATCATTAACATTGGATCTATTGCTGCTAAAAGTGTATATCCTAATGGAGGAGTATATTGTGCTAGTAAATCTGCTGTGGATGCCATCAATACAGGAATGCGAATAGACCTCAATAAGCACGGTATCAGAGTTGGGGCAATACATCCCGGATTGGTCGCTACTGAATTCAGTGAAGTTCGCTTTAAAGGAGATCAACAAAAAGCAATACCTGTTTATGAAGGATACACTCCATTATCTGCAGAAGATATTGCCGATATTATAGCTTTTGTTGTAACTCGACCTTATCATGTCAATATTGCTGACCTGGTTGTATATCCTACCGCCCAGGCAACAGCCTCTATTATTAATAAGACTTCTGTCTGATATCACCCGACACACAGATCATTAATCAAAAAATACTGAGTCCAACCAAGAAGCATTAACCTCTACTAAAAAACATTTTTATTGTGATTAACAAACGTCTTCTTATTAAAAATTTATTGGCTCATAATGATGAAAATAGTTTTTATGACAAAAAACGAAAACTAAACTTGTCTGAAAAGGAAGGAAAAGCCAAGTTTCTGAAACACATTTGCGCTTTGGCTAATTCTAACCCAGAAAACAATTCCTATATCGTTATCGGAGTTGAAGATGACGACAACAGAATTGTTGGAGTAGATTTTTTTGATGACAGTAAAATTCAAAATCTGGTAAATGCCTATCTGGACAACCCCCCTCTGGTTGCTTATGAAAATATCCATTTCCCTCATTTACCCAGTGATAAAGTTGTCGGTCTTGTTTCTATTCGTGCCATCAAGAACAAGATCTGTTCTTTGAGAAAAAATATTTGGAAATACTATGGAGGCAGTGTCTTCTTTAGAGAAGGTAGCATGAGTATGCCTAAGGTTTTTGACATAGAGCTAAAAGACACCAACTCCACAGTTGTAGAAGCAATAGAAAGCCATGCACGTAATAACATCAAACTTACACTAGATGGAGTCTTTGATTTTATGAGCTCCAGAAAAGACTACAACCCTAACTACAAGGTATTTAAGGAGTATTTTGTTATTTGCTGGGCTGGTAAGGAGAAGCAAACCAAAGAAGATACTTATTATTCCCGTGTAGATATCGCTCTTATCAATGAACAGGTAAAATTGTTCTACTCTCAGTTTGATGAGGTAAGTATCTATATTTCGGATGAAAAATTCAAAATTATCGAGTATGTACAACTCGGACTTAACAACTCTTATAAGTATTACCCCCTGGAGGAGGTTACTATTTCTTTTAAAAACAATGCCAGCTATGATATAGAGAATAAGCTTTTATTCAAGCCTCCAAAATTCAACAGAAAAACCTTATATCATTTTTACAACAACAACAATGCAATTCTGGAAAAGCTGAAAAACAAGGTTCCATTATCCCCGCAAGAAGAAAAAGACCTGTTTGCGCTACCTGGAACCTATCTTATTTGTTATTTTAATGAGTTCAAAGAAGCAAAAGAAAAACTGGAAGGTGCTAAACCATACATAAAATTGTACAGTACAGAGGTCTATCAATTGTACAAAGAATCCATTCGTATTTTAAGAAAAGTAAGATATAGCTGATTCTTTATTATTTTCGTTATATTAGCCTCAGTTTACTAAGCCCAATCCCAATTATGAAAAAAATATTTCTTCTTGTATTTATTAGTTTTCTTGCGCTATCATGCAGCAACAATGTAGATTTAGCTATTGACAATCCTACTAACCTTCCTGTAGAGGTAAAAATAGACACTTTACTTGTTGAAGTCCCTGCCAAAGAAGTTGTCTGGGTAGAAATGGGAAAAGGGGAACATACGGTTACTCTGGCTAATGATAGTATTATTACTCACAACTTTACAGAACGTCTGTATATGGTGAACCCTACAGAAACGAGATACCTTCTCAGTGAACAATATTATGGAAGTCCTGCATTTCAAAATAGTTACATCAGCACACTTCCTTCTAAAAAAATCACTTATTTAGGAACAGAGATAGAAGGAAATTACGATGTAATAAGCAATGTAATTACAAAAGTATCCTGGGATTACGGCCCTAGAGAATCGCTTCCGGAAATGGTACAGGTTGACAGTGATGAACAATACACGCTTTTATTAAAACTAAGTGACCCTTATGAATTGATGGAGCAAATACAAAGCTCCAGAGGAGAAGAATAACAGAACTAATAATTTAATTCTTACATAAGATTTATGCCTCATTTAGGCTTACATTGTACATGGGATGTGTATACTAACGACACCCAAAAACTTTCTTACGTTCCGTATATCAGAGAAGTACTTCATAAGGTAGTAGACGAACTAGGACTTTCCAAAGTTCAGGAAGCATTTAAGCAGTTTGATCCTATTGGAGTTACCGGGTTTATATTATTAGAGGAAAGTCATATCAGCATCCATACATGGCCAGAACATAGCTATGCTGCTATCGATGTGTTTTCCTGCAAAGATTTTGACGTAACCTTAGTCAAGAACATGCTTGCTGATTTATTACATTCTGATACGATTGAAATCCACGAGCTAAAAAGGGGAAATATTAGTCAAAGTGGAGCTTCAAATGCCTCTTAATACAGCAGAAAGCCGCCTATAAATCCTCTTAAAAACATTACCAGATAAAATGTGACATAAACTCACAATCATCTGTAATAATGGGACTCTCTTGTGTTCTAAAGTTTATTGCAGAGGGCTTCTGGGTATACACAACTCCTGTCTGATAATAGTACTCTTCTTTGTCTTTTACCAAAGGATAAAATCGTTGGTACACTCTGGACTGCTGACCATAATCTCCTTTAGAATGTATTTCTTTTCCTCTGGAAAGGGTAACATTCTCCCCCAACCGTCCATATATAGGTTTAGACACATAGTCTCTTCCTTGCAGTTTTTCTTCTGTCAGATATGTTTCTGCAATCACCTGATTCGGAAAATGCTCTGTAATATACGCCAGGAATTTTTTGTTTTGCCAAATAGCTGTATATGCAGGATTTAACACCACACATAACTCTTTTTGAACAATGGTTGCCAATGTTTTTGCTAATTCCGGTTCCTCAGTAAACATCCAGTCCCAAGGCACAATTTTAAACCATACATCTACGGGTTGATATTCTCCTCCAACTTCGTAAAAAACTCCTTCTTCTTCAGAAAAAACAACCTGCTCCAGATCACAATAGAAAGGCTCATACCCCGCCTTATAAGCTGCACCCATTACACAATTGGCATTCAATATATCTTCTTTATATCCGAATGTAGAAGCCAGAAAAACTGGTTTTTCATGAGACATGGAACTGCGTAAGTTTTTCAGCGATTCGGTAATATCTCTTTCCAGTGTATTATACTGCCTAAACTGGTTTCCTAGTTTTTCTAATTGTAAGGGTTGCCAAAAAATAGTTTCTGGTAATGTGCTACAGGTATCTGCATTAAACTCAATAACCTTCGCTCTTGTATTATTGAATCCGGCATTAAGATCAAAGCGCCCGTATAAAAAGGCATGCTTCTTACGATTGTTCCAGCTATGCACAATACACTCTTTAAAAAAAGATGGGATTTGTAGTTTTTCCAAAGCATCATTGGCAATAATATGCGCTGTCGCTTTTTCAAACAATTGGTATGCTTCTTCAGCTGCTTTTGTAAATTGATGTATCTCAGAGGGATAAACCCC
Source organism: Aquimarina hainanensis (assembly GCF_042684685.1). Lineage (NCBI taxonomy): Bacteria > Pseudomonadati > Bacteroidota > Flavobacteriia > Flavobacteriales > Flavobacteriaceae > Aquimarina > Aquimarina hainanensis. The sequence goes on along the minus strand of NZ_JBHULX010000004.1, from coordinate 144,325 downwards.
TAACAACTCTTCTGAAAAATAATCCTCCTTCAAATACCAATGTAATTGATGAGGAACATGTTTCTTTTTTAATCGCTTAATTTCCTTAAAACGACTATCCTCCAAAGGATCTAAAAGATTTTCCTTTACCATATCCTGTTGATGAACTTCCCGGAACACGAACCCTACGTGTAGTCGCAGAACTTTTTAAATCATTTTTTAACCCAGTTGACTTTTCATAAGCACCAGGTGTTTTATAATTATTCGCATTCGGAGATACACTTCCTAAATTTCTGTTAAAAAAAGAACCTGCTAATGAATACAGTAAAATACTTCTCAAACCAGAATGTCTATAGCTTCCATTAGAACTGCTCTCGTCTTTCATTGTACGAAGCGACAATGTATCAGTAGTTCCTTCTAATGTATGAACAATTGCTATTGACTTTTCTTTTTCATCAATAATACGTTCATCAATAATCTTATATTCATTACCTGGTTCTACCTCTTCTACTTCTGTAACAACACCTTTAGTAGACTCGTACACTGTTTTTTCTACAGAGTCCTTAATTCTTGGAGAACCATCTCCTCCACAACTCTGCACTAACAAACTGGTAGAAATAAGACCTGCTGCTACCATTTTTCTGGACAAGACAAAGGCATTTATGGTTTTTTTGTTCATCTTTGAAGTTTAATTGGGTCAGTATATTTCCTCAAACATAGTCAATTTATATGAAAAAAAAAATCCTATTACCCCTAGCCGTATTTATTGCCGGACTATGCTCCATTATTTATGAGCTCCTGATTAGTACGACTGCCACCTATTTTCTAGGGGATGGTGTCCGCCAATTCTCTATTATTATTGGTATTTATCTTTTCTCTATGGGGATTGGAGCTTTTTTATCTAAATATCTAAAAAACCAATCTCTTCAATTCTTTATCCTCATTGAGTATGCACTTGGTTTTATTGGAGGGATCTCCGTTCCTCTTCTCTATTTTCTTTTTGTTAATGTTAATACAACTGTACTACAAATATTGATTTTGTGTATTATTTTCATCATCGGATTATTAACCGGTATGGAAGTTCCTTTACTTACATTTGCCTCCAGCACTAAAAACTTTAAAAGCAATCTCTCTCATGTCTTATCACTAGATTATATAGGAGGTCTGATTGCCACCTTACTATTTCCTTTTATTTTACTTCCTTTTGTTGGTCTTTTTTACTCTTCTATTCTTTTTGGAATTGTCAATATCCTATTGGGATTATTTCTGAATATCACTTTCTTCAAAAAGAAAATAGCAACTACCTTAATTGGAATTTTTGCTCTCCTATTGCTTCTTACTCTTGTGCTCTTTGGAGGGCAGTTATTAAAAATATGGGATCAAAAAATATACAAACATCCCATTGTTCTGAATGTTCAGACACCTTATCAAAAAATAGTACTAACCAAAAAGCAGGAGGATGTTCGGCTCTACCTAAATCGGGTAATTCAGTTTTCTTCTGCAGATGAACATCGATATCATGAAAGCTTAGTTCATATACCCCTTGCCGCACACTCCAGACCTGAAAAAGTACTGATTCTTGGTGGAGGAGAAAATCTGGCAAGCAGGGAGGTATTAAAAAACCCTCTGGTTTCTCAGATTGATGTTGTAGATATCGATAGCACCATGTTTTATCTGGCAAAAACAAACCCGCACCTGACTCATATCAACCAACATGCTGCAACCCACCCAAAAGTAAACCTTATTACTGAAGATGCATTTACGTTTTTATTCACCAACCAGGAACCTTATGATATTATTATAGCCGACCTCCCTGATCCGGTAAATGAAGCAATTGCTCGATTGTACAGCAAGCAGTTTTTTTTAATGGCTAAACGCAACTTAAAGAAAGATGGGGTTTTTGTTACTCAATCCGGTGAAATTTATTTCTCTAACACTGTTTTCAGCTGTATCAACAGAACCTTGAATACTGTATTCCCATTTGTCAAAACATACCATACATATATTCCTTCCTTTGGAGATTGGGGTTTTCATATCGCAGCAAATAACGATATCGACCCAGATCAACTTACCATTACCGATAATTTACAATTTTTAGATACCAAACAAGCTGTTTCCTCGTTTCAAATGCCAAAAGATATTTCTATTGCAGCTACCAAGATCAATACCTTGGACAACCCCATCATATTAGATTATTTTTTGGACGACTGGAATACCTGGAAATCAGATTTTACCACAAACACAAAATAAATCACACAAATGAACAGAACCCTTGTCATCGGTGACATTCACGGTGCACTCAAAGCACTAAAACAAGTAATAGAAAAAGCACAAGTAACTCCAGAAGATACCTTAATTTTTTTAGGGGATTATGTAGATGGGTGGAGTGACAGCACAGCACTCGTTTCTTATTTAATTGAGCTGCAACAAACACATCAATGTATTTTTATTCGGGGAAATCACGACGATCTTTGCTATACTTGGCTGTCAGAAAAACAGTATTTCCCGGAATGGTTACAACACGGAGGAAAAGTAACCATGGATGGATACAACGCACTATCCAAAGAAGAAACCTCCCTACATATTCAATTTTATGAACGCCTGAATAATTATCATATTGATGCTAAGAATCGTTTGTTTTTGCACGCGGGGTTCACAAATCTAAAAGGACCTCACTTGGAATATTTTCCCAAAAATTTTTATTGGGATCGCACTCTTTGGGAAATGGCACTCGCATTAGACCCTAATTTGGACGAGTCTAGTATACATTATCCAAAAAGATTATTACTTTTTGACGAGATCTTTATCGGTCACACTCCTGTAACTCGCATTAATAAAACGATTCCAACTCAGGCTGCCTCTGTTTGGAATATCGACACCGGAGCTGCCTTTAAAGGTCCTTTGACGATCTTAAATGCAGATACCAAAGAATATTGGCAGAGTGACCCTGTTTTTCAACTATATCCAGGTGAAAAAGGAAGAAATTAGTATAGAAAGATCCCCGAAAATCAAAACGGCACACCTCCTACTGTTTTTTTTCGGTTCTATTTCGTAGTTTTAGAAACTAGTATTCATAATTATTGAACATAATGGGAATTTTTGACGAAATAAAGAAAAAATTAAGCCATGAATTTATTGACATTGTAGAGTGGTTAGACAACACCAATAATACAATTGTTCACAGATTCGAGCGCTATCAGAACGAGATAAAAAACGGAGCACAACTTATTGTTCGAGAGGGACAAACTGCTGTTTTTATCAGTGAAGGGCAACTTGCCGATGTATTTACTCCGGGAACATATACACTAAACACACAAAACTTACCCATATTAACAACCATAAAAGGTTGGAAATATGGATTCAACAGCCCGTTTAAAGCCGAAGTATATTTTGTAAATACACGTTTATTTACAGATGAAAAATGGGGAACAAAAAATCCGATTACATTAAACGACGATCGGTTTGGTCTTGTAGAAATCAGGGCTTTTGGTACCTATGCTTTTAAAATCAGTGATGCTGGTAAGTTTATTATTGATGTAGTAGGAACACATCCTAACTTTACTAATTTTGAGATCAATGAACACCTCAAAAGCCTGATCGCTACTCGTTTTACAGATACTATTGGAGAAGCTAATCTTCCGATAGAACTATATGCTGCAAATACGAGCGAATTATCAGAGACTTGCCTGGAAGTGATGCAACCTGAATTTAATCTGGTAGGAATTACTTTAGAGCGATTCTACATAGAAAATGTCTCTATGCCGGAAGAATTAAAGAAAGAAATTTTTGAATATAGTCGTATTGACAAGATTGATCTGGACAGGTTGACCAAATTCAAAACAGCCAAGGCAATCGAAGCTGCTGCTGCAAATGAAGGAGGAACTGCTGGAGCTGGAATGGGAATGGGAATGGGATTTGTACTGGCGCAACAAATGGGCGGAATGATGAACCCTATGGCATCACAAGTACAACAAACTACTCCTCAACAAACTGCTGCCAACCATTCGACTCCTCCTCCAATGCCTGCTCAAACGGTATATCATTATGCATTTAACGGACAACAAGCAGGACCCGTTCCTTTTGAACAATTAAAAATGCTATTTGCTAACCGAACTATTAATAAAGATACACTGATCTGGAAACAAGGAATGGCTAATTGGGCAGCATTAAAAGATATTGAAGAATTAAAAGTATTTTTAGGTGGCAACACACCTCCTCCCTTACCTGGAGCATAAATACATTTTGATTACATTCGCAATCTCCCGGCTGTCAAAAGCCGGGATTTTATACCTATGGAAAAACAAAAAAGAACGATTTCTGAACAAAAGAAGTCCTGTATTAATTGTGGGGCCGAATTAACATACAAGCCTGGTACCCACATGACTACTTGTGATTATTGCGGTCACAAAGAAGAAATCAGCCCTTCAGAAATTGGATTCGAAGAATTAGAGCTTAAGCCATATCTCAATGAAATGGGATCTCAGTCTCACTCAGAAGAGATCACTATGCTTCACTGCAAAAACTGTGGTGCCAATCAACATATAGAAGAGAACTACAAATCCTTGCATTGTGTGTATTGTACAATGCCATTAATTGTAGAAGACACCTATACGGAAGATTGGATATTACCTGGAGCAATTCTCCCTTTTCAGTTCGATCAGAAAAAATCTCATCAGATTTTTATGAATTGGGTAAAAGACTTATGGTTTGCCCCTAATAATCTAAAAAAAGCAGCTTTGGATCCTCAATATACCAAAGGGCTATATCTCCCTTATTGGACTTTTGATGCACAGCTGTATGCCTCCTATACAGGACAGCGTGGAACGTATTATTATGTAACGGTTCCTTACACCACCACTGTAAATGGGAAAACAGTAACCAAAACTCGCAGTGAACGCCGTACAAGATGGTCTTCTACAAAAGGGACTATTACTGGTTTCATCGATGATACACTTATCAGTGCTTCTAATCAACACAGAAATCAAATCCCTGCAAAAATAACCAACTGGAAACTCGACGCCTTAGAACCTTTTAACAGCAGCTTTCTAGCAGGTTTTATTACCGAGAAATACACAATATCACTAAAAGATGGGCACTTACAGTCTAACAAAGAGGCTAAAAAAATCGCAACTTCCTGGGCAAAAAGAGATATTGGAGGAGATGAACAACGAGTACACAACATAAATATGAACTTATCTGAAGAAACATTTAAGCACATTTTATTACCAGTATATGTTAGCTCATATCAGTATAGTGGAACCAAGTACAACTTTTTCATCAATGGACAAACCGGTACAATCTCAGGGAAACGTCCTTATTCCTTTTGGAAGATCTTTTTCTTCGTTTTGTTTATAATACTGGTTATTGGGGTTCTGGTAGTGTTTTTTCAATAAATAAAACATAAAAAAATCACCCCCCATCATTATATCAGGTCTATATAACACAAACCCCTTGTTATAAACGAACAAGAATTTGGAAACATAACTGCTTATTTTTCTGAATTAGGGTGTGTGTTTTTTCTTTTTTTTAAAAAATTAGTTTTTTATCAAGTTCCATTCATCGATACTTTCTCATAGTTTCATCTACAGTGATTTGTTTTTAAACTATCTTCTCTCGATTTTTTTTCTCTTTCCTACTACTTTTACAACAAGATTTTTAAGAATATTCAATGTATATGAAACATAAAGTAAGTACCATTAGTTGCCTCTAAAAAGAAACATATACAAATGAAATTTATAATATATTTTACCCCATAACCCGTAGCAATAGCAAATGATCTCAAAGTTGAAACGAACAGTGGCAGAAGAGGCTGTCGTTCAACTTTGAGACGTATTAAACACCTCTCTTCCGGTTACTTTATATACCCACCCACAATCACATTTCATAAATACGGTTCTTTACTCTATAAGCTGTAACAATCCGGTAAACTCTTTATCTTTTAGAAAACGAAATATCGTATTATGAAAAAGCTCATTTATGGAATTACACTATTAATCTTACCATTCTCTTGTATATCTCAAGAAAACAGAGCTATCAAAAAATCTACATCATCAAAACAAGAAAATTTGGTGATAAAGCCAGAACATTTTATAGGGAAACACAAAGCTAAAGTGATGATTTTAGGGATCTTTCATTTTAATAACCCCAATTTCGATAGCTACAAAAAACAATACTCTTTTGACATTCTAAAAGAAAGCAGACAGAAAGAATTAGAAATATTACTACATAAAATTGCAAAATACAACCCAACAAAAATATTGATCGAATCTGATCGTATTAAAATGAACGATCGCATCAATGAACAATACCAACAATATGTACATGACTCATATGATATTACCAGCAAGAGAGATGAGACATACCAAATTGCTTTTAAACTAGCTAAAAAACTAAAGCATGATAAGATTTATTGTACTGATGCACCTTCTGAATGGTTCGGTGCTAATTTAGATTGGGACTCATACAACAGAGAGGCTTATCTCAAATCTACAGGGCAATACAATAAAACAAGTCGTTATGACTACAACGCTTTATACAGACTACATGACTCCTTAACTTCAACCCAATCACTAACAGAACATCTGACTTTAATAAATACCCCTTCAAATCGTTTAAAAGATCATCAGGCTTATTTAACCGAGACTATTTTAGAAGGAGCTGGAGATCATTACGTAGGAGCAGATTCTGTTGGAAGATGGTATCGTAGAAACCTAAGAATTTTTGCAAACGCATACGATCTTACTAATTTTGATCAACAAGAAAGACTTTTGCTTATTTATGGAGCTGGACATGTTTGGCAATTACGGCAATTCTTTACTGATTCCCCAGATTTTGATTATATAGAAACAAACAGTTATTTAACAAAATAAACCTACAACTCAACATCTATTATCTTGCTTTTTTATTCTATAGCTAAATAATACTCAAGAAACCTTCTCTCCGTGATAAACACATGAAATTTGTATTTCTTAAGAGTTATTTAGAAGCTCTCGTATCCGATTATAGCACCTAAGAAACACTGGTCAATTATATTCTTCCTAAAATCTGCTCAAAAAAAGGGGAAAAATCCCCACTTTCCTCTATTGTAATCATTTACTCAAAAGAATACCTTTGCCCCGTACTTTCCTTAATCTCTTCCTTGTTATTTATAAGTAAAGCTCCTCCCTAAAGCTTAAAAAGAGTAGTTTTTACCCTTTACCGCTACTAAAATACCATGGAACCAGTTAAGATCATTTTTGGTTTTTACTCAGTAATCCCATAGCAAGATTATTACTAATGAACAAAAAAGAAAACCATGATAAAAAAAACCTACCTGGTCCTATCCATTCTACTATTAGCCATATTTGCTTGCCAAAAAGATGATGCATCTACAAACTGTATTGATCTGGAGTTTTTAAAAGGAGAATGGATTGGAGAATTTCATCAGTATAACTATGGAAAATACCCGATGATTATGATTGTAAAAAATGTTGACGGTTGTCATTTTTCAGGAGAACTCTATTGGCCAACTTTACGAAATAGTGTAACAGTGATGGAAGGGCATTTTAAAAACAATATGCTCTTTTGGACAGAACCCCATCTAATAAGCGGATCCAATATCGTATTAAACGGAGAATATACTGTTCCTTTTTCTAACGAAAAAGAACTGTCTGGAAATTGGTATTACCCTAATCAACCCTCCTCAGAAGGTGGCGTATTTACTATCTCTCAAAAATGGTATGAATATCTTCCTGATTGCCCTTGTTTTTATTTTGATGCATCTTCTTTAGGGAAAACTTTGAACCCTCCTGGACAATGGCAGGATTGCGGTGCTGCCAATCAAGATTATCACTATGGAGCAACTACAGAAGTTCGATGGATTCCTGATGGAAAAAAATTTCCCGGACAACAATGTACGTATGATAGTAGTGGAAAATTAATCACCTCTGGTATTGCAGCAGGAACTCCAGACAAAGTCTCTCCCAGAATTTGCGGATTCGAAGATGCATCCCTTGGAAACACTGATCCGATAACACACTTTACTAAAGATGTAATCACCTGGAAAATCCTACCGTGTGCCGAATATTTACGAGACTGGCCGGCAAATGCCGATAGATGTTCCAACGACAATCCTATAAGTGATATCAATCATATACCAAAGTTAGCCAAAAATATGTCCTGTGAAGAGCTCAGTGTTCTTATACAAAACGCCTATGAAAGTACATACATCGATTGGGATTTGAGAGATTATATTACAGGAAAAAAACCTCTCAATTACCCTCAAAAAGAAAAACTACTAACCGATTTAAACGAATGGTATTCAAAAGAATGCAACTCCATTGGTCTTCCTCCTTTTCCTTTATTCAGACCTGATCTCTGTTATGTTATAAACAAAACGATAGAAAACATAAAAGACTAAAGAAATCTTATTGCCAATAGTAAAAAGCTATTGGCATTTTCTATTAATTCTTTTCCCCAGATTGACCATTATCTTAGCGTAGCTAAACAGCTTTCTTTCTCTATAAAGACAAGAAAGTTTTTTTATTCAATTCGCAATACCTTATATCCCGGTTGATTATTGGTGAAACAGATTTCCTCCAACACCTGAATCTTCAATTTCTTTCCACTTGTATCCCCCTTATTTCTTTTATAAAATGCAGCACTTACTCCCAGTGCTATTTCTTCTCCTGGGTTTACCACACGAGTCACCCCTGCTCCTGCTCCAATAAGAGTAATCACACGGACCACTGCAACTGTCGTATTCTTTTGGGCACATGCATTTGCTTTTTTGTTTTCTGACAGGCTGATCAATTCCGCTGTAAAAAGAAGGGTTCCCGGATTAATGGCTTCCTCTTCTCCCATATATTGAGGTTTCTTTACTGTCGTAGCTGGTTTTTCTTTTTTCACATCTTTTTCTTGTGCAATCCCTGGTGATTTACAAGAAATACATCCGATACATATAAGCACAAATAACACCTTACTCATCACTATATTTTTATCAATTATTTTTTTTAAAATTAAAAAAATTGCCTGGTAACTTTTTTGTAATGAATTATTACAAAAATCATTCCCAGGCAATCTTTAGATTCTTATTTTAAAGCTTATATATTACTTATCGTTTGATAAGCTTTAGGTTTTTACTAATTCCTTCTCCTTCTATTTTCACAAAATAGAATCCAGCAGGTCTATCAGATGCATTCCAAACATATTCAGATCTCACATCAATATCAGAAGCTTCATGCACCATTTTTCCTGTAATATCAAATACGTGAAGAGATACTTTTTTCTGAGCTCCCATCGCTCTGAAATTAAACATAAATGTATTGTAAGAAGGGTTAGGCCAGATCGCAGTTTTTAATTCTGCATCCAATGTTACTAACGCCTCATCCTTAGCTACTTCTTGTCCAACTCCAGCAGTTCCTGACTCCTGTATAATTCCGTAAATCTGGAATACCTGATCTAATTGTGGTTTTCCAAAAGCTACTGAAAGAGAAGTCCAGTCAGTTGCTCCTGTTCCAAATAGATTCAAATCATCTTTAAAATGAGACTCTGCTCCTATTCCTGCTTCCTGAGAAGACCAGAACCATTGAGTAGCCCCAGGATTAAATGTCAGATTTACATATACAGATAACCAGTAATTACCACTTTCCAATACCAATTCTTCGGGAAGTAACAGATTCAGGTTTGCATCATTAGGCTCTGAAATCGGTGCCAGTGCTCCACTATTATACACCTCATCTCCTGGTACTCCACCATTGTCCGCATAAATAACTACTGTCGCATTTGTTAATTCCGGAGCATTATTCGCCCCTCCAAATGCTAATACACGGTCTACTTTCCAGGTATACCCTTCTGGTACGACAAAATCATCAGCTGATTGTGCCAATCCTCCAAAATCAAGGAATAATTGGGATGGGGTTGAATTAATTGCTGCAGCAGTCTGCTCATATAAAGCAGGCTTGCTTACACTTACTGTAAATCCTTCGGCTACTTTTTCTTTTCCTGAAGTAGCAATCAATCCTATAGATGCCTGCCCTACGCCATCAGTTGCATACGATAGTGTCAATGTATTCCCACTTAAGGTAGCTGTTACTAAATCAGGATTCGAATTTGTTAACTCTATTGAAATAGCATTCCCTGCTGATTGTGTAAATAGTCCTTCCACATCAATTACAGTATCTTCGCTATTCACATCTGCGTCCAAATCTGGTAATAAATATGCAACGCTTAATGTAGATTCTGGCAACTGATTTAAAATCATAGGAAATCTGGCACTAAATAGTCCGTTTCCATGTGCAGCTACACCAACAAAACCATCTTTTCTTGTTTTTACTTGATGAATTACCGCATTACCGATAACTATTGGCTCTTTAATCCATCGTGTCTTTTCTCCTCTTAAGCTATTTGCATAATATAACCCTGTACTGGTTGCTGCAAATACTTTTTGTCTTTTAGTACCAAAGAACCCTTGGCTACTACCAAAGAATGCCGCTCCTCGTACAGAAGGTCCATTTCCTGTTCCATCAGGGTTTTCTTCTAAATTACCACTAATATTCACCCATGTTTCTCCTGCATCATCTGACAAGAATAAACTTTGTATCCCATAATTAGAAAATGAAACGATTAATCGATCCGAATTAGATGGATCTACTGTAATATCGCTTACATGCCCTGGAGGTAACCCTTTTCCACTGGAGATATCTACTACTGCCTGATTATCGATATTAGCATTATCCATTCTGTATATAAACCCATTATTAGTTCCATAGTACAGGCGATTTGCTACTGGATATTTAGAAACTCCAAGAGCAGTGATCGTTCCTCCTGCAGCAGTATTCGCTAAACTTACCCAATTAACCGTTGCCAATGCATTAGAGAATAATGGGATCTCATCCAGATTATTATTTCTCCAGATAATATTTCCTGCAGGCATATACATAATGTTGTCATTATTAGGATCCAAAATAAATGGAGCCACAAAACCAAGACCATTTGCTCCTGCGGGACGTACTCTCGTAAAAGATTCATATTCTCCTGCTTCATCAAAATTAAGTCGATATACATTTCCGAATTGCGAAGAAACATATCTGGTTCTTCCTCCGTCTGCTATTGCATTCACAGATCCATCTCCTCCAAAATCTTCTGCCCATGCTTCTGTTGGATTCGTAGAATTCGTAAACCAGGTTCCATTATCCTGAAATCCTGCTAACATATCATCACTATTAGCATCTGGATCAAAAGAAAACGCATATGGTTGTGTAGTTACATATCCGTTATTTAATGAAGTCCATACTACTGCTTCTGGATCTACAGATGTAGCGGTTATATCTTCTGTAACAAAAACTCCTCCATCATTTCCTGTCAATACTTTATCAGGGTTCGACGGATAGAATACTAAGGCATGCTGATCTGGATGCTGGTTTGGATACAGTGCATAACTATCACTAGCTGCGGTATATCCTGCTACCCATCCTTCTCTTCCTGTAGGAGTTGTAAATCCTGTTTCAGATCTGTATAAGTTTGTTCCTCCTACAAATACCATATCAGAATTCGAAGGGTGTACTTTTACAACCATATTATATCCTCCCTGTAAGTTCAGGTTTCCTGCTCTTCCTCCAATGGTATTTGGCAAGTTTTCTGTAAGCTCAGTCCAGCTTCCTGCTCCTGCATCATATTTGAATAATAATTCTCCTGCTCCAGCTGGGGTTTGTGAGAAAAAGTAAACAGTATTTTCATTAGAAGGGTCAATCCCCATGACAGTTCTACCATATGTTTCCGGCATTGTTTCTGGGGTAATATCAGTCCAGTTTGCCCCATCAGTAGATGTAAAAAATCCTTTGTTTGGATCTCCTTCCGAATCGATGGTTGCATAGATAACTCCTGTAGAAGAAATCGTTACTTCTACTCGGTTATCACGACCTCCTGCTAGCACTTCTTCAAATGATCTTCCTCCATCCTGAGAACGGTGCAATCCTTCAAAGGTTGCTACATATAGATCTCCGTTTGTTGGGTCTACTGCAATAGAATTAATCAAATCAAAAGAAGAAAAAGAACCAATTTCTCCATCATTTGTAGCTTGAAGTAATCTCCAGGTTCTTCCTCCATTCATGGACTTATAAACTCCATTCCCTCCATAAAACGCTCCTCCTCCAGAAGCTGAGTTTCCTGATCTTTCTCCTGACCCATAATACCAAATATGTTGTTTTCTCGGTCTTGGATCCTGAACAATACAGGTAATACTGGGGGATTGTCTAGGTCGTGTTACTTTTTTCCAGGTGGTTCCTCCGTTAGTTGAACGCCAAAGTCCTCCAGAAACCCCTCCTGCAAAAATTACATTTTCATTCGTCGCATCAATTGCTAATGCTCTTGTTCTACCTCCAACATTATGAGGTCCCCGATTTTTCCAATACGAAAAACTTCCTTTCATAGAAGCTGCAGATTTCTTAAAATCATCTCCGGTATTGATTTTCTTAGAGAATTCAATTTCTAAATCTTTGATTCCTTTTGGAATTTTTCCGGAGTAAGGGTTTTTTAAAAGATTGAATTCGTACTCCATCCTGTCCAATGCTCTATCTCCTACTCTGGAGATTTTTGTTTCAACAGGACCGGATTTACTGTCATAAAGTTTAGATGCTTTGTAAAGCGAGTGCCCCTTTGTAATGGGTTGCTGATCGGCTTGTGTCTTCAGTTGTTGAGCCCCGGCTGTATATCCAATACACAGCACTGCAAAAACTGAAACACTCTTTCGTGTGAAGAGTAATGACAATTTCATAATTTCAAATTTAATTTGTGAGAATTATCCAAATTTAACCTAAAATTATATCAATTGTCTTAATTTTTAGCAAAAATTTTACACTTAACCCGCAAATATCACAAGTATTCTCCTCCTGTGAATCAACAATATTCCCTTTGTTTATCTATGTATAACACTCATCCTCTCTTCTTTTTTTTAAGTAAAAAAAATAAAAAAAGCATCGTTTCAATTTTCTATTTGAAACGATGCTTTTTTAATCTCTTAAAATTAAGAATTCCCTACTTAGAGGTCGAATTTAATACCTTGTGCTAAGGGCAATTCTGTAGTATAATTTATTGTATTTGTCTGACGCCTCATATAGACTTTCCAGGCATCAGAACCGGATTCTCTTCCTCCTCCGGTATCTTTTTCTCCACCGAATGCTCCTCCGATTTCAGCTCCTGAGGTTCCTATATTTACATTGGCAATCCCACAATCAGAACCTGCTGCTGATAAGAATCGTTCTGCCTCTCTAAGGTTATTTGTCATAATTGCCGAAGAAAGTCCTTGTGTCACTCCATTTTGTATTTCAATAGCATTTTCTACTTCTCCACTATATTTCAACAGATATAATACCGGGGCGAAGGTCTCATGTTGTACAATTTCATAAGTGTTGTTTGCTTCTGCAATAGCTGGCTTTACATAACAACCACTTTCATAACCTTCTCCTGATAAAACACCTCCATCTACTATAATATTTCCTCCTTCTTCTACTACTTTTTGTAACGCTTCCTGATATCCTTTTACAGCATCTTTATCAATAAGAGGACCTACATGATTATTCTCATCTAGCGGGTTTCCTATTCTCAATTGCTTATACGCATCTACTACTGCATTTTTCACTTTGTCATAAATAGATTCGTGAATTATTAATCTACGTGTAGAGGTACATCGCTGACCTGCTGTTCCAACTGCTCCAAAAACTGCTCCGATAACTGTCATCTTGATATCTGCATCGGGTGTCACAATAATCGCATTATTCCCTCCTAATTCTAACAATGATTTTCCTAATCGTTGTCCAACTGTACTTGCAACAATCTTCCCCATTCTGGTTGAGCCTGTAGCTGAAACTAAAGGAATTCTCTTATCTGTAGTGATCATTTCCCCAACCTTATAATCTCCATTAACTAAACAGGAGATTCCTTCAGGTAGGTTGTTTTCTTGTAAGACCTTAGTTATTATATTCTGACAGGCAATCCCACAAAGTGGTGTTTTTTCACTTGGTTTCCACACACATACATCTCCACATATCCATGCTAATGCTGTATTCCATGACCATACAGCTACCGGAAAGTTAAACGCACTTATAATCCCTACAATTCCCAGCGGGTGATATTGCTCATACATTCTATGTCCCGGACGCTCTGAATGCATTGTCAATCCATGCAACTGCCTAGATAACCCAACGGCAAAATCACAGATATCAATCATTTCCTGCACTTCTCCTAATCCTTCTTGGTAGGATTTCCCCATTTCATAAGAGACTAATTTCCCCAAAGGTTCTTTTAATCTTCTTAACTCTTCTCCAAATTGTCTGACAATTTCTCCTCGCTGAGGCGCCGGTACTTTTCTCCAAGAAGCAAAAGCTGTTGTTGCTGTCTGAATAACTTTTTCATAATCTTCCTGAGTTGTGGTAAATACTTTTCCTATCAATGCTCCATCAACAGGTGAATAAGACAAGATTTCTTCTCCAGAAGAAAACCAGTCTGCTCCGGTAGATGTTCCTTTATTCTGTTCAGAAACACCTAACTGTTGTAGCGCTTCCTGAATTCCAAAATCTGTTGCAATCGCTGCCATTTTATTGTTGTTTTTTTAAAGAAAAAGGTAAAGATACTGTGTTTTTGTAATGAAAATTCTATTTCTCTTTTTACAGAGATATTTTAAGTTATTTTTTTTCATTAGCTCATAAATTTAATCAAATTCACACAATTCTCACACAAAAAGAAATGATTTGGTTTTATACGTTTTAATTCTACGGAATGACCTTACCGTAGCCTAGTTATTTACCTGTTTAGAAACAGGGTATCAACTCTTACATTATCCTTCTGAAAAACAAACCTTTGCACTCACTAATATTAAAACCGACAATTATGAAAAATCTAGTAATTTTCACATTTCTTTTTTTGACCAGCGCCCACATATGGTCGCAGATTCCAATGGAAAAAGCTTATGAAATTCTATTGGAAAAAGGAGTTATATCACAAGATAAAAACCAGTGGGTTTATGGTTCTCAGGAGGTTCTCCCTCCTAACTACAGCATTCGAAGTTTTAACAAAACCATTAGGAGTCCTAAATCACATTCCTGGCTCTTTTTTATTGATGAAGCGCCTTATGCTAACTGGGAACACCCTGCTCAATACATCTTTTTTGATGTAGAAACAGCTCGTTATGAAATTACCAAAGCTACTACTCCTCCTGATATGATCCGGGAGATGAAAGTATTGAGAAAACATATAGAAACCCGGGAACGCTTTCTAGATTTTGCAAAGCAGGTAAACAATATTCCTTGTGGTACTTCTTCTAATAAATACGCAGTAATTATCAGTGGAGGATGGAATCAGGGGAATAACCATGTAAGATACTGGAATGACTGCTCTTTCGTTTACAAAACTTTGGTTAACAAATACGGATATGCAGATGCTAATATTTATACATTGATGTCAGACGGAACTAATCCTGCAGCTGATATTTCCAACGGGACGAATTCTAATCCTGACCTCGACGGAGATGGGGACAATGACATTCAGTTTTCTGCTACGCATGCGAATATTACTTCAGTATTCAATACCCTATCTGGAATTCTGGATGAAGATGACGAACTTTTTATTTTTACTACTGACCATGGAGGTGTTGACACTTCTGGAGCAACTGCATGGGATACTTTATTATACCTTTGGGGAGAGACTATAAATGACGATGAATTTGCTACCGAGGTAAACAAAGTAAATGCTGGTAAAATTTCTATTGTAATGGAACAATGTAACAGTGGAGGGTTTATTGATGACCTTTCCGGACCAAATCGAGTGATTGCTACAGCTGCCAGACATGATGAACTGTCCTGGGCAGGTCCCACTATTAATACGGATGAATTCGTCTATTATTGGACATCTGCTGTCAATGAAGCTTTTCCTTCAGGGGTTTTTGTAGGTTCTGATGTAAATGCAGATGGGGTAGTTACTAAAAGAGAAGCTTTTGATTACGCAGAAACACAAGATTCCAGACCAGAAACCCCTCAATTTGATGAGGTTCCGGTTAACCTGGGAGATCAACTTACCCTAAATGGGACAGGGGATTTATACATTATGGATAATCGTACTCCTTATCACAGTAGTAGTGACACTGGAATAGAACCCAACCCATTTAGCGGACCCATGTACACGAGTAGAGATATCTGGGTACGTCAAAATATGGACGGAGGAACCAGCCATCAAAACCCGGAGTACAAAACGACCAGTCCTAATGGAGTATATGTACGAGTAAAAAACAGAGGTTGTGCTCCTATTTCAGATGGGAAACTACGTGTTTATTTCTCCAAGGCATCCACAGGTTTATCATGGCCGACAAACTGGATCAACTTTTATGATTTTACTCCTGGAGGTTCCTATCTATTACATGGGGATGAAATTACCAGTATTCCATTAAATATTCCGAATTTGAATCCCGGAGATGAAACTATTATTGAAATTCCATGGTATCCTCCAAATCCGAATGATTTTGATTATGACAAGCATCATTTTTGTCTAATCGCCAGAGTTATCTCTCAAATAGACCCGATTGGTGTAGAAACCTCATCTGTAAACAGTAATACCAGAAACAATAATAATGTTGCCTGGAAAAATGTATCTGTTTATGATGCCAACCCATCGAATAATGTAAGTTATACGAATGTATATGTGCGCAATACTGATCTTAAAAGAGAAGATATTATTGATCTGAACTTCTATGATGGAATATACGGAACCAACACGACCAACCATTTCTTAAAACACGGAAATATTACTGCCACAATGAGTCCGGAGTTATTCGAGCGCTGGAAAGCCTATGGAGATGGTAGAGGGATCGAAGTTGTTGGAAGAAATACCATTCAAATTTTCGAACCAAAAGCTGTAATGACAGGAATTCCTCTTAAACCCGGAGAAACATTCTCTTTACAAATGCAATTCAAATTATTCAAAGACACTCCATACCGACGTCCTTTTATTTATGATGTAGTTCAAAGTAACAAAAGAGGTGTTATCGGAGGGGAGCGTTTTGATATCGTATATGGTCAAAAAGAAGAGGATATATTCAAAGAAAACAGCAAACCTGCTATTAACCTGAATGTTTATCCGAATCCGGCCACCAAGCAACTAGCGATTACCTATCAAACAGAAAAAACCAATAATACGGTTTCCTTCACTTTGAAAAATATGGAAGGAGACTCTCTTCTTTCCGATGAAATCAAGCATCAGAAAAAAGGCGTTTTTACTCAACAGTTTGACATTGCCTCTTTGCGAAGAGGTATATATTTCTTGACCATTACAATAAACGGTAAAACAACGGTAAAAAAAGTATTCAAAAAATAGGGAGTGCTTCCGTAAGAATCTTATCCTAGTTATAGAAATGGATATAGTACAAAAAAGAAGAGGGGCTCGTACGAGCCCCTCTTTTATTACCCGATAAATCGCTTATCTACCGGCATTTCTTTACCACAATTATTACAGGTACGAAGTTCTTTATTAGAATAGAAATCTTTAAAGTGTTTTAAGAAATCTTTTTCTATATCATTCAATTTGAAATACACATCATGCAACTTGGTATTGCAGTGATCACAGTACCATAACAATCCATCATCTGCTTCTAAATGATCTCGTTTTCTTTCGATAACCAAACCTAATGAACCTTCATGTCGTACTGGTGAATGCGGAACACCTGCCGGGTGCAAATACATATCTCCAGGTCCTAATTTCATCGTTTTTTTTACTCCTTCTTCCTGAATATGAACTTCTATCTCTCCTTCTAACTGATAAAAAAGCTCTTCTGTTTCATTATAATGATAATCTTTTCTAGCATTAGGACCTGCTACAATCATTACTATATAGTCTCCAGCATCTTTATATAAATTTCTATTTCCTACGGGAGGCTTTAATGTATCTCTGTTTTCCTCAATCCATTGATTGAGATTGAATGGTTTTTGAATTCCCATATCATGCAATTTTAGTGTATAAAATTACGGAATTACCTGAGAACTTTCTCCATTGCACTTGTTCTCATATTAACTCTTTAAAAAAAGCATCTGTTAAAAACCTAGATTGGGTTATTTTTTCTCTCTAATGAATAAAACAAAAACTTCTAAAAAATAGAAATCGCTCAGACAAGAAAATTCTTGCAGAGCGATTTCCAACTAAATAACCAACCAAAAGTCTTACTATCTTGAAAGCTTCATAAAATCAGCTTTTTTTATTCTTTTCTTTGTGTTTTGAGTTGTTTTTCCATGAGTAGACTTTTTTATCTGCACATATTCTCTTCCTTCAAAATGATACACCGTTCCTGAAGAGGGGTGAAGCAACTCTATCTTTCTATCGTTTATAACGGACAACTCAAAGTGTTCATTGCCTAGATAGCTATAATCAAGTGTTAAAATTTTCCTATTTAAGTTGTTAAAAACGTCTTGTATTTCATAATGCCCCTCATAATCATAGAAAATACTTGGGATTCGCATACCGTTTGGGTCTTTAGAACTCTTGAAATTGTCTCCTGCTCCAAAAGGTAAAAAAGCAATATAGGTCTCTTCATCAAATTCATTAATCACACCAAATTCACTAGTATATACTTTCTCCCATGTGGTATATTCTTGTAAAAAGTAATGAATATTGTCATAAAAAACCCTGTCGTAGTCAAAGGTATTTCTTTGATACCCTATTAAATAATAACTTGTATTTAACACGGGATCATGAACACGAATCTCATTATCTGCTAATTGAGTAATAATCAAATTATAAACCCCATCAATATCGTGATCTATTGTTAATTCTGTACCAAACGCATCAAAAAAACCGACGTCTAACCCAAAACCATTTCCATTATCCCCAATACCCACTAAATTGTTATTCGCAAAGAATGTATCATTTCTAAAAGACACAGTAAATGCCTGCTGAAAAAATGGAATTTCTCCATTCCCTTGTGTTCTTTCGATATCTACATACCAAATTTCATAGCTATGCAATACCTCATCTAAAGTAACAACAGGTTCTTCGTGAAACTCGTTAACAACTACTTCACTTGTACATGAAGTAAAAAGTAATATCCCCAGGATAAAAGCCGAAAGTATTTTTAGTGTTTTCATAATTGTATCGGTTTACTATTTGCTTTTAGAGAACCAAAACGCATGCCAAAAAAATAAAACTCTGATATACAGAAGTTTATTTTATAGTGTATTTTACTTACTTTTGAGCACTCAATTAATTTGTGTGTAAACCTCTTTTTGGAACTACAAAGGCATCTAAGAAAACCCAAATCATCAACTACTGGATGTTAATTGAAAATTACTTGAATGAAAGAAAAACCAACATTTGCCGTAATCGGTGGAGGAAGCTGGGCAACAGCAATCGTAAAAATGCTTTGTGAAAATCTTACAGAAGTAGGATGGTATATGAGAAGTATTTATGCAATAGAGCATCTAAAAAAACAACAACATAATCCTAATTATCTCAGCTCCGTAGAATTTAAAACGCATCAGCTCAAGCTAACTGATGATATTAATGAAGCGGTAGCCTATGCTGACTATCTGATATTTGCCATCCCTTCCGCTTTTTTATATAGTGAATTAAAAAAACTGAATACTGATCTAAAAGGTAAAATAGTTTTTTCTGCAATTAAAGGAATTGTCCCTGAAACAGGGCTGATTGTAGGGGAACATTTTAATCAGGAGTATAACATCCCATTAGATAACATCGGTGTGATTACAGGACCTTGTCATGCAGAAGAAGTTGCTCTGGAACGGTTATCCTATCTAACGATTGCTAGTATTGATGAGAAAAAAGCCACTTTAATGGCTTCTCATTTGGAAAGCGAATATATAAAGTGTAAAATCAGTGATGACATCATCGGAACTGAGTATGCTGCTATGCTCAAAAACATATATTCTATTGCTGCAGGTATTGCCCATGGACTAGGGTATGGAGATAATTTTCAGAGTGTATTAATGAGTAATGCCATTCGGGAAATGAAACGCTTTATCAAGAAAGTTCATAAAATGAAGCGAAATATTAACAATTCTGCTTATTTAGGAGATCTATTAGTGACCGGATATTCCGTTTTTTCCAGAAATCGTATGTTTGGAAATATGATTGGGAAAGGCTATACCGTAAAAAGTGCTCAAATGGAAATGAATATGGTGGCAGAAGGTTTTTACGCAACTAAAAGTGCTTATGTGCTCAATGAGTCTAAAGGAGCAAGGACTCCTATTATCGACGCTGTTTATAACGTCCTATACAATCATAAAGATCCTAGTAAGGTTTTTAGAAAATTAGCCGATAAACTGGATTAATTATTCTTATCTTCATACCTTCTATAGATTCTTACAGAATAAGGTTATGGATGAATTAATTCAGAATTTTTACACAGCATTTCAGGAACGTGATGCTACAAAAATGAACGCTTGTTATCACAGCAATGTTACTTTTAGTGATCCGGTTTTTGGAACGCTTAAAGGAGAACAGGCAAAAAAGATGTGGCGAATGCTTTGCAAAAACGGAAAGGATCTCCGCGTGGAGTTTTCTGATGTAAAAGCCACAGAAAAAGAAGCTTCTGCTAATTGGAAAGCGCAATATACATTTAGTAAAACAGGACGGGCTGTCACCAATACAATTCGTGCTTCTTTTGTATTTAAGGACGGTAAAATTATAGAACACCATGATGAGTTTAACATCCGTAACTGGGCTGGTCAGGCATTAGGGTGGAAAGGAAAACTATTAGGAGGAACTTCTTTTTTCAGAAAAAAACTTAGAAAACAGGTACTGAATATGCTTGATCGATTTGAAAAATAGAAATCGACTATTTTAAAAAACACATTCTACAATGAAAAAAATTACGCTTTCTTCTCCTATTGTTTCTGCTGCGTGGCTAGCAGAACATCTAGATCATCCTGACATTATCATTCTGGATGCCAGTATAAAAAAAGTAACTGCATCTGATCATGTATCAGTTACTTCTCAGATAAAGAATGCACGTTTTTTCGATATTAAAAACACTTTTTCGGACAAGACAAATTCAATTCCAAATATGCTTCCAACGCCAGAGGTATTTGCCAAAGGTTGTGAAGAATTAGGGATTTCCTCTGATCATACCATAATCATATATGACACATTGGGAATTTATAGTAGTCCCAGGGCTTGGTGGATGTTCAAAACAATGGGGCACGAAAATGTAGCTGTTTTAGATGGAGGACTTCCTGTTTGGGTAAAATCAGGATACCCTACAACCTCTGTAGAGAAGAGATCTCATTTTTCTACTACTCATTTCAAAACATCATTCCGCCCTGAACACGTAGCCTCTGTTACTGATATTATGAATAGTATCCACCATACAGACAACTGTATATTAGACGCTCGTTCTAAAGGGCGTTTTGAAGCTACAGCCCCGGAACCAAGAGCTGATCTAAAAGGAGGTCACATTCCTAACTCTATTAGTTTACCTTATACCAGCGTCTTATCTGATGATGGAACGATATTGCCAACAGCTCAATTACAATCCTTATTTAATTCGCTGCCTATTGCTAATAAGAAATTAATTTTTAGTTGTGGATCAGGAATTACAGCTTGTATCATTTTATTAGCCTCTCAACTTGCAGGGTATCCTATGGGAGTCATTTATGACGGATCCTGGAGTGAATGGGGTCAATTACCTAATGTACCTATTACCTCATAACCTTTATATTCTCTAGCCTATTATTATATTATTATGAAAAAAACCACTCAATTCCTTATTGCTTTACTCCTTCCATTATCAATTGTTGCCCAACAGCAGTTTTCTCTACAAGATTTCTATTCCTCAGATTCCTTATTGACTGCCAAGGTAGATTCTGTATATAATAGTCTAAGTGAACAAGAACGAATTGCACAAATGATCATTACCTCAGCCGGAGAACTGGGAAAATCTGTAGCAACCGTTAATAAGTTAGCTTCTGCTAACAAAATAGGAGGAGTCGTTTTCTTAAAAGGCTATAAAAAGAAACATATCCAACATATCAATACGCTCAATAGCATCAGCAAAAAAAATAACTCCATCCCTTTATTATTTAGTATGGATGCAGAACCTAGTTTATTCAGTAGTAGAATAAAAGGAGCCAAAAATGTTGGCAAAACTATTGACATCAAAACAGTTGAACAATCTGATCAGGTTACCAGTACTATTAATAAAGAACTCAAAGAAATTGGTGTACATCATAACTATGCTCCTGTTCTTGATGTTAGTGCTGCCAATGAAGCAATTAAATCAAGAAGTTATGGCAGTAATAAAGACACTGTAGTAGCACTTGCCAACCGGTTTATTCTTCATACTCAAAAAGAAGGAATTATTGCCACTGCAAAGCATTTTCCAGGACATGGACTGGTAAAAGGAGATACTCACAAAAGAAGTGTATATATAGATGGACCATTACAAGAGGTTGCTAACTACAAAAAAATTATTGAAGATGGCGTTCTTTCAATCATGATTGCTCATATAACAATACAAAACAATGACAAATATGCCACTGATGGTATCCCGTCTAGCTGTTCTCGAAAAATTGTAACCGGACTATTAAAAGAAGAAATGGGATTCAAAGGGATTATCATTTCTGATGCTCTAAACATCATGAAAGCGGTTACTATTCTAAAAAACGCTCCTTTATTAGCATCAAAGGCAGGTTGTGATCTCATTTTAATGCCTCAAAATGAAGAACGAACGATGCAAAATATCTATAAGGAAACCCTTTCTGATCCTGCTTATAAAAAACAGGTTGCTACCTCTGTAAAAAAAATAATTCGTTTAAAAATCTGCGCGGGAATTATTCAATAAACCTTCTTCATACCCATGTATAGAATCCTATGTATTGGCAGTTTATTTTTACTTCAATCATTAGCTGCCCAAAAGAATTTTGTTTCTATAACCATTGATGATGTACCGAATGTACAATTACTCGAAAAAACCAATTTTTCTTCTGAATTATTACGAAAAATAGATAGCATGCAATTGCCTGTAGCTATTTTTATCAACGAAGGATTTCTCTATCAAAACAAAAACTATCATCAGAATTACAATCAACTTGTCCAATGGATTACGAACAAAAATGTAACTTCAGGAAATCATACATATGGACATACGGCATACGAACAATACAGCTCCTTTACCGAAGACATTATTAAAGGAGCGGTAATTACCAAAGAAGTTTTGGCACAACAGGAAGACAGTCTGAAATACTTTAGATTTCCGTATAATAATCTGGGAAAAGACAGTATTTCTCAGAAGAAAATGGCGCACTTTCTTTCTCGTAAAGGGTATACAATTACTCCTTTCACCATAGAAAGTGAGGACTGGCTTTTTAATACATTGTATGAAAATGCGTTGCAAAAAAAAGATTTTAAAAATGCGAGATATATTGGAGATACATATCTTTCATACACCCTGAATGTATTTGAGTACCATCAAAAACTATCACAAGATCAATACAAACGAAACATACGGCATATTTTCTTATGTCATGATAACGTGTTAAACACAGATTATCTCCCTAAAATCATCAAGCATTTGCAATCCAAAGAATATCGTTTCATATCAATAAAAGAAGCATTAGAAGATCCCGTATACTCTTCTAAAAACACATATTATAAAAAATGGGGTATTTCCTGGATGTATCGGTGGATTCAAGATCCAAAAAAGAGAAGCAAATTATTAAAAGCTGCTCCTGATAATAAAGAAATGAATAAGATGTACAATCAACTGTTGGAATCACATTAGATAAGTTCGAAACGTTTTCCTGGTAGCGGACGAACTACTCCTTTTAGTTCCATTGTAAGTAAAAGAGAAGCAACTTTAAATGTAGGCATATGACAATGAAGAGCAATATGATCTAATAATTCTTTATTATTGTTTTCCAAAAAATGAAATATTGTTTTCTCTTCTTCATCTAGGGTCACGAACAATTGCTTTTGTTGCGCCTGTTGTTGTTTCTCTTCTAATTCCCAATTGAGCATATAAATCAAATCGGCAGCCGTGGTCAATACATGCGCTTTTTGTGTTTTGATAAGCATATTACACCCTTGACTGTATACATCAGTAACACGTCCTGGTACAGCAAAAACATCTCTGTTATAAGAATGTGCTAACTCTGCTGTTACCAGAGATCCTCCTTTATTTGCACTTTCTATAACTACTGTCGCTTCACTGATTCCTGCAATAATGCGATTCCTACCTAAAAAATTCTTTCTATCAAACAGGTCTGTACTCCAATAATCTGTAAAAAAACCACCATTCTCTTCAATAGCAGTTGTATATTTTTTATGTGTTTTAGGGTATAGTTGGTTTAATCCATGTGCCAGACAACCGATCGTCTGCAAACCAGCATTTAAAGCTGCTCGCTGTGCTGTGATATCAATTCCATACGCAAAACCAGATACAATTATCGGATCCAAAGGAGCTAACATTTCTATAAGCTCTTCGCAAAACCGAATACCATAGCTTGTAGCCCTTCTAGTACCAACAATACTGATTACGTTTTTTTGTGTCATACATATGTTCCCTCTCCCAAATAATAAAACCGGACCATCCAAACATTGCTTTAGTCTATATGGATAGTCAGGAGCATCATACAAATAACAATCAATTGCATTATTTCTGATAAAACAAAGCTCCTCTTCTACCGCTGCCTCATATGCCGGATTATGTATGTCATGTATCCGCTGACTGCCAATTCCTTCAATTTTAAGAAGATTCGCTGCTTTTTCTTTCAGTACTCCTTCTGCACTTCCAACAGCTTGTATCATTTTCTTAATAGAACTATCTCCTAAATTTGCTGCTTTTTTTAAAATCATTACAGCTTTTAGCTTCTCTTCCATTTCGTAATCAATTGTATATCAACATAAGAAACAAAAAAAAATCCAATCTGTTAATAAAATCACTTATGATCTTTTAATATCATTTTTATTTTTTTCTACCTTTGGACTTAGGTGGCTTGATGTATTGTTATGACTCATTATTGAGCATGTATTCTCGCCATCTAATTGACTTTCAGAAACCTCTGATTTTTTTAAGGAAAATAAATGAATACAGCTACTTATATAAGTGAACTTTTATACCGCTATGAATGTGTTATTATTCCTGATTTTGGTGCTTTTTTGACCAAAAGGGAGTCGGCTTCTATTCACAGTGCTACGAATGCTTTTTACCCTCCAAAAAAACTGATCTCTTTTAATCGTCAGTTACAGAATAATGATGGGTTATTAGCGAACTATATTGCTTCTGCAGAACAAATCTCCTATACGGATGCCATTTCTAAAATTCAGCGATATGTAGCTTCTTTAAAAAATGAACTTACTAACGGAAAACGTGTTTCTATAGAGGGAATTGGTTCTTTCTTTGTTTCGATAGAAGACACTCTTCAATTCGAACCTTTTGAGCAACACAATTACCTGACTGAAGCTTTTGGACTTAGCTCTTTTGTTTCTCCTACAATTCAAAGAGAAATTTATAAAGAAGAAACTGAGTCTCTAGAAGAAAAGGCGCCTATTGCCTTCACTCCTGAAAAACGTCGTGAGCGTCCTTACCTAAAATATGCAGCAGTTTTAGCAATAGCTATTGGTGTGAGTGGTTTTTTTGGTGTAAAGAAATACAATGATCAGACAATCACTTATAATGATAATGAGCATAAAGAAGCCACTGAAACTATCAAACAACGGATACAGGAAGCTACTTTTGAAATTAGTAGCCCACTTCCTGCTATAAGCTTATCTACACTAAAAGAAGAAGTGCCCTCGAAAGCACATAAATATCATATAGTTGCAGGAGCATTCCGGTTTATAGATAATGCAAACAAAAAAATAGAAGAGTTGCAAGAAAAAGGATTCTCGCCACGACTTATCGGAATTAATCAGTTCGGTCTTCATCAAGTATCTTACGTTAGTTTTTCTACCAGACAAGAGGCATTAACAGCATTACAGGAAATAAAAAACACCAATGATAAAAGAGCTTGGTTATTAGTAAAAGAACTACCATAACCCAATCATAAAAACATTATATAGAAAAGCCTATCTAATTTTGGATAGGCTTTTTTTTACATTTTTATCAATCATATCCCTTATTAAGAGGTTATTTTTCTATTTTTCTTAAGACTAATGGTCATTATATAATAATTTTTTAGCGACTTGTCGAATATTTATACTGAAAGTATCGTCAATTCGATACTCCTCTTTATCTTTGCTCTAAAATTGTATATAATTATGGAAGCAAGATACCCCTCAGAATCTCTAACTGTTTTAACAGATCTTGTATTACCAGGAGAAACAAACCCATTGAATAACCTTTTTGGAGGAGAACTTCTAGCTAGAATGGATAGAGCTGCAGGTATTTCTGCAGGAAGGCATTCCAGAAGAATTGTCGTTACTGCATCAGTAAATCATGTTGCGTTTAACAAAAGTGTTCCTTTGGGGAGTGTAGTTACTGTAGAAGCAAAAGTTTCAAGAGCTTTTAGAACCTCTATGGAGGTGGTTATCGATGTTTGGGTAGAAGACAGACAAAGCGGTGAAAAAACAAAAGCAAACGAAGCTATTTATACCTTTGTAGCTGTTAATGAAACAGGAACTCCTGTTTCTGTTCCTCCTATAAAACCACAAACAGAATTAGAGAAAAAACGTTTTGACGCCGCACTGAGGCGTAAACAACTAAGCTTAGTACTTGCCGGCAAAATGAAACCGGATGATGCTACTGAATTAAAAGCGCTTTTTGTTGCTCAGGAAAACAAATAAACGATTTTAAAAATAACTGTATAAAAGCCATCACAAAGAAATCTTTATGATGGCTTTCTTTTAAATTATATATTTTATATATACAAAACATATGATTTTTAAGGTCATGAAATGCTTATTCTCTAATATTCAATTGTAAGCGAGCATTTAATTCCTGCTCTCCATGGGATGTAAGGACTACCTCTCTGGTGTTTTCTTTTCTTCGAATCCAATCTTTATCTACCATAGTATGATATAAAGCCGCCCCCAATGCACCTGCTAAATGATATCGTCTTTCACTCCAATCTAAACATGCATGGGCAAAAGATCTTTTTTTACTTTTAATACGATCAATGTCAATTCCGATAGTAGAAAACCATGTTAATCCACTTTCTGTAACCCTATATTTTTTTTCTTCAAGTACAAAAAATGTATTCTAATATATTTTAATATATCCAAATGCTTAAAAATATAGTGTTTACAAGGGGTTACGTTTCTTCTTAAATCATTAAAACACATTAAAATACATGTTTTGTTTAATGAATGTTTAATATTAGATTTGAGTGATAACGTCAAAAAAATCATTAATGGCTACCTTTAAAATACTATTATATAAGAGTAATAAAAACAGTTTAGGGCAGTACTCAATTTCTCTTAGAATTACCAAAAACAGAGTACCTAAATATGTGCATATAGACTGGATTGATGAGAAACATTGGGATTATAAAAACAATGAAGTAAAAAGCACTCATTTAAACCATCTCCAAATAAATAATAAAGCAACCAATAAACTTGCCACTGCCAAAAATATGATTACCCAGTTTGAGGTCGATGGTAAAGATTATGATTTTTCGATGCTGATAAAACGTCTAAAAGGAAAAAAAACAGGAACTAGCTTTTTTGATTTAGCAAAAGAGTATGAAGATGAATTTAGGAGAAAGAAAAAGATTCCTACTATGAATAATGCAAAATATGCTGCTCAACGGTTTCGAAAATATAATAAAGGAAAAGATATAACCTTTGAAGAAATTACCAGAAAACGAATCAAAGAGTTTATTATGTTTTTAGAATTAGAGGGGTATAAAGAAGGAACAATAGTAAACTCTCTTTCTTTTATAAGAAATATGTTTAATGATGCAATAGATCAAGAATTGATTAAACCAGAGCTTTATCCATTTAGGAAAAAGAGAAAGGGTAAAAAAATAAAAATGACACCTCCTGAGAGTGAAAAAATAGGCTTAGATTCCGATGAAATAAAAAGAATAGAGCGACTTAATTTTGAAAAAGGAAGTAAGATATGGCATACGCAAAAAATCTTTTTATTCTCCTTTTATTTGGCAGGTATGAGAATGAGCGATGCATTAGCCCTACTATGGAATAAAATAATTAACAATCGTTTACACTACTCTATGAAAAAAAACGGGAAATACGATTCTCTACTAATACCTAAACAAGCGTTAGATATATTAGAGGAATTAAAAGAGTATAAAACAAGTCCAGAAAGCCCTGTATTTGTATTTTTAGAAGGAACTAATTTTAACGATAAAGAGGAGTTGTTTTATGCAGTAAAAAGGGCTATAGCCTCTATAAACTATTACTTAGGGCGTATCAGAAAATTGGCTAAAATAAAAAAGAAACTATCTTGCCATATCTCACGGCATTCTTTTGGTAATATTTCAGGAGGAAAAATTCCTATTCGATCACTACAGAAACTCTACCGGCATTCTGATTTAAGTACGACAGCAAATTATCAAAAAAACTTTGATCATAAACAAACCGACGAAGCATTACAAAACGTTTTAAATTATTAAATCAAAAGGAAAAGGCACTGGGTTAATAGTTCCAGTGCCTTTTAATTTATTCTTATAAAAAGAAGTTAGTTTATTAAAATCTAAGATCAAGCTTAACTATTACATTTAATCAAAGGAAATAGGCTCATTTTTCCATTTACAAAACATAGCTCGAGCACTCATTGATATAAATGGAATATTCTGTTTGTAAATATTATTCAGAATTTCTAAAGATATATCTTCATATATAGGTAGTAGCATATTGGCAATCCATGATCTAACACCAAGGTCATTATGCATCAGTAAATCTTTCATTTCTCTTAAATCAAAGTTTTGTTTAATATACTCATCGATTTTAAAAGCTCTATTTATACTGTCTTCCTGAGTTTTATCATCATCCTCAAGTAGTGCTTTGTGTTGAATTAATATAGCTTCAACTAACTCTTTTTTTGCTTGATTAATATTTTCAAAATGCATTCTTATTTTCCTCCAATAATTTCATATAGTTCTTTGTTTAAAAGGTCAATGCTTTTTATTTTACATTGACCTTATAATCAATTAAATTGTTTTAGATTCTCTCCACTTTTTTAATACTATCTTTGCTTTAAAAGAATTTAGAGGAACATTCATTTTACTAATATCTTCTAAAACTGCTATAGCGATTTCCTCATAATATGGTAACAATGCAACAGCTATTGATTGCTTAACATCATATTCTTCCGATTCGAGGAATTTAACAAGTCTGATTAATTCATTGTTACCTTTAAGATAGTCAAAAGCAGGATTAACTTGATTTATCATTATAGAATTATTTGTTTTAAAATCTCCTTTATCACTAGCTTGTTTAGAAGCCTTAAAACCTTCTATATAAGCAATTACAGCTTCTTTAATATTCTGAAAATTCATATCTTTTTCTAATTGAATAAGATCATTTTGACATTATAAGGGCAATGAAATCTTTCTAACTTGCATCCTCATCCTTAGAAAAATTATGCATTTGTTCCCAAGTGTCATATGTTTCAAAAAACTCATCATGTAAAAAATCATAATGTTCATTAAATTCTTCTGGCATATCAACTAATAAAAAATCTGTTTTTTTGCCAAATTCTGATAAAGGTTCACTTACTCCATCAATAATACTTAACAAATCTAAAAAAGCATTGTCTAAATTATTAATTAAGATTTTTTTAAGTATACTTTGTAACAAAGAAGACGATTTAATAGTATTGATAAAGTTTTCTTCCTCTTCTGTTAGTGCAAAATGTTCTAATGAGTTTTTGTCAAGACTTTCAAACTTATCCAAAGTAAACTTGATATTTTGATATATTATTTGATGTATTTGTAACAAAAATGCATTCTTGTTTTCCTCTGATAATTTCATATAGTTCTTTGTTTAAAAGGTCAATGCTTTTGATATTACATTGACCTTTATAATCAACTAAATCTTAATGTTTCACCCGTATGTTCACTCACTATAATCCTAGCTTCAAAAGATATATGAGGTATATTTTTATTTCCAATTTCTCTAAGGATTTTTAATGATATTAACTCATAATATGGTAGTAATGTTTTAGCTATATAGACTCTTACGCAAAACTCTTCATGATCAAGTAAATCCTTTAGTTCTCTAAAATCATAATGCTTTTGAATAATATCAATATAGTTTAGCATCTCATCTGCATATTTATTAGCTATTTTTGCATTACCTTGTTCAATTCCTTTTTGATGCATTATAATCGAATGAATCAATTTTTCTTTAGTTTGTTCAATATTTATAACTCCCATATTGTAAATTTAGTTAAATATTCCTGAGACACCATCCCATCCAAAATCTAATAATTTTTGTATACCATAATTATATTGAAATTCAAAACTTTTATCTGCTAACCATTCCCTTACGGTCTTTCCATTAGCGAACGCTGGTTTTGAGTTGTAGTGCCCAGTTACTTTTGAGTGAAGACTTCCGCTTCCTGATGGTATATCTAATATGTTTTTTGTGTTATGGATATTAGTCTTACCAAACTTTTGCTCATTAAGTTTTTTATACCCATTTTGCTCTACTATATGATGTAAATTATTTCCAGGTGAGGCTCTTCCTTCTACTCTTTTAAAGGCTTCAAAAGATTTATAACCTCTACCTCCTGATAAAGTAGTTTTTCCAATTTGCTTAAGGCGTGCCAGATGAGCTTTTAACGCAGCTTTAGTTATAGGTGCTCCTCCATTGACAGCAAGATAGGCACCTCCTCCTTTTGATGGAGAAATGATTGTAGCGATGTCTAGTACATTAAAGCCTAAATCTATCAGGTCTGCTCCTAAACCTCCATCCCATCGTATAACCAATTGACTTCCTTCATATCTTACGATGAACATTTCTCCTAAAGTCTCATTATCAATATCTCCATAAAAATCTACACCTTTGTGTATTAATACGTCCCTGATCCATTTACCTTCTCTTTTATCAGTAACCCACCATTCAAAACTTCTTAATAAACTACTATAAAATGCGTCACTTACTCCTTGTAATAACCCTCCTCCATAAGTCCAAAGTGTTTCAAAATCAGGTGCAGGGTTACAAGGAGGATCAGGACAAAGCCCTGTAGCACCTGTATTAATAGTTTCCGCATTAGGATTTATATAAGGTGAAAAATCAAAAACAGTATTGTTATTAATAGCATTCAAGATACCTGTTGCAATTTCTTTATCTATAGTATTAGTTGAGTTTAAAGCTCTGATTAACTCTTTTGAAAAATTAATTACATCATCTGTAGAATTGTACCGCCCTGCAAAATCCAATAAATTTAGGATGTCCTGATTACTCAAATTCCCTTGGTTAACAGCATCAATCATTTCCCCGATCAAAGAAACCAAATTATGATTCTTCAAAAGATCCTGAAATGATATGTTATGAGCATTCAGCACATTCTTGATAGGGATACTATATTCGAAAAAGATATCAAACTGGTGTTCACCAAATGGATAGACGGCACTAAAATTAAGTAGCTTACCTAAATCCTCATTAGGTAAATCTCCAATGTTCAGTTTATTTGCTTCCAGCATTTTCTTGATATATGATCCCTCTAGTGTATAATGGTTAGCATCTAGGTTGAATAATGCATTAAAAAATCCACTAAGTCCCGTTAAGCCATTAACCTCTCCTAAATTATTGAATGTCCATTTGTAGGCAAGATCAACCCCAAGATCAACAGGTAAATTTTGCCAAGTTCCACTGCCATTGACCACATAGTTATCAAATGAATTATGTGATAGTTCGCCGTTTAAATATTTACGTATAGCGTTATTGCTCCACCCTAATGCTCCATTGGAATAATTATGGTGTTCCAGATATAATTTTGTAGTTGCTCTCAGGTGAGTTTTATCAGCCTCCCTCATAAAACTACTCTCATCAGAGCCAAACGATCTTAGTGCATAAGAAAATAAAGCATCATCTATAGATGGTTGATAAGGAGTTACGGGGTCTAATCCTATTTGAAGTTGTTTTATATGTCGGATTAGCCTATCTGTATAATCTTGATTTCTCAGATCAAATCCCTGTGATCCAAAATTATGATTGAGAATGGAATAATTTGATTGATGGTATGAAACCATATATTTCACCATTGTTTTAATAGCATCTTCATAGTCCAGAGCATTATAATCATGGATAAACTGAAGCGCTAAAAAGTTTTCTACAAACTGATCATTGACAGCATGTTCATACTTTTGAAGTAATGGTTTCCATATTCTAAGATTAGATAACTGGGTATCATACTGAGCATTATGCTCATTGATATATGAAGTTATCTGAGGTAGACTAGTGATATTTTCTATGAGTTGATTCTTGTATTTTAGCGCTCCAAAAAATTGTGTTTTAGGTAATCCCGCTTGTACTCGTTCTATTTGTTTTTTTCTGGCGATCAGGACATCTGCATTTACCCTACTGGTACTATAAGTAATATTGTTAAAATTACTTTCTGTCTTTAATTTTTCAAGAATTCTGGGATAATATTCTTGAGCAAAATGATTGGCTTGATACGACCTAAAAAAATCCATTTGTAAATCGTGGAAATTCTGATATGTTTTCCCCAGAACACTTTCCATTTCAAATTTTAATGCGTGTTCTCTTTCCCTAAACCATTCTTCTCTTCTGTGATCTGTAGGAATATTGGCATTAAATTGTGTAAAATCAAAAATGAAACGACAGAAACATTCTCTTGGCACATCTGTTGGGCCTAGAAAGATGCTATTACAATCGATACAGCTTTTTGATCCATCATCAGAATATTGTTCTATTTGTCCAAAGGTTATGCTTGATAACAGAAAAAGCAATCCTGTTATCAATAAGTTATTTATTGATTTCATTATAATATTTTGTGTGATTATTTTATTGTTTAGCTACTGTTTTGGTATAAGGGATTCCATTGATATCTATCTGTACGATGTAATAACCTGCTGTCAATTCGGAACTATCTATATGAATCTGATCTGTAGTATTGGCTTTTAGCTGTTTTGATGGCAGAGTTATCTTTTTAGTTCCAAAAATATCATACACTGCTACTGTAACTGTCGCAGCTTCTTTTAGAGTATACCTCAGGGTAAAATCATCTTCTATAGGATTAGGAGTGATCACAGCAAAATCTTTATTAATAACACTACCTTCTTTAGAAGTGTTAGTATCTATTGTCGATACTGCTCTGGTCAATGAGGGAGCTTTTTCTTCCAGTAATAAACGAATTGGGGGTGTTTTTTCTCTTAAATCTTTAATATTTGCAGTTTCTAGCTCTGCTACCCATACTTTTTTGTTATTAATTAAGTCTTGCTTGACTCTAATTTGACTAATTATATAAGTTAAACTGCCTTTATCAGGATGATCCTTAAATAACCGTTTTAATTCAAACACAATAGGATCAGTAAACATAAACCTATTTCCTCTACAAACTGCTTGACCAGAAATTGTTTTTCCTTCTATAGAAAACTGGTAAGACGTATTTTTTTCAAAATTTGGAGTATCTTCTATGTTAATTGTAAAAGAAATAGGGATATTCCTTTTTACATATCTCTTGCCCCAATCAAACTCAACAAGCTTACCTGTGAAAGACATGTCTAATTTATCAAAATTCGGATCGGCTAGTATCGGATGTTTTCCTATCTCCCCATGAAGGATTACATTGTATTCTTCAGCTGATAATTGTTCAAAACTATTATTTGTATTAGACAAATAATGAAATAGCGTTTGGCTATTAAGGATAGGGTTTTCTGATAAAAGCTGTAGACCTTTTTGTGGATCGGGTTCAATCAGCCCATACCCATTGAAATCCATAATAGCAAGCCAATGCTTGGCCATCGGATGATTACTCGCAGAATAAAACCTCTTTGCACTACGGTATTTAGCTTTGCTTCTATTATCAAAAAAACCTTTCATATAAATATACCCCATTAAATAATTAGCTAAATCCTTATCATATGATTGTGTATACAACTTATGAACATAATTACTAAGGCACCTATTATCAATATATTCAGTAGGTGTTTGCTCTGAAAGGCATAACATTGCTAATTTAAAAGTAGCTGCTCCATATCCTGCATTAGAAGACTTAACTAACATTCTGTTGCCATTTCTTTTACTTTCCCAATCCCCTTTTCTTAAAGTTAATACTCCTGCCATATAAAGTGCTTCGGGATTTGAATCTGTTATACAAGGAGTAATCCATTCTAGCATTTCATTAGTGTATTCCACAGGATATTGATCTACTTTATAGAATATTTTTTTCAGAATTTCGATCTTTTTATCACAACTCAGTAGTTCTGGTTGCTCCTCTTGTGCATCAATTGTATGCACCATAAAAAGGGCTATACATAATAGTCCCCATACTTTGAAGTGTTTCATGTTTTCAAATTTTAGTAATTAATGATTTATGTTTAAGAATTAGAAAGAAACGGTATATATTACTGTCTCTCTTTATTTTACTATTAGGCAAATAGATGCCTTGTGTCTTTTGCTCAAAGACATATTAATCAGTGTTTTATGTTTTTTTAGTTTAGGGAGGGAATACTAAAAAAGTAGTGTCTGCTTCGGATAAGATCAGCGTATCAAAACAGCATTGTCACTCTTAAAAAAAAGAGTGATACATCCGGCATAGATAGTTGTTGGTTTTTATATAATGAAGTCATGGTTTAAGAATATTTATGGTTCAAAAATAAAAGGTGCTGTTCTTATTTCTTAATAATTACAAAGGTGTTTTCCGTAGTTTCAGTAAATTCTATATTTTGTTGTTTATCGTTATTATGTAAACATAAGCCAACGTACCTGCTCTATACATGGTCTGCACCCAAAATAGTACTATGTAAATAAAGCGTTGGATACGTTGACTATGTTATTTCCCTGATAAGTTGGTAAGAGCGCAACAATAAAAAAACTTGCTTTTGCTGCACTCCAGTACCCAACTTAAAAAACACAAACCAATGTCCCTTGTTTAAAACCTCTTATTAGTTTATATGGTTTGATTTTATTTCATTTTACCAAAGCTCTTGATTGCTCTATGTAATAAGTCAATCCTTTTTTGATTGATTGTTTTATCATACCTAACATACTTTTGTATGGTTCCTACAGGAGCTGCTATCTTTCTGTCAAAAGCATGTTTGTTAATCATTTTTTCATTCCTTTTTAACCAGTTTTCTACTTCTTCCCTTTTGATTGCTTTTCTGGTTTCTATTTTGTTTTTATTCATATTATTATAAATGTGATTAGTAAAAGAAAACACAGGACAGCAAGGGGACACACATAGGGAAGTTGGAAAAACAACTAGGTGTGCTGCACTGTCCCATGTTTATATTATGTTCATCACAATTATGACAATTACATTATGTTAAAGAACGTATGAATTAATACAGATAGTAAGAGGGAATCCCTTACTAAACCCTCCATACTATCTGCCGTAATCACACACTTTGATATGGGGTAACTACATGAGGGGTAATCAGGTCTTTATTAATAAGGGTTAATTGAGACTTTTTAGTTAACCCTATTAATGATAATACTTCTGAATTTTTTATTTGATCTGCCGTAGTATACGTAGTCGTATTATTATTATACTGTTCTTGTATCCATTCTTGTAATAAGAAGGCAAAAGGCGCTTTTTCCTGTCGTTTTTGATTGAATTGCTGATAACATACTCCTAAGTGTTTAAAAACGTTTTTTTCAAACTCTTGATAGTAAATACATGCTAGGGAAATACAGATAGAATTCATGATGCATAGGTTTTAAAAGTTTTTCTTATATATTTAGTTAATAACAAAAGCTTTATTTAATTTGAGCTTTTTATTAGTTAATCATAGTCGAGATTAGAATAAGATAAATATTTCGCTTATTTAATTCAAATATATACGAAATATCTCGTCTATCAAAATAAATACACATAAAATGTCGTCTATTAAGAAAAGAATAATTGAGTTTATAGAACTTAGAGGAATTTCTAAATACAGGTTTTATAAAGATACGGGCATATCTAGAGGTGTATTAGAAAGCTCTAGTGGAATAACAGAAGACAATATAGCTAAACTTGTTGCTTATTACCCTGAAATCAATTTGAACTGGTTGATAAAAGGAGAAGGTGAAATCGAAAACTCTGAAATTCAAAAAAGAGAGGAAAATACTTTAGGGGTACTAACTAAGGAAGAAGAAAAACTTAAACAAAATTTACTAAAATTATTAACAAGTGATTCCGAAATAAAAGAAGCTTTTAAGTATGTAATAGGAAAAGAAATTAATGTTTATACAACTCAAAAATTGATGGGACTAATAACAGATGAACAGTTCTTTAAAGCAATAACTAGCTATCTTAAAGACCGAGAATAATCATTTTCCTTTACTTTTACTATTTAGCTCTGCTATTCTTTCTGCCGAAATTTCTGCAATTTTTTTTAATTCTTGGTAACTATTATCATTAGAAATTAATCTTTTAATTTCTACCTCAATAAACCATTGTAATGTTTCTGATTCTTTGTATTCTTCCCTAAGTTTGTCGAGGAGGTCTCTTCTAGAAGGGATCTTTTCTGATGGTATTTTTTTACTCATGATTTAGCCCTTGTTTGATTTTAGAAACAGATTCCGTTAGCTTATCCCCAGTCACATCGACCAAAGTTTTATAGGTTATTATCCCATCTTTTTCAGGCATAATATTAGCAATTTCATTTACTGTTTTTATCTTTTTATCTAAATCTGGAATTTGATTCGAGATAATCGCTAATTTAATTGTGCTTTTTGATACATATTGTATAAACCTTGTTATAGCTAAACTAAAAATTAAAGCAGTTATAACCATTATGGAATAATATAATATTGGATTGAAATCTTTTTTAGCCCAAAAAATCCAAATTAAATAATATGTAGAAACTGAGATGAAAATTAGGGAGATAGTCCTAATGGTAATTTTTATAGCAGGAATCAATATCAAGTTAGATAAAAAGGAAAGTAAAAGAGAACTTACAAATAAAGTAAAGGGAATTCCTACTGAATAAAAAAATATTCTTGCATTATTAAAGCTAAATACCTTTGTTGTGGATTCTTTAGAGAAGAAAATATGTAAAAAAGGTGCTATAACTCCTGCTATAGCACATATAATTAATAATACATTTATAGTTTTAATCCCTATCGTCTGGGTGTTGAATTTCGTCTTTATCAATTTGGAATTCTGTTGTTTCTTTTTCTCCGGTTTCTTCATTTAGTTCTGTGTTGGTACAGCTCATAAAAAATGTTAAAGTTAAAATTAGGAAAAAAGCCTTAAAAAAAAAGTTTTTCGTTTTCATGGTCTTAGATTTTAAAATATACAGTTGAATTTATTAGTATTGAAAAAGACTGTAATCTTTTGATATACAAACCAAAACTACAGAAATGATAATTAAAACGAACTATATTTTTTCTGCTATTTTCCTTGTAATTTTGTTCTATTTTTGGCGTAAAAAGCGGGAATTCCCCCTATTTTTTTATGCTTTTTTTGGGTAAAAACGTCAGATTTTTACTTTTTATTCTTATTAATTCACTTAATCTACTGTAGATCAATATATTGAAGTGCAATTATTGCGTAATATCTGTAAGGTTTTTACGTAAAAAACAAAGAGCTACAAATGCAGCTCTTTCAAAATAAGGTAGCCTATAAGAACTAGCGGTTCCTATAGGCAGAACGAAACACATTAAAGATATAAATTATTTATGAATCTGTGTTCCCAGAAATATACCTGTTGCAAATATGGTGATAGCTCCTATTGTACGGAGTGTTTTTTTTCTTCTGGGGTGTTTTTCTGGAATAATCTGTAGTTTTCCTTTATGAGTAAGTGTCAGAGAGGAAAAAGGGGGCATAGTGTATTGGTTTATATGAGGAATCCCCTGCGGGGTAAGTGTATGAATAATTGCTTTTTTAGGAGTTAGTTTCACCGCACTTAGCAAGGTGTCTTTTTCTAGTTGTTTTCTATAGATAGTATCAGTTTTATATACAAATACTTTTACGGGTTTTTCGATAACTTCTTTTTGAATTTCAATGACTTTGTAAGGTCGATCGATATATATAGTATCTGTTTGTATTTGCGTGATGCGCTCAGTGCTGTGAAAAGCTCCTCCCACAAAAAAAGGTAAGAGTAATGCAATAGTAATTACTCCCCCTATCAGGGTATATTTAATTTTAGTATTCATTGTTGATTTTTTAAAAAAAGAGAAGAAATAAGAAGGGCTAATGTTTTAATACTAGCCCTTCTTCCTATGTTATTCGATAAAATGTTCAATAGGTCAATCCAAACCTAATATTCTAAATTTAAGAAAAATAAAAATAAATAAAAAGAGCTATTATAGAAAACAGCCCTTTTTAATAAATGTAAATATTGATAAATAGAAGAATAAATTATTCTACTATGCCCGCATCTTAAATATACAAATAAAATCGAAGAAATGTACATTTTTATGGTTGAACCGTAAAATAAATTAATTTTTACTTGTCTTTTTCTATCAGAATATTTTTTATCTAGGCTATAGTTTACTTAAGTATTCATATTTTTAAGATTAAAAAAAATAGAGAAGAAAAAGAAAGAGCTAATATAATTAGCTCTTTAACTTAGTTTATATCTACAACACAGTTAAAAATTGAGTTTTCCCTGCTTACAATTCTATACTGTCAATTGTGCAAATATATAAATATAGAATAGTATAGTATACCATTCTACAATACCCTATTTTAAAGTTACTAATTATTTTATCTGAAAAACAAATTTATTTATAGTTTTAATG
This sequence comes from Aquimarina hainanensis, assembly GCF_042684685.1. Lineage (NCBI taxonomy): Bacteria > Pseudomonadati > Bacteroidota > Flavobacteriia > Flavobacteriales > Flavobacteriaceae > Aquimarina > Aquimarina hainanensis. The sequence goes on along the minus strand of NZ_JBHULX010000004.1, from coordinate 105,556 downwards.
CAATTAAATTAGTTTTTACTTGTCTTTTTATCAGCTTAGTAGTACATAATTTCCATTTCTTTTTCCTTGTCTGTATAGTCTGGCAAGCTGTGTATGGTGCATCCCGAGTCTCATTTGAAAATGTGGTCTGTCGGGTCTTTTCCAATCTCCGCCCCATTCAAATCCTATTTGTTTTCCCAGATGAGCAATTTTGTTCCATTTGGGGTTTTCCCAGATGGCTTTTCCATTTTTAATTTCTACCACATCAACAGCAAGTCCGTAGTTGTGGTAACTTTGTCCAGGAAGTGCGTGAGTGACTATTTTGCCAGTGATTGTTCTACCTTTGTTATATAGGCGTTGTTGTTCTTGCCAAGTTCTTAATGCAGAAGTTACTCTTAATTTTATTCCCAACTCTTTTTCTGCCCGTATAATAAATTCTTTCGCTTTGGCTCTGATGGCGGGATGCAGTGTGGATATTCTACGATCAGTCAGTATATCCCATGTTTTCTGTTTTAAATAGTTTATAGTACTCATAGCAATTCTTTTTAAGCGTTTTCTATAGACAAGTGCTATTAATAGTATCATAATGATGATAATAGCTGTTATTTTAATGGTGTTGGATTTATAAGGCATTGGACTAAAAGACGATATTGTGCCAGTCTTGATATTCCTTGGGGGAGAGTTCTTTTCTTAATCTGTCGGTTAAGGATTCCTCAAACTTTAAATTATAAGCATTGGCAATGGGTTGAAAGTTGTTTTTTGATTGATAGGCAAGATTTTCAATCTGCCTTTCATTTGTTCCATCTGCATTGATAAGCCAAGAAATTCCCGAAGGATTTGCCGCTGCTCTGTATTGTTGTGCTAATTGGTTGGGATTAAGGGCTTCATCCTTGTTGAACTTTCGTTGTTTATAGAGATATATCCATCTTTTTATTTTAGCTCTAAAGATCAAGTATAGTATAATAAGTAAGATGGCTATTTGTACTTTTCTATTTGATAAAATAGAGGTGGTTGTTTGCGCAGCTTTGGCAACTAATATAGGATTCATAGGCTATAGATTTAGGGTTATTTATGCAAAACGCTCAAATGCTTTTTTGGCAATACTGATATAATCGGTAAGGGAAAGTTCGTTTCCTTCTTCTGGGATCACTTCTTTTATAAAGGATACGATTTCAGGATGCTCAGTAATCACAATGGTAGCGGTAACTAAATCTTCATGAGACAAATAGTCCTGCAAATCCTGAAAAGCTTGTAGTTTTTCTACTAATTGCAATTTGTCGGTCGCTTTTATGTCTAAGGAAATTTTATAGGTCTTCATCTATAGTAAGTGTTTGTTGGTTACTCTCTGGTGTTTGTTGCTCCTCTTGTGTCTCTTGTGTCTGAATGTCTGTTATTGGCTGATCTGTAGTGTCTTGGTCTTCTTCTTCAATAAAGGAAAAGGCTACCTGATTTCTTTGTACTTCCTTTTTCTGGGACGATTGTTTTTGAGTCCCGGATAGTGGGGTTGTTTTGGTGGTTATCCAATCATTGATTACACCTGCTAAAGTGGAGGGAATTAATTTTACATATCCTTTTAACTGCTGACTCATTTGTTGTTGTTTCTCTTCCAGTGCATTTTCTTGCTCTGCAAGCTGTTGTTCTCTTTGAGTAATCTTGCTTTCACGATCTGTGAGCATCATTTCTTTAAATTTTAATGTCTGTTCTGCCAGTTTATGATGTAGTTCTGCCTGAAAGCGTTGCTCTTTCAATGCGCTTTCTTTTCGTAATCCTTCCAGTTGTATTTCCAGCTCTTGTTTAAAGTAATCTGGTGTTTCGATAACAGGAGTTTCAGCAGTGGTAAAATTAATGTTGACATTTCCGTTTTTATCTACTTTATGAGGTACTCCATTTATTTGTACGGTGTCTTCTTCTTCTGGTTCAACCCATTCGATAGTCTCATTAATTCGAATAAAAAGCGGGGTGTTTTGCCTACTGGATTGCTCATTGGTGCCAAATTTTACTTGCACTTCTGCATCTACATTGTCAGTGATTATTTTGTCTAAAATATCCCCGAAACTCTGACCACCAAGCTCGTCTTCTGAACAGGTAATGGAAATACCGCTTTCATCCTTAATATTCCAGTATTTGTATCTGGCGATTTTCTTTTTAGCTAATTCGGCAGTGATATAGTTTTTTATTTTTTTCATTTGATGATTCGTATTAATTGAACATAGAAATCACTTTCTGCTGCTGCTGTAAAGTCGATCGGACTATGCGATTTTATTATTAGATTGGAAGAATTACAAAATGTGTTTTTTCTGGTAAGAGTTACCCTATCAAGACTAGTATCTATGGTAACAGAAAATTCATTGAGATTGGAGTGAAAAAAATGAATATAAACGATTTGATTTTGTGCGACCTCAATACGTTTTGGGTTTAGGTGTAATTCCTCTTTCCATAAAGATGGGTGCTGTTTTGTTTGTTGCTTTATAAGCTCACAAAGCAGGTAATCATTACTTTTAGTCATTTTGGTATTTTTTAGTGAACAGATAAATGTGTAGGTTTTCCGGAGCGTCAGACAGATTACTCACTTTGACAGAGATAAAAGGTTCATTTTCTACTTTATAATTACATGGGATAATTTTATCAGAAGGAGCAATTGCTGCATTTTCTTTATGATTAAATTTGTTTATAATTAGCTGCTGATTACCTCCAAATGCCATGGAAATACTGGCATGGCCGCTAATTAAAATCCCTGTAATATTTTTAATCTCAGCAGGGAGTAGATATACTGTGCTTTCAGACTCTTTAGGGGCTATATGTTTCGAAAAAACCGTAATAATATGTGAATTACTCATTTGATAAAAGAAGGTATATTCTAAAAGTATAAGGGTAGACAGGCATTTTTCCACTATCGGTAATCTCTAGTTCTATTTTCTTTCCTTTAGCAGTGTATTGAAGAGGGAAAAACCGTTTCTGTGGTGCAACACTATAATTGGATTGTAAAAAGTCTACTTCAAAATTTTTGGGAAACACTTCTACTCCTGCAAGGGTTGAGTTACTGATAATATGCCCTTGTCCCAGATTAGAGAGTATGGCGATTCCGACTAATTTTTCATAGGAAATATCCAATTCATCAACTAGTAAAATACGCTGTTTTTCTTTGGTAATCTCTTTTTCTAAAAGTTGTATTTTCATTAGAATTAATTTTAAGGCTATCGTATATCAATTGGGTTATCAGGGTCAGAGGCATTCCCGCAGGAAATTCCCCCGTAATTAAAGGCTGTAAATGCTTTAATAGCAATAGGGTCGGTTCGTATTTTTTTAGGCAGCTTTTTTTGCTGCTCCAAAGGCAGCTTAATTACTGCATTTATAAGTTTATCGGCTGTACTTATTTCTAAATCAGTGATGTTTTGTCTAAGCTCTTGTTCCAGATGATACAAAGAAGTGATGGTAACATCTTTGTGTTGTACTATCTCGATGAGCTGTTCTTTTGTCATTTGATTATAATCAGGCATAACAGGTGGTTTAAAAACTACTGTAAAGCATAAAAAAAGTAGTTGCTTTACAGTAGTACAGGTTAGGGGTATTAGTAACTATATACAGAGGTTCCTTCTAAAAAGACTTTCAAAAAACCTTGTACCTCATTGGGCAGATTGATGTTAAATTCGATCGGGGTTTGTGGGTGGATAATCTTAGGGTTATTAAGAACGTATAGTCCGAAAGGTTTGGTTGTATTATAGCCGTAGAAACCGTCAAAAAACTTTCGGATTGGTTGTTTTTCAAACACTTTTTGCCCATTTAATTCCAGTTCCCATTCCCCGTTTAATAAATCAGCGGGAAAACTATCTGTAAAACAGCCTTCTATACTTTGTTTATCAAATAGCAGACGAATAGCCGAGAGGGTAAGAAATCGGTCTTTGTTTAACTTTCCGTTGTCGATATTGGTAATACCTAATTTCTCAGGGGTTGATAGTTTGATTAGTTCAGATCGCGTTCCTTTTAATCTGGCAGTAGCATAGTAGGGTGCGTCAGATATTTGTGCTTTTCCCTTTACTAAATCTTGCTGAATTGGTTGGGGCAGTTTATGCACCCGGTCTAAGAAATGGCGTCTGAATCTGGAAGCGCCAATTTCTTTTTTAACGGCTTGACGCAAATTGCTATTTCTACCGCGTCCTCCTAGCCCAGATAGTATAATTTCATCGTTTGTTAAATCATCCATAGATATTGATATTAAGTAATAATAAATCGTTTATAAGGTGGCAGCTGCTCGTTTTAAAAGCGTGCTGTATTTTGTTTTGGGATGCTTTTTTTGCAATTCTTTTGCCTTGCGATGCATCGCCTTTAAGCGGGAAGCATTGGTTGTTTTTCTGGTAGCTCCTTTTAGTTGCGGACTTGCTTTTTTTACTCCCCTAAGAGCAGCACGAGGTCTGGAAGCGGTTTTTCTTTTAATGGCAGGTCTTCGTATTTTAGCAGTAGCCAATAATCGTTTTCGGTTTCGTGCTCTGGTTCTGGCAGCTTTAATTCCAGCAAGAGAGCGTTTTTTCTTCTTTTCGTTCTTGTTATAAAAGATCACTGCAATAATGGCAAGGACACTACCAACCCCTGCAATGATTACCTTCTTTTTATGGATTGAAAAAAAGTCTTTTACCTTGTCTAAAAAGCCAGTGGGTTTATAAGGTTCTATAGGGGAATTATTATAAGCAGTAGTTGTATTTCTGGGGGATCTTACTGCTGCTCTTGTAGAGGGAGCTGGTTTTCTGGTATTTCTTACAGCTAGTCTACGATTTGTTTGTTTTTTCTGTCGTATTTTTCGAGCTACTTTTTTAAATAATCTTGCGGGGTTTATACTTCTCAAAATCTTTTTCATAAACACAATAAACCCACTAGCTGCCGCAGTTGGGGCAGTTGCAACAGCGCCCATTCCACTTAAACGAATCCCTGTTTTTTTTCTTGCACGACCGCGCACAACAGCTTTGCGAAATTTAGATGCGCGTCCCCCTATCTTTTTAAAGAATCGCTCCGCTTTGTTTTTACGATCTACCAGTTTTCTCCACTCATGTAGATTTAATCGTTTGGCGCGCGCTTGCTTTTGTGTTAGATATCCATATATTAATTTTTCTGAGAATTTAAACATATTGGTTTTTAGAATCAGAATAATAGCTCCCCTCATGGCAAGAGTAGCGGGGTTAAATCGTACAACGGCTTTAACTGCTTTTTTTACTCCCCTTCGTATTTTTCGAAATACTTTCCTAAAAAAACCATGTAAGGCAGGGGTATCTTCTTCAAACAGCTCATCCTCCTCCTCCCAGAAAGGGTCTTCATCTTCCTGCTGATCTTCATCCTGCCCAAAATCTTCATCTGTTTCAGTAGTATCCTCAAAGCCTTGTAATTCAAAATCTTCTTCCTCCTCATCCTCTAAAACATCTGCTAACAGGTCAGGGGTTGTAACATTAGATAGGTATAAAGGCGTATCAAATGTATCGGTGTCTATTCCTTCTAGCCCTTCTTGTTGTAAGTCTTCCAGACTTTGTTTTATGGCTTTGTAGAAGTTGGAATAACTACTGTTATTAGCAATGGCAGATAATAATACTTCTTCTCTTTCAGAATGATCTTCCCAATGACGCATTAATCTTTCTACAAAATGTAATTCTTTTGACACATTGATTAGTTCAGATAATATGGTGGGTCGCTGTTGTTCTTCTTTAAGGGTTTTTCTGGCTTTGTTTACTTCGGCTAAAATTCCACGTTCTAATAACTTTATGGCATCTGAGCTACCATGCAAAATAATATCTGCCTTATCCTGATCATACACCTCTTTAAAACCAGAAAGGAAATGATCTTCCAGTATAGCGTCTTCATACTCATTTTCAATACCCTCTAACTGGTAGGGACTCTTTAGTTCGCTGGCAATATCTTCACGTATTTCCTGCGCTGTAATAGGGGTGTCTTGATAAAAAGTATCTTCCACTCCTGATAATTCATGTAATTCCATAGGGACTGTTTTTAAATCAATAATTGGCTGCTGTTCATAGTTAAAATGTGGGATTTCAGGCACTGCATCAATAACAAAAGGGGTTTTTAAATCGTCAAAAGCTACAGGGTAGATGTGCTGAAACTTTCCTTTTTTGTGATAAGCCACAATACGATACTCATGGGCTATATTTAGGTTTAAGAGTAAGGCACTAATTAAGATGGTATAATCGTCACAATCTATCCCATAGTGATCATTCTGTAGCCCTTTGTACCCATCAACAAGACCGCGGGAGGGGGTTCTTAATTCCTCCAATCCTTCACGGTCAAGTTTATATCGGGTATTTGTGATTAGATAATTCCATATATTATTGCATGTTTGCCCTACGCTGTTTCCTTCTAATTCATGTGCTAATTGAGCTACCTGTTTGTAATCCCTTAAAACGATACGTTTCATTGCTTTAAGAGTATCTTCTAAAGAAGCATTTTCTTTAATTGTTTTGCGAAATCCTTTGTAGCCTACATCTGTATTTATACCTGATAAAGATTCCTTTTCATTATAAATAGCATCTAACCCATTAAACACAATCGCATCAATGATTGGCATTACAGAGCGAATTAATGTTTTTGTGGGATATAGCGGACTCTGATAGCTTTGAGATACCAAAAAGGTGTTTTTTATTTTTTTTGCACTTAAAAACATGTGGATATATACCTCAAAACTTCGGGCAAACACCTCTGATCTTCGGTTCCAGTACTCTGATGTTTCTTTTAGATGATTATGAAAAGGCGTAGGGTTTCCTTTACTATCAAAATAAAGTCGATTGAAAAAATCCTCGAATTGTTGTTGAAAAAAGTTCCCTTTTTTGGCAATTTCTCCGTTGTAATCTTTTCGGGTAGTTCTTCCTCCTGATGCGAACTGTTGCTTTTGTTTTGAGCTAACATAACTAATCAGATTATCAAGTGCATGGGCATACTCATGGGCTAATACGCCACTCATACCTTGTGTTTTGGTAAGATTAATAACGCTAAAGGGGGATGGCTCATAATGACCAGAAGCGCGTCCATGTCCTCTGGCTCCAAGGGCTAGTGATAGCCTGCCTCCTAATCCTATATCTGAATCTTTAATCTTAAACAATACCGCGAGGTGATGTAAAGAAAGAGCGGTAGCGTATAGAAAATTAGCCCGATCTTGTTGGCTCATCCAGTTTCCAAACTCAATACTACGAAGGTTAAAATGAGTAAGACAGGCTTCGGAATCAAAAAGCCAGTGATGGTTATTAGGAGTTTCTTTAAAATGGGAAAGAAAAGATTGTTCTATGCTAATCTGCTTCCAATGGCGATCAATTCCACCTCCTTTTACAACTTGCCCTGCATCTTCTATTTTTCCTAAATCAGTCATTAGATGTGTTTTTACGTTTATCAGATGTATAGCGTGCTATGGCAGCTGCATTGGTATTGCTCTTTTTGTAGAGATATTTAATGTCTGTTTTAATCTCTGTAATATCAGCTTCAATGCCTTTATCTATCTGTATTTGGATATTGCTGATAAGGGTTCTAAGCTCTTGGGTATATTCAGTAAGTTCTTTTAAGAGCTGTTTTATTTCTGAGTGAATGGATTTAATGAAATAACATAGAATACTAAATAGTATTGAAAAAATGATGGGATATAAATGTGTCATATTATACGGTTAAAGATTCATCAATAGGAATTTGATAGTTGGCGATTACTACAAAACCTTTTAAGGTAATGGGCAGCCCATAACTGCCAGTAGTCAGGTAGTTGGCTGCTAAAGAGGTTAACCCCCCAATATCTTTTAGTGCTGAAATTATATTTTGCGCATCGATGGTAAATGAAAGTGGTAAGGGAGTGTTACTATTGGCTTTAGCAACAAAAGAAGTAGCTAAAGGAGTGTTTTGAGAAGCCAGCAATATTCCCTTAGAGCTATAGATGTTTATTTGAAGCTGAGAAATGCTAAAGGGAGTAGAACTGTAATTTGATACCGAAAGAACAATGTTACTTTCAGGACTAAGGGAGATCGAAAGAATTTTAAATTTAGCAACGCTAATTTTAAGCCTTTTGGCATGGCGTGCCAAACTATAGACACGCCATGCTTTTAGGCTAATAATCAGAGAAAACAATAAAAAAATAAGCAACACAGTTTTTTTCATAACGCTAAGATGCGGTAAGGGGAAATACTGCTGTCCCAAAACTGATCAAAAGTGGATAAAAGTGACCAAAAAGGGATAAAAGTGACTAAAAAGGCTTGTTTTACCTCTAAATATCAGCTAACCTAAAATAAGTAGTGGATTTATAAGGCAGATAAAAAACAAGGAGTATTTTACACATATTCAGTGATTTGTAGTCTTACCAGAGTCTATAAGCAGTCTGTATTTTGTTTTATTTTGGTCGATGGGGTCAATATCTGAGAGGAAAAACCAAACCAAAAACCATAAAATAGTCTGGCAACATCCAAATTAAAAACAACGCAAAACAACATAAAAACAACACTTACTCCTTATTTAATATTATTATATAATAAAATAATATATATATAATTATATATTATATAATATTACTATATATTTATATATAATAATAGGTATAACTGTAAAAAAGGAAAAGTTTGTTGTTTGTTGCTTTGTTGTTTTTAAAAAATAACTTTTTTTTAAAAATGAAACTTTTATCGATAGTTATTATCTGAGTTAATCGTTTTTTAAGCGGGTATTTTTTGAGTTATGGAAAAAAGAAAATAAGCGGTAAATAATTCCTACAAAAAAATAAAATAAAAATAAAAAAGAAAAAGATTATAAAATATAACAACAACTAGACAACATGGCAACACTCTTTAATTAAATAGTTATAAAACCAACAGGCGAACAAGGTAAAAAAGAAAGCGAAAGGAATCTTATAATCAACATCTTAATGACTAATAAAAAACAAAAACAGCACCCCGTTTTTTTTTACAAATAGATAGATTTTAAACTGTTGTTGTTTATTTTTTGGCTGCTTTGTTGGCTGTAAGAATTAAAAAATAATAGAATATAAACCACTAAACTCATCTAAGTGAGGTCAGGGTTTATATAAATTCCTACAAAATAATAGTAAAAAAAGAGATGTAATCTCCCTTTAAAAATAAAAAACCGATAGAAAAACTATCGGTTTAAAAAGAAAATATAACCATAAATAGGGAGGAAGAAATAGTACTGTAAAGAATGTTTTTTTTAGTCTTTTTATCGGGAAGTTTGTTTTATTTCTTGTTGGAACTTTTTTTCTTGAATGTCGGTTATTTTTCGAACATAATAGACCCTGCGTACTCCTTTGCTATTGATTCTTTTTGCAATCGGTTTCGGGTAGCCTAATTTTTCAAAAGCCTGTGATAACTTCTTTTGATTTAATTTTAATCCGGAATAAGCGCAGAGCGTCGAAAGGATCTCCGAGGACATTAAAAACATAGCTCCTGCATCACTAGGCTTACAGGGTTCATAAACCTTTGATAACCATTCCTGCTCAATTGTAGCTACTTGGAAATGTTCATTGATTTTATGAAGCTGTCTCATTTCTGAATCTGAAAACCAATAAGAGAATCCTTTTTTAAATAAATCTAATGCCTGACCCCATACTTTATCCATAGGGATGGTGTGCTGAAAATTAATTGTTTCTGTAGCAAAAACCAGATACCTGCGGTTATGGGTATCGGTAAGAATTTTTCTACTATTTACCGATCCCATAAAGGAACTAACACGTGGACGCGTTTTAGTCATACGTGCAAAGGCTTTTCTATTGGTCACAAAAGGGGTGGTTATAATTGCCTTCATACTGTTAAAATCCTTCTGGAAAATATTTTCCAATTGATCATCAATATTAATCAACCATTTTTCAGCCAATAGATTAACGGTATTGTTATCAGTCAGAGAAGGGTTTATATGCCCGCAGACAAGAAATTCTTGCATCGATTCAGGACAGAGCTTATTTAACCAAGTAGTTTTTCCGCTTCCCTGGTTTCCAACTAGAATAAGACAGGTTTGATTTACCCCTTTTCTTAAGCAATTCGCTACACTGGCCACTAACCATTTTTGAAGGTAGACATGCCATAACTCTTTTATATTGATTTCTCCTATTTGTAAATCTGTAATTTCTACTGTCTCGGCAAGTTGTCCTATATAATCAATCCCATCATGAGCCTTAAGTTTATTAAAATACTCCGCTAAAGGATGATAAGATGGGGTATACTCTGACCGTAAAAGCATTTGTAATGTACGTTCTGAACATTTTAACCCCAGTAATTGTATGTTTACCCAAATCGTATTTAAAGCACGATCGTCTAAGAGCTTAAAACAGGACTCCTCTGGTTTTTTAAATTCAAGAGACAGAGCTAAATAATTAAACCGAATATCATAGGCTTGTTTTAGGTATTTTTGAATTTTTAGAATATGGACGGCTTTTGATTTTTTTTTATGCTTTTTTCCCCTTCCCGTTTTTAAGGAATTTGAATTGGTTGGCTCCTGATTATCGCCTCCAATTTCAATATGCTTAATACTCATAATGGTTTATTGTTTTTAATCTTCTTTAGTACTTGTTTTAGTTTAGAATCAATTCTTTCATATAAAATACCTTCAAGTTGTGCTTTCTTTTCCGGAGGTAACCCATCTATAAAACAAATAAGCATTTCACTAGTTTTAAAACCTCCTTCTTTATGTAACTCTTTTGCCTGATGAATAAGGGTAAGGGTGGGAATGGCTAAAAAACGTGGAAAATCAATAATACCATGGATTATACAGATCGCCTCAAACCTAATAATACGATCCGTTAATTCTTTGGTATGCTTACTGTGAATCAGCTGTCTTTCTACAAGTAAAGAGCGGGAGGATTTTATTTGCTCTTGTGTTTGATGGTAGTAGGTAATAAGACTTTTTAAAATGCGATTTTGTTTTGCGATAAAACCCTTGCTTACTTTTCCTTTTTTCACCAAATAACGTAAGTCATTTTGCATCTGTACAATAGCTCTTTCAAAATCTATTGCAATATCTTGGGAACTCTTAGACACAGATTAAGTTACTTTTTTCTGGTATGCCAAATATGGAAACAATCTGCTCAACCTGTTTAGGAGTGTAGCATCTGGAACAGCAAACCCCTATTTTATCTTTATGAGGAACAAGCCACCTGTTAAAAGTCTTATAACTAACATTATAAGCCTGTGCCAAGGTCTTTTTTGAACATGATTTGAATTGATATGTTTTCATTGCTTCGATAATTGAAAGAAAAAGTTAAACTTGGCTTTTATCCAAAAATGCTAAAATGCTTTTTTTCGAATACAAAACAGTACGACCATGTTTACTTACTGATATATGCCGTTCTTTGCGTAAATAAAGCAGTTTCCCGTTGCTTTTAATCCCTAAAAGCTCTTTTGCCTCAGATGCACTTATCCAATCACTTTTAGGCCCAGTTTCGATTTCCGGATGGGGCGCTTTTGTCTGTATACGAGCTACAACTTCATCGACTAATTTGTAAAAGGTTTTGGTATCAAATACGATAAATTTTCCCTTCATTTTAGAGGTTTTAAAAAATTAATAATCACACCATTGTTTTTGCTAAAATGATGCTTTGTAAATGTTTAATTAAAAAATGAAATAGTCAATACCTTAAAAGTCAAAAGACTGCATTTTAGAAGGTTTTAAACCTTAATGAACCCTAATGAACTTTAATCGATGAGTTAAAATTTTGTTAACTACATTTTTAAGTACACTAAAAGCCCTTAATGAACAATACATTTTGACTGTTTTAAGACATTTTAGTCTATTAGGTGGGGAAAAAACGTCAGATAAAAACAAAAGCTAGGTAAAAAATGATTACTAGGGGTGGGAAAAAAAATAATAGATTACCTTAGGTATGTTTCGTTCCAAAATGACATTTGGCAAGATAAAAAAAGTATCTCAAATTAAGATTTAATTATGCAAACATAATTTCTTTAATTTCAGTAAAAAGTGATGTAAGAAGGAATGGAAATATGTTAAAAATGTTAAAGTTTTAATTTTGTTTATATGGGAAATTACCCGAAAATTTAATACTATTGTACAGGCAATCTGTTTGCTGATTATACAAGCTATAAAATACCTTCCTTGTTTAATATATGTTTAAATAACATCCCTTAAAACATCCCAAAACCCTTGATATGACTACGTTCTTCGTGTTTTATATGTACTTTTTCTTCAAGAACTAAAATATGATTATCCACCAGTGCCTTGGTTACCTGTACTCCAAGTTTGCCGGCCAAATGATCATAACATGTTCTGGCAAATGTCAGATCTTTAGGAGTTGTAACAGGAATTGACCTGTCTTTTTCTGATATGGTAATTAAGCTTCCCATCGTTTCCACCACTCGTGCCACTTCTTCGCTGGCATATCTATAGTATCGGTGTCTTCCTTGTTTTTCTACAACCAGCAATTTTGCTGTGACAAGTTTATTCAAATGATTACTGGCTGACTGAGAAGAGACACTGGCACATATCGCTAATTCTGAAGCAGTAAACGCTCTCCCATCCAACATATTCCAAAGCATAACAGCTCTTACTTTATCTCCCAATAAAGATGCTATTTTACTAAATTGCTCTTCATATTCTTCCATACTATCATAAATTATCGATACGTTTAGTCCCAAATATTTGATCGGGGAACTCCAATAGTTCTTAAATAATCCAGCATCTGACCGGTATGGACCGCTTCATGATATGCTATTCTATTCAGGTAGTTCCCTAATTCATATCGTTGATTACATTCTTTCCTTTCAATAATAATATTGGTCATATCCTCATCAGAAACTCCTTGAATCATTTCTATAAAACGTTTCCGAAACGGGGCTGCAATCGCTAATTCTTTTTTCAGATCAACATATTCTACCTTTAACCAGGGAGATTGATATCCATTCAATTGCTCTTTTCGAGTAATAATCATATGATACAGATGCTCTCCTTCCAGTACATGGCGGATCATTTCTAATACACTAAACGCTTCTTCATCAGGTTTCCACGTATAATACATTGCTGGAATTGCACTCCAAAGCTTGATACTCCTTCTCCGTATTTCTTCAAAGTTACATATAATACTATCTTTTGCTTTCATCGAACTTGTATATTCTGATTTATACTAATATTTGTCTTAATCATCTTTGCTAAAAAACACTGTTTATATACTCATACATCCATATTATTCTTCAGAAAGACATCATCCTTCTAAAAAAACAGGAAATAAACAATGCGGCAATAATGGTTGCTCAGGTTTTATTAAAGAAAAAAGGTAAATGATATAATAAGGAAGCTGTAGTATCGATATGAGTCTCTTCTTTGATTTACGCCCAATTTACACTGTCGTATCTTCCTGTCGAAAATATTTTTTTTCATACTAACCACCTGATGTTTTATGCTTTTATATATTGATAAAACAAAAGTAGCCAGTCGAATGTTTTTATAGTTCATTTCAGAATGAACTATGCAATTTTTCATCACATAAAAAAGAGATAAGAGGAGGCTATCTAAATTTTAATATAAACAGGTATACACAAGAAATAATATCCTTCTATTCATTTTGAATCACATCTTATACACCCATGTTTGCGGGTTCAGACGTTTGGCATTTTGATAAATCAAAAACTTCATAATAGCTCTTCCTGTTGCAGGATTGGTTCTCACCTGACCAATTTGTTGTTTGGTTTTTACAGCATCTCCTTCCTTGATGGTTATGTTTTCCAGATTGTAATAGGTAGTAATATAGTTACCATGGCGGATCTGCACTAGTCTGCTGGCTCCTTTGAGTTTTTGTATTGCAATGACTTCTCCATCAAAAACAGCTCTGGCTTTTTCTCCAGGCTGCGTTTCTATTTCCACACCACTACTATTAATCTGAATATTGGGTAAAGTAGGATGTGGTTGTCTTCCAAATTTCTTAGTAATTCGTCCCGTACCCACTGGCCAGGGTAGCTTTCCTTTATTGGCAGTAAAATTATCTGCCAGTTTTTTAGCTTCTGCAGTTAGTGCAAAAGTGGTTGCTGATCCTTTTTTAGTAACTTTTTTCCCAACTTTTTTATTTGCCTTAGCAATAGCGTCTCTTATCAACTTCTCAATGGCTCTATCAATCGCACTGGCCTGCTTTTCCTTTTGTTTTATTTTTTTGGTATAAACTCCAGCCTCTTTTCGAATAGACGCCATTAAAACCTCTTGTTCTTCCCTTTCTTTTTCCAGGTTCTTTTCGGCTTCTTTATTTTCTCCTATCAAGACTTCCTTATCTTCTTTCTGTCTAACAAGGTCTTTATTTAACTCCTGAAGTGCTATGGTCTGATTTTCGATCTGCTCTACTTTCTCTTTTCGATACTCATTATACTGCTTCATATATTGAAGTCGTTTGTATGCCTGCGAAAAATCATTGGATGACAGTAAGAACATAATTCGGCTCTGTTTGGACTTACTCTTATACGATTTGACCACCATTTTAGCATACTCTTTTTTGAGTAACTCTATCTCTTCTCTTTGTTTTCCCATTTTTTTTAGATTCGCATCTATTTCCCGGGACAGTAAATTTGTTTGCTGATTTGTTACCTTAATAAGGTTCTGACGTGTACTTATCTGAGATTTTAATGTTTCTACCTCGTCTAATAACGAACGTTCTTTCTTTTTATTCGTTTCTCGAAGTTTCTTCATTTGTGCTATTTCCTGTCTTAACTTTTCTCTTTTCTTTTCTAGCTCTCGCTGTTTAGCACTTTGCGAAAAAGAAGAAGCACAAATCAAAAAAAAGCAACTTAAATATAGTATTCTGGATAATTTCATTGTACGGTTACTTGGGTATAGCCTGCTGGAATAGTAAACGGAAAACTCACCTTTGCATTATAATCTACAGTCTTATATTCTAATTTTAAGGTGGTATTATCCTCATTATTGGTAGCTACAATGTAGATTTCTTTTGGAAAACTTTGATTCGCCAACCTTTGATAGTCCACATAATTTATTGCCAGATTTTTTGACCCCTGTGATAATTGTTGTGAAAACATTTTATAATTATCCGGATTGACGAACAGCAATCGCTCAAATAGTTCTAATTGTTTCTTAGGAATTAGCTGGTATTTCTTATCGACAACAGCGGATTTGTACTTTTCTTCTCTCAAATTAAAAAGTGCCTGTCCCAACAGCATTTGTTGTACTTTGTCAAAATTAAGATCTGCTCCCAGCCACTTACTAAGCATCTTAAAATCTCCTTCGAAATAAGTGTGATTTCCTTTCTCATAATAACTAAACGACTCCGGAGTAATTAATGCTTTGGCAACAGTAATCCCTAATAGCTTAGCACTTAGCCATATTGTTTTGTCTTTCTCCATTCTCAGGGTGACATTAGGACTAAATGAGCGCTCTCCATCAGAATACCTTACTTTTAATCTCGCATTCAGTGTTTTAAAATTAAATGAGTGATTATAATGATTGGCAATCACTTTTTCTGCGCTTATTTTTTTTACTTTTCCGGTATCACTAATTGCTTTTGTCCCTTTACAAGATTGTAATAAAAAAACGATCGTACAAAGTACGTACAATATCCTCTTCATAAAAAAATTATGATTTATTCTGAATCTCTTCAGATTTCTTTTTATACTTATTTGCCTTGGCAGATTCCCCCAACTTACCATAAGCAATTCCCATTTGCAAATAAAAATCAGATTCCATCTTTACATCATCAATGATATAATCCATTCCCTGACTTAATATTTCTACTGCTGTTTTAGCTTCTTCCAGATGAAGTAATGAAACACCATTGACTAAATACAAAATAGGCTGAGAAGGAAACATTTCTATAGCGATCGCACTTCCTTCTTTTGCTTTCTCATACCTCCCTAAATCCAACTGAAGCAATAACATTCTTTTTAAAAGATCAAAATCTTCAAAATTATCAGTCATTCCTTTTTCATAAAAATTAAGGGCGAGTTCTTTTTTATCCTGACCAAAAAAATAATTTCCTATTTCTTTGAAAATTTTCTGACTCTTTTCTTCTTCAGAAAAAGCTAAAGAGGTTTCTATTAATTCTGATTCGTAAGAAGGGTTTTTGCTCACAAAATCCAGAAAATCATTTAATACTTTCTGTTTGGAATCCACATCCATCTCTTTACTTGCCAACACTACCTTCATCGAATTGACTGATTCGTCTACTTTATTATCCTCGAGATAAAACTTATACAATGCCAGGTGAACGAGTTCTGAATCCGGTTTCTTTTTTAATAGTTCTTTGGCTGTTTCGTAGGCTTTTTCTTTCTGGTTATTTTTGCTATAAAGATAAATGAGATTAATATAATTACGCTCACTATTAGGCTGCTCCTTTATTTTGTTTTCCAACCGTGCGATTTGCCCGCTTTTATTATTAATTCTCGCATGAATTCTGTCTCGCAGCTTATTTCTATACGAATCAGCACCAAATTCATCATCCAGTTCATCTAATGCTGACAATGCATCATCGTATCTTTTTTCTAGAAAATACATATTTGCCAATTGCTCTTTGAACAAAGGATTATGTACAACTAGTTTTTCTAAAACAGCTACGGATTCTTTGTATTTTCGTTGAGAAAAATACACTTCAAACAACAGCTCTAAAACATATTTATCATTAGGTTTTGCTTGCAGGACTTTTTCAAAGCCTTCCTGAGCATTCTGGTACTGCTTTAGTTTTAGATAGTTTTTTCCTAATTCGAAGTGAATATAAGAGGCACTGGGATTAATTTTCAGGCATTTTTCCAGTGCCTCTATAGCTTTATCATAATTTGTAATAGCTTTTTGCCTTAATGCTTCAAAAAAATATTCCTGAAAATCATCAGAAACATCTCCTAGATCATCAATGTTTATTTCTTGTTTTGGTTCAATCTCTTGTGCCTCTACCCCAGTCAATACTGTCAGTGAACAGAAAACCAAAAAGCCGAATTGTTTACAAATCTTTTTCATAAAGTTGTTTAACCAAGATCCCGTTATACCGTATTATTCTAATACCGAATAATCTCCTATACTTATGGTAGTGAATTCACCGTTGTATACAACTTTATTCCCTATCATAGCATTGTCTAAGTTAGCGTTTTTTATTGTAGTTTGGGTCTGAATCAAACTATTTTTAATGGTGGTGTTTTCTATAACACATCCATCTCCTATAGATACATCAGGTCCTATTGTAGCATTTCTGAGTACTACATTTTCTCCTACATAACACGGAGGTATAATCGTTGCATTTTCTTTTGTAATGGTATTGCTCATTAATTGTTCTCCATCTTTTTCAAGAAACCCGAGCATTCTGGTATTGGTTTCTACCGTTACGTTTTTATTACCACAATCCATCCATTCATCTACTTTTCCTGTCACGAAGACTTTTCCATCTGCCATCATTCTTTTTATACCATCATTAATCTGATATTCTCCTCCGTGCACAATATTGTGATCCAGAACATGTTGTAGTTCTTTTTTCAGAACACCTATATCTTTAAAATAATAGATTCCAATTACAGCCATATCAGAAACAAACTCTTTTGGTTTTTCTACAAGTTCTGTTATTTCATTACGCTCATTGAGTTTGACAACTCCGTATGCTTCCGGATGTTCAACTTGTTTTACCCAAATCACTGAATCTGCCTCCTTGTCCAGGTTAAAATCTGCCCGAATTAATGTATCTGCATAGGCAACTACTGCTGGTCCTGATAGTGAATCTTCGGCACACATAATTGCATGTCCGGTTCCCAGGGGTTTATCTTGTCTGTAAATTGACGCTTTAGCCCCCAAACTTTCTGCTAATTCCGTCAGGCTTTTTACGACATCTTCTCCAAAAAAAGCCGGATCACCCAAAATAAAGGCAACTTCTTCTATCGGTTCTCCCAAAACTTTTGCTATATCAGAAACCAATCTATGCACAATTGGCTTCCCTGCTACAGGGATAAGTGGTTTTGGTACAGTAAGTGTATGAGGTCTTAATCTAGAACCTCTTCCCGCCATAGGTACAATAATTTTCATACGATTTGTGTTTTTCCCTCTTTTATAAAGGGTGTGTTATACATTATAAAAAGTTGTTTTTATACCTTGAATACTGTTCCCGGTATTCAAGTGGGGAGTTTATTATTTATTGTGAATACTTATTTCGTTCCTGTACTTCCAAACCCTCCTTCTCCTCTGGATGTTTCTGAAAGTTCTTTGACCTCTGTCCACGTAGCCCGCTCATGCTTAGCAATAACCATTTGCGCAATTCGTTCTCCATTTTCTATCGTGAAATCTTCATTTGATAAATTTACCAGAATAACTCCAATTTCTCCTCTGTAATCTGCATCTATAGTTCCTGGTGCATTTAATACTGTGATTCCTTTTTTAGCTGCTAAACCACTTCTTGGTCTTACCTGCGCTTCATATCCTACCGGTAACTCTATAAAAAGCCCAGTCTTGACAATTGTGCGTTCTAAAGGTTTTAATGTTACGGCTTCTGTAAGAAAAGCCCGTAAGTCCATCCCTGCAGAAGCTATGGTCTCATAATGTGGAAGATCGTGTGAAGATCTGTTAATAATATTAATGTTCATGTGTTTGTTATATATATTTTCTGATTGATTTAATACAACTTCTGATCCCAAAAACGGTCTCTGACTTCTTTATCTAATCAATCGTATACTTTTCATTTTTTGCTTAAAATTTCTTTGATTTCCTTTTTCTCAAAAACATACAAAACTACTAAAAACGACAGGAATAAAGGGATTGAAACGATATAATTACAGTCGAACAAATAAAAAGAAACCACTGTAATCCCTATTGTCATAATTAAATACATTGCTATTCTTTTTGTTTCATAAGGAATGGGGTAGTGTTTTTTTCCTAGGTGGTATGAAACCAGCATCATGATTCCATAAGCACATAAGGTCGCTATTGCCGACCCCATATAACTATAAAAAGGAATCAATATCACATTCAACAATAAAGTTATAATAGCACCAGCTACGGAGATATAACCTCCGAACTTGGTTTTATCAGTAATCTTATACCAAACAGATAAATTATGATATATCCCTAAACAGAAATTAGCTAGCAATATCAAAGGTACAATCCCAATCGCTTCCCAATATGCTTTATTTGGTATTAAATATCGCTTTATAATTGGCAAAAATACTATCACTCCTAAAAAAATCACCGAACCCAGTATCACAAAATATTTGGTGATTCTGGCATAGGTATCAGGTGCATTTTTTTCTTTTGCATGACTAAAAAAGAACGGCTCTACTCCCATTCTAAAAGCAGTAGCGAATAAGGTCATAAAAACGGCCAATTTATAACAAGCTGCATAAATCCCAATAACATGATCGGAACTTTCTTTTGGCAATAATTCTTTTAAAAGCACTCTATCAAAACTCTCATTAATAGAAAAAGCAACTCCCGAAATCAAAACCGGTAAGGCATACCGCATCATTTTATTCCAAAGTATTTTATCTGGTCTCCCTTTAATTTTCCAATAGAACGGTATTAATAATACAAGGGTCAGACCACTGGCAATCAAATTAGAAATAAAAATATAGTTTATCTCATAATCATCTTTACAAATACTATCTAATAAGGGCACATGAAATACAAGATCATGCAAAAACAAGAGGAAGAAAACATTAAGCCCAATGTTTACTAATACATTGCAAATTTTAATTGCCGCATATTTTATCGGTCGTTCATTAGCTCTGAGCCAAGCAAAAGGAATAATAACCAAAGCATCCAATAAAAGGATCCATATAACTAAATGAATATACTCTTGTTTTATATCTACCAGGGTTGCGATTTGCTTTTCAAAAATCAATGCCAACACAAAAAAGCAAACTGACGAAATCACTAATGAAACTGCGGATGTACTTACTACCTTTTTCTTATCGGTCTCTTTTGTATAAAACCTAAAAAAGGCTGTTTCCATTCCATATGCCAATAAAACATTGAATAAAACAAAATAGGTAAATATAACAGATATTTCCCCGTAAGCCTCTGTTGGAAGGAGCCCTGTGTATAACGGAACCAATATAAAAGACAGCATTCTTGGTAATACCGTTGCTACACCATAAATAAAGGTCTGTTTAAAAAGTTTTTTTAGTATTGCCAATGAATATGAATTATACAGATTTTACCCTTATTTGTTTTATTGTTTTGCGGATGGGTATGCTATAAAATCTTTTTCTTCCAGATTATTAATTTTAAAAAATCCTTCTTTATTTCCATCTTTATAACTTACTATACACTCATTATATTTTAGGGTAAAAGGACTTTTTTCTTCAATGACAGGGAGTTGATTCCCAAATTCTTTCTTCGGATCGTCACTCATTATCAAATCTTTTCTTGTTTCTGGATATGTATACCGCCCTACATAGATGGTTCCTTCTTTTTGAAGTGCTATTTTTCGCTCTTTAAAATAGGCTGTTTGAAGCACTATTTTTGTTTCTTCTTCTACAGGTATATAAACTGTAAATCCACTCCCTCCCTGGGCTACTCCGGAATACCATTTCTGGAAATACGACTTCGCAATTTTAACCGGAGGTGTTTTTTCTATTTTAGGAGTACTGCCACATTGCCCAAATAGTATTGTAATAACTATAACCCCTAAATTATATAAATAAGATTTCATCTGTTTCTTTTTAATTAGTAACAATTATGGTATTTTATTTTTACACTGGTCAATACCACACCTTCTTCTTTGCACCAAGTAATCAAATTTAATACCTTTTTTACAACAGACCAGTACTCTTCATCAAATCCCCTGATTATTTATGAGAAAACAAATATAGTCATCGTTTCCATTATTACGGTTCAAAACTAGTTTGACAACATGAAAACTGTATCAGCAATATGTTAATATTATCTCATTCTGTGTTAAACATACACTTAAAAAAAACTTAAATCCATTTTTTTTACAATTTTTAATAGTAAATAGATACATAATGCGACACTCTATAAACTAACAAACTCTTAATTCTTTTACCAATGGAACATATAGTAAAAGGTATTTTCGGGCATCTGGTAACGTTATCTGATTCTGAATGGAAGGAAGTATCTAGTCATTTCAAATTAAAAAAATATCCGAACAAATCGTATCTCTTAAGAGAGGGACAGATCGCTAATGAAACATTTTTTATTATTAAAGGCTGTTGTCGTGCTTTTCATAATTTTGATGGGAAAGAAAAAAACATTTGTTTTAGCAGAGAAAACTGTTGGGAAACAGATGTGGATAGTTTTTTTAACAACAAACCTTCTGCTACCTATATCCAAGCAATAGAAGATATGACCGTATTGAGTCTAACATTAGATAACAAGCTACGTCTTTTTAAATACCATCAACGTTTTGAACGGTATTTCAGAATTCTTGCAGAGCAAATGATCACCTATCTTCTGGATGTACTGATAAAAAGAGATACCCTATGTGCCGAAAAACGATTCCTTGCTCTAAAAAAAAGACAAGCTTGGGTTTTTCAACGTATCCCTCAATACCACATTGCTTCTTTTTTGGGTATCTCTGCTACTTCCTTTAGCCTTATTCAAAAAGATTTATTGTTAAAAAATAGCGTATAAGCTTTTACCCGATATCACTGAACTGTTTCGAAGCTATCCTAAACGGTAAAAGACACACTTAAAATGGGTTTTCTCTTTGCCATTTCTCAGAATGTGGAATAAAAAGCCTTAATATATATAAAAATACTTCCATTGATTATTCGTGTTTATCAATTACAGGTTTATTATAAATTACACTCTTTCCAGATGAATGTTTACGCAATTATCTCTGATTAAATCTATTCCTTTCCACTCTCCCCATACTCCTTCTTTTGGAGGGACAATACTTTTAGCTGTTTTGTCCAAAAACAGGGTTACATAGTCTCCTAATTCATTAAAACTACTACTTGCTTTCATTCCTCTTCTGGGAAAATGCTCCCAAAAAACAACATAATTGTCTGCAACCATTAGAATCGCTCCATCTGATCTCTCGGAAGTGTACGCATCTGCCCATGTCTTTATAGAGGCTAAAAATGCTTCTTCGCTTTGCCCTTCATGTTTATATCCTACTTTATGATATACTGTTCCGTGCATCCAATCGGATTCCTCATCTACCAAATAATAGGGCTGATTAGCTTTTACTATTCCTTTATACTGTTTTACAGCTCGCATGCTGCTGTTTTTTTTACTGTACGTTTGATCGAATAGTAATGTGAACAACCGTTCTACTACTGTATTGGATTTTTCTTTAGAAATATTCTTAGATTCCCAAAAAAGTAATGCTGTCTGATCCGGTATTGCCTTGGGTTTATTTTCAGGATTCGGTAAAGAAGGAATGTATGCATTCAATCCTATTTTAGGTCTAAGGAAAGAGCATACAGGTACAATTATTGACCCTAGAAAATCTACAAATTCGTCGTATGTTTTTTCTTTCGTTTTAAAACCGCTCCACACGGAAACAGCATCCGGAGCTATTGGTTTATATTTTGGTCCACTACCCATTTTTATCTTTCTTTGATTAATAGCCGCATACAACACCTCTTCGTTTTGTATGAATTATCGTTCAAAATTAGTGGCTGATAAAAAAATATGAAAGCGTAGTTTTACCTGTTTTTAAAAAATAAAAAAGTCCCGTGAAATGAATCACGGAACTTTGAAATAACTAGTTAACTAGTATTTATCTTTTAACCATTTAATGCTTCTGCACCACCAACAATTTCTAAAATTTCATTGGTAATGGCTGCTTGTCTTGCTTTGTTATAAGAAAGTTTCAGCGAGTCTCTTAGCTCTGTTGCATTATCGGTTGCTTTATGCATTGCTGTCATACGTGCTCCATGCTCAGAAGCAAAAGAATCACGTAGTGCTTTATACAACTGTGTCTTTAATGATTTTGGAATCAGCTCATTTACAATTTCCTCTTTAGAAGGTTCAAAAATATAATCTAAGCTTACATTTGATTCTTCGTTTTGTACCGGAACAATTGGTAAGAACTGTTCTGTAGTTACTATCTGAGAAGCTGCATTTTTGAACTTGTTATATACAATAACAATCTTATCATAAGATTTATTAGTAAACAATTCCATCAACTCTGATGCTATTTCTGCTACATTAGCAAAGGTAAGGTCATCATACACATTACTTTTATTAGCAATAACAGTATGTGTTTTAGAAACAATATCGTCTACTTTTTTTCCAATAGTAACAAAATCTACTTGCTTTCCTTCATATTGATTTTGATACAGATCTTTTACTGCTTTTAAAATACTAGAGTTAAAAGCACCTGCAAGACCACGGTTAGAAGCTATTGCTACTACCAATACTTTGTTTACTTCTCTTTGTTCAGAATAAACACTTGCGCTATCTCCTTCTAAGCTAGCACTAAGACTTTGTAATAGCTCTGTAAGTTTATCTGCATAAGGTCGCATAGCGGTAATAGCTTGCTGTGCCTTATTCAATTTTGCTGCAGATACCATTTTCATGGCACTAGTAATCTGCATAGTTGATGATACAGAGGTAATTCTATTACGTAATTCTTTTAAGTTTGCCATAAACTAAAGTCTTTTATAGTACCTTAGAACGGGTTCTAAGGTACTATAAATTAAAAATTATTTATATTTTGCCGAAATCTCTTTTGAAGCTGATACTAACACATCGATTACTTCGTCTGTTAATTTCCCAGCCTTCAATGTATCTAAACTATCTCTATGCTTTGCATTTAGATACTCCAAGTAATCTTTTTCAAATTCCTTTACTTTATTTACCGGAACTTCACTTAACAAGTTTTTAGAACCAGCATATACAATTGCAATTTGATCTTCTACTGTATATGGATCGTTTTGACCTTGTTTTAAGATCTCCACGTTTCTCTTTCCTTTTTCGATTACATTCAATGTAGCTGCATCTAAGTCAGATCCAAATTTCGCGAATGCTTCTAATTCACGGAATTGTGCCTGATCTAGTTTTAATGTTCCTGCTACTTTCTTCATTGATTTGATCTGTGCAGATCCTCCTACACGAGATACAGAGATTCCCACATTAATTGCCGGACGTACTCCTGAGTTGAACAAGTCAGATGTTAAGAAGATCTGTCCATCTGTAATAGAAATTACGTTTGTAGGAATATAAGCAGATACATCTCCTGCTTGTGTTTCAATAATAGGAAGTGCTGTTAGTGATCCTCCTCCTTTTACTTTATCTTTTAAAGACTCAGGAAGGTCGTTCATGTCTTTAGCAATGCTATCATCAGCAATTACTTTTGCAGCACGCTCTAGTAATCTTGAGTGAAGGTAGAAAACGTCTCCTGGATATGCCTCACGACCTGGTGGACGACGTAATAATAACGATACCTCACGGTATGCTACTGCCTGTTTAGATAGATCATCATATATAATTAATGCTGGTCTACCTGTATCACGGAAATATTCTCCGATTGCAGCTCCTGCAAATGGAGCATATACTTGCATTGGCGCTGGGTCAGATGCGTTAGCTGCTACAATTGTAGTATATGCTAATGCTCCTTTTTCTTCTAATACTTTAGCGATATTTGCTACTGTAGAAGCTTTCTGTCCGATAGCAACATAGATACAGTATACTGGTTCTCCAGCATCATAAAATTCTTTTTGGTTTAGGATCGTATCGATACAAACAGTTGTTTTTCCTGTTTGACGGTCACCAATTACAAGCTCACGCTGACCTCTTCCTACAGGTACCATCGCATCAATCGACTTAATTCCTGTTTGTAGCGGCTCATTTACTGGCTGACGGAATACTACCCCAGGAGCTTTACGCTCTAATGGCATTTCGAAAGTTTCACCTTCGATTGGGCCTTTACCATCTATAGGATTTCCAAGTGTGTCTACAACACGACCTACAATTCCTTCTCCTACTTTAATCGATGCAATACGCTGTGTACGTTTTACTACTGCACCTTCTTTAACCTCTGTAGAAGAACCTAAAAGTACTACCCCAACATTATCTTCTTCCAAGTTCAATACAATACCCTCTAAACCTGATTCGAACTGTACTAATTCTCCGTACTGAGCGTTAGACAATCCGTATACACGAGCGATACCATCTCCTACTTGTAATACTGTACCTACCTCTTCCAATGAAGCGGATGCTTCAAATCCAGATAATTGTTGTTTTAATATTGCTGATACTTCAGCAGGATTCACTTCTGCCATTTTATAGTATTTAAAGTCGAATAAGTAAAACTACTTATTCTCTATTATTAAAATTAAACGTTTTCTTTTTAAAAACGTATTTTGTTAATTACTCAATTCTCTTTTTAAACTAGTAAGTTTATGGGCAATACTAGCATTATATTGTAAATCTCCTACTCTCAGAATAAACCCTCCGATAATACTCTCATCGATAAGGTTCTCTATTGTAGCTTCATTACCTGTTAATTCTTTTACTTTGGCTAACACTTTAGTTCGCAATGCATCATCCAATGGTATTGCTGTGGTAACAGTCGCAACTTGTGTATTGTTTAACTGGTCAAACAATAAGCTGTACTGTCTGGCTACCTGATCTAACTGATCTACTCTTTTATTAGCCAGTAACACATCAAAAAGTTTATGCGTTAACGCTCCTGATCCTTTAAAAACTTCTTTTAATGAAGCGCGTTTTACTTCATTTTTAACCAAAGGACTATTCAAAAGCATTCTTAACTCAGGACTATTTTCTACTGTCTCAGAAATAGTCTTCATATCATTTTGCACATCTTGTGTCGCTTTTTGATCTTGAGCTATACTCAAAACTGCCTTTGCATAACGTATTGCTGCTCTACCCATCTTTACTGATTAGTTTAAAGTAACATCTTCTAACATAGACTCAACCAATTCTAATTGCTGACCCTTATCGTTTAATTGTTTTCTCACTACTTTTTCTGCAATCTGAACAGAAAATTCTGCTACCTGACTTTTAAGGTCTGCGATTGCAACTTTCTTTTCACTAGCAATAGTAGCTTGTGCCTGAGCTACAATTTTATCAGCTTCTTCTTGTGCTTCTGCTTTTGCATCTGCTATCATAGACTCTTTAAGCTCTCTAGCTTCTTTCAACATTGTATCTCTTTCAGCACGAGCTTCATTAAGAATTCTTTCGTTATCTGCTTGTAAATTTTGTAGTTCTTTTCTAGCATTCTCAGCAGAATCCAATGCATCCTTAATTCCCTCTTCTCTGCTGTTTAATGAATCTAAGATCGGTTTCCAAGCAAATTTTCTCATTAAAACAATTAAGATTAATAAGATAATCGCCTGCATAAAGAATAACCCGGGAGAAAAATCATTTAATAACTGATCCATGTTGTTTTATATTTTTTTGTTTAATTTTTTGTCTCGTTCTACCTGTTTAAAACATTTCCTGCAACCAACCGTTGCAGGAAATATCTTTTGTTCTAATTAAGCTTTTCCTAAGATTAATGCACCGAATGCTAATCCTTCTAGAAGTGCTCCGATGATAATCATCGCAGTTTGGATTTTACCTGCAGCTTCTGGCTGACGAGCAATACCTTCCATTGCTTTTCCACCGATCTGACCTAATCCGATTCCTCCTCCGATTACGATTAATCCTGCTCCAATTAAATTGTACATACTAATTGATTTATATAATTAAACAAATTCTTATTCTACTTTTATTTTTTTAATGATGATCGTGCTCTTCAACCGCCATCCCGATAAACAATGATGACAACATTGTAAAGATAAATGCCTGCAAAAAGGCTACTAATATTTCTATTACAGAAATAAATAATGCCAATACTAGTGACATTCCTGTAGAGGCTACAGGACCAAATACAGTTTTCATAGTAATCATCAATGCAATCAAACTCATCACTACAAAATGTCCTGCTGTAATATTAGCGAAAAGACGAATTAATAATGAGAATGGTTTCGTCAACATTCCTAATATCTCTATTGGCATTAGGATTATTTTCATAGGTACTGGTACTCCCGGCATCCAGAAAATGTGTTTCCAGTAATCTTTATTTCCACTAAACTGCACAATAAAAAATGTAAATAATGCTAAACAGACTGTAACGGCAATATTTCCTGTTACATTAAATCCTAGTGGTGTCAAGCCTAAAAGGTTCAAGATCCAAATAAAGAAAAACACAGTTAATAAGAATCCCATGAATTTTCTATATTTTTTCTCACCAATATTAGGTTTTGCAATTTCATCTCTTACATAGATTACTAATGGTTCTAATACTCTGGCAAACCCTGTTGGGATTGGTCCTTTTTTATACCCTCTAGCCAAAGCAGAAAACCCTAAGAACATTAATAGTCCAGCTAATAACATCCCCACAACACTCTTAGTTATTGAAAAGTCTAAAGGTTTTGCATTTGTTGGGTGATGTGCTTCATCATAGTTGATAGTTCCGGCTGCATCTGTTTTATAAATTTTTCCGTGGTATAACTTATAATAATTCCCATCTACCTCTGCTACTGTTTCTCCATGATGAAACTTAGAAGACATAAATACTTTCAATCCACCATCCCATAAAATTACTGGCAGTGGAAACCCGTAATGCGTCCCTGTTTGCCCGTCGGTATAAAAAATAAAATCGTGGGAATCCTGAAGGTGATGCTTGATATACGCATCGATCTCTTCTTTGGTATCTATTTGATTTCCTTCTGTTTTGTGATCCGTGTCACCAGATTTTGCAAAAGTAGTGATACTTGAAAAAGCAAGCAGAAGCACTACTGAATACTTGATGGTCTTTTGAAATACTTTCATTTCCTAAATTCTAGTCTTTTTTGTACGCTCTGAATTTGGGTGCAAAAGTACATTATTAATTTTCAATAAACATATAGAATTTCGCTTTTTTTATCTTTTTTTGATTTTCGTCATTGTATTTATTCTTTCGATCCGATATTCTTAATAATTTTTGATGACATCAAAACTAATACAAATGAATACATCAGATAAAAAACCAAAAACACTGCTCTCTTATGCATTGTCTCTGAATCATCTAACCAGCCTAACTTATACACAAACATACCTGCTAAAATCATTTTAGCCAGTAAAAGTCCCATCAAAACATAGGCTGCATGTATTGGAGATACTTTGTAAACCACAGCTACCATACCATAAACAAACAATACCAAAAGCGACAAAAACACATGTTGTTCTCGTATGAGCGAATTTGTTCCCAAATCAAGGAAACTTGTTAGCAAAAAAACATGAACTGCGTAAAAAGTAAGGCTACTAACTATTATATATATCATATATATCAATAATTGTTTTATATCTTTTTTTAGATCCATATGCTTATTTCTCAAACTTGTTTTCATGTTGATAAAACCTTTTTTAATCATTCTTAAATCAGCCCAAATGATTTTACTATACATTTTATTGCAACATACTATTTTCAATGTTTTTTCAAATCGCAAACTTACTTATTAATATTCTTTGTACCGCAAAAACTTATCGAAAGAAATATTCCTTTTTTATACGATTGTACTTCCTTGAAGGAGGGGATCTTAATTTCTATAAAAACAAAACCTTGATTATACTGGTTATGTATAATCAAGGTTCTCTTTATTGGCACTGCCAAAGGGTATAATACCCAAGACCTGCCTTGAAATTAAAAATTATTTTCTGTTTGATTCTTTAATCACTTGCCACAACACAGATCCAATCGCTAAAAATACTGCAGCTAACCCTACCCATTTCTGATAAACAGGTTCCTGATTAGCAGCTCTCTCATCCAGATACCCTCCGAGGTAGTACCCTCCTATAATAATTGCTAACATTTGGATACCAATAGTGGTATATCTGGCAAAGCTTTTAAGCTGATTTCCCTTGTTGTTTTTGTCCATCTGATTTACTTAGGGATTTTACTCCTCCTTTCATAGAACAAGAAGCATTAAATGTAGCCCCTGGCTCTACCGCTAGTTTCCCGGTAGTTACTTCTCCATCTATAACAGCAGTAGGTTTTAGAGACAATGTCCCGGAAACTAACAGGTTTCCTGAAAATTTCCCTTCAAAATCTGCATCAGAGCACTCTAATGTCCCCTGAATAAACCCTGATTTACCTACTACGACCTTTCCGGTTGTTTTAAAAGTTCCTTCTATAGTTCCTTCTACTCTGAAGCCTCCTTCAGAGATGATATCTCCAACGATTTTAGTTCCTTCAGAAATTTTATTCTGATTTCTTGAAAAATCTGATGCTCCGCTGTCTTTTCCTTTTTTATTGTCTGAAAACATACTATTAGGGGGTTGTTTAATTATTATTTTCTTTTAATTGCAGATAAGCATCTACATTTTTATGTATTTGAATCACTCTATAATTAGGGGAAGCAACTACAAAAAACGGAGCTTCTACTTTTTTATGATATTTCTTTTTTCTCTTCGAATTTGTTTGATCTACCCCCCTGGTATCTTCTACTTTTCCTATACCTAATAGTTCTGCTAATCCCAAGGCGCCCATTTCATTTCTCTTTGTATGCACTACTACAAATTGCTTATCTTTTGTATATACATCAATAGTCACCTTCATTTTATCATATCTCAGCTCTTTTATAATATCGTCTAATACTTGTTTTAGCTCTTCTGCCTGGTGCATTCCATAAATAGAAAACGGAAAGATAAGCTTATGATTTTTATCTTCTTCTACTCCTTCTACAAACTCTTTACTAGCAATTTGAGGAATCGATGTCTGATATAGCAATTGTGCTTTTTTTCCTTCCGGACTCTGCGGATAGTTTAAAGATACGTAATTTAATGCTTCTTTGTACGGTTCAAATCCATGATAACGTCCAACAGCCTGTGCTTTTAACAACTCAAACTTAGCAACAAAATCTTCTCCGCCAAATTTAGTAATCATTTCATCACTTTCTTTAATTACCTCAGCATACTTTTGATCTTTAAACAATTTATACAAACGATTGTATATTGCCTCAGGACTATTCTTATCTCCTTCCAATGCCTCTTCCGGGTTTTGCAGAATTTTTGCATACCGGGAAGCTCCATGATTATTAATAATGTCTTGCTTTACTTCATTCGCCCGCAATGTCTCTTCTTTTGCAGTATATATTTTATAAAGGTTATACTTAGAGGGCACAATCAATCGTTCTTCTGGATTATTATCCAATACACCTCTAAATTTATCTACTGCCAACTCATATTCTCTGAACTTTTCTTTATAAATCACCCCTAGTTGATAATAGGCAAAATTACGTTCTGTATGCAAACTATCAATAATTGCAGGATCTTCCGGAACAGTAGCAATGTATGTCTGAGGGTCAAACACCGGGTCTGTATCAATTGAATATGGTTCCTCTTCTTCCTCTTCTTCTCCTGAAGACAGCTTTGATGGTTCTGATATACTAGACACTCTCCAATTGTCTTTTAACTCTCGATTACCAAATGCTTTTTTAAAGGCTGTTTTTCCATAAGCTACCACTGTCGGGTTATAAAAATAAAACACTCCTCCTGTATTAGGTCCTGAAGGAGCTGTACCACCAGGAGCTCCTGGCTGCACAAAACGTCTCTCTGCCGGCAACTCTGCTTTTATTCTCTCAATCTCAGCAGCTTCTTCTGCTGCTTTTGCTGCTGCCTTTATTTTTTCTGTGTATTCTGAGTAAAATGCAAGTCTTTCTTCCGGTGACATTTTTACCACTGATAGAATACTATCATTTTTTTTGGCGATTCCTTCGTAAAGGATGACATCATCCAGATTTTCTCTCTTTTTTTTCAGAACTCTGTATTTTTTCGAGTTCTCAACCATTCGCTCTAAAGTACTATCATAGTACGCTCCTGCATGCGCGTATTCTTTATGATCAAAACTTATATCTCCTAATGCTTTGTAATTAAATGATTGCAGTTTTCGATCTTCCTGTTTTGTTCTCAAAGATTTATTGTAATACGCTATAGCCAGGTCAATCGAGTCCAATGTTCTAAAATACACTGCTTTTTGATTATAAATACGATCTAAAAACGGGCGATTCTCCCTGTTTTCTTCCATATCTGTAAGCAGTTCGAGGAAAGCTAGTTTGTCTCCCTTTTCATAATCAAAATTTCTCGCCTTGGCCATATAAGCATTGATCATATATCGTCTAGGAGTTCGACGATTCAAGTCAATTACCTGATCATACGCATAATTAGCGCTGTCTTTATAACCTAATTCGTCTAATAATTGTCCTTTTATATACAGATACCGTCCTTTTTCTTCATTATCCTGGGTATGAATAGCCGCCTTATTGATATAAGTGATAGCAGAATCTTTCATTTTCAGGTTGACAAATGCCTGTGCCAACATAGCTGAGGCATCAGCATAGTCCTGAGGCTTCATGTATTCTTCGGCAATCATTTTGGTAAGATCTGCTATTGCTTTTTCATTATTATCCAAACGCATATTGGTCTTTGCTCTCCAGACCTTGGCATGGTTAATTGTATTACTGGTAGGATATTTATACAAAATATAATTAAACGCTTCCAATGCCGGAATGAATCGTTGTTCGAAATATCTTGATTTCCCTAACAAAAGAAAAGATTCGTCTATTTTGGGATTTCGTTCCTTCCCTCCGATCAGCATACTGTGTTTCTGAATCGCCTTTATCGCTTTTTCTTCTGCCTTGTCAAAATTTTGATTTAACACTTCTCCGGGAAGTCGAACGTCTTCACTTACAATCATACGTTCTATTGGCAAAAGCTCCCAAAAATCATCTTTATAGCCTTCGACAATATCCCCTCTTCCTTTGTCAAAAGCAAGCCTTCCATTGTATAGGGTATTGTTTTTTGTGGTGATATTATGCCATGTTCTATTGACAAATTTGTCTTTTTTACGCGAACAACTCACACTCATAAGAAGAGTGACACATATAACGATGATAATTTGCAGTGAATTTCTACTCAAACCTAAATCTTTTATACGCTTGATAACTTAAAATCTTAGTTTTTAGTGTATCAAGAGTTCATAAAAACAATCCGAATTTGGTAAAAATACATTACTTTCTATAAAAAACAGAATATCAAGTAGTTTTTCTCTGTTTATCTTTCTTTTTTACGCAATTCACATCTCTATTCATTTATAATACAACGAGATAGAAATCACACTTCTATTAATAAGTACAACAGAAAAAATTAGCTACCCGTCTCATAAAGCATTTTCTTATATTGATCATTCATTCCAAAGTGATTTACGATTTAACTTATCACTACTTATTTTGTACATGGAAAGTAGTTTCTTACTCTTGTGAAAAAATCCCAAAATGACATCCCTATAGCTATGTTTGCCTCAAAAAAAAGATCTTCACTAACAGCAAGTTGGTCTCAGATTTTTTTCCTCGAGCCTTACTTATTAAATACACTTGGAAATAGGCAAAGATCTCATACTATTTATTAAAGTGTGCTTCTAATTCCTGCAATGTCTCCTCAGAGGTTTTAATATCTCTTACAACTGTCCCTTTATCTAACACCACAATTCGCTCACAAACTTCAGTTACATGCATCAGGTCATGACTGGAAACCAATACGGTTACCTCGGGATTATCTGCCAATTCCTTGATTATTTTTTTTAAACGAATCTGAGTAGTTGGATCTAAATTAGCAAATGGTTCATCTAGTATAATCACCTCTGGGTTTCCTATCAATGTAGCTACAATTCCTACTTTCTTTTGATTTCCTTTAGACAGATCTCTCAAGTATTTCTTTTTACCCAAAATCTCTCCATGAAAGAAATCTTCATATGTAGCCAATAAAGTATCCACATCAGCTTTATATCTTCCCCTTAATTCTCCTATAAAATAGAAATACTCTTCGGCGGTCAGGTATCCTATCAAAAAGCTTTCGTCTATAAATGCTGCTGTAAACGACTTCCATTCTTCGCTTTCATCTACCCGAACTTCATTATTAGTAATAAACCCACTAGTCGGTTTTATCAAATCTAATAAGGTACTAAACAGGGTTGTTTTTCCAGCTCCATTATTACCAACTAACCCAAAACTACTCCCTTTTTCTATAGTAAGTTCTTCAATAGAGAGAACTACAGAGTCTACATACTTTTTTGTAAGATTTTGTATTGTTATCATTCCTTTATTTTTTTTGTTTATACGCCCATAAAGTTTTGTACTTTTCTGTTCGGTATATTTTCTCTATAATATCAAACACTTTATTTCTAAAAGCAAACCCTATTATTCCTGTAACAGCCACCAATCCATACCCTGCAGATGGGCTATGTGCATAATGTCCTATAGCATAAAAAATCATTGGCAATGCCATTTTAGGTAATGCTAATAACATTGTCTTCATATTAAATGCTTGTTTATCTCCAAACGGATTTTTATTGCTCGTCAGATCTATCGGGGTTTTTACATAGGCTCCTGCCCACAAAACAACATGAGAATTCACCCCCATATTGTAGATTGCTCCAACTAAAATAGCTACATATGCCTCCCACCCAAAATAGATATACGGAACAGATAATACTGTAGCAATAAGTGTAGCACAAACCATTAGCCACCATTTAGATGATAAGTATTCTTTATATCTTATATTTTGACTCATCATTAGTGGATAATATGAACTATCCCAACTAGGGACAAATTGACCAAAGCTTAACAGAAATCCACCCGAGACAAAGATTCCTGCAAATATCTTCCATACAGGACCTTCATAAGCATCAACCGAGTCTGTAAAAAACAGCAATCCATAAAACAGAAATAATATACTGACAATAACCGTAGAACGTGCCCGCTTATTTCTCTTAATCAGTTTTATATCATTTTTCAAAAAAACGGCGGTTTTACCAAACCTATCTAACCAATCCAGATTTTCTGTTTTTGCCTGCTCTGATTTTTCGGATAGTCCTGCATCGAGATACAGGTTTTTTCTGTACATTATAAATGAGAAATATATACTAATCAGCATTAAAATTACAGGGATTAACACCCAAAGAATATGAGTATACATTCCTTTAAAAAACGGGGATGAATACTGCGTAATATCAAAATACCCATAATATTGCAACCCTCCGAGAGTTGCCATAACTCCTCCAACAAGAACAACCAGCCAGTCTTTGTTATTGAGAAGAATATTGAGAAAATTATTATGATAGATCACCGCTATTAATCCGATATTCCACAAAAGAACTCCTAATGGATTATACCCATGTGATATCAACAATACGGAAAACGGAATAAAAAAGAAGGCATGAATGTAGTTAAAAAAAGAAAAACCGGTTTTTCCTAAGGCAAAAGAAGCAATTTTCTTTTTAGAAAAAGGCAATAGCAATAAAGGTTTAATGTTTACTACTGGCATTTTCTGAAGTGCATATCTAAAAACCAAATCAATAACGACCCAATAGATCAAAAACTGATTTACAAGCTCAAAAGGATCCAACCCCATCTCTTCTTTTATATAGAAAAAGCCTCCAATACTTCCTGCTACCATCATAAACATTAAATAAAACGCCCAAAATCCCATAAATACTTTCATCCATAAACTCGAGGATAACGAAGCGGCTCTCCAGAACGATTTTCGCTGTAATGTCACAAAATGTTTTATCATAATGAGAAGTGTTTTTACACAACCATTAGTGTCCATTTTCATAAAATGTTACAAAAAGCTTACAACTACCACTAAAACAAGACATTATTTTTATCTTGAAATCCTCCTTATTATACTATCAAAAATGGAGCTTTGTATAATTTTCGGCGAAATACCAGCTGCTCTCTTATCCATTTCTTATTTTTGTCTCGATTAACATATGGCGCTTCTGATTTTTAGATCAGGAAAAGATTAGATTTTATTATAAAACATGTCAACATTTCATTCACTGTCGATTAAAGACATTACACGAGAAACCTCAAAAGCAGTTGCTATTACCTTTGATATTCCGACTTCTCTTAAAGAACAATATCAATTCATCCCTGGACAATATCTGACACTAAAAACGACGATCAACGGCAATGAAGTTCGAAGAGCCTATTCTATCTGTAGTGCTCCTGATGATCATTTCATATCTGTAGCTATTAAAGAGATTGAAAACGGTCTTTTTTCTACCTATGCTAATCAACAACTTACCTCTGATGATGTGATAGAAGTACATCCTCCTGAAGGAACCTTTACCCTTGCAACTAGTCCAACAGCCAACAAAACATATTGTGCTTTTGCTGCCGGAAGTGGTATTACCCCTATCATGAGTATGATATATGCTGTTCTTCAAAATGAACCCAATAGTCGTTTCGTATTAGTTTATGGAAATAAAACTCCTGAAGAAACTATTTTTCATACTGCTCTTACAACCCTTCAGGCTAAGTATCCTGACCGGTTCTTTATTGAATTTATATATAGCAGAAGTAACGAGGTAGGAACTCATTTTGGAAGAATTGAGCGTTCAACCATCAACTTTATTGTCAAAAACAAATACAAAGACTATTCTTTTGATAACTTTTTTCTTTGTGGTCCGGAAGTAATGATTTCCACTGCGAAAGAGGTATTACTAGAAAATGCTGTTGCTGAAGATCAAATACATTTTGAATTATTCACATCTAGTAGTTCTACTTCATCTGAGGGGGCAAACCAAGAAGGAAAAACAAATATTACCATTTTAGTTGATGATGAAGAGGTTACCTTTGTCATGGATCGCAAAAAAACAATATTAGAAGCTGCTATTGAAGAAGATATCGATGTTCCTTACTCTTGTCAGGGAGGTGTTTGCAGCTCTTGTATCTGCAAAATAACAGAAGGAACTGCTGTTATGAGTAAAAACGGTATTCTTACTGATAGTGAAATAGAAGAAGGACTTGTCCTTGCCTGCGTTTCTCATGCAACTACGGATACTGTCTTTGTCGATTTTGATGATGTATAAAAACGATCTCTCTCACTATTTAGCAACGTTTATAAGTACATAAGTAAGAAATCTAAAGACCCCCGTATCCTTAATTTCTTATTTATGTGTTTTTTTCTATGGTGTATATCTTTTGAAGAACCTGTTCGGCAGTAATTGAATACATTACTTTTTCATACCCTTCCGGAACTTTATTCCCATAGATGGATGTCGGAATCTGATCATATGTAACTAAGTCTGGGAGCACAGCATTTGACAAGGGTTGACCAAAAGGCATAAATCCTGCATATGGATGTGTTACTCCCCAAATAGTAATAGTAGGCACCCCGAACATAGCTGCCAGGTGTGCATTCCCGCTATCCATAGAAACCATCATATCAAGGTTAGCGATCAATTTTAATTCTTCTGAGAAACGAAGTTTTCCTGCAATTGACACGGCATTTTTATATTTCTGCCCAAGGTTGTTCAAAATATCCTTTTCCTTCTTACCACCTCCAAAAAGCAATAGCTGAAACCGACTCTCCTTATCCAACGCTGCAATTACTTCCTCTATTCTTTCTAAAGGGTATATTTTGCCTTGATGCTGCGCAAAAGGAGCAATTCCAATCCACTTTTGCCCAGTTTCTGGAAGAATCTCAGATATCTGAGGAGTGAGTTTTATTCTTTCTCTCTTTACTGTTATAGAAAGATCAATTGGAAACCCTAAATATTTAAACACATCTGCATATCGCTGATGGGTAGTTTTTAAGGGTTTAAAATCTTTATTTTTTATTCTTGTCAAGGCTTTTTTCTCTGCTCTTCCCTTATCAATCTGAAAGACTTTAATTCCTGAAAAAGCAAAAAACCGCTTTAATATATTAGATCGCAATACATTATGAAGATCTGCTACTGCATCGATATTCAGTTTCTTTAATTCCAAGAATAAACGATACAAACCTACTACTCCTTTGTGTTTTCCTTTGACATCAGCTGCTACTACTGAGACATTTCTTAACTCAGAAAAAATTGGTGTAAAAAAAGCCCGTGTAAGTACTGTAATTCTAATTTCTGGATATGTTTCAATGAATCGTTCTAACACCGGTACTGTCATGGCTACGTCTCCCATTGCAGAGAGACGTATAACCAAAATATGTTTTATAGGGTGTTTCTGCATATAACAATCGACGGTAAAAAAGAGAAATTACTTTTGCCCTCTAAGAACAGGGTTTAATTCATCATCATTATACATCTTCATTTGTTTGTATACTTTCATATACTTATCTCCATTCTCTATATCTTGCAATAGTGTATCGATTGCTGTAGAAAGATCAACACGTTGCTCCAAAAGAACATTTAGTTTTTTCTGACATGCTTCTCTATGCGCATCTGTCGCATCAGCTCTATTTGCTTCTTCTTCCATATGATACACTTTTAGCGCAAGTATTGATAATCGATCAACTCCCCAAGCTGGGCTTTCTGTATTAATAGTGGCAGAGGGTTTTACTGCTACCGCTTTGTATTTTTCTAAAAAATAACTGTCGATATATTCTACCATATCCGTTCGATCCTGGTTAGAAGCATCAATTTGTCTTTTTAATTTTAGTGCTGCAACCGGATCTATTTGTGGATCCCTAATAATATCCTCATAATGCCATTGTACTGTATCAATCCAGCATTTTCTGTATAGTAAATGTTCTAATACCTCACTTTTGCTATCATATGGATTGGAGAACTCCTGGTCAACCGTATTAATGATATGATATTTGTCTATTACTTCTCTGAAAATCTGATTTGCTTTTTCTGTAAACATGTACTCTTATTTAAAACACTACCAAGTAGTTTTCTTTACTAATTATTAAGGAATATTTATTAATCCACGTATAAACACACAAATGTATTATATTTTCAACGAAGCCAAAACCTCTTTCAGGAGAAAACATGTTTTTTTGCTCGTTAATCAAGATTTAAATACTCCACGGAATATCCCAAATCAACATCCATTCTTTTTATTCTTACTCCATTGTGGTTTACTGAACTTACAACAAGGATGTATATATCGATCAAGAAATATTTCCAAAAGTTAAAAAAAGAGAAAAACAAAAGGAAGAAGTAAAAAGACCCCAAGATTAATTTCTCTAACCAAGGGACTATATTCTAACTTCATATAAGTAGTCCCCATTACTGACATTGGTCCGATTAAGAATACTAATTCAGTGGTATTCTTTATAGGTGCTATAAAAACTACAAAAACAGCTATTAACACATAAAAGATAATTAATTTTGCTACGGGTCTGTGGTTTACAGGAATTTTTTGGATATTGACTAGAAAAATTCCCATAAAGAAAAGTAAACATATCCCAAAAGATGTCAAGGTAAATAGAAAAGAAACATTTTTATAAGCTTCAAAATTAATAGAAATCGGATCGATATAGGAGTCTAAATCCAAAAAATGATCATATCTAAAAAGCATGTAGCAAGAAACAAATATATAGACGACCCCCAGTCCTGTTAAGGAAATGATCCAGTTTTTATAGCTTTTTGCTGCAAAAAATAACATTCCTATAAAAAGTACTATCATAAAACTAATACTCCAAAAATACAATACTGAAGCCATCCCATAACATATAGATGCTTCTAAAATAGATGATTTTATCGCTTTTTCATTTCTTAGATTACATACTCTTTCTGTTCCTACCACCACAAAAAAACTAGAAATTAACAGTGGTATTGCATTCATAACCTCCGGTGCCATCCCAATTAAAAACACATAGAAAAACACTGAGTAAAGGTTTCGACTAGACAGATTATATTTTCTAACTAGAAAATGAAGTATCAAAATAGAGATCACACTGATAATATATCCGGCACAAAAAGTCATCGCTACAGATGTGGTTTTCTCTTCTAATTTATAGTACCTAAGAAGAAAAAGAGTCAACAGGTATACTTTAATTATTATAAAATTAATAGGTTTCGTTTTGGTAAAAATGCTTGATAACATCGATGGTTTTTTATATTTTTGCCACTCAAATTACATACTTTGTAATTTTTAATTATTAAAGAGATTAAAAATAACCCTTTTTTACATAAGGAAAATATATATAAGCATGAAAGAGTTTTTTGAAGGTATCCAATCTTTATTTGAAAATGTACTATTTCTACCGATGCATTATTTCAGATCTTTGGAATTAGAAAATTGGACCATGGCCAACATTATGAATTGGCTTTTTATGCTAATTGGTTTTGTCGCTTTTATTTACTGGATGAAACAATTGCAGAAATTCAATGACAATAATGAAGAAGATAGAGATCAGACATCTCATTCTTTCTTGGGATAATTAAGAATTTACTCGGCTAGTCGAGATGTAAAATGATCAGAGATTCATTTCTGAATCAAACATTATTTTCTCCTGTATTGATACCGAGGTAATTTAAGTAAAACAAAAAAGCCTGAATTTATAAATTCAGGCTTTTTTGTTGTTGGTATAGGGATTTATAGATCGAAGCCCAAATCCTTTCTATAATACATTTTTTCGAAGTTCAATTTTTCGATATTTGTATATGATTTTTTTAATGCTTCTTTAAAATCCTGATCAAAAGAGGTAACCGCCAGTACTCTTCCTCCGTTTGTAATCACTTTTCCTTCTTCTATTTTTGTTCCGGCATGAAACACTAAAGAATCAGAAATTGAATCAATTCCTTTAATCTCTTTTCCTTTTTCGTAAGCCTCGGGATATCCTCCTGATACTGTCATTACAGTAGTAGCATATCTGCTATCTACTTCTAAACTTACTTCATTTAGTGTTCCTTGAGCTACATGCTGAAATAAGCTTACTAAATCTGTTTGTAACCTCGGTAATACAACCTCGGTTTCCGGATCTCCCATTCTTACATTATACTCAATTACTTTAGGTTCTCCTCCTACCTTTATCAGTCCAATAAAAATAAATCCTTTGTAATCTATCTCTTCTTTAGCTAACCCTTCTACAGTAGGTCTTACTACCTGTTCATCAATTTTAGACATAAATACGCTGTCTGCAAAAGGAACTGGTGAAATAGCTCCCATTCCTCCTGTATTTAGACCAGTATCTCCTTCTCCAATTCTCTTATAGTCTTTTGCTGTAGGAAGTGTCACATAATTCTTTCCATCTGTCAAAACAAAAACACTTAGTTCAATCCCATCCAAAAACTCTTCTACAACGACCTTTCTACTTGCTTCCCCAAATTTTTCGTTTGTAAGCATGTCTTCCAGCTCTTCTTGCGCTCTTTTTAGATCTTCTAAGATCAAAACTCCTTTTCCTGCTGCTAATCCATCTGCTTTTAACACATAAGGAGCTTGTAGTGTTTCTAAAAAACGTTTTCCTTCTGCTACGGTTTCTTTTGTAAAACTCTGATAAGCTGCCGTTGGAATATTATGTCTGAACAAAAATTCTTTTGCATATTCTTTACTCCCTTCCAATTGAGCACCTTCCTTTGACGGACCGATAACTGCTACATCTTTTAATGCTTCATCTGCATCAAAAAAATCTTTAATCCCTCTTACCAAAGGGTCTTCGGGACCGACGACAACCATGGTAATATTTTTTTCTATTACCAAATTCTTAATTGCAGGAAAGTCTGTTACAGCGATTGCAACATTTGTTGCTATTTTTGAAGTTCCCGCATTTCCTGGTGCCACATATAATGTATCACATTGTGGGCTATTCGCTATTTTATAAGCAAAAGTATGTTCTCTTCCTCCAGAACCAAGTACTAAAATGTTCATGTCAGCTATTTTTCTTACAGGCAAAAATAATTTTTTAGCTGTTCTACAGCTAATTTATTTTGAGTTATTCCCTAAAATAGGTTCATTCCTTATAATTCGACTACTCAAAATACTTCTTTTTTTAAGTAATAAGGGGATAATAATAGAAAAAAAGACGATTCCATTGAAACGAACAAGCATGGATTCGAATAATAATGAAATCAACAAAATCAAAAATACAGCTAACTCGTTAGGGCTTCTTCTCATTCGCCTACCTAAAATCACAAAAATAGCTGCTAAGACAATGAAACCTAACACACCTGTTTGTAACCAAGTCTGAAAAAATTGATTATGCGCATTATACTTTCTTTTTAAATTGTGCTCATACCCCAAGGTTGCATATTCCCTTAACAATATATCATTTGCATCTCCTGTTCCATATCCTAGAAAAGGAGATTCTCCTATCAGCTTGATACAAGCATCCCAAATCAAAAGTCTCGACTTTTCTGAGGACATCGCTTCATATGATTCGATATTCGTGAAATTACGTACTCTATTATAAAAAACTGACATCCTGGGATTATCTACAAAAACAAGTACGGCTAAGAAGAAAATTACAAACATGGTATATCTTCTATTTCTATCCCCAATATTGAAAATCAAAATCAAGGATATAATTGTCAATGCCAGATACGCCCATTTAGAGGCTAATAAAAATAAGTATGTAAATAGTATAAGTATGATTAACAACTGTAACCTGGAAGCTAACTTTCTTTTTAGATAAAAACTGAGCACCAGCAAAATATAAATTGATACATAATTGGAATTGACTAATCTCGAAAACTCTTCTCTAATAAAGAAATCCCAACCGGTAATTACAGTTTCAAGCAATTCTATAGAATCAATAGTTTCTATA
This sequence comes from Aquimarina hainanensis, assembly GCF_042684685.1. Lineage (NCBI taxonomy): Bacteria > Pseudomonadati > Bacteroidota > Flavobacteriia > Flavobacteriales > Flavobacteriaceae > Aquimarina > Aquimarina hainanensis. The sequence goes on along the minus strand of NZ_JBHULX010000004.1, from coordinate 64,198 downwards.
ATGATTCCTCTTTTTATTGCTTCTAATGTACTTTGAATCCCTAGTGCTAAATTAATAAAGAATGAAAACAATAAACCGACAAGTAAAAATTCAAAAAGTTTCCTAACAGCTGAAGCATCTTCTTTTACAAACAAAAAAATAATTGGAAATAGTAACAGAGACAATGATCTTTGCAATAACTTGATTCCATCATATACATTATCCGTATATAATAATCCTAATGTAAGAACAACAAAATATAAAGGAAACAGTAATAAAGCCTTATTATCTGTAATAAATTCCTTTTTAGATTTAAAGATATGAAGCACTCCCAACACAATCGCTAACACAAAAAACGGTGTTGGTAATTTAATACCTAAAGGAAGTAGAAAAAATGCTATGTATAAGCTATTCCAAAATATAGTAAGAATCCAGTTTTTATCTTCATCTCGATAAAAAAAATTACTGATGTTGGAAATTAGCTCTTTCATAAACACATTCTCATTTATTTTCTATTGAATGAAGAAAAGTCCTTGTGTTCGCTTTTATATAATTCCTCCTTAGATAAGCTTTTAAAATAATCTAGCGTTAGCTGCATTCCCTGTGCTCTATCTATTTTTGGTTCCCAGCCTAAAATTTCTTTTGCTCTTGTTATATCAGGCTGCCGCTGTAACGGATCGTTTACAGGTAATGGTTTATAAATGACTTTTTGGGTAGTTCCTGTTAGTTTAATAATTTCTTCCGCAAAATCTCTAATTGTTATTTCATGTGGATTTCCAATATTAACCGGATGCACGTAATCACTATGTAATAATCGATAAATCCCCTCTACCTGGTCATCTACATAACAGAAGGATCTTGTCTGTAAACCATCTCCAAATACTGTGAGGTCTTCTCCTCTTAACGCTTGTCCGATAAACGCAGGAATTACTCTACCATCATTTAATCTCATTCTCGGACCATAAGTATTAAAAATACGGACAATTCTTGTTTCTACTCCATGATACCTATGATAAGCCATCGTAATTGATTCTTGAAACCGTTTAGCTTCATCATATACCCCTCTTGGACCAATCGTATTTACATTTCCATAATAATCTTCTGTCTGTGGATGGACTAAAGGATCTCCATACACCTCACTGGTAGAAGCTATTAAAATTCTTGCGTTTTTCTCTCTTGCTAATCCTAATAAATTATGAGTTCCTAATGACCCGACTTTTAAAGTCTGGATTGGAATTTTTAAATAATCAATAGGACTTGCTGGTGATGCAAAATGTAAAATGTAATCTAAATTCCCAGGAACGTAAACAAATTTTGTAACATCATGGTGATAAAACTCGAAATTAGCGTGTTTAAACAGGTGCTCTATATTTTTTAAATCCCCAGTAATTAAGTTATCCATTCCTATAACATAATAACCATCAGCGATAAACCGATCACATAAATGAGATCCTAAAAAACCTGCTGCTCCAGTGATTAAAATCCTTTTCAATATACCTAATTTAAAAATGTAACCCTACTTTAATTAGCAATAACATCATTACGTCCTATAGAAAAATAAGATATTTCTTCTTTTTCTATATCCTTAATATTATATAAGTTTCTTCCATCAAAAATAACCTTTTCTCTTACTTCGGATTTAATTTTGTTAAAATCTGGTGTTCTAAAAAGACTCCATTCTGTACAAATGATTAACGCATCTGAATTTTCTATAGCATCATACATTGAATTTACAAGCTCTATTTTATCCCCATACTTTTTGGACACATTATCCATTGCTTCCGGATCATATGCTTTAATTCTGGCTCCTAATGATAACAATTCTTCTATCACATCTAAAGAAGGTGCTTCCCTAATATCATCCGTTTCAGGTTTAAAAGACAATCCCCAAACAGCCAGTGTCTTTCCTTTAATATCATTGTTAAAAAAAGTTTTAATCTTCGGGATCAATATTTTTTTCTGATGTTCATTAACTCTTATTACTGCATCTAAAATTTTAAAATTATATTCTTCCTTCTTTCCTGAATTCAGTAATGCTTTTACATCTTTAGGAAAACAAGACCCTCCATATCCAATCCCTGGAAACAGGAAGCGTTTTCCTATTCTGGAATCAGTTCCCATTCCAATACGAACCTTATCAACATCTGCTCCTACTTTCTCGCAGTAATTTGCTATTTCATTCATAAAAGTAATCTTAGTTGCTAAAAATGAATTCGCAGCATATTTTGTTAATTCAGCAGATTTCTCATCCATTATCAATATCGGGTTTCCTGACCTTACAAAAGGATTATATAACCTCTTCATTAATCCTATTGCTCGTTTAGAGCTACTTCCAACAATAATTCTTTCTGGTTTTAAAAAATCATTAACAGCAAACCCTTCTCTTAAGAATTCTGGGTTTGATACAACGTCAAAATCACATGCTGCTTTCATCGCAATTGTTTCTTTCACTTTATCTGCAGTTCCTACTGGCACAGTACTCTTATCTACAATCACTTTATATTGGCTTATCAAACCTCCTATTTGATCTGCTACTCCAAGCACATATGATAAATCAGCAGATCCATCTTCATCAGCAGGAGTTGGCAATGCTAAAAAAATAATTTCGCCATGCATTAGCCCCTCCTTAAGAGATGTAGTAAACGTAAGCCTTTCTGATTTTATATTTCGTTCGAAAAGAACATCCAAATGAGGCTCATAGATAGGTACTTCTCCTTTTCTCATTTTTTCTACTTTTTGGGCATCAACATCTACACATACAACTTCATTCCCTGTTTCTGCCAAACACGTCCCTGTTACCAAACCAACATACCCAGTTCCTATTACTGATATTTTCATTAATTCATGTAATTGTTTTTATTAAACTCCTCTTGAAAATAATACTGTCGTTATTGTTTTAAACAAAATTCTTATATCTAAAGTAACGGATCTGTTCTTAATATAATACAAATCGTATTCAAGTTTTTTTATTGAATCATCTAAATTTTCTCCATACTTATATTTCACCTGAGCCCAACCAGTAATACCAGGCTTAATGACGTGTCTTACTGAATAAAATGGATTCATTTGGTCTAATTGATCTACAAATACTTTACGTTCTGGTCTAGGTCCAATAAAACTCATATCACCTCTTATTACCGAGATAATTTGAGGTAATTCATCAATTCTAAATTTTCTAAGAGTTTTTCCAAATGTAGTTATCCTAGCATCATTACTTGTAGCCATTTTTGCACCTGCTTTCTCAGCATCAACTACCATAGAGCGAAACTTATATATCGTAAACTCTTTTCCTTTCTTACCAACTCTTTTTTGAGTATAAAAAAGAGGACCTTTATTTAAAAATAAGTTAAAAAAACAAACAATAGGAACAGCCACAACAAATACACTTCCCACAATAAAGCATAATAAAAAATCAATTATTAATGTAAATATTTTCTGAATATAATGGGATTTAGTGTTTTTTAAATGTAATACTTCATAAAAGTTATTTCCTAGTAGATTCAAAGGAAGTGCTTCATATGTTGACTCGTAAAAAGATGTAAAAGTAAAAACCTCTTTTCCAAAATACATTGCTTTAGTTAAAAACCTTTCCACTTCTTCTGGTATATTTTGATAGTTTTTAATTCTAATAATAACAGTTTCAATTCTTTCATTAATCTTATCTAAACGTTTAGGATTTTTTTTAAAAACTTCATTATCTGTAGAAATGTTTAATTTTACATTATAACCATTAGAGTTTTTAATGCCTTCAATGCTTTTTATATGCTCCTTTATTTCTTTTTTGAAAGCTTCTTCATATATAAAAATAGTATTTTTTAAAAATGGTTGAGAAATAAAAAAATTTGAACATAGTAACCTCCATGCTGTTAAAGAGAAAGGCATAAGAGCTAGAAAAACCATCAAATAAGGTCTACTAACTGTTGTGTTAATCAACAAAACAGTTAAGAAAAAAACAGAAAAAGAATACAAAACACCAACCACAAGAGATAATCTAAAAATTGTGATAGGCTTTGAAGCTCTTTCTAAATTATATATATCTAAAACATATGCAATCATAGAAAAAAGTATGATTCCAACTATATATATAGTTAACCCATGTTTCTCATAATCAAAAGTTCCTCTTAAAACTCTATTTGTCATCAAATATAAATAGAGAAAAACAATTATTATGTCTACTAAAAACAAAAACAATTTTCTTTCTAAAACATTAAGGGTAAAAACTTTATTCATTAATAAATTATTTATAAAAATCTTTAAGTAAACAAATCTAATCAAAATATGTTATTGCATTCTCATATCAGTTTTTCTTTTACTTATTAAAAAGAAAAAACTATTAAAAAAGAAAAAAAAGACTATACCATATTGCCTATTTAAAATATTCTCTGTTAGCATACTTAAACAAATTAATAGCAAAAACATCATGTACAAATAATTTTGTTTTTCATTTGCTTTTTTTAAGTACAAACAAAAAGCTGCAATTATTAATATTAAGCCAACAATTCCATATCTAATTATGTAATCAAGGTATTGATTATGAGTATTAGTGTTATTAGTCGCTAGATATTTAAAATCATTTTTTAGATACTTAGCTTTTAAGTTCTTTTTAATATCTCCAGTTCCGACACCTAACAATAACTTTTTTTCTTCTTTTATTACATCAATAGATGATCGCCAAATATAAACTCTATTCGTTTTCTTCCAAGAATTAATCGAAGAATCTATACCATACTGGTTGTAATCATAAGTGTCTTCTATATTATCTCCATTAATTAACTTGTAATAGTTATTAATTTCCTGAATAAATGAATTAGGCACGTTTTTTATGTATAAGGCACATAAAAATGAAATACATAAAAAGGAAACTACAATAACGGTTCTTGTTTTTTCTTTAAAGCTCTTAAATAGAGAAATAATAAATGCTACAAATAGAGAAATAATTGATGCTATTAACGGCATTTTAGCCATTAGTGATAAGTTAAAAGCAAATGTCAAAATCAGCAGAAATAAGAAAAAATATTTATTTCTCTTTTTATTTACTATACAATAATAATGATAACTGATTAAGGAGCAAAAACCTAAATACATTGAAAAGTATGAAGGGTGCATTGCTCTTAATTTAAAAAGTTGATTAACTTGAATAAATATTTCTTTCCAATACTCCAAAATAAATATCAGCTCTATTTCTATTATTCCAATCACAAATAATAAATATTTTAGAACACATGATCCCAAAAAAAGTAAAAAAATATAATTAATATTTATTCGATAATGGTTATTAACAACAGAAAAAAGAATAGGGAAAATTAACGAGCTTAATCCATGCTCTACATATTTTCCACCTTCTCGCATGTCTGAAGTTATAGTTAACCAAGTAATTGAAACCCAAAAAAAAACAGACGTAATTAAAAAAGGTTTTAACCTTATAATTAACCTTTTTTTCTTCATTAAAGTATATATTATTAAGCCTACACTAATAATAATAATAGATATTGAGTTTAACCAAATACTCCAAGGAAGAATTGATATTGATAAAGCTAATGCTAAACTTAAAAGATCTATTTCTTTTAAAAATTCTTTTATTTTTTCTCCTAAAGTCAAACCCATTCTTTATTTAAATGATCTTTCAAAAACAAATTTACTTTCTTCATTTTTAACTGTATAAAGTTTAATTTTATCAATCTTTTCTGGTAAATCAATTTCAAATATAGCTAATTGATTCTCTCTTGTTTTTATACTAAATGTATTTTTTAACTTTATTTCTTTTAAAACAGAGTTTTCTTTTATGGAAGAAAAAAATCTTAATTTCAAATTATAACTATCCAATTTATCTAGATTATGAGTAACTAAATATCCTGTTCTATTATTAAAAAACAACGAAAGATCCCTTTCTTGATTATAATAAACTAAAGGTATATTGTTAAATATTAAATTTTCTAAAAGCGCTATATTCCTATCTTCCTCTGTTTTTATATTTTTAATCCAAGTAAATTGTCTACTTGATTTATAGATAGACTCAGGAATGTATACTTTCTTTAATATCTTTTTTACCGAATCTATTTTTTGACCAATAATTAACTCTTTATATACTTCTTTAATATTCAAATTCTGAACAAAAACGCCTTTATTATCTTTTATAAAAACTTCTTTTGAATCTATTCTTTTATATTCCCGTTTTTTCTCGTGTTTTTTCTGTATTTCTAAGTAAAAATTTCCTTTATCAAGTCCACTTTTCTTTATATCTTGAAATATATATAACAACCTATTAAAATTTGAATTAAAGTAAATCGAAAACATCTTTTTTTTATTGTCTTCATAAATTTTAAATCCAATGTTTGGTAATGTACGTTTATACTCTTTAATATTTTCTGAAAACAAAAAATTAAAAATATTTTTTTCATCTAAATAAAAGCTACTATCCGATAAAAATGCTCTTGTTAGATAGGCTTTTTCTTTAAAAACAGAAGTCCATGACTTTCTTTTGCCTTTATATTGTCCAGTAACAATCGCATCTATATTATATGGTAATTGTAGAGGTTTAATAATTATAAAGTTTCTAGACTCACTATTTATAAGTTCATTTTTTTTTAGAGGCAAATTTATAAAACCAGTTTTGATTCTTTTTTCTGGTAGATCTGTTTTATCTGAAGGAAACAAGTGCAAAAAAAAACTTCCGTTATTTTCTAATTTCTCTTTTTTCCAAAAATGATAAATTAACGTATTCGTTTTAGGAAAAAAATTGACTCTCGTCCTTTGAATTTCACTGTTGTAAATTCTAATTGAGTTTCTATCTAGAAAGTTTCTTATAAATTTATATGTAGCAACAGTACTGCTCTTTTCCTGATTTAAATCCTTTTTTTTACATGAAATAGAAAACAACGAAAATAAAACTATTCCAAAAACTAACTTTTTCACTTTAACTTCTTTTTTTAAAATAAAACCAACTTTTCTCCCATATTAAAAATTATAGACTTATGATTAAATACATATAAAGAATATGCAATACTTATAATTATTGTAATATAACTTACTATAATTTTATTTCTAATAGATTTCAAATTTTGTATACTTCCAATTACTATTATTGGTATAAATATATCTGTGTATAATATTAATCTTGAAAACATCCCATCAAACCTAAAAAGTAAAAAAGAAGCTATCGAAAAAGCAAAGAAAAATCTATAGGCATGTTCATATTTATTTTCCTTGCTCCTCAAATACAAAAACAAGAAATTAAAAATAAGTAGTATACTTAATTTAATCTGAGAATTTGTAGAAGCCCTTTGGAAATTACTATAAAAATCAATTTTTTGCTTTATAAAAACAGGAAGAGGGAATATATTTAATAAATGTATAAAAACCGAAAAATAACCTATTAAAAAAGCTAAAACCATAATTAATAGTTTTGTTTTATTAGTCGTATCAAAAAATCTTGTAAAAAATGAAAAAAGACTTCCTTTATGACTAAAAAAAGCTGAAATCTTAAATAAATTAATTCTAGTGTTCGTATTAGAGCTTAAGCTCATCAATAAAAGTGAAGAAGCTAAGCCTTGTCTTATAACATTCCCATGTATTAAATAGAAAGACGAACTATTTACCATAAAAAACAAACCAAGAAACATCAACGATTTATACTCTTTAAAAAAATAGAAATAAGCCAAAAAAGTTAAAGAAATACTTATTATTAATTGAAAAGTAATATAATTTTCATTGTCAAATCCTATTAGATGTGATAATGGCATGATAGCAAAAAATAAGAAGTCTCCTTTCCAAGCTGTTTGTGAGGTGAAAATATCTACGAAATTTTTATTAAAATCATAAAATTTCATATAGTTAGGTAGATCAATATTTGCAGTATAGTCTCTATTTATAAAAACAATTAATAATAATAATAATAGTAATAACATAAAAACAAACTTAAATAAGTTTGTCTTTTGCAGTTTTGAAAAAAGAAAATACACAACTAAAAATAATACAGAAATAACCTGTAATACAATTGGTTTATATATTTCCATTAAATAATATTTATTAAAAAATTAGTTATTATTTCAAATGGATGGGTTTCCTTGTTTTCAAAAAAATAAGAAATTTCTTGTGAAGATTCTAACCGGTCCTTTCTTATAATTGTATGGCATAATTCTTCTATATTATAAAAAACCTTATTAGCAGAGTTTAAAAAATAGTGTGGTATTTTTTCATTGTTAATTTCTAATAAAAAAACATTTGCATCTTCATTAATTGCCAGTGCCAATAAAGATGAATAATGACCTATATAATAGCCTGTAATAGGGAAATCATATAATAATTCTCCTCCATTATTAATTACACTTTCAAAAATAGTTTTGTCTGATCTAGGGTGAAGTTTTATCAGTAGCTGTTCTTTAAATGTTTCAGAAATTTTATCTATTATTTTTTTATAATCTACTCTATCCATTCTTCCATCTTCAACAAAAGTCTGTGCTATATAACAAACTTTATCTTTCTCTACATTTTGAACTCTATTCTTAATAAACACATGATAGTCAGGATTTCCTATTGTCGTAAATTGATCAACTGACTTGTAAAAATGATTTTTCATAAACCACTTTTTCCAATAATCTCCCCAAACAAAGATATGGTCAGATTGGATAAGTTCTATTTTTTTCTTGAATTTTTCACTTATAAGATTATTTACATTCTCAGATTTTACAAAATCTTTATTAATTAAATACAAAAATACACTTGCTTTTAACTTAAGTAGAAAATAAAACAAATATTTAAAATAGGTAATCTTTCTATTTATTGCTGAAAAATACCCTAAAAAACTTCTTTCTAAAAACTCAGCATACATACCATGTTGCTGTTGATAACATCTTACTCCTATTTTTTTTAGCTTATAAGTCCAATATAGGTCAGGAATTCTATAACTATAATTAATAAAGATGATATCAGAATTATTATCTTTCTTTTTTAACTCTTTATAAACCTTTGAAATATTCCTATTCGTTATTTTTTTATTTAAATTTTTTTTAATCTTCTCTTTTTCAACAAAGGAATCATATACCATTACTACTTTTTCAGAAACTTCATTTTCAACAAAGTACTTAGATAAAGGAATTACATAACGATTAAAATTCGAATAGTGTACTTCATATATTAGGATTTTACTAATCATAAAATTCTTTTCTTTTTTAATAATGAAATAAGTATGATAATATCCAAGGCAGATTTAGTAATTAATGCTAAATAATGATATTCTATTTCTTTTAAGTAACCTAAGAAAATTACTATACAAATATAAATAATCGTAGTAAAAACAAGGAATAAGCTTACTACTTTGATTAAACCTATAGCTTGTAATGGGCGAACAAGTAATATAACAAAGTTGGTTAAAATGGTAGCAAAAAGTAATGAAAAAGAATTTTTCTCTATAAATAAAGAAAAACTCTCTCCTAACCACCATCCTAAAATACTGTTCAAAAAGAAATAGCTAAAAATTACCACTATAAAAAATATACAAAAAACCCCAATAATTTGAGTTTGTAAGTTTTTTCTTATTTTTTCTAAGTTTTTTTCTTGATACCACACTGAAATTGCAGAAAAATACACTATTGAAATTGTTCCTGTGATAATAGCTACCCTATTAAAAAGGTCTAGCATAGTAACTTGATCCGAGATTATAATAGTATTAAAAAAAACAGCATAATAAAAACGATCAAAAAACAATACTATTGCAGATGTTAAAAAAAACAAACTGAAATAAAAAGTTTCTTTTAAAAAGCTTAAATCAAATTTAAATATTCTTACAAGAAATTCTTTTCCAATAGGTGAAGGTAATTTAAAATGAAATTTGTTTTTGAATTGAAATACTCTAAAGTAATACACTGAATAAAGCATACAATAAAAAACAGATAACATCATAGCAATCCCTTTTAGAGATACCCCAAATAACAGTATATAAATAAAAGGGATTAAAAATAACATTGCTGCTGTTATAGCTCTTACAATTGCTAAAAAATAAAAATCACTAAATGACTCTAAAATAGACCTATATGGAATTATAATAAAAACTAAAAAAAAGTTAAAAATAGTGATCTGATAAAAACTAAAATCACTTCCTGTTTTTAAAATACTGAAATTGCCTAACTTGTATGCGAGCAATAAAACAATCTGTAATATTATAAAAAACACTATTCCTAAAAAATAAGAAAAAGAAACGCATTCTTTTAGCTCATACAGTATCTTATCATACTTTTTAAGCCCTATTACCTCTGAAACTCTTCTATTTAGGGCAGGTCCTATTCCAAATGAAAAATAGTTTGATAAAAAAATAAGACTTATTCCTGTTGAATATTTTGCCCAAAAATCTTTTCCCATTCCATTAATAAGGAAAGGAGTTAAAATAAGTGCAAGTAGAATAGGAATAATTTGAAAAGCAATATTAAATATTGCTTTTTTAAACACGTTATTTGATTTATATCTATTATTTTCAGACATTTTTATCAATAAAACTTAAGAACTACTTAATGTTTCAGCTATTTATTAACTTTAGCAAATTATTTACTGCCATAGAACCTTGCTTTTGAACACTTTGATATGTTCTTGAGCCCACATGTGGTGTAATAATTACATTATCTACCCCTTTTAACATTTCATCATCAAGTATTGGTTCATTAGCCAAAACATCAGTAAGATATCCTCTTAATTTTTTTTCTTTTAAACCTTCTATTAAGGCAGTAGAATCGACTAACATTCCTCTTGCCGTATTAATTAAAATTGGCTGCTTTTTGATTTTGTTAAAAATAACTTTTCTATTTATTAAATGTTCAGTTTCTGAAGTATGTGGTAAATGCAAGCTAATCACATCTGCTTGTTCATATATTACATCTAAAGATGTAACAAAAGAAACCTCTTTATGATTAGATAAAAAATCTTCATCTTTATACAAATCAAACGCTATAACACTCATTCCTAGTGCATTAGATTTTTTTGCTAATTCTTTTCCTACAGAACCTAGACCAATAATTCCAATTGTTTTTCCTTCTATTTCGTTTCCAATCCATCGTTTCCAGCTACCTTTTTGTACAGAATTATACTGAAGATGTACATTTCTTTCAAAAGTTAATAACAAAGCTAATACATGTTCCGAAACAGAAACTTGATTTACAGCAGGACAATTAGTAACAGGAACCCCATATTTCTTAGCAGCTTCTAAGTCTATACGATCCAAACCTACTCCATATTTAGAAATATATTTTAAGTTTCCTTCTACTCCTTTTTTTATTACAGCTTCTGTATATTCATCATCCCCACATATTACCGCATCATAATTATGAATAATTGGCAATAACTCCTTCTCTAAAATTGGACCTCTCAAAGTATCTATTTCAAAGCCTTGACTATATAATAAATCTTGATGTACACCGGGTGTATCTTGAAATGATGTGGTTGTTAAAAGTATTTTCATTTGTTATTTAATAATGGTTATAACAATTATTATTAATTATTCTAAAGCGTACTTTATTCACAAAAATTAATCATTTAATAGTATATTCAATTTTTTCAAATATTAAAAAGTAAGCCAATAAATTATAAAAAGAAATTACTTCCTTTTCACAAAATATTCTTTTAACTGCTTTTCTAAGGTTTCAAAATCTTTAAAACGAATCCCTTTATAATCCTCAAAAATGCATTTATTTTCCTCATTCTCCTTTAGAGCAAAATGAAGTTTAGAAAAGGAAGCTGCATCTTGATCTGTTGTTGCATCTCCTAAAAAAAAAGTCTCTTCACGTTTTAAGTTATAGTTCTCAATTAAATATTCAGTCCAATATCTTTTCCTTTCAGGAGAACCATGTATACCTAAAAAGTAACTGGTTAGACCTCTTTCTCTAGCTATAATTTCTATTTCTGTTGTAGGTGTTCCTGTTATTATCCAAAAATTTAATCTCTTATAATATTTTTCAAGAAAGGCTTTTACTCCAGAAACCTCATTAGCATAAATTACTTTTTTTAATACTAACTCAGAAAACTCTTGTGCTAATTCCTGCGTCCTTTCATTTGAAATGTTTTTTCCAAAAAACTTTTTCTCCCAATATCTAAATTTCTCATACCTAGAAACTCCTCCATGTTTCATATGATACTCCACAACTTTATTAGCGATTTCCTCTCCATAAGGCATATACATTTCTCTAAAAGCTTCTGTTTTTGCTGCAACAGATTCAGCTATTACTCCATCAAAATCAAAAAATATATTCTTTATTATCATGTTATGTTTATTCTCTTTCAATAATCCAACTTATATTTCTTTTTTGATCTACAATTCTTTGCATTGGAAAATTTGTCTTTCCGTTTTTATACATCTGTTCAAAAACCTGTCTTTTCTTCTTTCCTTTTATCATAATCATTGTTTCCTTGGCATTTAATAAAACAGGGTATGTTAAAGTTATACGATCCATATTCAATTGAGGAACATTATTTCTAACCACAATTCTTTTTTGTTCAGAAAGAGCAATTGTTTCAGGGAATAAAGATGCTACATGACCATCTTCACCCATTCCTAAAACAATTAAATCGAATACTGGTACTTCTTTATCTAATTCAACTTCCTTTAATAAAAGATCTTCATATTCTTTAATTGATTCATCAAAAGTAAATTTTTCATCTACCATTGAATAACAAGATGATGAAACATTATCAAAAAAGATTTTTTTTATATTACCAAAATTACTTTGAGCATCATCTATTGAGACACATCTTTCGTCTACCATAAAAAAATGGAATTTCTCCCAACTTAAGTTTTCTTTTGCTAATTCAGCTAAAATAGGCAAAGGAGTATTTCCTCCTGACAAAGCTACCGTAATTTTATTCTTTTTCTGCTGTAATTTAATAAACTGATGTTTTAATAAACTAACGGCAACAGCGTCATAATCAGATTTTGGAATTTTATGAATTTCCATAAATTAACCTTTATTATAAACCGCCCTGATACACTCTAATAACCCTTGCCCCATATCAATATGAGGGTTTGCTATTAATTTTTTACTCACACTAGGCTCAAATGAGTAAGGAGTAAACTTATAATGATTATTATATCCTGAGTCATTGCATTTAATGTCTAAATCATTATTAAGGATTTCTTTTATCATTTCAAACAGCTCTATTCTTTTCATTCTTTCTGTACCCGTTAGAATAACGTGGCGGTTTTCATATGAATTCGATTCAATGACATCTACAGACAACTTTGCTGCATCTGCTGCATGTATATACTCTCTAATTTCATTACCATCTCCTTTATGATCTATTTTTTTATTAAGTACAGCAGCTTTAACTAGATTATAAATATAATTATTGTTATACTCTCTTTCTGAATAAACTGATCCATACCTTAAAATTATAAAAGTCAAATCATATTTTTTATGATATTCCTCTATTATTTTTTCTGAAGCCAGTTTACTAATTCCATAAAAAGAACCCTTATTACTCATAGCATATGCACTACTTGCATATATATATTTTTTAATCTTATTTTTTATACATTGCTCAAGAATATACATATTTGCAATAACATTAAGGTTAATTGTTTTTAACGGAAATTTTATTGCATTATCTAAATTTGCAAATCCTGCCAAATTATAAACAATATCAAATGTGTCATTTTCAAAAATGGATATTACTTCATTTTCATTCGATATATCACAGTAAATAAATTTAACTTTATTTTTCAAATCATCATCTTCAACAATATCTGCTACAGTAACATTATACTCTTTTTGTAAAAGTTCTTTTACTAAGTAATATCCCAAAAAACCAAACCCTCCAAATACTAAAACACGTTTCATATTATAGTTTAGATCTTAATAATTTCATTTGTTCTCTTGCAGTATCTCCTAAAAAGAAAAAATCCAAGCTAAATGCTAATAAATTATAATTTTTTGCAACCTTATCTAATACCTTTTGGTGATTAGATTCAATAACATGAAATCCTAAGTTTTTCGACTTCTCTGTGGTAATTCTATCAATTTCAGCAAGAACTTCTTTTACATCATCATCATAGAACATTCCTGGCTTACCCATAGAAGCAGATAAATCATAAGGACCAACAATTATTCCGTCTATCCCTTCAACATCTAAAATTTCAGATAAATTTTTAACACCTTCTATATGTTCTATCTGAGCAATAACAATTGATTCTTCTTGAACCCATTTTGTATATTCTTTAAATGCTACTCCATAATGCTGAGCTCTAGATAAACCAACACCTCTAGTTCCTTTAGGAGGATACTTAACCCAAGAAACAGCTTGTTTTGCTTCTTCTGCTGATTTAATCATTGGTACAATAATGCCATTAGCTCCAGCATCCATAACTCTTTTAATAATTACTTCATCATTCTTACTCACCCTTACCAAGGCTTCCATATCATTTGCTTGAATATGACTTATTAAACCTTGAACCGTTTCTATGTTTATTGCAGAATGTTCTATGTCTATTGTTAACCATTCAAACCCCGCAGAAGAAAGTATTTCCACGATTGATTGATGTGGTATTGTCAACCAAGATCCTATTGTCAATTGTTTACTAGACAATCTTTCCTTTAACTTACTTTTAGTGTGTAAAAAGTTTTTCATTTATTTTTATTACTATTTTTTTTATTTTTTCTACTTCATTATTAACTGCATACTGACACTCATGAATATCTTGAGGAAAAAAAATAGCCATATAGCCTGGAGTCAAATTTAAAGCTAAGTTAGATGCATTATCACTTTTATAAAATTCACAGTCAGATTCAGCGGAGTAAGGAACAGTAATATTTACATCCTTTATATTATATAATTTAATTTGTTCTTTTCCAGATAACATTATTTGTATATCTATTTCTCTACGATGCGATTCAATAATTGATGGTTGTAGTTTTGTATCATACCCTACAACCTTAAAATAATAATCATCTTCTTTAAAATAAATACCGTTTGGGGTATTAGCATTCAATGTTTTAAGTTTTTTAAAAATTTCTTTAAAAATTGGTGTATCGAAATACAACTCTCTATTTTCTATAGTATCAAAAATCATCTTAATAGTTTATATAAAGATTCTGCAATTATAAAATCTTCTGGGTCATCTATATCTATAGCTTCAGTTTTATCTATTTCAAACATAAAGGGTTTTAATCCTATTCTTTTATCTCCAGCATCTTGAAATGACTTTTTAGAGAAAATATAAAAGTTAGAATTCTCTTCAAACAAAGGAGGTAAATCTTGAGTTCTTAACAATTCAGAAGGGTCATGATTAAATGGTTTTCCATCTAGTTCATATAATCGAGTCTGAAGTTTAGTAACTGAAAAAATAGAGTCAAAATCATCAGAATTCAACATTTTTTCAATAGCATTATCTATAGACTTTGTTTTTAATAAGGGATTTGTACTATGTGTCTGCACATATATATCGGCTTCAATACTTTCTATGTCATGCTTAATTACCTTATTCATAGACACAAGGTCACCAATTATATATTCTGGTCTATCTAAAATTATTATTTTATCTAAAGAATAATCTTTTTTTATTTGATTTTTTATCTTTTCACTATCCGTATTAATAACTACTTTATCAATATATTTTGAGTCTAAAAGAACATTCAAAACCCTATGAAAAAGTGGTTTTCCATCAAGTTTTTTCAAGTTTTTATTTGGAACCCTTTCTGAGTTTCCTTTCATAGGTAATAAAGCTACTATCATATTAAAATTATTAATTCATATACTTAAAATATACTTCTTGAAGAGCCTCCTTCCACTCTCCGATTTTTAAAATAAAAGTTCTTTCACACTTTACTTTGCTCAAAACACTAAACTTTGGTCTTGAAACAAAAGTAGGGTAATTATCTGTTTTTATTAACACTATATTATCAAGTTTTCCTGAAACCTTTATTATTTCTTTTGCAAAGTCGTACCAAGACGCTTGTCCTTGATTACTATAATGATAAATCCCAAATTCTTTTCTATTTTCTTTTATAATAGCTAAAATGAAATTTGCCAAATCATTCGCATTTGTTGGAGTTCCAATTTCTCCAGTTGTTATAGTCAATTTTTTTTCCGTTTCTGATTTTTTTAATATCGTCTTAAAAAAATTATGTCCAAATTGAGAGTATAACCAAGAGGTTCGAATGATAAAATACGTATCCATTAATTCTCGAATATATTCTTCTCCTTTTAATTTAGATTTTCCATATTCATTAATGGGATTCGGAATATCATTTTCTAAATATGGTTTTGTTCCTTTACCGCCAAATACATAATCAGTAGATATATGAATCAGTACAATCTTGTTTTTTTTACAGCTTTCAGCAATATTTCTTGTTCCTTCAGCATTTATCAAAAATGCTTTTTCCGGTTCTTTTTCTGCTTGTTCTACATTCGTATAAGCTGCACAGTTTATTACAAAATCAATAGGGTGTTCTTCAAAAAAGTTTACCACTTTTTCCTTATTCGTTATATCTAATTCTTTGGAATTTTTAAATAAAAAATTAAACTTGTATTTATCTGATATTAACCGAATACAATTCCCTAATTGACCTGATGCCCCTGTAACTAGTATTGTTTTGTTCTTCACAAAAACTTAATTTTGATATTGTTTAAGGTATCTATTTAATTCCATTAATAACAAGAAAATTAATATCAACCCTAAACAAGCTAATGGTAAAAGAACCTTCTTTTTTGTAAACCAATCATTAACTAGCACTCCTTTATTCGGAAAATCTGAAATTACATTTATAATATTATCAGTACTTGCTTTTTCATTATTTAGTTCTACCTTATCTTCCTGTAATTCTTCTACTTTTTTCAATAACGCTACTTCCGGTAATTCTCCGGTTTTTGATTGTGCTAAATTGATATTGGTACCTCCAATATCTTTACTTGCCTCTATCATTTTAACTTTTCTATAAAAGCGTTGTAAAGAATCTAATTCTAACAATTGTCTTTCAATAATAGAATCTGATAAAGTAATATTTTGTTCGTTTATTCTCTTTTGTAATCTAAAATACTCATTCTCTTCAATAGAGCGAACAATTTGTTTTCTACATTTTTTAGCTACTCTTGGGTTCGTTGATTTTATATGAATTCTATGAAACTTAGAGTTAATATTATTAAAGTTTTCCAAGTAATCTTCATAATCAACTAACTTTTGGGAAATAGAATCCAACCCTTGAATAAACTCACTAAACTGTGATATTTTCTGAGCCTGATCCGAAAAAGATTCTATTTTAACTTCTCGAATCGATTTTGCATACTTAACTTCAATTTTTAAAGCCCCTGCTAATGCTTCAAATTCTTCTTGCTTCGCTAATTCGTCATAAAACTCTACATTATTATATAATTGTTGTGCACTATTAAAGTTAGGTTCCACAATCATAGAAGATCGATACACTTTTTCAGACTTATAATCCCAATAACTTCCAGCGACAATTCCGATAATTATTGCTATTACAAATTTTAAAAAGTGAGCTCTTATAAATTGAAGAAATAAAATAATGAGATGAAAAAAGCTTTTAAAAACACTGCCAATGAATTGAAAAAGTTTATGAAAACCATTTCCTATAAGAGTGAATAATTGTCCTAAATCTATTTCTTCTGATGAATTTTCCTTAGTACTCATATTTGTATATTGAATAATAAATTGGTTCTGTCAATTTTGCCGCAAAGGTACCTTCTTTTAGAAAACTTTACATATAGTTTTCTGTAAAATCACTCAACAAAGGCAATACCTTATCTTTTTGAGATAATAAAACTTCTGAATCCTTTAATTTCCAGTCGATAGAAAGTTGAGGATCTTTGTACAAAACACCGCTTTCTGATTCCTGGTGATAAAAATTATCGCATTGATAACTAAAAATAGCCCTTTCACTCAAAGTAGAAAAACCATGAGCAAACCCTCTTGGTACAAAGAGCTGATAATTATTTGTTTCGTTTAAAACAATAGAAAAGTGTTCTCCAAATGTCTTGGAATCTCTCCGCAAGTCAACTGCAACATCTAACACCTCTCCAGAGATAACCCGAACCAGTTTTGCTTGTGCAAACTTTCCTTTTTGAAAATGTAATCCTCTCAATACTCCTCTACTCGAAATAGATTGATTATTCTGAACAAAACGTACCGTCTTTCCGGTCAATTTCTCAAACTTTTCTTGATTAAAACTCTCAAAAAAGCTTCCCCTTTCATCCTTAAAGACTCGAGGTTTTATAATAAAACATCCTTCTAATGGTGTTTTTTCAATTTCCATCCTTTCTCTCTTAGTCTAATTGCAACAAATATTCTCCATATCCACTCTTTATTAATTTATTAGCTATTTCATGGAGTTGTTTTTTGCTAATAAATCCTTTTTTATAGGCTTCTTCTTCTATCGCACCAATTTTAAGCCCTTGTCGTTCTTCTATCACTTGAACAAACTGCGATGCCTGCATTAGAGAATTAAACGTCCCTGTATCTAACCAGGCTGTTCCCTTGTCTAAAATACTGACCTGTAACTTCCCTTTCTCCAAGTACACATTATTCACATCTGTTATTTCTAACTCTCCTCTATTACTCGGTTTTATAGACTTAGCTATTTGAACAACATCATTATCGTAAAAATAAATACCCGGAACTGCATAATTTGATTTGGGTTTTAACGGTTTCTCTTCAATGGAAATAGCTTTTCCATTCGTATCGAATTCCACCACTCCGTATCGTTCAGGGTCTTGGACATGATACGCATAAATAATACCTCCTTCCGGATCATTATTGCTTTCTAACAACCTATCTAATCCTGATCCATAAAAAATGTTATCTCCTAGAATCAACGCTACTTTATCTTTTCCAATAAATTCCTCACCAATTATAAAGGCTTCTGCTAATCCATTTGGCTTTTCTTGTACTTCATACTCAAACCGACAACCATAGGTACTACCATCACCTAACAGTTTCTTAAATAATGGAACATCTTGTGGTGTAGAAATAATTAAAATTTCTCGTATTCCAGCTGATAACAATGTAGCAATAGGATAATAGATCATTGGTTTATCATAAACAGGCATTAACTGCTTACTAATTGCTAATGTTAGCGGATGCAACCTTGTTCCTGCCCCTCCAGCTAAAACTATTCCTTTCATTTTTTCATCTGTTTATATTTATTGTTTTTTTTAATGGTCAGACGGGATCGTCATATCATCATATCGTTAGGCACCCACATAATTGTCATGGCTTATTTCATATCTTTTTTAAACTTCTTATACCGGCTCATTTGGAATAGTATATTTATTTATATACCAATGAATTGTTTTCTCAATACCTGATTCAAAATTTTCTTCCGCATTCCACCCTAACTCTTGTTCAATTTTTGAAGCATCTATAGCATATCTAAAATCATGACCCGGTCTATCAGAAACATACGTAATCAAAGAAGTATATTTCTCTTTATTGATCCTTGGTCGTATCTCATCTAAAAGATCGCATATCTTAGTAGCGATATAGATATTTTCTCGTTCATTTTTCCCTCCGATATTATATGTCTCTCCAAGTGTTCCTTTTTCTAAGGCTAATTCAATTCCTTTGCAATGATCCAATACATATAACCAGTCTCTAATATTTTTTCCATCTCCATAAATTGGAATTGGTTCCTCCGCCAGTGCTTTTCTGATAATTGTAGGAATGAGTTTTTCATCGTGCTGTCGCGGTCCATAATTATTAGAACAATTCGTTGTTACTACAGGGAGCCCATATGTATGAAAATAACTTCTCACTAACATATCTGAAGAGGCTTTTGAAGCACTATAAGGACTATTGGGCGCATAAGGAGTTGTTTCTGTAAACAGCCCTTCTTTTCCTAAGGTTCCATAAACCTCATCGGTAGAAACATGCAAAAAACGGGCAGTAGCAAATTCTGGTTTATACATATTTGGCCCCTCCATCCAGTATTCATATGCTGCTTGTAACAAATTAAATGTTCCTACTATATTAGTATCGATAAAAGCTCCCGGGCTATGAATAGAATTATCTACATGAGACTCCGCGGCAAAATGTACTACTTTGTTAATCTTATATGTAGAAAACAACTTTTTGATCAACTCTAAATCACAGATGTCTCCTTCTATAAACACGTAATCTCCACCCTCTGCTTCTATATTACGTGTATCAGCTGCGTATGTAAGTTTATCTAAATTAATTAATGTCGCTCCTTCTTTTTTTGCTTTGTAGTTCAAAAAATTGGAACCAATGAATCCTGCTCCTCCGGTAACTAATATTGTTTCTTTCAAAATGAAAAATTTGATGTCTTAGAATAGCTATTAACTATTCTTAAAAATTTGCTCTAAGATTTTCTCTGTAATTACATAGGTTGGTTTTACTCCTGTGGTTCCTAGACCTCCAGAAGCTAAAGTACTACCCGTCTCCAATGGATTATCTGAAGCATAATACGCATATCGAACCTTTACATCATCACGTATACTCCCCCTAAGTTTTGAGGCAGATTGAATTGCTTTTTGATAATGTGCTCCTTCCATTTCCAGACCTATAACACTCCAGGTTGATTCATAAAAAAACTTCAGAACATCTCTGTTTTGTAAAGAAGTTCCTAATACGGTTATCATAGCTCCATCAAATACTTCAATTCCATGCCCTTCCAGATCTTCTTTTTCTAATTCGTTTTTAAATGGATAATTATCTGCCGTTCCTTCAAAAACATGAGCAGAAGGGATCATAATATCTCCTTTACCTCCTTCCAGAATACCTGCTTTTCCCATAATAGAAACAGAATGAACATCTAAATACCCTTTTACTCTTTTACTGGTTATATATGGTTTTAGCAGTTCGTCCATTGTTTCATATGCCTGTTCTCCAAAGGCGTAATCCATAACAATAATAACAGGTTTTTTCGCTCCTTCTACTTTTTCTAGTTCTTCATGATAACGACCATTTTTATGCTTTGCCGTATCAAAAATCTGAACATTAATATTCGTACCACTTTGATCTTCTATATAGATCATTCCATTTTGGAGGGCTTCTTTTTTAACCTTTTCTCTCGACTTTTCGTTCCTGTCATCACTTAACAGTTCATATAATTCGAAAACTGTTTTGTCTTTTTCATTTTTCAGTGCTTTTGGAGCATATAAAGTATTCATTACACTATGCATATTAGCACTAATAACATGAATAGGGCGATCTAATAATCCTTTATCTTCTAACGTTCTTTTAATTGTATTTGCCCAAATTTCGCCATGAATATGATGTCCTAAACGTTCTCTAAGAACCGGACTAAATGTTACAATTCTTTTGTTATCATTTAGCGATTCTTCTATAGCAAGTTTTCCTAGCCAATAAATGATATGCAAGAATCTCGATTTGTTTTCTGGGCAAGAAAACTTATCATAAATAGACAATACTTCTTCAAACGTTCTCCCTAAAATATTAGCCGTATGTGTTAAGGCAATTTCTTTTTCTTGTTTGGTGAGTGTTTTTTTGTTTAATACAGCATTTTCCAGTTTCTTCCAATCACGAGTAAGGTTTCCTTGTTCGGTGATTACTACTCTTCTCATAATCTTATGAGATTCTATAAAAAGGAAGGTCAAATGGGTCAGAATATCATAAATTTCAGAACGTCCCCTGGTCACTTCAATATTCATTTGCTCCTCATCAATTCGATAACAGTTTCTTCTTCTTTTTAGCGGAACAATAACTTTGAAGTGGGATTTTTTATACCCTTCATCACTAGTCAGGTTAATATACTGACACTCTTCTATCCCGAAAGGCAACCTATCAATAACATACAACAACCCATTTAGTTCTACTTTCTCTTCTGCGATGGACCCATAAATCTCTGGGCGTAATGTAAGTAATCCTTCTCTCAGCGTATCTCCAGAAACTCCCATAGGCTTATAAAACCCTCTGTTAAACAGGTGGCGCATGGTGATATACATTCTTTCGATTGCACTCGAGCTTTCTTGTGCCCGGGTTCTTGGTTGTAATTTGCTATTCGTCATATGTTTTTCATAACAAATATAGGGTTTATTTATCTAGTATTGCAGTCAATGCATCTGCGATCTTTCGATCATTAGATAATCTCGGAAGCTTATTCTGTCCTCCTAATTTTCCTATAGATTTCATATACTTGGTAAAACCATCTCTAGGAACGGGTGTAATTTTTAATCTCCTCAGAATATTTCCTTCTATTAAATCATTATAGTAAGTATTTTGTTTTCTAAGTGCATCATCAATTTTTTCTGCAAATACCTCCAGATCTGATGGTCTCTCATTAAATTCTATAAACCACTGATGATACGGGAGTTCTCCTGAGTCTGTATTCACCTGAGGAGCAACTGTAAATTCATTAATCCTTGCTCCAGTCATTTCTGCTCCTTCTTTCATTGCTTGCTCTACCTCTTTGCCAATTACATGTTCTCCAAATGCAGAAATAAAATGCTTGATTCTTCCTGAAACAATCACTCTGTATGGGGATGTATTTGTAAAAATAACAGTATCTCCTATGTTATAAGACCACAACCCTGCTGTAGTAGAAATCAACATTACATAATTAACACCCTTTTCTACCTCTGCAATTGTTATTCGTTTCGGGTTTTCTTCAAAAAATTCTTCTGCTTTTACAAATTCATAGAATATCCCGGAATCTAATTGCAACAGCATTCCTTTTTCATGTTGAGAATCCTGAAATGCAAAAAAACCTTCAGAGGCCGGATACAATTCTATACTTGGAACACTTCTTCCTATCAAATTTTCGAAAGTTGCCCGATACGGTTCATAATTAACTCCTCCATAGATGAAGAGTTCAAAATTCTTAAAAAGCGTTCCTATTGATTGGTTCGTTTTTTGATGCAATTTTTCAAAATACATCTGAACCCAGGGGGGGATTCCGCTGATTACAGTCATATCTTCATTCACTGTTTCTTCTATAATAGCGTCTACTTTTTGTTCCCAATCTTCTATACAATTAGTCTCCCAGCTCGGCATTCTATTTTTCTGAAGGTACTTGGGTACATAATGAGCTACGATCCCTGATAAGCGTCCTAACTTTACTCCATTTTTATCCTGTAGCTCCGGACTTCCCTGTAGAAAAATCATTTTACCGTCGACAAAATCTGCTCGACCACTTTCTGCTATATAGCACAATATTGCATTTCTCGCTGCCCGAATATGAGTAGGCATAGATTCTTTGGTCAAAGGAATATATTTTGCGCCACTGGTCGTTCCTGATGTTTTAGCATAATACAATGGTTTTCCTGGCCAGAGTATATCTTTTTCTCCATCGACCATTCTATCTACATAACTTCGTAGCTGTTCATAATCTCTTATGGGAACCTGAAGACGAAAATCTTCATAGGACTTAATTGCATCAAAATTGTGATCTTTTCCAAATACTGTTTTCTTTCCTTTTTTGATCAGGTGATCAAATACTTTCTTCTGTGTTTCTACAGGATTGGAAGACCAGTTATTTATTTTTTTACGAATGCGTTTTGCAAAAACTTTTGCTCCTACAGCTTTTAATGATGCCATATTTATTCAAAGTCAATAAAATTGGATGGATCTGTTGGGAAACCATCCTTCCATAATTCAAAATGTAAGTGAGGTCCTGTACTCAATTCTCCGGTAGAACCCGCTATTGCAATAACTTCTCCTTCCTTTACTTTTTCTCCCTGCTCCTTTATTAAAGATGCATTATGCTTATAAACAGTCAATAAACCATTTCCGTGATCTAAAATTAAAACATGACCTGTTTCAGCAGTCCATTCGGAAAAAATAACTGTTCCGGAAGCTGCTGCTTTTACCGGAGTGTCTTTGGTAACGGCAATATCCACTGCATAATGTTTTTCATTTACATCATAGGCGGCTGTAATTGCTCCTTTTACCGGAGGAAATAATGAAAAATCTACAGTGTTTTTATCCGTGTCAAAAACATTGTATTTATCCTCCCTGGAAACTTCTTCTCTCAATTGCATATCTGCTTCTGAAGGGCTTAAATCTACCTTTTCAGGATCCAATTTCTGAGTTAACCGTACTGAGTCTTTATCAAAATCCACCGTTTTAACATCTCCCATAAGCACTTTCTTTATGGAATTAAAGTATTGCTGATTTACATGGATTTCAGATTCTAATGAGTCTACCTTGGCAATAAGCCTAGTCGCCTTCAAATCCAAAGAAGTTGAAGAATATCCAGGAATATATTCTCTCAATGGAGTGAATGCTATTAAAAAAGTAGTTCCAAAAATCAACAGAATCCCAGTTAATGTAACCATTACAAAAACATTCAGTCGATTTAACTTAAATGAAATTCGCTCTTCGAATGTATCTTCATTGAGAATTACCAATCGATACTTATTTAAAAGCTTTTTGGTAAATTTCTTTTTTTCTTTAGTGTTTGTTGCCATAAATACTAATCGCAAATATACATATTCTATGTATAAATATTCTTTGTTATCTTCCTCGTAAAAAAGGGATATTTTGTGTTAGTTATACAACTAAATAACTCTTTTTTATCCTTAAAATTACAAAAACCACCTTCTTCTCTTACTGTCAACCCTCTTTTGGATATAAATCAATTGTATTTAACATCTATCTATCACATTAAATTTTTATTGTGTTCTTTTCTTAGTAACTTTGCTTTTTAATTGAATAGATCATGATGTCATTAAATATGTTTCTTGGAATGATTGGGCCATGGCAAATTGCCCTTATCGTTATTATTGTTCTTCTTTTGTTTGGTGGTAAGAAAATCCCTGAATTAATGAAAGGATTGGGAAGTGGGATAAAAGAATTTAAAGAAGCTTCTAAAGAAGATGAAGAAGCTTCTAAAATAGACGATAAGAAATAGTGCTACCTCAATACTAAGGAGTGTGATTTCAAGGTAAGTCTCGAAATCAAAAAAAAATGGTACAAATAACTACCTTGTTCTTTTTGCTCAGGGCAGTTTATTATAAACTTACAAAGCCTGACAGTTTTTTGTCAGGCTTTATTATTTATTCTTCCTTTCTCAGAAAAATAAACCAATTCTTATCATCCCCTTTTTACTCAATAATCAGGTTTTAAATAAGCCTAGATCAAAATTCAATTCTTACTATTTTTAAAAACATAAGTTATTTGTTTCTCTAAAAGTAATGAGTTTTAATATGTTTTATATATACAAAACATATAAAATAAATACTACTTAACCATGTTAGTTGGTTTAAAGAGTATAGATAAAACACAGAAATCCCTTGTAAAACAATATTTTACAAGGGATTTATTATTTATAACTGTATGCGTTTCTATTCAATCTCCGCTTAATCAATCAATGACAATTGTATTCTTTTTCTTTCCATATCAACATCGATTACTGTTACTATTAATTGTTGATTTAGTTTCACAATACTATTTACATCACTGATATATTCATTAGCCAGTTTAGAAATATGAATCAATCCGCTTTCTTTAATTCCTATATCTACGAAACATCCAAAATTAGTAATATTATTAACGATCCCTGGGAGTTTCATTCCAATGCTTATATCGGATATTTCCTTGACATTAGGATCAAACTCAAAGACAGAAGCAGTCTTACGAGGATCTACTCCTGGTTTTTCAAGTTCTTTTATAATATCTGTCAATGTGGGCAAACCTACATCATCTGACATATAGTTTTTTAGTTTTATGTCAGCTATTGCCTGTTTATTTCCTATCAAGTCCTTTAGCGGTGTTCCTACATCTTTTGCCATTTTAGAGACCAAAGCATAGCGCTCTGGATGGACTGCAGAGTTATCTAATGGATGCTCCGGATTTGTTATTCTAAGAAAAGCTGCTGCCTGCTCAAAAGCTTTTCCCCCTAATCGGGGAACCTTTTTTAAATCATTTCTGGAAGTCAGCGCTCCATGTTCTGACCTGAAAGCAACAATGTTTTCTGCTAATTTCTCTCCAATACCAGAGACATAACTAAGTAAAGGAGCACTTGCTGTATTCACATTAATTCCTACTTTATTCACGCAACTCATGACAACACTATCCAACTCATTTTTGAGCTTTGTCTGATCCACATCGTGTTGATATTGCCCTACACCAATTGATTTTGGGTCAATCTTTACTAATTCTGCCAGTGGATCTGCCAATCGTCTACCTATAGATACAGAACCTCGTACTGTAACATCATAATCAGGAAATTCTGCTCTGGCTATTTTAGAAGCTGAATATACAGAAGCTCCACTTTCATTAACCATAAAGACTTGGATCGACTTATCAAAAGGAATTTTTTTGATAAAAAACTCCGTTTCTCTGGCAGCGGTACCATTACCTATAGCAATTGCTTCTGTTTTATAAGCATTTACTAAGGATTTTATTTTTTTTATAGCATTCGTAGTCTCTCTCTGGGGAGGATGTGGGTAGATATTCTCATTGTGTAATAAATCTCCATGCTTATCCAGGCAAACGACTTTACATCCCGATTTAAATCCTGGGTCAATTGCTAAAATTCTTTTTTGACCCAATGGAGATGCTAATAAAAGCTGTTTTAAATTTTCAGCAAATACACTAATCGCATCATCATCTGCTCTTGTCTTTGCTTCATTTAAAGCTTCTGTAGCTAATGCAGGAGCTAATAATCTCTTATAGGCATCTTCTGTAGCTAAAAATATTTGATCTGTACAGGCTTCTACATTTGTTTTTATAACGACATCATCAATACAATCTAAAGCCTCTTCTTCGGGAATTCCAATTTTTACTCGTACTACTTTTTCTTTTTCTGCTCTCAAAATTGCTAAAAGGCGATGAGAAGGGCATTTGTGCAATGGTTCTTCCCAATCAAAATATTGTTTGTATTTCTGAGCGTCTTCTTCCTCTTTTTTGGTTTTAATCACCTTGGCTGTAATGGCTGCTTTTCGCTTATAAATCTTTCTAAGCTTATTTCTGACTACTTCATTTTCATTCACCCATTCTGCAATAATATCTCTTGCTCCCTGTAGTGCTTCTTCTTCTGTAGCAACTTGTTCATTTATATACTTGGAGGCCACAAATACTATTTCTTCTTCTCGTTGCTCCATTAGTATTTTTGCCAATGGTTCTAATCCATTTTCTTTTGCAACAGTTGCTTTTGTTTTTCTTTTCTTTTTATAAGGAAGATATATATCTTCTATCTCTGTCAGAGAAAAAGAAGCACGAATTCTGGTCTCTAAATCAGGAGTTAAGGCTCCTTGTTCGCCGATAGCTCCAATAATACTCTCTTTCCTTTTTTCAATGGTTTCAAAGGACTCTTTTCGCTTTACAATTTCACCAATTGCTACCTCATCCAAATCACCTGTCATTTCTTTTCGGTATCTGGAGATAAAGGGAATCGTAGCCCCTTCTTCTAATAATTTTATGGTATTAGCAATTTGTTTTTCAGCTATTGGTAGCTGTTTAGCGATAAAAGAAACTATATGCATGTATATTACTTTTAATCGATAAAGATAAAAAGGTTTTTCTACATGCTATTCATCCCCTTTTATAAATTGGAGGAATAATATTCTTATGTCTTATCGAAACTTAATCGATTTTATGATCGCTTCTAGTTCAAACATATTATTTCTCTTATAGATAGAAGGAGCAAAGATAAACCCTTCTATTACTAATAAACGATTGTTTTTCTCGTCCTTAATACTATAATTCACAAAAGGACCTGACATGTATTTATTCTTAATTTCCCAGATTCCTTTTGTTTCGAAAGCAAATCTTTTATCCAATTCTGTTTCAAACAAGTAAGGAGCATATGCCATTTCTGTAATAAATTTCCCTCCTTCATCTGTTGGGATTTTACTGGCACCTATAGAGTCTCTCATCTTTATGATATGAGAGATTGTATTCGAATCTTTTTTGACTGCGCTTAACGGCATTTCGTAAATCATGATATTAGCACTTCCGTTTTGGATATCCTTTCGAATCCAGAAAAATTTATCTTCTTCTTTTGCGATTCTATAAGCAGTAGGTATGTCTAATGTAATTCCGAATTTTTCTTTTAAACTTGGTATTTTTTCGAGCGACTTTCGGATTCTTTTTTGTTTTTCTAACGTCTCAGTTTTTTTGAATATTTTAATCACCTCTTCTGCATGTATGCGTATTTGCTCGGCAATCTCATCATCTGTTTTACCAACAAAAACAGCTCCTCGTTGTGGAGTAGCAAACTTATTTTTAAACAAAACAAAATTTGCTTTTCCTCCTTTTTCGATCTTCAGGAATGTTCTGTTTTTAGTAGCAAAGCCTGAAAATGCCTGTGGTGGCATTTGTCGCATTGAGAATAGAGGTTCTTCTTGAGGAAGACCAGGAACTTCTGCTCCAAAATATTTTCTGATAGTATCTCCTAAATTCCCTTTCCAAAGTTCATTATCTATAACTACTGATAGGTTATTGATATTTCCTACAGAACTTGCCATAGCTCCCTGAGTTTCTTTATTTTTCTTCTTTTTTGGTTCTTCTGAACAGCTAAAAACGCAAAAAGAGCAAATAATTGCTACGACAATGTTTCTTATTGATAACGATGAGATCATGATTTAGAAATTTTAAGTTTCATACCTGGTTTAATAGCATTCCCACTAATACCATTCCATTTTTTGATATCGTCAATAGAAACTCCGTTAAATTTTTTAGAAATGCTCCATAAAGTATCTCCAGATTTTACTTCATATACTGAATAATTTTTTAATGCTACTGCTTTTTTAGGAGTCGTTTTAGTAGTTGTTTTTTTCTTAGTGGCAACATTTGTCACTGGTTTTCTGGGATAAATAGTCAATCGCTGCCCTACTCTAAGGTTATTACTCCTCAACCCATTCCATCGTTTAATTTGACTTACTCTCACTCCATACCTTCTGGCTATCTTTCCTAAATAATCTCCACTACGTACTCTATAGCGTATCTTATCATTAGCTTCAAAGAACTTCGGCAACGGTTTCTCTCTTTTATCGAGCTCCGCTTTTGCCAATGTATATATTTCTTTTTCATTCGCTACAAAAGTGCCTACTTTATCTAAAGGCAATCGCAAAACATAATCCTCATCTTTAATATGTGGTATTATATCTAGTTTATATGAAGGATTCAAAAACTGTAATTCTTCCATTTTCACATCGATATACTCTGACACCTGATCTAAAGTGATCATTTGTTTTACTTTTACTGTATCTGTTTCAAAGTATGCCAAGTTTGGTTTTTTAGGTCGAAATCCATGTTCTTCTGCATACTCAAAAATATACATAGTAGCCAAAAAAGCTGGCAGATAACCTGCAGTTTCTCTCGGCAGGTTATTTCTGATATTCCAATAATTGGTATAGCCACCGCTTCTTCTGATCGCTTTATTTACATTCCCTGGTCCCGAATTATAAGATGCCAGCGCCAAATCCCAATCGCCAAAAATTCTATACAGACTCGCTAAATACTTACATGCTGCCTTTGTCGCCATAATAGGATCCATTCGTTCATCTACATAAGAACTAACTTCTAATCCAAACATTTTTCCTGTTCCAAACATAAATTGCCATAAACCAGTAGCACCAACTCTGGATTTTGCCCTTGGTTTTAATGCAGACTCTACAATGGCTAAGTACTTTATCTCTAAAGGGATGTTTTGGTTATCTAATTCTTTTTCGAAAAGAGGAAAATAAAAGTGGCTTAATGACATAAGCCGCTCCAGGTGTTTTCTTCTGTGTTTCAGGTAGCTTTTTATTACACTTTCCAAGGAAGGGTTATACTCTACATTAAAAGGAGTTCGTGCATTTAATCGTTCCAACCTCGCTTTTAATGTATCTGTAGGTAATGCCGCATATTCTACCGGATCGTATTCTAATTCTCTAACGGATTTATAAATAGTATCGAACAAATGAGAATTGTATAATTCTTCTCTCCACATTGCATCTAACTTAGCAATTTCTGGATGATCCGTGGCATGATAAATAATCGTATCTTTTTCTTTTACGGAAGTTAAAGATGCTGTTTTTAACTCTCCTATTGAATAGGTAACTTCAGTAGTATCGACAATTTTAATTTTCTCCTTTTGTATGGGGTCTTTTTCTTTTAATACGCCTATTTTAGTTTTGGTAGTGTCTTGTCCAGACATAAACGCGTTCCCAGTAAGAAAAAGAAATAATAGCAAGCGGCAGTTTTTCACACGACAAAGTTTAAGTTTATACCAATTTATAACATTATCAATACAATGTTGTTGTTCTTATGTATGGAAATGGCTGTTTTTCCTATTTGATTTTATTCATTTAGGAAATATTTCTACTATAAAAACATGATGGTTCTTGCGAAAATCGCATATTTTTTCTAAAAAGCAAAAAACAAGCCTTCAAAAGCTTTAAAAAAAGCCTTTAAGGCTTAAAAAAAGGAAATCACACGACCTTATGACTACATATACCTGTTTTTTTAGGAGGTATCTAATCATAAGATCGTATGATTTTTTTAAACTATATTTTACTCGGGTGTCGAGATTGTACCTGTTTCGTCTGTTTTGACAAGGTAATTTACTATTCCTAATTTTCCATAGCCAGAATCCCTGGTAGTTTCTTCCCTTCCAGGCTTTCTAACATTGCTCCTCCTCCTGTAGACACATAGCTCACTTTATCTCCAAATCCGAACTGTTTTACTGCAGCTACTGAATCTCCTCCTCCTACGAGTGAAAAAGCTCCATTTTTAGTAGCTTCGGCAATAGAATTACCCAGGGCTATCGTTCCATTTGCAAAGTTTTCCATTTCAAAAACTCCTAAAGGACCATTCCACAAAATAGTTTTAGAATCCATAATTACCTGATGAAACCCTTTTAATGTTTCCGGTCCTACATCCAGTCCCTGCCATCCTGATGGTATTGCATTTACTTCCATGGCTTTAGTGTTAGCCCCATTATCAAAAGCATCAGCTCCAATTACGTCTACTGGTAAATGAATCTGAACGCCTTTTTCCGCCGCTTTTTTTAAGATATCTAATGCCATTTCCTGCTTATCATCCTCACAGATTGAATTTCCTATCTCTCCTCCTTTAGCTTTGATAAATGTGTAGGTCATTCCTCCACCAATAATCAAATGGTCTACCTTATCCAGAATGTTTTCTATGATTGTAATTTTTGAAGATACTTTTGCTCCTCCTAAAACAGCTGTAATAGGTTTCTCTCCTGTTTTCAGCACCTTGTCAATATTTTCAATTTCTTTGGCCAAGAGACTTCCAAAACATTTATTCTCTTCAAAAAACTGAGCGATAATTGCGGTAGAAGCATGTGCTCTGTGTGCTGTTCCAAAAGCATCATTAACATATACATCTCCCATTTTAGACAATGCCTCTGCAAAAGCAGTATCTCCTTTGGTCTCTTCTCCATGAAATCTCAGGTTTTCTAATAAGACAACCTCTCCTGGATTTAACCCGGCAACAACTTCTTCCGCCTCTGCTCCAATACATGCAGGAACAAATTTAACCTGTACTCCAATCACTTCAGAAACAGCTGCTACAATATGCTTAAGAGAAAATTCTTCCTGTATTCCTTTTGGTCTTCCCAGATGAGACATTAATACTGCGCTTCCACCATCTTCCAAAACTTTAATGATTGTCGGCTTAGCAGCACGGATTCGTGTATCGTCCGTTACTTCGAACTGATCATTTAGCGGTACATTAAAATCTACACGAATTAACGCTTTCTTATCTTCAAAATTTATGTCATTAATGGTTTTCATCACAGTAGTATATTATTTTGATCTGTATTTAGATCCCAAAAATAACTAAAACTATGCATTAATGAGTTTCCTTTTCTTTAATAACTTTATTTTTATCAGGTTTATAAAATAAGCTCCGGTATCTCTTAGAACCTTTAAATAAATGGTTGATTTTCTACTTTTTATTGCAGGAACAACTTCTAAAGAGATACAAAAGGCTTTCTTTAAAAAGAAATGAATGTTAACTTGACGACAAGCTGTGGAACATTTACGCCTTAATTATCGACTAAAGACTAAAAATTATAGATATTTCCGACACATAAAACGTTCTTCCCCAATACTACTTTTTAATCGCGTTAGTTTCATTTCCTTGTTTCACTAAAAATAGTATTAATACCTGGTTGTGCATATTGGCAAAAAGAAGATTGATCTTTATAAATACGGGGAGAATAAAGTATATTTGCTCATGCTTTTTTCAGAAATATTAGGGCTGGATCATATCAAAAGTTATCTGACCACCAGTGTAGATCGCGGGCGAATTCCTCATGCACAGCTTTTTGTAGGTTCCAACGGTAGTGGGACCTTACCAATGGCAATTGCCTATGCACAGTATATTCTATGCCAGAATCAAGAAGGAGAAAATACGGGAGGAAATGCTTCCTGTAATATAAAATTTGATCATTTGTCACATCCTGATTTACATTTTGCATATCCTGTTGCTACCAATGACAAAGTAAAAAAACACCCTACAGCAGATCATTTTGCCGAAGAATGGCGTGCTTTTATCAAAGAACAATCCTACGGTAGTATTTTTGACTGGTATCAGTCTTTGGGTATAGAAAACAAACAAGGTCAAATCGGAGTTGACGAGGCTCTTGATATTGTAAAAAAATTATCCTTAAAAAGTTATGAGGGTGGCTATAAAGTTATGCTTATCTGGATGGCAGATAAAATGAATATTGCCGCTTCTAATAAATTGCTAAAACTCATTGAGGAACCTCCTGAAAAAACAGTATTTCTTCTTATCACTGAAGAAGAAGAACAATTAATTCAGACCATTAGATCCCGATGTCAGGTGCTTCATTTTCCTCCATTAGGAGAAAAAGTTATTCAGGAAGCTTTGCTTCGTAAAGAAGGAATCACTGAAAAAGAAGCTTTAAAAATTGCTCACCAGGCGAATGGGAACTATAATAAAGCCCTGCATATTCATCATCAGGATGGAGGTGATGAAACCTTTGAAGATTGGTTCATACAGTGGGTACGAACAGCTTTTAGGGCTAAAGGAAACAAGGGTGCTGTAAATGAACTCATCAAATGGAGTGAAACCATTGCCGGAACTGGTAGGGAAACTCAAAAACGGT
This sequence comes from Aquimarina hainanensis, assembly GCF_042684685.1. Lineage (NCBI taxonomy): Bacteria > Pseudomonadati > Bacteroidota > Flavobacteriia > Flavobacteriales > Flavobacteriaceae > Aquimarina > Aquimarina hainanensis. Next base: position 31,226 of record NZ_JBHULX010000004.1, on the reverse strand, counting down.
TTCTATCTTATTGCCTAGACTTCTTCCGACAGGCAATGTTATATAATTACGGGGCTAAAGACTTAGTCTTTTTAGAGCCAAAAACCGCAGGGTTTAAAATTGAAAAATTTGCACCATTTATTCATGGAAGCAATATCATGGATATCAGTACAGAGCTACAAGATGCTATCTATCATATAGAGCGTAATGGAAATGCAAAAATCATTCTGACTGACTTATCTATCAAACTGACAAGACTCTTACATAAGAAATCTGCATAAACTGATCGTACGAATGAATAATTTTATCGTCCATATTGTACCTATCACCATTTTGATTTTTATGCTGATTACTTTTTTTATTTCAGGTATGGAAAAGATTTTTGACTGGAAAGGAAACTGTACTTTTTTGAAAACACATTTCTCTGGTACATTTCTCAGTAAAATGATCCCTTTCTCTCTTATGTTACTTATTATATTAGATGTTGCGATTACAATCGGTTGTCTGATCTCCGGTTATCAGCTGATTCTCTATGGAGAAAAAGAAAGTACTGTCTATACTTTTTTTATCTGTTGTATCACTTTATTACTCATGCTTATCGGACAGCGAGTTGCAAAGGATTATCCAGGAGCATTAACTATTAGCTGTTATTTTATGGTAGCTATATTTGGACTTTATATTTCCTCTATATAACCTGTATTCTTATTTGAAGAAAAACCAATATAACTTCTCTTATTTCCTCAGAACTATCTCTGAAAGCTGTCTTATAAAAATCAAATTCGAAAAGTGTAGACTTCTTTCGTTTCAGTGTTGTTTTATTGACATTGTGTATCTTTATATCCCTCTCATACCATTTTACACTTTATATCTACTGGAATAAAATGTTCTTTGCCCGTAAATTCAAACTACAAATGGTATCATTAAGAAAGCATTTCCTAAAGCACCTTAAAAAATGAAAAAAAGCTTCACATATTACCTAACGATATGGGTATTACAATTAAAAGGGGTGAAAAAACTATTTAAGACATCTCCCATCAATTATAAAAAACTTCGAAAAGAAGATGTTTTGGTTCCCAAAACAACCCGATTAACATCACATAAAACGACCCAATTCAAAATTGAAAAAACAATACTTACAGAAATTGCTCCGGCTAAAGTTTCTGATGGTTTGTTATTATTTATACATGGAGGGGCTTTTGTCGCTGGTCCTTCAAAACATCATTGGGACAGTCTTCTTCGAATATGTAAACAAACAGATTTAACACTATGGATGTGTGCTTATCCTAAAGCACCAGAGCATACCATTACCGAGATCTCTCAGAATATTGACGCTGTTTATCAATATGCCATTTCAAAATACCCTCCTTCTTCTATAGTTCTTATGGGAGATTCTGCCGGAGGTACATTAGCTACTGCACTTACACAACGTCTTATTTCGGAAAAAATAGTATTACCAAAAACCTTGATTCTTATTTCCCCTGTTATGGACGCTTCTTTTTCTACCCCTAAAATTGCCGAAGTTGACCATGTCGACCCTATGTTATCCGTTTCCGGGGCATTAAGTGCTAAAAAAATGTGTGCAGAAAATGATGATTTAAAAAACCCAATGCTTTCTCCTGTTCACGGATCTTTTATTGGATTTCCCAAAACAATTCTATTTATAGCAGAACGAGATATCACTTATCCCGATCAATTAATTAGCTTGCAAAAAATAGTTGAAGCTGATGTAGACCATGAGGTAATTACCGGGAAAGACATGCCTCATATCTGGCCATTATTACCTGTAATGAAAGAAGCAAAACAAGCATTACAGCAAATAATCTGTTTTTTGAAATAATTATTTTTTGTAGAGCTGCTTAAATTAAGTCACCATAGCCTACAGTATAATAGCTATTTTAACCTGATAAAAGAGATTTTTCTACAATAAAAAGACAATAACAATCTTATAAAAAAAAGCTGCCTTAAAAGGCAGCTTTTTGCGTTGTTTTTTATTTTTTTAGTATGTACATCCACATTTACTTTGTCTACATCCGAAATCAATTCCTAACGTAATCATATGAGATCCGGCAGCAGAACTCGGCTGATATACCTCATTCACATTGACCTGATATCCATATGCTACATAAAAATTTGCTTTTTTAAGTCCTACCATGGGAGATACAGATAATGGTTTAAAGTCCTGATCAACTAATGACCGAACACTTATTCCTGCCCAATAGTAGTCTGCTCGCTTCATCTTTCTTACTTTAAAATTGAGATCTGCTGTAGAACGTCCATCTCCTGCAAAATTCTGATACAATACAGAAGGTTCTATTTCCAGATCGGCAAAACGATGTTCAAAAGTATATCCTGAATACACATAATAATTCTGAATTGTTGAAGGTTCTGTAGGATTAAAATCGTCTATTTGTTTTTGTAATAAGTTCACTGCATTAGCACTTAAAAAGAAACGTCCTAATCGATACAAAAAACCAATATCAAAATTCGAATTATTAACACTCACATTGGATAACGAAGGGTTAATCGGATTATCCGGATCTCCATTGTTAAACTCAGAAGTATCAATTCCGAATTGGGTAAACTTATAACTCAATCCAAAAGACAAGTACTGATTATTATACTCATTTAATGTCAAATGATGCGCAAAAGAAAGTTGTACCCCCTTCTGACTGGTAAAACCATTTTTGTCATTAAACAATACTGCTCCAATACCTGATCTATCAGAAATACGACCATCAATCGATAGTGATTGTGTCCCTGGTGAGTTCTCTATACTCACCCATTGTTCAAAACCAGTAGCACGGGCTTGCCAACAATCCCCAATACCGGCATAGGCAGAGGATATTAAATATGGGTTATCTGCTATGTACTGGTTCTGCACAGGAGGAAAAAACTCCTGCGCGGTTCCTAAATAACTTATAGTTAAGATCAATAATGGGGCTAAATATTTCTTCATACTAATTATCTATATAATGTAAAGTGACCTGTAAACTCTCTGTTGTCAATATCATTAAGAATAATGGTGAACCAATAGTCTCCTGACGGAAGTTCTTTTCCTTGATATAATCCATCCCATCCTTTTTGATCTCCTAAAAATTGCTTCAATAATCGTCCGTATCGATCAAATACTTTTACTTCCATATTATCAAAGTAGAAAGGATCATCAGAATTTGGGGTTATCTGTCTTGGATACCAGAATCGTTCTTCCTCTGTAATATTAGGATCATCTGGTGTAAAATAGTTAGGAATACGGATGTTGATATAGGTAATAAACTGATATATCTCCACGCTACATCCTTTAGAATCTTCCACTCTTAGTTTATAATCTCCGGTTTTTCTAACCGTAAAGATATTATCCGTCAGCTCTTGTTCTTCATCTTCGAATGTTACATAGTACGTATATTCTTCTACTCCTCCTGTAACAATAATTTCATATTCGTTAGGATCTTGAGGGTTGTTTGTCATTTGTGCAACAGGGATCGAAAGCGGTGTATATTCTTCTACCTGAATAACTCCTATTACTTGCTGACACCCTGATACCTCATGAAGCATCGTTCCTTCATATTCTCCCGGAGCAACTACAAACTCTCCTGTATAATTATTATTAGGCATTGGATCTGCTGTTCCGTTAACACCTCTCAGACTAAATAATACAGCACGGTTTCCGAAAACATCGAAGAAATCATCTGCTACATTAAACTCTACTCGATATACTTCATCTTGTATTACTTGTGCAGTTTCTTCATCTCTTACCGGACAATCTAATTTATCTTCTAATACTGCACTAAGCTCTACTCCAGGTATAATATCAATATTCAATGCGATCTGACATCCACTGCTATTATTAGAATCTCTTAAAAATAATGTGGTAATTCCTCCCGGAAGATTTGTCAATTCAAGATTAGTAGGATCTGGTACAGGAACAAAACTAGCATCTTCTCCTGTTATACTCCAAAAATATCCAGGCACTCCTCCAGTAATTGACACATTCGCTGTTCCATTCATATCTCCTGCACACTGCTCTGGTGTTGTAGCAATAATATCCGCTGTAATTGCAGCTGGTTCTTCTATTATTAAATCACTTATAGAAAAAGGACATCCTCTAGCATCTGTTACCTCTGCAGTATATGTATCAGCAGGAAGGTCTTCAAAAACATGAATTCCTATCGTTTGATCTATTTCATCACTAACCAATCTATATACAGGTTCTCCGTTACTCGCATATAAGGTATACACATATCCTATTACTTCTCCTGAACCTGAAGAATCCGTCTGATTTCCACCTGTTGCTGTAATTTCAATTCTACCATCTGTTTCTCCATTACAGCTAATATCTTGTGGTACTGCAGTAACTACAAATTCTTCTGGTTGTGTTATGTTAAACGGCAATGTTACCGTTGGACAACCTGGATCTGTCATCACTGTATACGTATAGGTTCCTGCAAGTAACTCTCCAAAGAAACTTTCTGATTGGGGACCAATGTTAACTGTTGCTCCCAGATAATCCGTTCCTGTAATTTCATATTGATAGTCTCCCAGGCTTCCACTTACTTGTGAATCAATAGACCCTGTACGTTCACTAAAACATACAATTGCTGTATTATTTTCATCTAAATTAAGCTGTAAAGGATCTGGTAAGATTACTACTACCTCATTAGAAGGAGGAGCAGCCTCACAACCATTTGTATCTCTTACATAGAACTGATACGTTCCCGGAGCTAAATCTGCAAACGTATGGGTTGTTCCACTTCCTACAAAATTAATTCCGTCCATACTAAAAGTATACGAACCTGTACCACCAATACCTGTCACAGTCACATCTGGTGCCATATCAGCACATGTAATCTCTGTTACTGCAATCTCTACTTCTACTTCTGCTGGTCCTATAACAGCTCTAGCTTCTGAACTTTCACAAGTAAGATCATCACTAACCAACACCGTATAATTTCCGGCAGGTAAATCAGTAAACACATGTGTATCTGTAGTACTAGTCACCGCATCTGAAATAACACCTCCTGGGAATTCTAATCTAAACAAGTAGGTTCCTGGTCCCTGACCTCCGTTTGCTACTGCTGTAATTGTACCATCGGTACCTTCAAAACAGGTAACATCTGTAGAAGAAGTCGTTACACCCGTAGCTACCGGAGCTGGGATGTTAATTGTTTCAGAAGCTTCACATCCATTCGCATCACGTACACGTACTGTATAATCATTCGCAGCATCCGGATCTAAATCTTCGAATATTCCCGTAGTATTTGTTCCATAAGGAACCAATATATTTCCTGCTGGTTTTTCTAATTGATACTGGAAAGAACCTGCTCCTCCACTAGCAACAGCCTGAATTTTTCCATCACTTCCCGGGTTACAAGTAACCCTGCTACTCTCTAAGGTAACACCTACTGCAGAGTCCGGACTGGTTATAGTAACCGTACTAAATGACTCATCACAGAAAGGATGATCTAATGCTTCTATATCTACTCTAAATACTCCTGAAGGAAGACTCCCTACCAATAAAGGATTAGTAGACGTGTTTCCTACTCCATTGGTAACTGGTGCTCCTGATACCGTATTTACAATAGTATAATTATATGCTCCTGTATAATCAGATACATTTATATTTATAGAGCCCGTTAGATCTCCAAAACAACTTACAGGGTCTACCTGAGTCGCTGTTACTGTTATTGTATCAAATAGATCAACCGTATACTTTACTGTTTCTGTACATCCAGTTCTATCATCCGTGATAATAAAAGTATATTCTCCAGAATCCGGTAATGTAAACTGTGCATCAAAATCTAATGCTGGAGTATTAATGGTTGCCCCAGTCTCTACAACTTCAAATTGGAAATCACCTGTTCCTAAACCATCATCAGCAACTGAAACAATAACCGTTTCTGGGTTATCGCAGGAAATTTCTCCTGCATTCACTGCCGTAGCATCCCTTACTACCATTTCATTAGTAATAATCGGGAATGTTGGTATAATTTCTTGTAATGGTGTCAAAATACTACATCCATTACTGTCTTTTACTGTAATATCATAGGTTCCGCTAACAGTTGCCTCAAATGAATGAGAAGTTCCTCCTGTATCCGTCGCTTCAATATCAGAAACATTCAACCCTCCCGGTCCTGTATATGAAACATAATACGGAGGTGTTCCATTTGCGATTGTAATAGTAATTGTCGGATAATTCGGTATGTTATCCCCTCCACAAGCATAGTTTGTCCGTGCAGAAGAAGCTGTTACCTGAGAAGGTTCTAATATAGTAATTGGTTGTTCTACTACCTGACACCCTTTAGAAGATGTCACAACTACTCTATATTCTCTAGCTGTAATTGGTGTAGAAGGAGTTCCTGTTATTGCAAACAATGGATTGTCTATCTGGTCTACTCCTACCTGCGTATTAGTTGCTGTTTCGAACAACTGATACGTATACGGTCCTTCCGTTGCTGTTGCAGCATCTAAATTCACTAAAATGCTACCATCATTTCCTCCATTACAACTAACATTAGCAGTTGTTGCCGGAGATAAAGTTGGTTGTACAGGGTCATCAATAGTAATTGTATCTGTCTCGGTACAACCGCCTGGCGCAGGCCCTATAACAGCATCAACAACTTCTGCTCTATAATTACCTGGTTGTACATTACTAAAGGTAACCTGAGTTGCTACATTAGGTCCAGGCGCTTGTGTCACTCCCACGGCCGCAGATCCAGTAGCAAGATCAATTAGCGTAAAAGTCCAATTCGCCATTGCAGATCCACCGCTTACCGTAGCTATAATCGTTCCATCTGCTGCGGTACATGTAGGTATAACACCAGGCACTGCATCAATCAATAATTCTGGATGAACTATGATTTGTCCTGTATCCGAACATCCATTCGGATCTCTTACAAAATAATTATATGTTCCTGGTCCTGTAACGGTAAAAGTAAATGATCCATCATTTGGAGTGTCTGTCACAAAAGATGGGGTATCTGTTGTCGCTGGATCTCCATCATCAATCCCATATTCCAGCTGACCTGTTCCAGTAGCCGTCACAGTAAACTCATAACTTCCATCAAAATTACAAGCATCATCTACATGAGTAGGTAATGGTAAATTAAATGCCGGATCAGCTGTGTATGTAATTGTCACATCTTGATGTGCAATGGTACAATTAGACGCGTCCGTCACATAAATATCCCAATCTAAGTCAGCTCCTGCATTTGGATCTAAAACCAATACATTATCAGCTCCAAAATCAGCTGCTACCGGAGTTACTCCATCTAATACAGCAGCATATTGATATGGAGGTCTCCCCCCTTGTGCTGTCACTACAATTTGCGAATCCTGATTACAATTACCCACAGTCGGTGTTCCTAGACTAAATTGTAATAAAGGAGGTTCTTCTATAGTAAAATCTAACCTTGTACCACAGAATTCTTCTGTAGGGGTAAAAGTGATTACATAATAGTTTCCTTGAGGAATTCCCGTTATTGTATTTGTAAACGGTGCTCCTGCAGAAGAATTCGAACCACTTAATATAGGTACTAATATTCCAGGGTTTCTGTATACTTCCCACTCAATATCAGTTCCTGTGTAATTATTAACTGTATATTCAAACTCTCCATCAGTTAAACCATTACATGTAATATCTCTAGTAGCTACTTCTACAGAAGAAATTGCAGAAGGACCGTTGGTCGGCACTAATCGCTCTTGATATACACATCCTCCATTATCTCTAACTTCTATAATATAGGGAATCGAAAATGTCAGTCCTGTAAATTGGTGTACATTTCCTCCTGGAGTCGCATCTAACACAAATGGTGCAGGTGGTACCGGAGAACTTGGATCTACATTCCCGTTAGTAAGGCTAAACGTACTTAGAATAGGATCCGGGTGGTTTACTATTCGTATTTCATAATCTCTTGCTCCATTAGTAATGAACACATCATACACTGCTCCGTTTGTATTACAATCAGAAGCCACAGCAACTGCTACAAAATCTAAATCATCTGGTGGAGATGATATTTCTTCTAATGGAGATCTAAATTCACATCCATTTTCATCCACTATCTGAATATAATATGAACCAAAATCTAATCCTCCAAAAGTAACTGAAGTAGCTGTAGTTGTGATCGTATTTCCTGGAGTTAATGAAGGATCAGTAACCAAAGCTCCTGAACTATCATGAATCGTATATATATACCCTGTTGTAGAAATAGTTCCTCCTGTTACCGCACTTGCAGTGATTGTACCTAATGTTGGTGGTGGTGTTGGATCACATTCCAATGGTGTACTGCTAATGGTGGCACCAATAGCCGCCGGTTCATTTACTGTAATACTAAATGTCTCACTACATCCTTTACCATCTGTTACTACATAATTATAAGGTCCTGCAGCTAATCCTCCATAAGAAGTATTATTACTATTTCCTAGACCATTAAAATTAATCTGATACGGAGGAGTTCCGACAGAAGTGTCAACTGTAATTTCAACTGATCCATTAGATAGTCCATTACAGGTTACGTGATTAGCTGTAGCTGTAGCTACTGGTAACGGATTATCAGTAACAGTTATAATATTAGAAACTGCTGTACATGATTCACTATCTGTTACCTGGAATTGATATGTTCCTGCTGTATCGATACTAAAAGGAGAGGTTCCCCAAGTACCTGGAATTGCCACAAAACCACCAGTTCCGTCAATCTCAACTGTAATCACATCCCCTCCGTTTCCTCCTGTAGGAGTAACACTAATAGACGCATTATTATTACCCGGTGTACAGTCTAGGTTTTTATCCAAAGCAGCAGAAATTGCTATTTGTGGTTGAATCGTTTCGGTAATGGTATTTGAGGTACACCCATTAACATCCTTTACTATAATATTCTGAATTCCCGGTGAAAGGTTTGAGATCGTAAATGGGTTCGTCACTGCATTTTGATCACCTCCTCCATTTACTGTATAAGTATATGGAGCTACTCCATTTGTTATTGTAATTTCCAAACTAGCCGGATCAGCACTGGTATAACACCAATCTGCATCTGTCCTTGCTATTGTCGGAGGTGAAGATGTATCTACTGTAGCCTGTTGTGGAACTGCCAAACAAGCTGTTGTATCATTACCATCTCTAACATTAATTGTATAGGTAGCTGCTGCTAAAGGAGAAAATATATTCGACGTAGAAAAGTTTTCTATAACTGTCGTATTAGTAGCATCTCTTAATTCATATTGATACCCTCCTCTTCCTCCTGTAGCTGTCACAGTAATAATTCCATTCGAGGCTCCACAATCTGTATCATCGACATTAAAAGTAAATGTCAAAGGATCTGCCGGTTCATTAATTTCTACAGTTGCTGTCTGGCTACAACTAGTAGAATCATCTGTTACTGTGATAGTATATGTTCCTGCTCCACCTGTAATTGCAGTTGCCGGAGAAGCTGCTGAAGTATTATTTACAGATATTGGTGTAAATGTAGGGGGTCCTGTCACAGTATAACTATAGGTCGTTGCAAAATCGGTAGTCGTAAATGTAAATTCTCCATCAGTATCATCAACACAAGTAACATCCCTTAATTTATTAGCTGTTACGGCTATATTATCTACCGGGTTAATCGTAATCTGTTCTGATCGTATACAATTATCCGAAGTTGTTCTTGCTTCGAAAGTATATGTCCCAACAGGTAATGTATAAATTGTCGTAGCAGCAAAGGCAGTTGCATTTGCTAGCGGTAATGTAATTCTATATTCAAAATCAGCGGCTGTCACTCCATTTGTTCCAGTAGCAGATACCGTTATCGTTCCTTCTTGATTTGTTCCTGTGGTACAATTTATATTATCAATATCAAAATCTATATCTGTTACTTCCTGCAAAGGATCAATTGTCACTGTTGATAATAAAACCGGACAAGCGGTTGTATTTCCATCTCTTATATACACATTATAATCGCCACTCGCCAGCCCTGTAAAAGAACCCGTAGTATTAGTATAATCTGTACCATCTATGCTATAAAAATATGGAGGAGTACCATTAGTCGGGCTTGTAACCGTAATCGTACCCTGTGGCACATCACAAGAGATTTGAGTATGCGCTACTGTTGCTGTTATAGCTGTTGGTTCAGAAATTGTTACCTGATTAGAATCCACCGGACATCCAAAACGGTCTGACATTGTTACCAGATATGTTCCTGTAGCCACATTTACAAACGTATGTGTCGTATTACTGGTAGTTTCAGTTTGTAAGGCAACGGCTAAATCGGTTATATTTTTTAATTCATATGTATAGGGAGCTTCTCCTGCTGTTACAGTAACAGTAATAGATCCTGTTTCTCCGGCACACACAGGATTTGTTCCTGCAATAGTTCCTGTTACGGGAACATACGGATTCACAGTAACTTCATTTGTGGTAGCCGTACATCCAGTATCTATATCAGAAACAATATAGGTATAATTTCCTGCAACTGTTACCTCAATAGGGTTATCTCCTGTCGTCTCTGTAGTTCCTACTCGAGAATATGTAAAATTACCTGATCCTCCATTCGTCGTAATTGTAATCTCTGCGATAAATTCTCTATCATCAAAAGGTGGAGCCGTTGGATCAAAATTAGGGTGATTTTCATCATTCAGTGTCGGATCCGGCTGATAGCCCGGATTACATCTAAGATCACTTGTTACAGCAGCAGTCGCTGTAAAATCAGGTGCATCTAGTACAGTAATACTTCTGGTTTCAATACAATCTCCATCATAAGATTCTACTTCTACCTGGTAATCATCTGGATTAAGGTTATTAAATGTATGACTCGTATTTGTTACATTTCCAGTGGTGACTGTATAGGTTCCTGCTGTATTCGTAATCGTATATAAATAATTTGCCTGACTGTTCGTTACTGTAATCACCACATTTCCCTGATCGGTAGGACAATCTGGACTGTTCACGGTAATTTCTACATCTGATTCTAATTCTTCCATCAATCTGGATGCCGTAAAAATACATGCATTGGCTCCTGTTTTTTGACGGACATTTAATTGGTATGTTCCTTCTTCTGTTAATCCGCTAAACGTAGCAGAATCTTGATACCCAATAGTCGTATTGGTTTCGGGAGTGATTAATTGATATTCATATTGATCTGAAGAATTCTGTACATTTAACGTTCCCGGATTTCCACAAATAATATCTTTTACAATAACTAAATTAGGTTCAAAGCTATTTTTAAATACATTAAAATAGAAGTCAATGTCACAAGTATTATCAAAAGTCGCTCTAATTCTATATTCTCCTGCCTCTGTTACCGTATATACCTGATCATTAGCATTTCCCACATTAGTCCAAAATCCACTACATTCAGAATCTAAAGTAGGACAGTTTGGATCTCTATCTACAGTTGGACAACTAAGCGGATCTAAACGCTGCCATAGAATACTGGTAGCTGCCGCAAACCCAGAATCTAAAACAATTTCATCATTGGCTCCACACAGGAACAACTCCGGCATTTCTCGTCCATCCGCTGCACACGTCCTGATATTTCCATTTACTGCAGGGTCATTAGCAATAGCAATTATTGGGTTTACTACATCCGTAAATGAATCTACTGTCCAAGTTTCGAACATATCATTACAATCCGGATTTCCAGTTTTATCAACTCTATATCGTCCTCCTGATGTGATAGTTAATGATTGCGCATTCCCGACAACCGCACCACTATCTAAATTAGTCCAAACATAGGTAGGGAAACCACCTCCGGCAGTTAATGTATGTGTTCCCTGACAAAAGAAGTCTTCAAAATCTCCATTACAGTCTCCAGGATTAATCAAGAAATTAGACGCTCCTGCAATATCTGCCTGACAAGAATCTTGTCCAAGGACACTATCTTCCCCTGAATTAGTTGTTCCGGAAATTTCTCCTGTGTAGGTGGCTTTTGCTATATTTTGAATATCCTTACTACAGGCGTCTCTTAAATCCTGACAAGTATTAACTACATTTACGCCAAATCGAATGGTAAATGAAGGATCAAAACGTTCGACAATGTTATCCGCAATATCAAAACGGATTGACCTATTAACATCATCAATAGTATAAGTTACTCCTGTCGGAACAGTTATGAGCATTTCATTTAAATCAATATTAGCAGGCAATTCATCGTTGATGAAAGCATTGATAATATCTTCATTTCCCTGATTTTGAATTGTGAGCTCATAGTATAAACTTTGCCCTAATGTTACGCCTCCTCCAGTAATGTCATTTAAATCTTCATCTAATACTCGTTTAAATACCTTTAGTTCTGGCTCAATAATATCTACACTAAACATATTGAGGAAAATACGATACCAATCCCCGGTGGTTCCTGCAGTAAACTCAACTTCTGTTTGGTTCCAGCCAATAGAAGAAGGTTCTCCTCCCGGTGCAGTTTTAGGGTTTGGGATATCAAAAATATCTGCATCAAACCCCAAGGTATTCTCCGAAGCTGGGTTTCTGGCAGTATTATAATTTCCATCAACAGTAATCGAGCAATTAAAAAAATTGTCTTCTCCATTAGCAGGATTAGAAAATAAACTCAAAGCAGACCCTCCTAAAGGCTCTCGTAAAATCGATAATCTATCCCCAGGAATACCATAATCCCCCTCTAAAGTAGCTACTCCAAATCTCGCTCTTACATCATTAGGAGGCGGTAAGGTTTGGAACCCATCATATACAAAATTTCTATCCGCATTAGATATTGCTAAAAACCCATGACGTGTACTAAAATATCGTTCGGGTAAGGCGGGGTCTTCATAGATAATCACCAATGTCCATCCATTAGAAATTCCAGGAGAATCACTATTCCCTGTTGCTGATCTAACATTGGCTACAGTATAGGTTCCATTAATACTTGCACCTGCTTCTTTTAATTTTTTAAAGTCTTCTGTAAGATCCGCATAACAAACATAAGTCAAATCATTCGCTCCTACGTTTCCAGGGTTGGTCGATGTATTTCTATATCCATCATATATTACCCCTTCATCACCCGCTTCAGCAGTTACATCTACATAAGCTGCAGCTCCCGGAGTTCGTAGTTTTATCGTTCTAAAGTCAGGTCTTGGATCTGGCAGAGGTAAACCAACTGTTACTGGTTTTCCATTTGCTAGTTTTTGTGTAAAGTACGTAGCTGCCCAATACAATCCAACATAGGCAATTTTAGCACAGGCTGTATTTGTAATATGAAGGTCAGCACTACTCGAACTAAAGGTGGTCGGATCCGAATCAATATCAATATAACCCACATTTCTACGGTCATTCGACCAACCTAAATCAAAATCATCGTTTGGATTATAGTTTACTCCATGATGAAAACCACTTAGTCCGGTAACCGCATTACCGATCATCTGCATATTTCCTTTAATCGTGATATCACTGGCGTTATTTAGCGGTTTTCTAAAAGCGACCTGCGCTGTAGTAAATTCCATCGTGAAAATGGACACTAGCAACAGTGTTACAGCTATCTTTACGTATATCTTTGTTCTCATAAGCTGTTAGTTTTGGGGTTGAATTTCATTTTTTGTGTGTTAGTTAAGCTACTATTGTACTTTTAAAATATATAGTTCACCGTCATATGTATTATCGACATTAGAGAATAAGCTTTGTTTAGCTTCGTCAAGAGAATCAAACCTCTTAAGATACACATAGATGTAATTATCTTTAGGGTTTCTAAAGTGCTGAGGCTCTAATCCCTGACTTCTTAACTTAGCCATTCCTTGTTCGAAATAATTTTCTCGTTTAAAAATGTTTGTTATTAAATAATATCCATTTTCTATATTATGACCTCCGATAAAGGATAAATTTTCTGTTAATACATTATCTTCTTTTACGGTAGCCTTTATAATTCTTGTTTCTTGTAATAATCGCTTAAATGATTCTACTCTATTTCTAGCAATATTCAGAATCCACATATCTCCTAAATACCTGTTATCAATACTGCTCATGTATTTTTCTATCGCTTCATCTTTACTTCGATATGATTCAATTGCTACATATTGGAAATCATTTTCTGGATTTACAATCACTTGTGTATTATTAAATCCTAAATCGTTTTGTAATGCTGACTTAAATCGTTCTGCATATTCTCCTCCTTTAAATACATTTCCGATCAGGTAGTATCCTTCTGGATATCCTGCAATGTATTTTGTAGCGATTCTCGCTTCCGGTCTGGAAGTTTCAGCAAATTTTACAAATCTATTTTTAGCAACTAATCGCTTAGAACTAATTGGATTTCTTTCTTTTCTTACTTCATCTGCATCCTGGTTCATATTAACAAGAGATTCCAGAAGTTTATTAAATTCACGTTTGTCTACATTTAATCCAGAAGTTAGTAATGAGTCTCTACTCGCAATTAACTTATCAGTAATACGACTACTGTTATCTAATTCTTTTTGGATATCCTGAATATTCTCAGGTTCTTTTTCTTCCTGTCTTTTTCGTTCTTCTTCCGCTAATCGAGCTGCTTCTGCTTCCTGACGTAATCGCTCCTCTTCTGCTTTTTGCTTCGCTTCTTCTTCTAATCTTCTTTGTTCGCGCATTTCCATCTCCAACTGTCGTTGTGCTCTTAAACGTTCTTCTTCTGCTGCTTTTTGTCTTGCTTCCTCTTCCAATCGCTGTTGCTCACGCATTTCCATTTCCAGTTGTCGTTGCGCTCTCAATCGCTCCTCTTCTGCTGCTTTTTCTTCCGCTTCCTGACGTAATCGCTCCTCTTCTGCTAGTCGAGCTGCTTCCGCTTCCTGACGTAATCGCTCCTCTTCCGCTAATCGGGCTGCCTCTGCTTCCTGACGTAATCGCTCCTCTTCTGCTAATCGGGCTGCCTCTGCTTCCTGACGTAATCGCTCCTCTTCTGCTAATCGGGCTGCTTCTGCTTCCTGACGCAATCGCTCCTCTTCTGCTAATCGAGCTGCCTCTGCTTCCTGACGTAATCGCTCCTCTTCTGCTAATCGAGCTGCTTCTGCTTCCTGACGTAATCGCTCCTCTTCTGCTAATCGAGCTGCCTCTGCTTCCTGACGTAATCGCTCCTCTTCTGCCGCCTTCTCTTCTTGAAGCTCTTGCTCTCGCATTTCCATCTCTAATTGACGTTTTGCTCTTAATCGTTCCTCTTCTGCTGCCTTTTCCTCCTGAAGCTCTTGCTCTCGCATTTCCATTTCTAGCTGACGCTTAGCTCTTAGACGTTCTTCTTCTTCTTTCTCTTCCTGAAGCTGCTGTTCCTGCATCTCCATTTCTAATTTACGCTGTGCTCTTAGGCGTTCTTCTTCCTCCGCAGCAGCTTTTGCAGCCTCTTCTTGCTTTTTAGTAGCTTCAGCCACACGAGCAGCTTCAGCTTTTGCTTCTTCTTCTTTTTTCTTAGTAGCCTCTGCTTCTTCTTTTTCTCTTTCTATTCTAGCATCTTCTTCCGCTTGTTGTTTTGCTGCAATTGCTTCTCTGGCAGCTTCTTCTTTTTCTATTTCTTTAATTACTTCTTTCTCTTCTTCTGATAAATTTTCTTCTTCTTCCTTAGCTTTTTGTTCAGCAATTTCAATTTCTGTCATTTCTGCTGTTAGCTTTCTACTTGCACGTAATCTTCTTTCCTCTTCTTCTCGTTCTTGCTCTGTCATTTCAGCAGTTAGCTTTCGACTCGCTCTCAATCGCTCTTCTTCTTCAGCAATTTCCTGCTCTGTCATTTCTGCTGTTAGTTTTCTTCTTGCTCTTAATCGCTCCTCTTCCGCTGCTCGCTCCTCAGCTGTCATATCAACAGATAATCGACTTCTGGATCGTAAACGTTCTTCTTCTGCACGTTGCTGTTCGGTCATTTCTCTCTCCAGTTGTGACCTTCTATTGAGCAATTCTACTTCTTCTTTTCTTTGCTCTGCCAATTCTTTTGCTCGTCTTGCTTCTTCCTCTTTGGCTTCCTGAATAGATCTTTCTAACCTACTCATAGCTCTACGCGCTTCGGATAAAGAGTCTCCATTCTTTTCTCTTAATTCCTGAATTAGCTTATTTTGCTGTAATATTTCTTTCTTTAATCTTCTTATTTCTGAATCTCTAGCTTCATATGCTTTTTGAGAGGATGATTTTCTACTTCTTCCTTTTCTATCATCTACATTAAAGTTATATGCTAACCCCACTTCATGAGTTGCACCAAAATTGCTAGTGTCCCCAAAGCCTGTTTCATAGGTATATCCAATAGAAACTTTTGGCGAAATATTAGCTCCTACTCCCAGCGAAGCTCCATAAAAACTATTATATCCTAATTGAGCCCACCCTAATTTTGGTAATTCGACAATTCCATTCGCTCCATATCTCAAATCTCCTTCTGATGGCATACTGGCATATACCATTGCTCTAACTGTTTTATCTGATCTTCTCTCAAGACTAGTCGTATACATCGCATGCCCTGAAATAGTCATATTATCTGTGGCTAATTCACTAGAAGTTAAATTATACGCAACAAGGTTGCTTACCGCAACCCCTACATCAAATTGATCGTAATTAAAATTAATTCCCGGTGATAACAAGAAAACCGAACTCTTCTCATAATTAATAATGAGCGGATCGTTTACTTGTAATCCATTATTAAGAGTAAAGCCATCATCGATGGTTGCCGCATCTATATTTGATTTTATACCACTTTGAGAAAACCCTAGGTTCATACCAAAAGTAAGATTCATGTCTCTGTCTATTTCTACTCGATATGCATAATTAGCAACCCCTCCAAAATACCGGTAAATTCCTTCGTTTTGTTGGTGCAGACCAATACTTACTCCCATTCTTTCATCAAAATTAGAAGTATAGTTTATCAAAAAAGTCTGCGGATTATCATTGAAAGAAGCCCATTGAACTTTATTGTAAACGTTAATAGATTTCTTATTTTCTCTTACTAAAGAAAAGGTAGGGTTAAAGTAAAAACGATTGTACTTTACCAAATTATGGGTAGGTATATCCGAAGGAAGTACACCAAAATTTGTACTCTCTTCCTGTGCTTTCGTTATATTGAAAACTGTGCAAAACATACCAAACAAAAATAGTTTTCTGATCATAGATTATCTCATTACCGTAATTGAACCTTTTCGTATTACGGAATTGTTTTTTGTTATCACAAAGTAATATATTCCATCTTTAGCAGATGATCCAGAATTTTCTGGCCAATCTCCATTCTGAAAATTGGTTTTCTGTAGATCTACTTTCCCTCTTGAATCATATATCGTTATCTCTACCTCTTGACTGTTCGTTAATTCATCTGGTAAATTCCAAGAATCATTAACCCCATTTCCATCGATCGTTACCACGTTTGGGATAAAACTTGATAACGCTATTTCATTTCTTATTTCTTTTATAGGAGTATCGTATACACATTCTCCAGAAGTTATTCTTACAAAATAATCTCCTGCTTCCTGTACTACTAACTGATTTGTTGTTTCTCCTTCAATACTTGTATTTTCTCCATCCACTACTCTAAACCATTCATAAATATAATTGGCATTTTGTGGTACAGAAAGGGTAACACTTCCATTAAAAGGGATTGTTTCCGGATCAGCTGTTATTTCGATTGAATCTTCTAGGATTTCTATAGTAAGCTCATTAGATACATCCGGTTGAAATCCACCTGATTTTACACTTACTTCTAGTGTATAGACGTCATTTTCATCTATTCCATTTACAGCATAAGTAGTTCCTGTTTCTCCTGTAGTCTGACCTGATTTAAACCATTCAAAAGAGAAGAAATCATATTGCTCAGGTGTTAACGGAACCTCTACATTTCCCGGTGTTATTCCGAATAAGTTTTCTAAGGCAATTGTAGCAACACTGGCATCACAATCAATAACTGATGCAATAACAGGTTTAAAGTCTGTAGGAATAAAAATTTCAGTTTCTGACTGTAATACACTATTACAAACATCATTAGTAGTAACATCTACTCTATATACACCAGGACTTGAGGTCGTTATAGAAAGACCAGTTGCACCTGTGATCGGATTTCCATTTTCAAACCATTGAATGGTACTTCCGTCAGGTGCATTTGTAGTAATAGCGAGTGTTATTATTTCTGTCGGCATCAGGATCATCTCCGGAGGTGGTCTCGTCAAAATATCAGAACCTAAATTAATAACCTCTACAGGGTTTGATATTTCAGTACAAAGATCTGAAGCATCCACTTGTACGGTATAGTTCCCTGCGAAATTGCTGTCTGGCAAGAGATAAATAGAACTATTTGCGCCTTCTATTGCAACACCGTCTAAGAACCATTGATACGTATAGGCTTCATCTTTAATATTACAACTCAATAGTTTATTAACCTGTTGCGGACAAAATTCCAAAGGAGGAGTTATTCCTCCGGTATCAATAAAGGCAGTGGTTTTATTTAAATAAAAAACATCTATACTTGCACGACTAAAATCATAACGCAAATTACAGGAACCAAAATCAATCTGTACCTCATAATTTCCCTCTTGCGTAACATTTTCTAATGTAGATCCTGTTTCACCTGCTAATATATTTCCATTAAATTTCCATATATATTCAGCAAACCCTTCTGGACGCGCAGTCAATGTAACAGACTCTCCCTGACATATCGCAACATTGTTAGCATCTGGATTAGGCCCTGATAGAGTTACTCCTACACTAGTATCGAAATAATAAATAGGTATGTTTGTATTGATATCACCTATAAATTCAGAACTGTCTGTTTTTACCGCTCTAACACGTAAACTAAAATTTTCACCTCTTAATTCAATTGGAATTGTAAAAGGACCAAAGTCTAATTTGAATGCTGGTGTAATAGGAAATTCAGCCGTAAAGCTTGCTAATTCTGTGGTAGTCGTATCAGAAAAAACACCATCTGCATCAGATAACTCCAGCATAAAACTGGTTCCAATACCAAAAAAACCTGAAGGACCATTGTATTCTGCAACGGCAGATCGATTGGGTGTATTTTGATTAACACAGGCAATTTCTGCTGTGTTTGAAATATCATTAATATAAAACTGAGGTTTAGATATAGTCTGAGCTACCATTTTATATGATAACATACAAAATAGTAGCACGAATGCTAGGGACGACAGGTTAAGTTTTTTTTTCATAACATCACACTTATTAAAAAGGTGAAGGGAATATTACTTCAGCGATTTGGGGCGCTTGTTGATAATATTGTTAATATAATTTTAGTAAAGTCCTAAATTTATAAATTAATTATTTATATCAAACTTTATTTTAATTTTTTTTTGTAATAATATTCCTACTCTATTTATTTATACTAATTTCTTTATACAACTAATTACTTTTAAAGCTTTATAATATACATAAAAAAAAGTAAATCAGTATGTTATAGATAAAAAAAAGAAAAATTATCCTATAATATCGACTATGAATTATAATAATTTTCTTTAAAGAACATCTAGATGTGCTATAAAAATAGTGCTTTTATCTACACAAATTTTCAATTTCAAATAGCTAAAAACGACAAATTTATACGACAAACTGAAAAAAAATAACGATATAGTAATCTCTTTTTTTTCATTTAAGTGTATAAAAATTATTTTTTTTCTACCTAAAAGTCATTTATTTATCATAAAAAAAAGCCTCATTAATTTTATTTAATGAGGCTGTCAAGTTTTAATCAATTTTATTCTTTAGAATCAGATGTTTTCTCTTCTCCATTAAGTTCTTTCAGGATATCGTCTGTAATATCTAATGCTTCTTTGGCATATAAAATATTAGCCCCTTCTGTATCACCATAAATGTAGGTGTATTGATTCTTCTTTCCATACTCCTTGATAAAACCTTTTACCTTGGTGATAATAGAATCAATTTCTGCCTGACTTCCTTTTTGAATTTCCTGCATCTTCAATTGTTGTTCTTGCTGAAGTTGTTGCTGTTTTGTCATCAGCTCCTGCTCTTTCTTTTGTCTATTCGCAGCAGACATAGACTTCATTATGTTTTGATAACCTTGAACTTCTGTTTGAAATTGCTTTGCTTTAGCTTCTAGCTCAGCTCTTACTTCATCATTCTTTTTTGTCCACTTATCCTGAGCTTCTTTCATTTCTTTGTAATCAGAAACTACTTTTGTGTTATTTACATATCCTGTTTTCTCAGCTGGCTGATTACATGATGCTAACGTAAGAAAAGCAGCTGCAATCCATATACACTTTTTCATTTTAATAAAGATTAATTTCAGCACAAAAATATCAAAGTTAATGTGATGTAATAGCGATTGTCTATCAAATTATTATAATATAATAAAAAACAATAATTAATACTATTTGTATAAATATTAATTATAGATTATTTATTCTAAAATCATACAACACTAACATTGCATAGATTGTTATTTACTTTTTAGAAAACACATATATATGGGAAGAAAACTCCTGAGAACGTCTTCCTTTTATATTCGAAAGAAAACCAATCCAAAAAGCTCTAAAAAAATTCATTTTTTGATTCTTATATTTCTCTGATAAAAGGGAAACATAATATGCATCAAATTTCATAGGTAAGATTTGTTCCAAAACAAAAGCCTGTTCCTCAAAAATATTTTTTATTCCATTTTTTGAAAAATGCCATAAATGTCTTGGAACATCATATGCTGCCCAAAACTCTTTATAAAATTGTGCATCATATGATTTAAAATTCGGTACTGCGATTACTAATTTACCTGTATGAGTAAGCAATCGCTTTAATTCTTTTATTTGTTTTTCTATATCCGGTACATGTTCCAAAACATGCCACATTGTTATTACATCAAAACTATGATCATTATATATACTTGTATTAGTATCTAGATCTATGTTTTTTGATGCTGCTAATTTTCGTGCATTATCATTAGGCTCTACTCCACTTATCTTCCAAGAGTTTTTCTTTGCATGGAATAAAAAATCCCCAGTTCCTGCTCCTATATCCAAAAGGTTTCCAGTTCCCTTATGTAAACTAGTAATAAGGGATACTTTCTTATTAATAGCATATTTCTTTACTACCTGATATATTTTTTCAAAAACAGATCGTTTTGAATCGGTATGAGAAATATAATCTTCACTTTCATAATATTTATCCAATTCCTCTATACAAGATTTGGGTCTGGTTTCTAATATTTCATATTTTTTATAAAAATGTAATTCAAATTCCTCTTTTGTTATGGTATGATCTATACAACGGATATGAAAACTATTTTTATCTATATTACTCATCATTATGTAAAAAATTACTGTATATATTGATATATACAACGAATAAAAAATACTTTTTTGAACAAAAAACTCCTTTTTAAATGCTAAAAACACAAAAAACTATCATTTTTAATAGTTTTTTGTGTTTTTAGTATCAAGTTCCACGTGGAACATCTTTTATTACCTTCCCATATATACTAATAATACCGAAATATCATTAGGAGAGACTCCACTAATTCTCGATGCTTGAGATACCGTTCTAGGTTTAATTTTCGACATTTTTTCTCTCGCTTCAAAAGATAATGACTTCAACTTAGAATAATCAAAATTTTCTGGAATACGAACATCTTCTAAACGATTCAATTTATCTGCATTATTTTTTTCTTTTTCAATATATCCCGCATATTTTACCTGAATCTCTGCTTGTTCTAAAATTTCTTGTTCTAGATTATTTTCATTTATATACTCTTTCACTTTCTCAAAAGTAATCACATCCTCTAAAGTAATTTGTGGTCTGGCAAACAATTTAAAAAGTTTACCACTTTGACTCATCGGAGAAGATCCTTTTTTCTCTAATACAGGATTTGCTTCTTTTGGAGAAATACTTGTTTCTTTAAAAAAGGAAACAAGATTAGAAGATTCTTTTTCTTTTTTCTCCATTCTTTTTAATCGCTGCTCTGTAGCTAATCCTATATCATAAGATTTTGGTGTTAATCTAAAATCAGCATTATCTTGTCGTAGTAATGTTCTATATTCTGCTCTAGAGGTAAACATTCTATAAGGTTCTTCTGTTCCTTTTGTAATTAGATCATCTATCAGTACACCAATATAAGCTTCGCTTCTTTTTAAAATAAAAGGTTCCTTTTCTTTAACTTGTAATGCGGCATTAACTCCAGCCATCAATCCTTGAGAAGCAGCTTCTTCATATCCTGTAGTACCATTAATTTGTCCCGCAAAATATAATCCGTCTATAATTTTAGTCTCAAGTGTATGTTTTAACTGTGTGGGTGGAAAATAATCGTATTCTATTGCATATCCAGGGCGAAAGAATTTTACTTTTTCAAAACCTTCTACAGAACGTAGTGCTTTAAACTGAACATCTTCTGGTAAAGAGGTAGAAAATCCATTAATATACATTTCTACTGTATTCCATCCTTCCGGTTCCACAAAAATCTGATGACGATCTTTATCTGCAAATCTATTAATTTTATCTTCTATCGACGGACAGTATCTTGGTCCTATACTTTTTATTCTTCCATTAAACATAGGAGACCTATCGAACCCTTCTCTTAATAAGTCATGAACTAAAGGAGATGTATACGTCATATGACAAGACCTTTGTTTTTTCAAAGGGGATGTCATATTCGAATAACTAAATTTTTCGGGTTGTTCATCTCCGGGTTGTTCTATCATTTTAGAAAAGTCCAAAGAACGTCCATCTACACGAGGTGGTGTTCCTGTTTTCATTCTTCCAGATTCAAAACCAAGAGTTACCAATTCTTCTGTTATTCCTGTAGCTGCTTTTTCACCTGCTCTTCCTCCTCCAAATTGTTTTTCTCCAATATGTATTAAACCATTTAAAAAAGTTCCATTAGTCAAAACAACAGACTTACTTTTAATCTCAACACCCAATGATGTTTTTACTCCCTTAATTTTATTTCCTTCTATCACCAATCCTCCTACCATTTCTTGATAAAAATCAAGATTTTCTGTTTGTTCCAAAAGATTTCTCCATTCTTCGGCAAACCTCATACGATCGCTTTGAACTCTTGGACTCCACATTGCAGGTCCTTTTGATTTATTCAACATTTTGAATTGAATGGCCGTTCGGTCACTCACAATTCCACTATATCCACCCAAAGCATCAATCTCTCTTACTATTTGTCCTTTTGCAATTCCACCCATTGCTGGATTACAACTCATCTGAGCAATGTTCTGCAAATTCATTGTGATCAACAATGTTTTGCATCCCATATTCGCAGCAGCTGCCGCAGCTTCACTACCTGCATGCCCTCCTCCTACTACAATAACATCATATTCTCTTTCAAACATAACTTTATATAATCTGTTCCACGTGGAACATCTGTTTTTTTATTCGTTACATGTTCCACGTGGAACACTTAATTTTGATTTATTTTATTTGTTCCACGTGGAACATACTGTATGTTTTACTCAACGTTCCACGTGGAACATTTTAAGTTTTTCATCTTCTTTCTTTCTCATTAGTTCTTCTTCTTTTGTCGTTTTATCTTTGTATCCACAGAAATGTAACACCCCATGAATCAATACCCGACGCATCTCTTCTTCATTAGATACTTTAAATAATTTAGCATTTTCTTCTACCCTTTCTGTAGATATAAAAATATCTCCACTTAGTTGATTTCCTAAAGAGTTATCAAAACTAATAATATCCGTATACGTATCATGTTCTAAAAAACGTTGATTAATATCTAATAGATATTCATCATTACATAAAATATAAGATATTTCACCAATACTTTTTTCTTCTGATATTATCACATCTTTAATCCATTCTTTCAAACGTTCTTCATTCTCTAGATTATATCTAGTTTCGTAATAAAAATTAATCATTCTTCTCTTTAAAATATTGCTGAACTTTTCCTTTGTATTTTTGCCGCAAAGGTAATACTTGTCTGTTTAAAATTTCAGTAGTATTAAAATATTGTTTTGCATCGTTTAATATACTCGGATTATCTTGATCGAATTCTTTTTTGTTTGTTTCACTTTGTCTTTTAGAATCTTCTCCTTGCTGAAAACTTGCTTCTTTTAATTTAAACAGTTCATGTTTTAAGTTTACCATTCTCTTTAATGTCTCTTTATCGAAACCTTTGTCTAAAAGATCCCTTTCTACTTGTTTCATTCTATTAAGCAAATTTTTAGACTTCTTATTTCCTAAGCCGATCTCTTCAATCTTATCCTGTAATTTATTTCTTAACTCTAATTGTTGTTTATAAATTTCAAACAATTCTCCATCTAATTCTTCTCTTTGCAATTGCTCGTTTCTTTGTTCATCTCCATTTCCTCCTTCATTATTATTACCATCTTTCTTTCCTTTCCATTTCTTTTTGCCGTTATCATTCTCTCCTTTCTTCTCACCTTCTTTACTTGTATTTTTCTTTTCACCATTTTCTTTTTCTCCTTTACTTCCTTTTCCTTGGCTTTCCCCTTTTTTCATTCCTTCTTCCATCTTTTGATTCAGCTCTCCTTGTTTCTTTATAATATCTGGTAATTGAAATTCATTCTTTCCGCTTTTACCACTTCCACTAGAAGGTGTAGCATTTTGCATTTGTCCTAAAATTCTACTTAATTGATATGCTAAATCATTAGCTCCTTTTACTGTGTATTGCTGATTAGAAGTTGCAGGAAATAATTGATTATCGGATAATTTCTTTAAGGCATTTTCTATATTATATTCTATCTCTGTCAATTTATCGGTTATATCTTCTGTAATTTTAGGTGTTCTCAAAGCTAAGGCATAAATACTATCATCTATATGTAAAAAGTTTTCTCTCAAAACACTCTGATATTTAAGATTACTTGAATATATAGGATTATCAATTTTAATATTTTTAAAATCGTTCATCAGATCTTCTTGCTCTATTGAAAAATCAACGAGGTTATCAAGAATCTGACGCAACATTTCTTCATCTTCCATCATCTCTATTTCTCCATTTGCACTCATCTGCATCTTCATTTTATCACTCATTTCTTTCATCTTTTGAGCAGCAGATTTTTGATTTTTCTTTGCATCAGAAGTTTTCTCTTTTTCTAAATTGTCAGAAGCTTGCTTTTGTTGTTCTTTTATATCTTGCTTATCCTTTTCATTTGCTCCCACATCCATAGGTTTTTTCAAATCTTCATTTTGTTCTTTAAGATCTTTCAGCTCTTTTTCTATTTCATTAAATTCCTTATTTATTTCTTCCTGTTTCTCTTTAGTGTTTTCATCTTCATTTTTAGTAGCCAATTTTTCTTGTTTCTCTGCTAACTTCTGTAGGTCATCTGCTATCTTTTCCTGTTTTTCTTTTACGTAAAACCGTTTTGTAAGCTCTAATAATTGTTCTAAATTTCTTTTTATATTCTTATTTTCCTTAGCAAGATCCTCTAACTTTTCGGTTAGTTTTTCTTTATCTATTTTATCTGATAACTCATTAATCTTTTTTATAAGCTCTTCATTCTTCTTTAACCGTTGTTCATTTCTTTCCAAGCGTTCTTTTAAAGCATCTTTAAAAGGTTCTTCTTTTTTTGATGTATGTTTTTCTAAACTTTCTTTTAATTTCTTAGAAAAATTCATCATCAGTTCCTCCTCTTTCTTTTGTCTTTCTAAAAAATTCTCTAATTTTTTCTGATCGTTAAAGTCTAATTTCTTCTTCTCTTTTTGTAATTTACTAAGCTCTTTTAATTCATTCTCCTGGTTTTTGAATTCCTTTAAAGATTTATTTAATCCTGAAATCGCTTTGTTCTGCTCTTGCAATACTTTATTTTTCCTTTCATCTTCTGTCAATGCACGATAATTAAATACTTTACTCTTTGTTTTCTTATATCCATGCAATACATCGTTATCGGAAACCTCAAAGAAAAACTCATAATCTATTCCATCCGTAAGTTCGATATTATAAGGAAATACATAAATGAATTCCTCGTATACATTTTTAGAAATAGGAATCCGTATACGATTTTTACTGTCTGGTTTCTTTGTGTTATAATACACTAAATTTAATTGATGCAATCCATAATCATCATTAAGTGTTCCTTTAAAAAACATTTTCTCAGAACCCAATGAATCTCTTTTTGCTTGTAATTTAATCTCCGGATATTGATCTTTTATTACTTTCAATAAAAAAGATAAATTATCATAATCACTCACATTAGCATTAGAGGTAGAAAGTAAATAGTCAAGATTATTAAACACTCTTGATGTATATTCAAATTGTTCTCTATTTTGCTTAAAAGATATTACAGTATCTATTGTTTTTAAGTTTACCTTTTCTACATTTCTTGTATTAATCTTCCAAGTTACATTCGTCCCTTCTGGGATCACTGCACTACCTGAACTCTTAATAACCTCGTCTTTCTTTTTTGTATATGAAGGGTAATCTAATACCATATCAAAACTCAATAACACAGGAACAGGAACTACTTGTAGTTTATATTTTTTAGAATGAATACCATTTGCTTCTATACTAAAAGTGATATCGTTCTTAGGTTTTGTAAACTTATATTCAAAAGAACCTGCGCTTATACTTTTCAAAAAATAACTTTCATCATTAAATTGTATACTAGCATTTTCTGGAATAACATCTCCTACAGTTTTTACTTTTAATACATAATCATGATTTTCTAAAGCATTCAATTCCTCATTAACTACAAAAAATTCGAAAGGTGCCGGAGGTACATAAGCAGTTTGATAATTAACAACTCTAGTATAGCTATCCGAAAACCAATGAATTCCTCCAAAAAAAGATACTAGTAAAAAAAGAGCAAGTGGAATCAATAAATACTTAGCATAAGACACATTTTTCTTAAGATCAACTGCTACTTTAAAAGGAATTGGTTTTAACTCTAAAGATTTTTGTTCTATACTCGCTGCTAATAAATCTGATTTATTACCATCATCATTTAATTGTAATAAATTAATTAGTTTATCATTTACTTCCGGAAAATGATTCCCTATCATCTTTGAAGCATTCAAAAAATTCAGTCCTTTGGTAAGTCTAAATAATCTGAATAATGGTATGATTATAAACTTAACCAGTAATCCTATAGCTACAAGAATAAATAACCAAAACAATAGACTTCTACCAATAGAAGGCAACCACAAAAAATATTCAATCAACAATGTAACGATCAGATATAATACACCAATCGAAACGAATAAAATACTTCCTTTTATTAATTCATTGACATAAAATTTTCTAATAAAAGCTTCTAATTTACTCTTTATAATTTCAAAATTACTCATGTCTACTAGCTATCTATACACTTTAACCTTTAAAACTACCATTTTTATTTTTAATAGAATCCTTATATTTCCTAAAATACACTTCCACAAATTATATAACGATGAAAAAATTTCAATACCTCGCGACCTTTATCGTCCCTGCTACCTTACTTATTGGAATACATAAACTCTCTTATTTTGTATACATAACACCTATATTTAGTTTCATTCTTATACCAGTTCTTGAATTATTTACACATTCAGAAGAACAATCTTCTATGAAAAAAGGATCTATTGATTACAGCAAAGATTCTTTTTTTGATATCTTATTATGGATTAATATCCCACTGATCATATACATTCTATTCTCTGTATTGGAAGCATCGAAAAATAATCTATCCCTTTCAGAAAGTATCGGACTAACCATTTCATTAGGAATTGTATTAAGTTCTAATGCCATTAATGTAGGTCATGAATTAGGTCATAGAAAAGGAACAGAAAAATATTTAGGAAAACTTCTGCTCCTTCCTACCCTATATATGCATTTTTTTATCGAACACAATTACGGGCATCACAACAGGGTCGCTACCAAAGAAGATCCAGTCACTGCACAATACAATCAACCTATATATCAATTTTGGTTTTCCTCTATTTATGGTCAATACATCAGTGCCTGGCAAATACAAAAAAAACTTCTTCGACAAAAAGGAAAAAAATTTATATCCATACACAATGATATGTTGTGTTA
Source organism: Aquimarina hainanensis (assembly GCF_042684685.1). NCBI lineage: Bacteria > Pseudomonadati > Bacteroidota > Flavobacteriia > Flavobacteriales > Flavobacteriaceae > Aquimarina > Aquimarina hainanensis. The sequence goes on along the minus strand of NZ_JBHULX010000004.1, from coordinate 3,411 downwards.
TCTATTACTTCAATCTTTATATCTCTTCTTCATTTACCATCGCTATACTATCTCTGGAATACTTGTGGTATTTATTGCAGCAATTATTTCTATTCTACTCTTAGAGACTATCAATTATGTAGAACATTATGCTCTTGTACGTATCAAAAAGAAAAATGGTAGATATGAACGAATACTACCAATCCATTCATGGAATTCGAATCACTTACTAGGTCGTATTATGCTTTATGAAATCACCCGGCATAGTGATCACCATCATCGCACTTCTAAAAAATATCAAGTATTGGAACACCACGATAGTAGTCCACAACTCCCTTATGGATATCCAACCAGTATGCTTATTGCACTAATTCCTCCTTTATGGTTTCATATAATGAACAAACATGTACCGAATTCTATGAAACCTATAGATAAAAAAAACATGGAATAATTAAGAAACCATTTTATTACAATAATTACATTGTATCTTTGATCCTATTTTAATTGTTATAAAAGGCAAAACTAATTACCATGACAAAAAATATTAGGGTTCGATTTGCTCCTAGTCCTACAGGTCCATTACACATTGGTGGTGTACGAACTGCTTTATTTAATTATTTATTCGCTAAACAAAATAATGGAACTTTTATTCTTCGTATAGAAGATACAGATCAAAAAAGATATGTTCCCGGAGCGGAAGATTATATTACAGAATCATTAAACTGGTGTAATATTCCATTTGATGAAGGTCCTGGTAAAGAAGGAAAATATGGTCCATACAGACAAAGTGAAAGAAAACACTTATATAAACAATATGCTGATCAATTGATCAATGAAGGAAAAGCTTATTATGCTTTTGATACAGCTGAGGATCTTGATACATTGAGAAAACAATATGAATCTGAGAAAAAAACTTTTATTTACAATTGGTCAAATAGAGAACATCTTCAAAATTCGCTTTCATTAACACAAGATCAAATAAATAAAAAACTAGCTTCTGGAGAACCTTATGTTATCAGATTCAAAACTCCTGCAGATGAAATACTATCACTACACGATGAAATAAGAGGAAGTATCACTATACAAACCAAAACACTAGATGATAAAATTTTGTTCAAAAGTGATGGAATGCCTACTTATCATTTAGCCAATATTGTTGATGATCATCTTATGGAAATAACACATGTAATTCGCGGAGAAGAATGGTTGCCTTCGCTTGCTTTGCATGTATTGCTATATCAATCATTGGGATGGGAAGCTCCAACCTTTGCTCATCTTCCTCTTATCCTAAAACCAATAGGAAAAGGAAAACTCAGCAAACGAGATGGAGATAAATTAGGTTTTCCTGTTTTTCCTTTAGAATGGGTTGATCCAAAAAATAGTGAAACTTCTTCTGGTTACAAACAAGATGGTTATTTACCAGAAGCCGTTGTAAACATGCTTGCTTTTCTTGGATGGAATCCTGGTACTGAACAAGAAATTTTCTCATTAGAAGAATTAATTCAGCAATTTGATTTAAAGAAAGTAAATAAAGCAGGTGCAAAATTTGATCCTGAAAAAACCAAATGGTTTCAACAACAGCATTTACAAAATCTGAGCCTTCAAGTTTTAACTTCTAATTTCAAAAATCAATTAGAAGATCATGAAATCACTACAAATTTAGATCTTTCACGAATTGTACAAAGTGTAAAAGAAAGAGCTACTTTTAGTACAGATCTTTGGAATCTTTCTGAATTTTACTTCCAGGCTCCTAAAAACTATGATCCTAAAGCATCTAAAAAAGCATGGAAAGAAGATACTAATAGTCTCATGAGTTCTCTGATTAATGAAATAAATAATATCAAACAATTTGATACAGAAACGGTAACTACCAGTATAAAGCAATGGATTACTTCTTCTGAAATAGGATTTGGAAAAATCATGATGCCACTTCGATTATCCCTGGTTGGATCTCTACAAGGACCCGATGTTTTCGAGATTATTTCTATTTTGGGTAAAGAAGAAACAGTACGACGAATACAACAATTACAAACCGTATTATCTTAATAAAGAAGCCATCAATACTGATGGCTTTCTTTTTATTGTAACAATTCTATATTTATATATACCAATATATAGCCCTCCCCTACTAATTTATATATCAAACTGACAAGTGTCTAATTAAAAATTTGTAAATTTTAATCTAATAATTAAACAAAACTATGGGATCAATCTTATTTTACTTTTTAATATTTTTAGGAGTCATTATACTCTTCACAGGAATATTCACCGTCAAGCAACAAACCGCTATAATCATAGAAAGATTTGGAAAATATTTAAGCACCAGAAATTCTGGTTTACATTTCAAAATTCCATTAATTGATCGAATAGCAGGAAAGATAACTTTAAAGATTCAACAATTAGATGTAATCGTCGAAACCAAAACCAAAGATGATGTTTTTGTACGTTTAAAAATTTCAGTACAATTTCAAGTAATTAAAAATAAAGTATATGATGCATTCTATCGATTAGAGAATCCTCATGATCAGATTACATCTTATGTATTTGATGTCGTTCGTGCCGAAGTACCTAAAATGAAATTAGATGATGTTTTCGAAAGAAAAGATGATATTGCTATCGCTGTAAAAAGTGAATTAAACGAAGCAATGCTTAATTATGGATATGATATAATTAAAACCTTGGTAACTGATATCGATCCTGACTTACAAGTAAAAGAGGCTATGAATAGAATTAATGCAGCAGAAAGAGAAAAAATAGCTGCTGAATACGAAGCAGAAGCAGAAAGGATTAAAATTGTAGCCAAAGCAAGAGCAGAAGCAGAAAGTAAAAGATTACAAGGACAAGGTATTGCTGATCAAAGAAGAGAAATTGCCAGAGGTCTGGAAGAAAGTGTTGATGTATTAAACAATGTCGGAATCAATTCTCAAGAAGCCTCTGCCCTTATAGTAGTAACTCAACATTACGATACATTGCAATCTATCGGAGAAGAAACAAATAGTAATTTAATTTTATTACCTAATTCTCCACAAGCCGGTAGTGATATGCTTAATAATATGATTGCATCTTTTACTGCTTCAAATCAAATTGGAGAGGAAATAAAAAAACAAAATGCTAAAAAAGGAATCATCAACAAAAAAAAGAATGGTGATTCTTCTAATGAATAATAAAATTGTTCCACGTGTATACAAAATCCTGTTTTCTTATGAAACAGGATTTTTTTTACGCCTACTTAATAAAAATCATCAGAAACATATTGTATTTGTATTTAAATTCTATTTACATATAAATACCTTACTTAAAAAAAATAAACGTTTATATCTTATTAAAATAGGTTATAATTAATAAGTAAAATCTATTATAAAACACAAAATAATAATTAATAATAATAAATACTTAAAATTATTACGTATACTAAAAATAAAGACCTATAAT